>NZ_JBECOX010000013.1:0-179797 GCF_040104525.1 Pseudoalteromonas sp. XMcav11-Q
GATTGCAGTGGATGAATGGCCATTGACGGCAAATGGCAAGGTGGATAGACGGGCATTGCCAAGTGCAGATGTGGGTTGTTTGCAAGGGGAATATGTAAGCCCTGAAGGTGATATTGAGCAACAGTTAGCCGGTATTTGGGCACAGCTTCTGGGTATAAAAGCCGCTGAGATCAGTGCAACGGCGAACTTCTTTACTCTGGGTGGGCATTCGTTGTTATTGGTAAAACTTTACAATCAGATCCAAGCTCAGTTAGCTGTTTCTGTGTCTTTTCCAGATTTGTATACTGCACTCTCACTGAGAGAGCAAGCCAACGCAATTCAGAGTAAAAACATAGCAGATAGAAATCACAATTCGCCTTTAGTATTTTTAAACAAAAGTGCAAGTGAAGATAAGTCTGAGTTTTTGGTTGTTGCGATTCCTGGGGTGTTGTCAACACCGAATGATTTTAGGTCTTTCGCTCAGACTCTTGATACACACGGAGTACCATGTATCAGTATTCACCATCCCGGTGTATTCGATGATTGTGAGTCAGTTACTACGATCAAGTCACATGGACAGTATATCTTTGACAGCATTAGGCCACAGTTTAAGAATAAACAGATC
Organism: Pseudoalteromonas sp. XMcav11-Q; assembly: GCF_040104525.1. NCBI lineage: Bacteria > Pseudomonadati > Pseudomonadota > Gammaproteobacteria > Alteromonadales > Pseudoalteromonadaceae > Pseudoalteromonas > Pseudoalteromonas sp. XMcav11-Q. The sequence continues at coordinate 605 of NZ_JBECOX010000013.1, forward strand.
GTTTTAGTTGGGCATTCTTATGGTGGAGCTCTGGCCCAAGAGGTTGCAGAGTGTATGAGCAGTATTGAGAATCAAATATCGCTTGTTTTGCTGGATAGTTATTTTGCGCAGAGTTCATACAGGATGGATATGGACTCTAGATTAGAAAATATAGCAACATGGACACAATCACTTAAAGACACAGAGCTTGTTAATAAGTTGAATAGGTTGGCTAAGTGGCAGTCGGAAGCGTTTTTCTCATATAGCCCTGATCAGATCTGGGACAAAGAGGTGCTAATGATGTTCGCGGAGGACTCATCGATCGAGTCATGCAATTATATTGAACTATCAAAGCAGTGGTTTAGTGGTCCTGTAACAGTTGAAATGGTACCGGGAGGTCATAAATCCATGCTGGAAAGTCCTAACGTTGAGCAAGTCAGTCATGGCTTGTTACGTTATCTCGGTATTCAATAACTACTAGACGTAGATGAATCAGTTGTAGAAATGAGCTGGGCTCCATACTGTTATGGGGCCCATTTTTATTTATCGGTCTAACATCAATCACGCTAATTCTCCAACTAATTGGAACGAAAATACGATATCTCCACGCTTAAAAAAGTTCATTTATTTAACCTCGGGGTAAGAAGTAAGTTAATCCACTAAAATCACTAAGTTCAAAAGCGTAATATCACTCTAGCCAGAAGTTATTTCTTAAATGCAAGGCAAATTTGTGCGTCAATAGCTGGCCTATTGCAAGAAAATTTAACGCAGTAGTAAGGGATAACAGCTGCTAGAGAACAAGTTGTTATCCCAAGCTCAGGTTATTTAATGTAATCAACACTTGTACAAGCTAAAACTGGCACAGCATAATTATTCGGTGTAGGCCTAACAGCAAGGTAAAGATACTAATCAATGGCATTGATGCGAGAGGCCATCACACTGCGCTTAATTCATCAATTTTCGTATAAGTTGCTTGACTGCAAATTCTGCGTTCTGGCTAAAATTCACTTAGGTGGATTACATCTCGTAGCGTGTTAATTAATAGCTTTTTAGAATGTTTATTGAGGGAAAGCAGAACTCGGAATAATAGTTTCTCAATCCGAGTTCTGGGTGCTTAGATGGGCAGTTATTGATCTCGTAGGGAATAAATTGCCGGTCTTCTGATAATCCCCCAAACAGCAAGTGTGGATGTAAACGCAGTTACTGCAATAATAGTAACTATTGGTAATATTAATCCTGTTGTTGAAAGAGCGAATGTGAAACGGGTTGAAGTTATCCACACTGCAACGCCTGAAACTATGATTGCAGCTCCAATTAGCGCGAGTATGATGACCTTAAAGTTCTCTAAGATCACACCTTTCACAATAGTAAGTGGTGACGCTCCAATAGCCATACGAACCCCGAGTTCAAATTTTCTCATGCTAATTCCATAACTTAATACGCCATATATACCAATCACGGCGATTGAAAGTGTCACTATTGCCAAAGCTAGAGATGCCCAACTAGCGATGTAATGAAGCGCAAGAGAATTTGCTAATTGTGATTCAAGTGGTTGAATATCCGAGACTCGCCACGTGGGTGTGGTCTTCGCGATAATACTATTTATAAATTGGGGAGTAAGCTGCTGGTTTGAATCTACTTCTATGATAAAAGAAGGAGCGTAACGCTCGATATTATCTACAGCCCACATTTTGGCTGAGTTATTTTGTTCCGGTAGGTTTAGATCTTCGGTGACGGCAATAATTTCATATTGAATTGTACGGCGTCCATTTAACCAGTAATAACGCTCACCAACTACATCGCCACCCGGCTTTAACTTATTGGCAAACTCTTTATTTACAATGAGGTAAGGAGAGCGATTATACACGTCTTCTCGAGTAAAATTGCGACCTTGGAGAATGTCTAACTGTAACGTTGGTATATACGCTTCATCAATTAAGTTGCCAGAGACAGAATACTGATTCTCAAACCCAGAGTCTGGGCTTAAGAAAGTACTAATACCAAACTCGACAGGCGTACCTGTAGTTAAGCTTGCAGATACAACTCTAGGGTTGGCTCTTATCTCGCTTACAATATCAAGTAGTTGTTGTCTTCTCGTACTATAATATGAATCTCTTTCAGCGCGACTTGGCCTTGGTTCGAAAAGCTGATTCAATTCCACTTGGTAACGATCTTTACTTACGAAATTGGGAGCCTGGCTTAGCAATGACCATGAGTTTATAAAGATTTGAAAGCAAGAAATCAGTAATAAACTAGCAAGAAAGATCTGACTGAAAATTAGTGCTGAACGGGTACTTGATTTCACTTGGATGCTGGTACCTTTACCACTACTTTGTATTTGAGCGTTTAGTTTACTGAAGTTAATTTTGGCACTGATAAGCCAAGCACCTAGCCAAGCTAATAATGCTGAAAGAGTTAAACAAAATATGACTGACGGCACATTAGTTGTTAAGCGTGCAACACTAGGTAAGCTGTCTGTTGCAATTAATTTTAATAGGTAATAGCACAGCTCCGATACACCCAATGCTAAAATTGCTGATAAGAGAGTTAATGTCGCAAGCTCAATGAAAATGCCTCGAACGATCTGTTTTCGTTGAGCGCCTAAAGCCGCTTTTATGGACATAGTCCGCTGCTGATTTACTGCTCTTGCGAGCACTAAATTGGCGATATTGGCACAAGCGATTAGCGTCAAACAAAATGCACCAACTAATAACCAAATTGTTCTTGATGCACTGTCGCCATGGATTTTTTCTTTTAATGGTTTTAGCTCAAAAGTGATAGTCATATCATTAAAAAATGAACGACCTGCAGTTTCTGCTTTAAAACGCCCGTTATATTTATTTGTCAGTTGGTGATTCAGCTTCGCGATATCTTCATCCGCTAAAATTTTAGTTAAAATGTGCCTGTTTGGGCCTGTCAATCCCCATTGCTGAGCATCTCGTCGATAGGATGGAAGGTAATCCCATGGAAGCCAAATACTTGTTAGTCTGCCTGGAGTATATAGCTCTGGCTCAGGTGTATTCTCTGAAAGTACGCCAATAATTCTGAAGTTAACTTGATCTATCTGGAACGTTTTTCCCAAAACCTGTGGATCTGCGCCAAAGTACGTTTGCCAAGAGTGGTAAGAAAGCACCGCTACAGGTGATATACTATCGATACCTTCTTCATCAGAAAAACCACGACCAAGCTCGAAATTGAAACCCAAAAGGGGCATAAACTCTGGAGTGGTGTAAGCAACATTCACCCGAGGGGTATCGGCACGGCTTCGTATTACTTCTTCACCATAGGCAAAAAGTGCAGTTTGAATGTGATCTGATTTTTCGTTTTTATACGCCTCGACCAAAATTGGCATTGGGGTGTAGTCTTCAAATTCAATTTTATCTTTTATGTAGTGGTTTGTCTTAGAGACATATAATTTCTCACTATCATGGTATGGCAGGGGGGCTGCGAGAATCTGGAAGTTTAAGTTGAACATGGCAATAAGCGTGCCCAAAGTAATTCCAAGAGTTATAATTATAGTAAGGGTAAATATTTTTGCTTTGCTAAGAGAGTATAAGCATGATTGGATCTCTTGTTTCAACATGTTGAGCTCCTCACCGGCTGTGTGACGAGCAAAATTGGCAATTCGAAGTGCGGTTCGTACATTTTAAGCTTCCTTGTGTATTCTTATGGTTATTTAGCTAGCCAACGGCTCCGAATGCTTTTCAGTGCTCTGTTCTTGAGGAGTTAAAATCTTGCCATCTAATAGGTGTAGCTTTCGTGTTGCCATATCTGCATACCTAGGATCATGTGTAACCATGCACAATGTGGTGCCTTCTAAATTTAGCGCTTTGAGCATATCCATCACGGCATCACCGTTCTTTGAGTCAAGGTTACCAGTCGGCTCATCTACAAGCAGTAACGCAGGGTTGCCAACCAAAGCGCGGGCTATAGCAATACGTTGTTGCTGTCCGCCTGAAAGTTGATTAGGGCGGTGGCTAGCTCTATGGCCCATGTCTACTTTTGTAAGGCAGCTGGTAACCGCTTGTGTGATCTCAACCTCGGTCATTGGCTCTTTGCGATAACGCAATGGAAGTGCAATATTTTCAAATACGGTCAGTTCATCTATCAGATTAAATGATTGAAATATAAAGCCAACCTTTTGGTTCCGTATATGTGCAGCTTCACTCAAGCTTAATTTACTTACTTCTATTCCCTCAACCTGATAACTTCCATCTGTAGGCGTATCTAGTAACCCCAATATGGAAAGGAGAGTTGATTTACCACAACCTGATGGACCGCATATTGAGACGAAATCACCCTTATATATTTCGAGGTCTATTCCTCTCAGCGCGTGCGTTTCCATTTCCTCTGTGCTAAACACCTTAGTGATGCCTGACATTTTCAATATTGCTTCTTTCATAGTTTGTTATCCTATTAAATTACTGAATTATTCTTATTTTCTGCGCTGTTTTGAAAGAGGTGGTATCGGAGAGAATAACTTGTTGGTCTAAGCCAATACCTTCCTCTATTTGAATATAGTTGCCAGCGTCAATACCGAATGAAACAGATGTTGAGTTGGCATACTCTCCTGCACTATCTAAAACGAAAATAGATTGTTGGGTGTGGGGATGAGTATTACTAGGGCGCTCGACGTATAACACGTCCTGTAATGAATGTGTCATGATTGTTGCGTCCACGTTGAGTTCTGGTCTTGCAGATTCTGGTACGGCATCGTTGAAGGTGAGCTCGACTTCGATTGTCCCTTCCTGTACTTGAGGGCTGATCCTAGTAACAGTTGCTTGCACTTTCTCACGTCTAGTGTTTACAACCGCAGGTTGACCCACTCGTATTTGCTCGGCTTTAGATTGTGAAACACGAACAAGTGCTTGAAGATCTGCGCTACTACCTACTTGCGCTAGCTCTTGGCCAGCCACAACACTTTGTCCTAGTTCTACAGCCAATCGTTGTAAAACACCTTCAGTTCCAGCGCGAACGGTGAGCTTAGCTTCTCTTTCTATAAGTCGTGCGAGAATGGAATTAGCTTGATTTATTAATTCCTGTGAAATAGTTAAGTCTTCTTTATGCAGTAACTTTAACTGCTCTATACGCTGATGTTGTAACTTTACACGTTCAGCAAGCTGTCTTTCTTCAAGTTCTGCGGTTTTTACCTCAATTGCAGGTACAACTCCCTGATCCCTGAGCTCCTGCTGTGCTTCGCGGCGCATAGCTAGAGACTGATGCTCACTTTTTAATTCCGCTAACGTCGCAGCTTCCATGAGAAGCTCTCGTTGGTTTGCGAGTTTTTGTCGGCGGAAGTTGGCTTTTTGTCTGTTTAATTCCATTTCTGCGCTGGCTAGCTGCTGCGTCAGGTCTGGATCCTGCATCTTTAAAATAATGGTGTCAGGTAGTACTTCACCGCCGGGGCGCACTAATATTTCATTTACTGTTGCGGGGTCTTGTGCGGTAATTAGTTTTTGCTTATTTGAGCGAAGTACACCATAGCCTGTCACTTCAACGTCAAGGTTACCGCGCTGTACATTGCCAATGATAATTGAATGCCTTTCAAGCTTAGTACTGGTCTGATCTGAAAGTTTCCCCATCATGAACCAAATAGATACAAGTACCACAGGAATGCTTATGAGTATAAACAGTTTACGTAATGGCTTAGCTTGTTTCTTTTTTATTACATCCACCTTTAGTTGCCTTTTTTATCGGATTGATAACTTGATGTAAGCAAACAGTGTGCCATTTGTATCTTGTTGTTTTGTTTGTTGTTTTATTTTTATTTGGATAAGTAAAGTCCGGTTCTGGACTATGCGGATGAGTAAATCGGACCAGCAATTTGTGGAACAAGAATGGCGCTATTTATTATGAAATGAGGCATGGCATAACTGTTTTTCTGCCTTGACCTCCATACTGCGTTATCGCTTATTTATGGGGAACAACCACACTACATAGGCTCAGTCTTGCCTAAATACCACACAGGCTGCTGCAAATTTAACCTTGAAAGGCCAACAGACCCTAATTTTCCGATGTTTAGATTAACTAAGGGGTACTGGAATGAGCACTTGGCAAAGAGCTCCAGGCCTATCAGAGCGGTTGGTTAAGCTTATGGATCCGGACATATGCTCAACGAAGTAACGACTGATATAGAGCCCGATACCTTCGCCCTTTTGTTTTGTAGAATAAAATGGAACAAAAAGGTTATCGCTATTAGCTACACCGCTTCCTTCATCTAAAACTTCAAAAACAGCGGTATTGTTGGTGGTATACAACCGAAGTGTTATTTTTGAGTCTCTCGGGCTAGCTTCTATGGCATTTTTAACAATATTAATAATCACTTGTTTAAACAGGGTTGGATCAACGTGAAAGTAAACGGGAGAAAGCTCTACTTGCCACTGTTGGTCCGGAAACATACCTTGTACCATTTTTATGAGATCAGTGCCCGATAGGCGCTGGATCGTCACTGTTATTGGTTGGTTTAATTGTGTGTACTTTTGAATAAAGTCCTGTAAGTGAAAACAGCGCTCTAAGACAATATCGAAAGCTTGGCTATCTCTAGGATCGTTGATGCGTGTTTGCAACCTTTCTAATAAGGCAGTTACTGGTGTAAGTGAGTTACGTATTTCATGGCTAATGACACGAATCAAGCGTTGCCAAGCCTGTAGCTCTTGATTTCGCAATGCATGTTGTATATCTATACAAATAACGAGATGATAAGTGTGTTCTTGGTTTGTAAATGTACTGTGTCTAACTTGCCAGCGCTTGTTGAGTCCAAGGTCAACAAAGTGCCACTGTGGCGTATTACTTAGCCCAAGCGATTCAGGGCGACTATAGCGTAAAGTTTGCCATGGTTTCTGGAATAATTGGTAGCACTCTTCATTGCCAAAACAAAGTTGCATGCGTTGATCAAAGATCAGTATGGGGGTATTCAACACACTGATAAGCTCAGCGACCAAAAACGATTGGACATCTTCATCCGTTTTTTCACTTTGCAACATGTCAGAGAGCGCATTCAGTTGGTTGTGCAATTGCGCGACAACACCCGAAGAAAATGTGGGTTTAGCTCTTAGGCTAAAATCACGTTTTAACCATGCTTCGACTTGATAACCGCAGCGTTCAAAAGACAATTTACAACGATTGTAGAGCTGTCTTACCAGCAAGCCTTGACACAGAATAAAAATGACAATTATTAGTAGTGAATATAAAGTTATGGATGCCGAAATGTGCACGTCTAAGTGCCAACTCAAAACGCAAATGCCTACAATTTCAAGTACTACCAGCAGTAAAAACTTTACTACAAAATACCGAGCTAACGGTTCTTTAGTTAAGCTCATATTTCTCAAGGCGTCGGTAGAGTGCTTGTTTAGTAATACCCAGTAATTCAGCCGCTTGTTGTTTATTTCCTGCCGTATTATTCAAAGCCTGTGTGATTAATTGTTGTTCCGCTTGTTCTAATGTGATCAGAGGTAATGCTTCTGAATGATTTTGTGTAAGCTGCGATGGTGTGCTCATATGTAATTGCTCCGGCCCTATTTCATCTGTTTGAGCTAATAGAACAGCTCGCTCTAGTAAGTGCCCCAGCTCTCTAGTATTTCCTGGCCAGTCATAAAGTTTTAATTGATTGAGTGCTGCGGGAGTGAGGCTACATTCATTTTTCCCGTATCGGTTACCGTGGGTTTTGATAAAATGCTCTGCCAATAATTCAATATCCTCAGGCCGCGTTCTCAATGGAGGAATTTCTATGGTAAAAGTATTGATTCTATAGAAGAGATCTTGGCGAAACTCAGCTTGTGATATTAGCTGTTCAAGCTTTGCATTGGTGGCACTAATTAGCCTTACATTAGCCACTTCAGTAGTGCTTGAGCCAACAGGTTCATATTCTCTGGATTCTAATACCCGAAGTAACTTGCTTTGTTGCGCTAGAGGCAGGGTACCAATCTCATCTAAAAACAAAGTACCAAGATTCGCGAGTTTAAATCGTCCTGCACGGTCTGATTTAGCATCCGTAAATGCACCTTTTGTATGTCCAAAAAGCTCGCTCTCAAAGAGTTGCTCTGGGATTGTCGCCATATTGACAGAAATAAACGGATGCGTTGAACGGTGTGAGTGCTGATGGATCCACTGGGCTATAAGGCTCTTACCTACACCATTTTCCCCAGTCAGTAGAATATTAGCATCAGTAGGGGCCATCACTTCAAGCTGCTCCATGAGCTGCTTCATTGTTTTACTACGCCAAAGTACGGGTTTAGCATCTCCAGCTAGCGCGTGCTGAAGCCCTTGATTTTTATTAGTTAAATCACTGAGCTGTAGCTGATACCGGATTACTTGTTCGAAACGTTGATTTTTCCATGGCTTTTCTAAGAAATCAGCAGCGCCTAATTGCATAGCTTGCACAACAAGCTCTGTATGTGACCAGGCTGTCATTGCTACAATAGGTGTCGTATTGCCAAGCTGCTGCTGCTGTCTTAAAAACTTTAAACCCTCCTGCCCCGATGTTGAATCTAGTTCAAAGTTCATATCGAGCAAGATTAACTTAGGCTTATTCTGTGCTAGAAAAGTCAGTGCTTGTACTGGATTTTCAACTTCCTCGACAGCTAAGCCTAAATCTTCTAATACAAATCGTGCGGCCAACCTAACTTCTCTATTATCTTCTACTAGCAATATTAGTGGTTTAACGCTCACAGCAAGCTTCCTTGATTTATTATTATCATACCATCAACAGCCGCATTACTCTCCGCGAAGCGAGTGTAATGCTGGGCGGGTAATAATACTTTTTAAGGATAGTAGCGCAACACCAACGACTAGAATAACGACTAAAGTGAAAGAAACTAACCAATGGATAGCGCTATTTATTGTAACAGGTACAAGCGTATCCTGAAGCATCGAAATACTCAATAATACCAAGATTGAGGTGCATACGGCAGCTAGAATAGGTCGTAAATTATCCTTTAACACGAGTGAAAATATGGCAATCGGTGTTGCGCCTAATGACATTCTGACACCTAGCTCAAAGCGTCGTAATGCCATATTGTATTTACATACACCATAGATACCAAGCGCAGCGAGTGCAAGTGCAATCACAGAAAGTGTTAAGGTGAAGATACTGATTACACGTTCTTGCTGTAAATGTGCCGCTAGAAGCTCAGTTGTAGATTGGAAGTTGTAAACGCGCATCTGAGGGTGAATACGCGTTAATACTTGATTGATTTCCGCTCTGCTAATTGTAGAGTGAGGCTTGGTTTGAATTAAAATGAAAGGGTAACCTGTCGGTATTGCTGGTGTAAAAACTCTCGCGATGTGCAGCTGTTTAGGAAGATAGATATCATCAACGACACCCACCACTTCTAAACTCTCATGACTATTACGTGGGTATAATTTTGCACCTAGTACTTGTCCCTGTTCTTTCAGTCGTTTAGCGAGTGTTTGATTTACAATAACGACAGGATCACTATTAATGGCTTCTTTCATGGTAAAGGATCTCCCACTGGTAAGTTTAGCACCAAAGGTGTCGAAGTAAGTTGACGTACCAGTCGTGCGTTGATACTCAAAAGCATTCTTTTCTATTCCCGGTTCAAGTTGCATCTGGCGGTCAGAAAAGCCAGGCAACCAGTAGGAAATTGGCGGGTAACCCCCAATACCAGCTGTTGCGACGTGGGGTAGCTTCGCCAATGAGTCAACGGCAGATAGGAGTAATTGTTGACGCTCTTCCCGACTCATTTGTTCTAATAGAGTGCCTAAGTTAAGCGCGACTTGATAGGTATTTTGTTCCCTAATCCCTGTATCACGTTGTAAGTTTTGCCAGCTTGTTTGGAATATCCCAATGCAAATAGTGAGGAGTGAAAGACAGATAAATAACTGAAACGAGATTAGTAAAGTGCGAGTCGTTGCGGAGATTTGAACGCTGGTTCCTTTACCACTACTTTGCAGTTGCTGAACAATATGGCGGTAGTTAAGTTGCCGGCTTACTATCCAAGAAAGGAGTAAGCACACCGTAATACTGACTAAGAAGGCAAATGCAATAGTATGCATCTCTAGATTGAGTTCTTGTAGGCGTGCTAATGGGCCAGCTACTCCTGACTTTAGCAGCTCGATGATCCCTTCGGCAATGAACAGCGACAATGCTGCGGCTGTTATAAACAGCAGTCCTAGCTCTATTGCAATATGCAAAAATAGGTGATTTGGTTTTGCACCCAAAGCGGCCTGAATAGCAAAGCTCTTTTGTTGCTCTGCTGCACGTGATAGCACTAAACTACAAATATTACTCAATGCTATTAACAGCAATACAAGGCTCCCTAACAACATCATAATACTCACTTGCGATGCTTCACCGATAATACGATGTTTAACGGGGATAAATTTGAGATGTACTTTACTGTTGGCAAATGCTTGTTCACCAGCAGTTTGTTGTTGTAGTTGTTCGTTGAGCCAGTTTTCAAGAGACAGCTTTGCGCGACGTGCATGTTGCACATCATGTAACTTTAGCAATTGATATGTCTGGATATTATTCCTTTGCCATGTCGGAGCTGGTGAATCATTGTAGTCATAGCTAATCCATACATCAGTATACCAGTTGGGTGTTGATAATACGGGTTCAATAAATTGCTTATCAGTAACACCTACTATTTTAAAACTAACGCCTTTGAATACGAGCGTTTTATCTAAAATATCAGGGTTACCACCGAAGTAACGCTTCCATACTTGGTATGAAACGATTGCAACGGGTTGCTGACTACCGACCCCTTCATCAGCACTAAAGTAGCGCCCCAATGCCAGTGGCGCATTGAGTAATGGCATAAACTCAGGGGTAATAGCACCGATGTTAAATGTAGGACTGCTCGGTAAACTTTGTTCAACATCAATACTAATATTCTGAATGGCCATGATTTCGATATCAGAGAATTGTGTTTGTTTGTTATATGCCTCTAAACTCCCCGCATGAGGAATAAAGTTGCTCTGTTTCACCTCATTATGGTCATCAACTAATTCACCACGCATTAGCATTAGGCGTTCAGAATCAGGATAGGGAAGTGGAGCTGCGAGAAGTTGATAATTTAGATTATACATTGATACCAATGCGCCTAGCGTCATTGCTAGAGTGAGCGTGATTGTTAACGCATAACTAATGTGGCATTGAAGTCTTTGCCAGGCCATTTTAATAGAATGTATTACCATTTTTACCCCAAATCCGCTCACGATATCCGTCTGTATTCTGTAACAGACATGTCACTCAAATAGAACAAGGTCAGCAACGCGTATGCCAGAATTTATCTTTTTGATAAATATAGAATTTACATTTTTATTGCAATCATTTAGTCCATTATCGGACGATAAAAGACCATAAATGGACTGTGACTGCGCTTAGACTGTGGTGATCCGATACTCTGCCATTGATTTATGAGTTTCTGATGAGGATTATTGAAAAAAATGTTGGATAAACTTTCATCTGTCACATTAATAGTAGATAATACGCGACCTTTAATTCTCAATCGGGCAATCTCAACGCGCATTTTTGCGTAGATCGACTAGGATCACTGAGGGCCAACTTCACTGAGTAATAATATGAGCATCGAAAAGTTAAGAAATATCGCGATTATCGCGCACGTAGACCACGGTAAAACAACGCTTGTAGACAAGCTACTTGAGCAATCAGGTACACTACAGCAGCGCGGTGGTAATGAAGAGCGAGTGATGGACTCAAACGATCTTGAAAGAGAGCGTGGTATCACCATCCTTGCAAAAAATACCGCAATCAAGTGGAACGACTACCGTATCAATATCGTAGATACTCCAGGACACGCCGACTTCGGTGGTGAAGTAGAACGTGTTCTTTCGATGGCTGACTCAGTATTACTACTAGTTGACGCGCAAGAAGGTCCGATGCCACAAACGCGTTTCGTAACGCAAAAGGCGTTTGCTCAGGGTCTTAAGCCAATTGTTGTAATCAACAAAATTGACAAGCCGGGCGCTCGTCCTGATTGGGTAATGGACCAAGTTTTCGACCTATTTGATAATTTAGGTGCAACTGACGAACAGCTAGACTTTAAAGTGATCTACGCATCAGCAATCAACGGTTGGGCAACACTTGATCTTGATGAACCGTCTGACAACATGGAACCAATGTTCCAAGCTATCGTAGACGAAGTTGAAGCGCCTAACGCGGATCCTGAAGGTCCGTTCCAGATGCAAATTTCTCAGCTTGATTACAACTCATATGTTGGTGTTATCGGTGTTGGTCGTATCAAACGTGGTTCAGTTAAACCTAACCAACAAGTGACTATTGTCGGTGCTGATGGTAAGACACGTAATGGTAAAGTTGGCCAGGTACTTGGTTATTTAGGTCTTGACCGTCACGAAGTTGAGCAAGCAACGGCTGGTGATATTATCGCAATTACAGGTCTTGGTGAGCTGAAAATCTCTGACACTATCTGTTGTCAGAATAATGTCGAAGCACTACCACCATTGTCTGTTGATGAACCGACAGTAACAATGACTTTCTCTGTGAACACGTCTCCATTCTCAGGCCAAGAAGGTAAATACGTAACCTCACGTAACATTCTTGAGCGTCTAGAAGCTGAGCTTGTGCACAACGTTGCACTACGTGTTGAAGAAACAGATAACCCAGATAGCTTCCGTGTATCTGGTCGTGGTGAACTTCACTTAGGTATTCTTATCGAGAACATGCGTCGTGAAGGCTACGAGATTGCAGTATCTCGTCCAGAAGTAATCTTGCGCCATGTTGATGGTCAGCTGGAAGAACCGTACGAAACAGTGACTATTGACTGTCAAGAAGAACACCAAGGCTCTATCATGGAACAGCTTGGTCTGCGTAAAGCGGAAATGACTGACATGTCTCCTGACGGCAAAGGTCGTGTACGCATGGACTTCATGATGCCTGCGCGTGGTCTAATCGGATTCCAAACTGAATTTATGACGTTAACATCTGGCTCTGGTTTGATGTACCACACGTTCTCACATTACGGCCCACACAAAGGCGGTAACATCGGTCAGCGTAAAAATGGTGTACTAATCGCTAACGCAGCAGGTAAAGCGCTAACAAACGCACTATTCAACCTACAAGAGCGTGGTCGCCTATTTATTGGTCACGGTGTTGAAGTGTACGAAGGTATGGTTATTGGTATTCACAGCCGTGATAACGACCTAACGGTAAACGCGCTTAAAGGTAAGCAGTTAACAAACGTACGTGCATCTGGTACTGATGAAGCACAAAACCTTGTGCCACCTGTTGTTATGTCTTTAGAGCAAGCGCTTGAGTTCATCGATGACGACGAGCTAGTAGAAGTAACGCCTGAAAGCATCCGTATTCGTAAGAAATTATTGACTGAAAGCGAGCGTAAACGCGCTAGCCGCCAAGCTAAGTAACCTGAGCTTGGGATAACAAGTTATCTCGAAGCAGGCTACTTAGAATACAAAAAACGCCGCAATTTTGCGGCGTTTTTTTGTGCTCCATTTGCTGAATCTAAAACAAGCCGTACTCTTCTGTTTCTTCTGGCTCATAATTTTGTAAATGTTCTGGGCGGAAAATGGCGCTAGGGTCAATCAATACGCTGTGACGTTTTCCCATCTTGACCAAACCCTTCATCAACTTTTTGGTTTGCGCATCGATTTCAAAACCAATACTGGTCATTTCCTGTAGTGATTTAATATCGCTTTCGTCACAGTGAACGTTATCTTCTACCTTATCGACAAGCAAACCGATATGCGGACTTTGGCCATCTTGAGTGGTAAAGACGATGATAGGTTTATGGTCAAGCATGATCTGATCACGGGCTGATTCAAACAATCTTATGAGTTTATTAAAAGTGGTGCTCTTTTCACGAGCGAGAGTATCTATGGCTTCTTGTTTATGTCCCTGTGCGCACATCACTAATAGTTTATCCGCTAATGAATGTAGTTTTGCATGTGGTTCTTCGAAGCGACTCAGTAGTGCTTTAAGATCGTCATTTTCAGTTTTGAAGCCGTAATACCACTGTCCAAAAGCACATTGCTTTGGATCTTTGGCTTTAGTGAAGGGGACATCGTTAAAAATGCTTGCTTCGAGTGCGACAAGCCATTCTTTATGATCTTGCTCTCGCTGCTGTAGCATGCTGACCAATTCTTGATTGGTCTCATAGGAAGAGCGTTTGTTCAATATGATCCCTAAATCAAAAATAGGGGTCGGTACGCCCATGTAATCTTTGACGCCCAAGAAGCTGGGGTTGTCATTGGGTAAATCCGTTAAATTTTCTTCGTAGCGTTCAGTTAATAGAATATCGAGGATTTGCAGTGATATTGTTTTTTTCCCGACGCGAAAGTTAATTAAATCCATGTCAGCCTCGCATATGGTCAGTATCAACTAAGCATAGAACATTATTGGAAAAAGGAACGGTAAACTGGCAATTTCTTTTGCGCTGGCTGGAGCATAAATACCTCTTTAATAACGGTGTTATGCTCCAACTCGTGTTGTAATGCGTTTAGTAGGCAATTGCTGTCAATAGGCAGATCACATTGCTGGATAGCAGTCGTCAACAAGTAGGCATTGAGATAGCCTTCGAATACCTGTTCGTTTTGGGAAAGCGTGCTATTGCGAACTGCTTCGCGAAAAGTGTCACAAAGCTTACCCTTACAAATCGCTGGGTCAGGCACAACTTCGGTGACTAATACTTTGGGCTTGCCTCTGAGTCTAGCGAATAGCTCATTGGAGGAGGCAAATGAAACCGTGGCGTATTGTGTTTCTAGGCCAACTTCCATGGCACGATTGATAAACTTAGACAGTGGCGTGTAGGTGCCGACCATAGCCAAGCCTTCAATTTTATGGCGCTGTGCTTGCTCAAGTGCTCGCTCAATATCATCAGTATTTCGTCTAAAACGGGTTATCACAACAGGTTTGAATCCACGTTCAGCTAACGCTTTGGTAAGGCTTTTTTCTACGGTGAGACCAAATTCATCGGCTTGTATGAGTAGAGCGACTCGCTTGAGTTTTTGTTCATCGACGAAGTAGCGGATGATATCTTGAGCCTCTTTATTATAGCTAGTGCGGAGGTTAAACACATTAAAAGTAATAGGATCTTGGAGAAACTCAGCGCCAGTATATGGCATAAGAAAGGGAACTTTAGAGTGTTCTAAAATTGGTTTTATAGCGTAAGAGGTTGGGGTGCCCATAACGCCAAATAATGCATCGACCTTATTTTCATAAACGAGCTTACGAGCATTGGTTACAGTTTTGTGTGGCTCATAGCCATCATCTAGCACCTGCAACTCAATCTTAGCTGCGCCATCCGTTTTATGCTGGTTATAAAAGTTAAAATGTAGCTCAGCACCAGCCCTTAGTTGTTGACCAATCTCTTTTGCAGGACCTGAGAGTGCGGTGGACATACCAATTTTCACCACAGGTTGAGCGGAAGCTGCAAAGCTCAGTACAGCAGAAGCAAAAGTGAATAGTAAAAATTTAACACCGAAAATACTCATATACTTGCCGTACTGTCTCTCTTAGCGTTGTGGTGAGGGCTTTTTTACCAGATAACCCAAGCAAATTAATTACGACGTGGGTCGAATGTTGCTGTAATATTAGACGAATCACTAATGCTTTGGAAACTTTAGTTAAGTTTTTAAGCAATCGAGGATCGGTTGTGATCAACTGCCATAAAAAAGGACATACTTGTTGCTCAACCGGGTTGCTTTTACGTAAATAGCGCAAATAATCTAGCTGCTCATTAGTTATATGTTCAAAGGGTAAGGTCGCCAATAGCGCGCTCACCACCTCAGTATCGAGTTGTTGATAGTGCGAGCGCAACTGATAGAAAAAAGCTTGTTTGAATACTCGAGTATAGGCGTTGTCTAAGTCGCCTCGGATTTTTTTGAACATCAAAACTGCATACTCGCCACTGGCCTTATCTTGCTTAAATCCCAGTTTCATCGGCTGATAGTGACGTTGTGACCAAAATGAAAGCAATGGCGCTGTAAGGCCAAAACTGGTTCCTATGTAACTGATATCTTCTGGTAATGTGGTTTCAAAACATTCAAGTAATTGACTGCCAATTCCTTGCTGTTGTACATCCGGGTGCACGGCTATTCTAACAACTCTTGCGCTTTTTTCGGTGACAAAACGGCTATCACCCAAGCTTGTCGTTAGCTGCTGCGCCAAGAGATGGCCTGTGGGTCTTCGTTTTCCTACTAGAATATCTTCTGCGAGATCTGAAGCGAGTTCGCCTTCGATGACAGCAAGGCAAATACCTACTAGTTCGTTATTGCAAAACGCACCTTGTAAGCGCAGATCGGGTGCATCTAATAATTGCCGTAAATCATCGACGCTGGTTTGATAATGCGCTAAAACGAGCAGTGAAAATACTTGCTCAAGTAACTGGCTATTTTCTACCAATTCACTCTGGGAAATAGCACGCATTGTGGTTGATGAAGTGAATATGGGTGATGTCGCTTTACACTCGAGTACAAATAAATCCCTGATCTGCTGCTCCAGTGGATCATCTGACGCATAACGAATAGGAGTCGACAAGGTGAAATCAAGATAACTTGGGTAATGTGATTCTAAGTAGCGTTTAAACCGTAACGTGTAGCCTCTACCATTACCCTCATAACCAACTAAGGTGCTGGAAAAAATGCAGCGAAAACCAAGTTGAGTGATTTGTATTAAAAATGGAACTGGCAGGGCAGCTGCCTCATCTACCAAAATAATCGTATTGCTATCAAGCGTAGAGGCTTGTTGTAGTAACGCATCTGGTGCCATATAGCTGAGATTAGCCAGCTTCTTCGTTTTTACATCAACCTCGGTATTGAGTGTTTGAGCAAACATGCTAAAGCAACTATGCAGCGCATGAAAATGGCGGCTACAAATAACAAATTGTTGTGTAGGATGCTTTGATGCCAAGAGACCTAATAACGCGCTCTTCCCTCGACCTCTATCTGCACTCAGTAATACAGGTGTTTGCTGGTTTTCCAATATTGCGGAGAGTTGCGCAAGTACAATTTGTTGCTCTGCAATACCACTAACCACTGAACTTGTAGCAAGATACGCTGAGGGTAATTGAGCTCCAAAGTGTTCACTGATATGCCAAACTGTTCGTTGCTGCCAGAGCTGCTGCCACCTTTTTAAAAAGTGGCTGTGTTTGGGCGTTTGCCCCTCTGAACACCAGCGGGTAATTGCAGGGTCTAGCCAGTGGTCGAGTTCATCTAACTCGGGAAGTAACAACAGCAGTAAGCCGCCTGCTTTTACCGTGCCCGCTGCCGCTGCGATTTTGTTAGGCACAATACCGCTAAAGCCGTCGTAGACTAGGTTGCTAAATTCTTGTCCGAGTATTTGGTGTAAATGCTCAGGCCAAACGGCATTTTCTAATGTCTTATTGCTACTTAGGATAAGATTATCGTTTGAGTTTGCTAGTAGCTGCTGACACTGCGCGTAACACCAAGCTTGGCTGCCGGTGATAAGCAAGAGTTGCCGATGGCGGGCATGGGCAAGCTGAGAACGTAATTGTGAAAGACTAGAGTGCTTGAAGTCTTGCATAGGCGGTTACTAACCACTTACTACCAACATCATCAAAGCTAACCTGGATGCGTGATTGAGCACCTGCACCTTCATAGTTAAGCACTGTACCTGCACCAAATTTGGCATGGAGGACGCGCTGGCCTAAATTAAAGCCGCTATCTTCAAAGGTCGCGTGACTGATTGATGGGCTGAATCGACCCGAGTTAGCCGGACGAGAAATTTGCGTTTTGATCCGGATTTCTTCCATGCAGTCTTCAGGAATTTCACGTAAGAACCTTGAAGGGCTGTGATGTTTTTCTTGACCATACAAGCGGCGACTTTCTGCGTGGCTAATGTAAAGCTTATCCATGGCACGTGTCATACCGACGTAGCACAAGCGGCGCTCTTCTTCCAAGCGGCCTGACTCTTCATTACTTTGTTGCGATGGGAACATGCCTTCTTCCACCCCAACCATAAAGACCAATGGGAACTCGAGACCTTTGGCCGAGTGCAGCGTCATCATTTGTACCGCATCTTCGTGCTCGTCTGCCTGGCCTTCGCCTGCCTCCAAAGAGGTATAGGCTAAAAAGCCTTGTAATGGTGAAGTAAAATCTTCATCGATAGGCAGCTCATACTGACCACAAGCACTGATCAATTCTTCCAAGTTTTCCACTCGAGCGCGGCCTTTTTCGCCTTTTTCGGCTTGATACATTGCCATGAGACCTGACTGCTCAATGGCTGTCTGTGCTTGTTGTGCCAGTTCAAGCTCGGCAATTTTATCGTCTAGCTGCTCGACTAATTCAATAAATTTTGTCACCGCCGTAGCTGCTCTTCCCGCTAAATGCTTTTGCGCAAGTACGGCTTTGGCTGCATCCCAAAGTGAGAGTGATTCGTGACGTGCACAATCGCGAATATGACTTAACGTTTTATCACCAATACCACGGGTTGGGGTGTTTATCACACGCTCAAATGCCGCGTCGTCATTACGATTACTGATTATACGAAGGTAAGACAGGGCATCTTTAATCTCTTGGCGTTCGAAGAAACGCATACCGCCATAAATACGGTATTTTAGCCCTTCTTGAAGTAAGGCTTCTTCTAACACTCGGGACTGTGCGTTGTTTCTGTAGAGTACCGCGCTGTCGCTGAGCGCATTGCCAGCCTGTAACCAAGATTTAATTTTGCCAACCACAAAGCGTGCTTCATCAAGTTCATTAAAAGCGGCGTAAATTGAAATTGGCTCGCCTTGGTTACCGTCAGTCCAGAGACTTTTACCCATTCGTTCGGCGTTGTTTTCAATGAGCGCATTGGATGCTTTTAGAATGGTTGCAGTAGAACGATAATTTTGTTCAAGTCGGATCGTTTCGGCGTTAAAGTCGTCCAGAAAACGTTTGATGTTTTCAATTTTTGCACCACGCCAGCCGTAAATACTCTGGTCGTCATCCCCTACGATCATGATATTGTTGTCACTACCTGCAAGCAGGCGTAGCCACAAATATTGAATGCTGTTGGTATCTTGGAACTCGTCCACTAGCATATGGCGGAAGCGTTGTTGATAGTGACGTAGCAAGGTAGGTTGTTGCTGTAATAGCTCGTAGCAGCGCAATAGGATCTCGGCAAAATCAACAAGGCCGGCTCTATCACAGGCATCTTGGTAAGCACTATATACATTTAACATCAGCTGTTCATTGACATCGTATGCTTGAATATCTTTGGGTCTTAATCCTTCGTCTTTACGCGCGCTGATGTACCAGCTTAACTGCTTAGGTGGCCACTTTTTCTCATCAATATTCATGGCTTTGAGCAAACGGCGGATCATTCGTTGCTGATCATCGCTATCTAGAATTTGAAATGACTCTGGTAATTTAGCTTCACGGTGATGGGCGCGTAACATGCGGTGGGCAAGGCCGTGGAAAGTGCCTATCCACATGCCACCAACAGGGCCGTTGAGCGTCGCTTCAACACGAGCACGCATTTCTTTGGCTGCCTTATTGGTAAAGGTTACCGCGAAAATACTAAATGCAGAGGCGTGCTCAACTTGCATAAGCCAAGCTATACGATGAACGAGTACTCGTGTTTTACCTGACCCCGCACCTGCGAGCACTAACATGTTTTGCAGAGGTGCGGCGACTGCATCGCGCTGTTTGTCGTTGAGGCCGTCGAGTAATTCTGATACGTCCATTGCTTTGCCTATTTGCTCAAATGATGGCAAGTATACCGAGTCGCTGCCGTAAATCCCAGCATATCGCAAAGCAAACCTAACCGAATAAAGGTAACGTTATGATTTATAAAGAAACATAAACTGGTTTTTTATACAGTATTTATATTTATTTTTGCAAAACGTCCTTCAACCGATTTTGTACCTCTGTAACCAATAAATCGGGCTGGAATTTTGATAGAAACGCATTACAACCCACTTTTTCGACCATGGCATGATTAAAGCTGCCACTGAGTGAGGTATTGAGAATGACATAAAGGTCTTTCAGGCGACTGTCATTGCGAATTTCATAGGTGAGTCGATAACCATCCATAACCGGCATTTCTGCATCGGTGATCACCGCAAGTAACTCTTTTTGTACGTCGATACCTTCGTCGGCCCAGTGTTTTAACACATTGAGCGCCTCTTGGCCGTCAGTCGCTGGGATGATTTCTATGCCCAATTGTGCCAAGGTATCGGCAACTTGACGACGAGCAGTCGGCGAGTCATCGGCATGTAGAATTTTACGGCCATGAAACTCGTTGATGATATCTTTATCTAGAATGTCTTGCGGGATCTCAACTTTGTATTCGACGATTTCGGCAAGTACTTTTTCTACATCGATAATTTCAACGATGTGTTCAACGCCGTCACGTTTGATTTTGGTCAGTGCGGTGAGGTAGTGATTGCGGCCAACAGACTTAGGGGTTGGCATAATATCGGACCACGTAGTATTGACGATTTGGTCAACTTTACCAACTAAGAAAGCCTGCACTGAGCGGTTGTACTCTGTGATCACTAAGTTGCAGTCTTTGCCTCGGTCGCATGGCGGCATGCATATCGCTTGTCGTAAATCGATAACCGGAATAGACTCGCCACGGATGTTGGTTACGCCACACACTTTAGGGTGTGCATTGGGCATTTTGTTAAGATGAGGGAGCTTAACAACTTCTTTTACCTTGAAGACGTTGAGCGCAAAAAAGTGGCGGCTATGAAGATGAAACAATAGCAACTCTAGGCGGTTTTCACCCACCAGTTGTGTGCGTTGATTTACTGAGGCCAATACGCCAGCCATGTTAACCCCTCATTACTTCTTGTAACCTTTTCTAAGACTATATCAAAGAAGTCGATATGTCGTGTTGTTTTTTGGCTAAAATCTGCAGTAAGGTAGCAGTATGTATTTGATAGGGAAGCAATATGCCTATAATTTTTAAGCGCTTAGTTGTTTTGATGCGGGCTCATGTGGATAAGGCCAGCTGGCAACTGTTATTTATGGCAACGCTCATTCATATGTCGGTGACCTGGGGGTTATTATGGCTCAGCAATGAATCGGCGTTATTACCACTGAGCACGTTCTTTTATTACTACGTGGTGACGACTTCAACAGTTGGCTACGGAGACTTTAGTGCAACAACGGATTTTGGCCGTTTAGTCGTTGCCATAATACAGATCCCATTTGGCCTTGCGCTATTTGGTGTGTTATTGGGAAAAGCTGGACAATTTGTGACGTATTGGGTGAGAAGAGGCATGACAGGGGAAAAAGACTTTGCACATTTGCAAAACCACATTGTAATTTTTGGTTGGCATGATGTCAGAACAAAAAAAATGGTGGATTACATTTTAGGTGACAATAAACGCGAAGATAGAAAAATCGTATTAGCCGTCACCGAGGCCATGGAGCATCCGCTGTTGAGTTATCCGGAAGTCGCATTTGCGCGTTTAACCAGCTTTACTGATGACGAACAGCTAAGTCGGATTAACATCGAGCGGGCTGACAAAATCATCATTGATGGCGATGATGATAACCAGACATTTACCACCGCGCTAAAGCTTAGCCGGGTAGTAAAACCCGAAGCACATATTAGCGCGCACTTCTTGGACGATAGCAAAGCACTGCT
Organism: Pseudoalteromonas sp. XMcav11-Q; assembly: GCF_040104525.1. Lineage (NCBI taxonomy): Bacteria > Pseudomonadati > Pseudomonadota > Gammaproteobacteria > Alteromonadales > Pseudoalteromonadaceae > Pseudoalteromonas > Pseudoalteromonas sp. XMcav11-Q. Next base: position 22,140 of record NZ_JBECOX010000013.1, read on the forward strand.
TTTAAGAGAGCATTGTAAAAATGTTGAATGCTCAGCATCTATGTCTGCGGAAATCTTAGTGCGAGCCATGCAAGACCCAGGCTCAAGCCGAGTACAAGAGGAATTGCTGTCGACGCTACACGGCGATACGCAATTTAGCTTAGCCTTACCTGCAGAGGTAAGCTGTTTAACCTTTGGTGATATTTTTGGTTATTTTAAACAGCATCATGATGCGACGCTGCTCGGTGTTGCGCACGATATAAATGCGCTAAATATGGATCTAAACCCACCTCTGGATTACAACATCACAGGGGGAGATATTTTGCACTATATTGCACCGCAACGGGTGCTTGCATCAGAGGTTGACTGGTCATCACTATGTTCGAAGAACTCTTTTTGATGATTGCTGTTGTGTGCGCTTACTTACTTCCTGTCGCTTTGGTTGCAGGAAGCAAGCGCAGCAAAGGGCATGAAAAAAACGGCTGGCTGATAGGAACGCTACTGTTTTCTTGGGTCGCTTTGCTGCTATATATTAGCATAGTGCCTAAGCACGGGCGACAAAAAGGCAAAGCAAAACGTTAGCTTTGCCCCGACATCTCTAAAATAACCTGCCACTCAGGTTCGATGATGGGCATGATGGATAACCGCCCCCCTTTTTTTAGAGCCAGCTCGGTGAGCGCAGTGTTGGCTTTTATCGCTTGCAGGGTCACCGGGCGTAGGTGCCGCTCATATGCTAGAGTGACACCTACCCAGCGAGGGTTATCAGTGCTTGATTTAGCATCATAATAATCACTGCTTAAGTCAAATTGATGTGGATCTGGCTCTGCAGCTTTCACCACTTTGGCAATACCGACAACCGCAGGGACTTTACAGCTTGAGTGGTAAATAAACACTGAGTCACCCACCTTAACCTCGTCACGCAGGAAGTTTCTTGCCTGATAATTACGAATTCCCTCCCAAAAAGTTTGCTGCTCAGGCGCGTTTTTTAAGTCATCAATGGAAAATGCATCGGGTTCTGTTTTAAACAGCCAATAAGCCATATGGGTTAGTCCAATAGTTTGAGTTATGATGTATTATACTCATTTGAGCAATGTACTTGGTTTGCTACCAGTCCGAGTCTTACTTGGATTTGGTAAAAGTATTATCTCATTATAACGACTATCGCCAGTTCTACTAGACGTTCGGAGTGCAACATGAGTCAAGTGTTACAAAATCTGTTGGATTTGCTCAGCCTTGAAGAAATTGAGCAAGGGATATATCGAGGTCAAAGCCAAGACCTTGGTTTTCCTCAAGTGTTTGGAGGTCAGGTGATGGGGCAGGCGTTGTCCGCAGCAAAATACACCTTACCAGAAGGGCGCTTTGTTAACTCGCTGCACTCTTACTTTTTGCGTCCTGGTGATGCAAGCAAGCCCATCGTCTACGATGTCGAAAACATTCGTGATGGTCGCAGTTTTAGCACTCGTAGGATCAGTGCCATTCAATATGGTAAGCCGATATTTTATATGACTGCCTCTTTCCAAGGGGATGAACCCGGCGTTTCTCATCAATCTTTGATGCCGGATGTGCCAGAGCCTGAAACATTGAAGTCATCACTTCACTTTTATCAAGAACATGCGGACCTCATTCCAGAATCACTTCGAGCGAAATTTACGCAAGAAATGCCGCTGGATATGCGCCCTGTAAACTTTCAAAATCCATTCAAACCTAAAAAACAGGACCCGGTGAGAAATGTTTGGTTTAAAGCCAATGGTGACATGCCGGACGACAGAAGGATCCACAACTATTTGCTGGCTTATGCCTCTGATTTTGAATTTCTACCAACTGCACTACAACCACATGGTTTGTCGTTTATGCAGCCAAATATGCAAGTCGCGACAATAGACCATGCGATGTGGTTCCATCGTCCGTTTAGAATGGATGAATGGATTTTATATAGCGTTGATAGTCCGAGCGCGTCTAATGGCCGAGGCCTAGTACGTGGTCAATTTTTCAACCGCCAAGGTGAGTTAGTTGCGTCGACTATTCAAGAAGGCGTGATGCGCCAACGCTAATTTGTTGGAAAGTGTATGGCGCTTTTTAACAGTAATCTTGCTTGGTGCTTTGTGCAGTACTAAGCAAATTACAAACTTACAAATCCATAACTATTTGTTATAAAAATGAATTTAGGTTTGTTGATGGCCGCTTCTTAAGTCGTCTGCACTACTTTTTCCGGTGCTGTACTCGGTTTTATTTTGCACTATCTTTAAAATTCCATCTAGATGTAGCGTTATTGCATTTTTCCCAAACAAAAATTAACACTAAAGTCAGCTAAATTTATCTACATTGTTATTAACAAAACGAATCGCTGCGTCGCAGACAGGCGCATATGACTTTAGGAGAATGATAATGAATAAACCGCTTGCCACAGTAATTGCATTGACGTTTGTCGGATTAACCGCGGGTTGCGCAACGGAAGCATCAAGAACGGTAGAAGCACCTAAAGTGGCCTCATATAATCAGACATACAATGGACCAAAAAGTCAGTTAGCGGTTGGTAAATTGCAAAACCGTTCAGCTTTTCACAATGGTGTGTTTAGTTCAGGACCGGATCGCTTGGGTTCTCAGGCTAAAACTATTCTGACCACCCATTTACAGCAGAGTAATCGCTTTATTGTTTTAGATAGAGAAAACATGACAGAGATTGCCCAAGAAGCTGGATTTGCGGGCGCAAAACAAAGTATAAAAGGCGCTAACTTTGTGATCACGGGAGACGTTTCCGAGTTTGGTCGAAAAGAAGTAGGTGATAAACAATTGTTCGGCATCCTAGGTAAAGGAAAATCGCAAATTGCTTACGCTAAGGTAAATCTGAATATCGTTGATGTGACTAGTTCAGAAGTCGTCTACTCAGTGCAAGGTGCTGGAGAATACAGCTTATCTAATCGCGAAGTGGTTGGTTTTGGTGGCACTGCAGGGTATGACTCAACGCTAAACGGCAAGGTACTTGATTTAGCCATTCGTGAGGCCGTTAATAACTTGGTGAGTGGCATCGAGAAAGGCGATTGGAAGCCTTTATAGACAATCCCCACAGCTAATCTAAACCTCAGGTAAATTATGAAGCAAATGATATTTGTGGCGACTTTACTATTGATATTGTCTGGTTGTCAGAGTACGACACCACAATATTATTACGGTTCTTACGAACGTAATCTCTATGAGTTCTTTCGAGGTGATGGGCAGTCGCTTGAGCAGCAGATCAGTCAGTTAGAGTCAAGCATAGCGCGCGCCGAAGTAAAGCAGATCAGTCCAGCACCAGGCATGTATGCGCATCTCGGTTACTTACATTTGATGCAAGGGGATAACGGCAAAGGGTTTGCGTATTTTGAACAGGAAAAACAGCTGTATCCTGAGTCCAGGCAATATATCGACTTTTTACTAAAAAATGCGCAGGGAGAATAAGATGAAATGGATTAAAGCGAGCTTGGTGCTTTTGACTTTTGCCTTATTGAATGGCTGTGCGACGGCACCTAAACAGGATTATAGTGCCTTTATCCAAAGCGATCCTAAGTCGATACTGGTGTTACCGCCTATCAATAATTCCAATGAAGTTGTTGCGCCTTACGGGGTCATGGCGACAGTAGTGAAGCCACTTGCCGACTCTGGCTATTATGTTTTTCCAGTATCTTTGGTTAATGAGACTTTTAAAAATAACGGCTTAACTGTGGCTCATGATGTTCACAATGTTGCGATAGACAAGCTCTATGAAATCTTTGCTGCGGACGCCGCCTTATACATAGAGATTCAAGATTATGGTACGTCATACGTTGTATTAGATAGTGACACTACCGTAGCGCTATCGGCAAGGTTGGTTGATTTAAAAACTGGCCAAGTAATTTGGCGTGGTAAATCAAAAGCGTCAAGTAGTGAAGACAGAGATGACCGTGATAGCAGTTTGGCTGGCGCATTGATTGGCGCGGTACTAAATCAGGTGATTGAAAGCACTTCAGATAAAGGATTTGAAGTTTCACAGAAAGCATCACAGAGATTATTATCAGCGGACTCAAGCAATGGTTTGCTTTATGGCGTGCGCTCACCTAAGTATGGGCAGCCGAAGTGAGCCACTAATCCCAATAATAATTGAACTGTAATGAAAGTCGGGATGTTTCTGCATAGTCCCAACCAATTCTTACATCGGATTGAGGCGAAAGCCGGTTTGCGAGCTCAAGTTTGACATGTGCTGCGTGATGAGTGTTTTTCGAGATAGAGGTTCTGAATGCAAAAGAATTATTTAGCCTTGAAAGTAAGCCAACTTCAATACCAGGGCTGAGATAGTAATTGTTATTTATAGAAAAAGTTTCTATTGTTGCGAGAGCAAATGTGATGCTGCTAGCATTTAGCAGATGGGCGTAGCCTGCAGCAGTATTTAATCCAACAAAAGCGCAATCATTACAATAAGCCTGCTGCTTTTCATAGCCTAAGCGTAGGCGCCAAGCCCAGTTTTGGTTATCAAACCCTTTTGCATAGCTTGGATTAAAGGACTCTAAATCCAGCACGTCAAACTTGTAAATATCTATGTCGTTATCAGCTAGCGCAAGTTCTACATCCAGCATTTCTAAGTTTGAAAATTTAACTCTAGCAGTGTCTGGAGAAAGCGAATCAAAATATGTCAATCTAAAGCCAAACCTCGCAGTATACTCTGAATCGGGCTGTGACTGAATGGCTAGGCTTACTTTCGACGGTTTTGTTGCCAAGTGTGGTGCTTTGTCACTTGGTGTTATAGCCGAGAGGGATTTCGCCTTACTGATGCCTGCTGGAAGCTTTATTCGTTCTTTTAGCAATACACGTTTAAACTCGCTGTTGCGTTTCTCGTCTCTTTCTAAGGTAAGTTGCAGCTGTACAAAGCTCATCAATACTTCAAGTAATATTACTTTTTGCTCAGTTGGAAGCTGTTGATACTTTTCATTATTGAAGTCTTTTTGATGGTGATAAAGATGGATTGCCAACGATCTGAGCTCAGGACTTAATTTTTCATATAAGTTGTAGAACTCACTGCTTGTTGAAGGAATATAATGAATCGCTGACACTAAAGAATTATCTTGGTGCTTAGCTTGATTCAATCTATCAAAAATAGTGACAGGGATCACCCAAGGCGGTAGGTCAGTCGTTAATGGCTTATCAAGCACAAGTTCAATAAGTTGTGCGATATGAAATGCGCAATTTTCGTCAGCAAAGTAATAATCAAATTGAGCGTTTAGTAATTCCCAAAGGTGTTTTGTAATAAATTCGACTTCATCTGGTGTTAAATTTAATTTGTACTCCCAAAGGTCACGCAGCTCGTCCGCACTGTAGTTATGGTGATGATGAAAAAATCGCTGATCTGAAAAGCCAGCCTGATAGCCGCCAAATAACCCTCTAGCTATATAAACTAACCCATTTTCGTCCTCTGGAACGATTGCGCCATAATTGACACTCCGGTCTAACAGGATATTGTGAGCTGATTGAGAGCCGATTTTAAGTAACATATGCCCATACAGCGAGGCCGGGTTGCTCATGTATCCGGAGGCAAACACTAAGCTGATAGAATTCCAGTCACCTTCATTTTTCCATTCATCAAAAGCCACGCAAGCTGGCGCTTTTGGCAACGGAACGCCTTGGGATCTTAGCCACTTGGCTCGAGCCGGAAATTGGCACTGTGAACTAGGCTCACGTTGAAAAGCTGCAATAGTTGCATTAAGTTCGTTCGCTGGTGAAAATTGGGTGTGATCAGATAGAAAAAAAGAAGCTGATTTTATTAAACTGTGGCCATCTTTCTTTAGATGGAGAAGTTTTTGCCACGTTGTGTTTTGGGCCAGCTCGTTGGTATCAAAGCTTAATGTGGCTGTACTATAAAACAGTAAGCTGTAAGCTGAATATTTGAGAACGGTCTTCATCAAAAAAGTGAGCACAGCGCTATTAGGTGTGCTCACCTATACTATTTAGCTTGCGTTACACTGAGCTGAATAGCTAGTCGAAACGCGAGTTTCTACGATGTTGTATAGTGCTTCAGCGTTATTTGCAGGCTGCGCTGCGTAGTCATTTCTGATAGCGGTTACAATGTCAGCTGTTGCTGCTGCGTCACAGCCACGTACTGCTAACATCGCAGACACGTATTCACCTTGACCTTCTGCAATTTCTTGCTCCAGTGTAGGGAATGTTTGCTGAATAAACATTGCAGTTTTTACTTCACGACCAGCACAAGATTCTACAGATGAAATCTTTGTAGAAACAGCAGTCGTACCAAGGTCCCAAATGATATTCGAAATTGCAGCAGCTGCACCATTATCTGGGAAGATGATTGCACCGATACCACATTCTTGCCAAGGGTTTACAGAATCAGAAGCGTGTGCAGCTAGAGGGGCAGTCATTGCGCCAACGACGATTGCTGCAGCTAGAGTAGTTTTAAACATTTTACATCCTATAGTTGTTTTTATTTCGCCTAGTCTTCAAAGGCGGAACGGGATTCTATAGGTTAATTTTTAATTCCACAACAATAAACCTCCCACACTTGTAAATTTGTGTAAATGCCTCAGGCGGCTTTAGGCTACTGCTGCTATATTCAATACACTTGAATGAGTTTGGTGCTTATCATGGCAATAATTAGTGAATTTAGACCCGGTTATTTTTGTTGGATTGAATTGTGTTCAAGCGACTGGCAGTCAGCAAAACCTTTCTATAGCCAACTATTTGATTGGCAAATTCTTGACCAGCCCATTGGTGAAGATTGTTATTACACCATGTTGCAAAAAGAAGTCGATGATGTCGCAGCGATGTATCAGATGACCGCTGAGCAACAACAAGGAGGCATGCCTAGTCACTGGCTTGCTTATGTGGCGGTAGACAATGTCGATGAATGTCTAAACAAAGCCAACGAGCTCGGTGCTGAAGTGCTTGCAGGCCCTCATGATGTCCCAGGGGCAGGGCGGATGGTGATGTTAAAGGAGCCAGGTGGCGCGGTGTTTGCGTTATGGCAAGAGGGTGGCCATATTGGGACGCAACGTCATCTTGAAGCGAATACCCCTTATTGGTTTGAGCTAGTGAGTAAAAACAGCGCCAAAAGTCGTGACTTTTATTCCGCATTATTTGGGTGGCAAATCGAAGTCAAAGACATGGGAAATATGGACTACACCTTGTTCAAAGTAAATGAGCAACCCGTCGCTGGCATGTTAGAAATGACGGCTGAATGGGGTGAAGACATTCCTCCGCACTGGATGGTTTACATTGCGGTATTGGACTGCGATAGTAAAGCTGAATATGCCCAAAAGCTTGGCGGAGAAATTTGTGTACCGCCGACAGATATACCAGATGTAGGTCGCTTCAGCGTGATAACCGATCCTCAAGGGGCGGTATTCTCTATCATAGAATCTGCCATGGATGATATTTCAACTTAATGCATTTCTAATTCAATCACTTTGCCATGGCAAGTGGCAAAGTTCTCAGAGAGCCGGTTTAGAATAGTATCGCGCTCTCCACTACTATTTAGCTGCTTGATAGACGCTGTTAATTTCGGCAGTAGGTCTTGGTGTTTACGATTGATATAGTGATAAATAGGATAACTCGCATCTCGTAGCCTACGCACATAAACTGCGGCGAGTCCTGACTGACATAGCGCACCAAGCGCAAATAAGTCATCAGCTAAAATTTGTTCTACATGACCTTTTTCAAGTGCTTGAAACGCAGAAACATCGTTAGAGACCGCGTTACAGGTCAACCTTTTACTCTGACAAACTTGCTCCGTTATTAAACTGCCTTGTATTACCACATAGTCTTGCCGGGTCGACAAAGTACAACGCTCCTTCTTGAGACAAAACACCGCCATTCGCACGGTTGCAAGTGGTTCGGGTATTTGCAGTAAGTTAGGATAGGCATTTGCAATAGCGCTAGTGCGTCCTGCCTCCGCATCATAAAACCCTTGATCTACATATTCTAATCCGCGCTCACTGGGTAACACGACAAGTGTGGGCGTGATGTCCAAAGGTGCGTATATTTTTTGCATGAGTTGTGCGATTTGCTGTTGGCCAAGCTGATAAGCGACCAGCTCACTGACATTGATTTGGTAGGCGAACGTCGCCTTGTGGATAAAGAAAAGCAAGAGGGTGCTAAGTGCGAGTTTCACAACATATCCTTACGGTTGTCAGAGTTATAACTGTAGCAAAGTTGTCAGAAAGTGAAAAAGTACATCATAAAAATGAATTCAGTCAGGATTGACCTTGAGTTTAGTAAACTCATACCAATTGTAATAGTTTGAGCATAAAAATCGTGAGGAGAAGGATATGACACTACATGTTTTGGTGACCGGTGCTAATCGTGGGATTGGATTAGAGTTTTGTAAACAATACTTATCTCTAGGCTGCAAAGTAACCGCGGTTGTTCGCAAAGCATCGGCAGAACTAGAATCTCTAGGTGTGGATATCATTGAAGATATAGATGTTGCGACGGAAAATGGCGCGAAAAAGCTATTGGCGGCATTGGGCTCGGAGAAAATAGACATTCTTATTAATAACGCTGGAGTATTTCACAATGAAACGCTAGCGGAAATGGATTTTGAAAATATCGACCACCAATTTAACGTTAATGCGCTAGGACCAATTCGAGTCACTCATGCACTGCTCGATAGCCTCAAAGCCGGTAGTAAAGTTGCCATGATCACAAGTCGTATGGGTTCGATTGCAGATAATGGTTCTGGTGGTTACATTGGTTATAGAATGTCGAAAGCAGCATTAAACGCGGCGAGTGTGAGTATGGCTCACGAGCTGAAAAACCAAGATATCGCTGTTGGACTATTCCATCCTGGCTTTGTACAAACGCAGATGGTGGGATTTGCAGGTGATATTGGTCCAGATGTTGCCGCGGAACGTTTAATTAAGAGAATTGAACACCTAACTATCGAAAACAGTGGTGGTTTTTGGCACTCTAATGGAGACACGCTCCCTTGGTAATCAAGCAGGGCGCATCGTCGCCCCCTTTTCAGCCATCAGCCATCTAACTGTGCTAATATAAAGCAAATACTCAGATGGTAACCTTTGATGGAATTACAACAAGATACCCCATTATCACTGCCGCTTTTTTTGTTAGACGATAACATCGAGAATCGTGATATCGACTCTCCAGATGCTGAAGTATCAGTGATGTTGAGTGAGAACCTCCTTGCTCATTTGTGCCAAAACCCAAAAGAAGATGAGAATATTAGCTTGCATATTGATGACTATGCGCTCAACAACATTAGTACGACAGTGACTGAGTTGATAGGTGCGGAACATCAGTTGCAATTGCTCATTAATCGCGGGCCTATTCTCAGTGCTGTGCTGAGCACCAGTAGCGATGCATTATTTGTCTCGCCTCCAGTAGAAATGATGCCGACTTTTGATCTTGGGCTGGATGACGACGAGGGCGAGTAAATGTCTAAACGTGCACTGTTTTGTGCGGTGGTTGTCGCCGTGCTTTCTGGCTGTGTGGCTTTGGGTGTGTCTAAATATGATGATATGTTTGGACCAGAGCAACCCCAAGCACGAATCGAACAATATCACCAAGGCGGTGCACGTTACTTACAAAGCGTGAAGCCCATTTTGGAGTCGCGTTGTGTGGTTTGCCATGGTTGTTATGACGCACCTTGTCAGCTTAAACTGTCATCTCCAGAAGGAATAGATAGGGGATTGTCAAAGGAATTAGTGTATGACGGCACGCGGTTGTTAGCACAAACACCAACCCGGCTGTTATTCGATGCCCAAACCACGACACAGTGGCGTGAGCGTGGTTTTACCCCAGTGCTGAATGAGCGCAATCAATCTGAATACAGCAACCTAGCTGGAAGTGTGCTTTACAATAGCTTGCTGTTAAAAATGTCTCATCGTTTTCCTGAGCAAGGTATTTTGGGTAAAGAGTTTGATTTCTCTTTAGATCGAACGCAGTCTTGCCCAACCATGGATGAATTTTCTACCCTTGCGAAACAACAGCCTCATGCGGGGATGCCCTACGGCTTACCAGCGCTCACGCATGATGAATTCAAAACCTTGGAAGCATGGCTGCAAAGTGGCAGTAAAATGAGCCAGATTGCAAAGCCAAGTGTTGCAGCACAAAAAGAAGTGAAAAAGTGGGAACAATTTTTTAATCAGGACTCCAATAAACACCGCCTTGCCGCGCGTTATATTTTTGAGCATTGGTATTTAGCCCATATCCACTTCCCTCATCTGGATGACCCCGCGTTTTTTCAATTGGTACGCTCAAGCACGCCGCCGGGCCAGCCAATCGCACTGGTGAGTTCGGTGCGTCCGTTTGACGATCCTAAGATCGATAGAGTGTATTATCGATTGATGCAAGTGCGCAGTACCATTTTGTCAAAAACTCACATGCCACTGGCATTGAACGACGCTAAGCTATCACGGTTACATCGGCAATTTTATGTAGCGGATTATCACGTGGATGAACTGCCAGGTTATGAGCCAGAGCTTGCTGCAAACCCATTTAAGGTATTCAAAGATATTCCGGTCAATTCTCGTTATCAATTTATGCTGGATGAGGCCGAGTTAATTGTAAAAGGCTTTATCAAAGGCCCTGTATGTCGAGGTCAAATAGCGCTTAACGTCATTAACGACCATTTCTGGGTGGCGTTTGTTGATCCTGAAAAAAATAGCAATGAAGCGGTGAACCAGCTGCTGCTTAAACATGATGAAGATTTGGTGCTACCTGCGGCTGAGCAAAGTAATGCGTTACCGCTTTCCAGTTGGGCGAAATACGCCACTAAGCAGCAGGATTACTTACGTGCCAAAACAGAGCTTGCAGATAAGATGTTTGCCGATGGGCAGCGTCTCAATATGGACTTGATTTGGCGTGGAGAGGGGGAAAACCCGAATGCAGCATTAACTATCTTCCGTCATTTTGATAGCGCAACGGTGGTTAAAGGTTTTATCGGCCAGCCTCCCAAAACAGCTTGGGTATTAGACTATGCCTTGTTCGAGCGCATTCACTACTTGCTGGTGGCAGGTTTTGACGTGTATGGCAACATTGGTCATCAGTTGATCACACGCTTATATATGGACTTTTTGAGGCTTGAAGGTGAGCAAAACTTTTTAAATTTACTGCCACTTAGTCATCGACAGGAAATTAAACGCTATTGGTATCGTAAGTCACACTTGAGCTTAAGTGAGTTTATCAATCGTAAATCACTAATCGGTGCGCCAACGGGGATAAAATACGAAACGGACGATCCAAAGCAAGAGTTGTATGACAAACTACATGCTGTGCTTAAGCCGATTCTAAATAGGGATTATGACTATCAAGCCGTCGGCAAGCCACTGCAGGCACTCAATAGCATGTCCGTTAGGGCGATTAATTTGCTTCCTCAGGTCTCGTTTATTATTACTAAGCAAAGTGACGGTTCACATCAAGCGTTCTCGCTATTACACCATAATGCCCACTACAACATCTCCAGTTTGTTAAATGAAGAAGGGCAAAGAGCGTATACAGAAGACACGGCGACGATTGTGCCAGGCTTTATCGGAGATTACCCAGAGGCAATTTGGTATTTAGAAAGCGAGGCAGCACAAGAGGACTTCGTCTCATCATTTAGTCAAATGAATAGTGAGTCTGATTACCGAGCGCTACGAGCGCAATATGGGATCCGCAGGACTCACCCAGAGTTTTGGCGTTACAGTGATTTAATTCACGATATTGCCAAACAAACACGTGGCGTTGAATATGGTTTATTTGACTATAACCGGCTAGAAAACCGCTAAAAAATGGAGTCTTCGGACTCCATTTTTTATGTGCTTTTCCTATAGTTGACTAGCTGCTTTGACCGCAGCTAGTAGCACGCTTTCATCCAATCTCACTTTGTAATTTGGGTTTGCGTATTGAAATTGGATCAAGCCCTTCTTATCGACTACAAATACCGCCGGCACCGGCAAGGCAACTTTATCGTTCCCCTCAAAATCAACAAAATTTACGCCCAACTTGTTGCGATAAGCAAGGGCTGTTTTATCATCTAGGAAATAGGCGAGACCTAACGCTTGGCTCATACGCATTTCGCTATCAGACAACAGTTGGTAGTGAGGGGATTCAATTGTACTTTTTGCCAGCGCCTCAGGTGAGTCTGGTGCGATAGCAATAATTTGTGCCCCCATTTTAACAAGCTGTGGTTCAATTTCTTGGATCCCCGCGAGCTGTCTTGAACAGTATGGACACCAGCCACCACGATAAACCACCAGTACGGTGATATTTTCTTTATAGCGTGTCGCGAGGTCGACAGTTTTACCTGACTTATCTTTGAGTTGTAATGCAGGGGCATCAATGCCTGGAAGGAGTGGACTTACTTGTTCAGGTGCTGCGGCGATATTAGTGATTTCAGCTGCGCTGACAAAGGCTGAACAAGCTAAAGCGAGCGATAAAATAAAATGACGCATAAAAAGTTCCTAGGGTTTCAAGTTGATATCGACTCAGAAGACCTAAGCGCTGGCGAAAATCTTTCACTTCGGTATGATATCGCTCGTAATTGATTTCCATGAAGAGAGAGCACAATGTCTGCAAACATCACTAAGCTTGTGGTTATGCTAGAAATGCAACATGCCATGAACACCAAAGTACACCAACAATGGTTTGAACAAGGGTTTGAATGGTACCGCGCAATTTGGGTTGAGTGTGCAGAAATGCTAGATCACTACGGCTGGAAATGGTGGAAAAAGCAAACGCCAGATACTGAGCAAGTGATTTTAGAGCTAGTGGATATTTTTCATTTTGGCTTGTCTTTACGTATCGATGGCGAAACGTCATTTGAGCAACTAGCGATTCAATTAGAGGCTGAATTGGCAAAGCCAACTACCGCAGAAGACTTCAAGGAAACCCTTGAATTACTTGCAAGCGCGGCTGTGACCAAACGTGAGTTTGATGCCCATGCGTTTGCGGGTTGTATGCAGCAAATCGGGATGTCTATTGATGACCTATACCGTGGATATGTCGGTAAAAACACGCTTAACTTCTTCCGCCAAGATCATGGCTATAAAGATGGCTCTTACATCAAGGTATGGAATGGCCAAGAAGATAACGAACACTTAGTCGAAGTGGTGAAAAGTCTAGATACAGCGCACCCAGACTTTAAAACACACGTGTACGACGGCTTAAAAGCTCGCTACCCAGCTTAATCTATAATAGGTAGCAAGGTATGGTAATCGGAGACTGAGAGGTATTCAGTGATCTCTCGCTCTGGTTGCCGACTATCAGGATTAGCAACGGCAAGCAAATGGCCAATACCAAATTCTTTCGCAGCATTTAACACGCTAATGCTATCGTCCACAAATAAAGTGCGGGACTTATCAAAGCCCAAATCACGCTCTACCTGTTGCCACAACATCTGACTTTCTTTACTTACGCCATATTCATGGGTTGAAACCAATTTGTCGAGATACTTATCGAATTGGGTACGCTCAATTTTCAAACTTAGACTGTTTGGGTGAGCGTTGGTCAACAAGATAAGCTGTTTTCCACTCACTCTTAAGGCCTCTAAAAACGCTGGTACATCCTCACGAATTGAGATCAAGTGTTGTACTTCACGTTTAAGCTCCATAATAGGGAGCTGTAGTTGCTCTTGCCAATAATCTAGGCAATACCATTCTATCTGGCCCATTACCGCGTCATAACGGGCGAGGATGTCGGCCCTTGCAGCCTCAAGGGTTAAGCCTTGACGTTTTGCGTGTGCCTTAGGCACGACGTCGAGAAAAAAGTGATTATCAAAATGGAGGTCGAGTAATGTGCCATCCATATCTAACAAAACGGTATCTATATTTGACCAATTTAGCATAGGCATTTAACTTCAAAGGCTTTATGATTAGGTTATTCGCCATGATAGCAAATAATGATCTATGTCACATAAAAAGCATCCCACACCACCAGAAATTTTAGCTTGCGACGTCGTGGCTAAAAGCAAATTATTCACGGTAGAAGCACTTTCGTTATCTTTTTCGAATGGCGAGCAACGAGAATACGAAAGAGTCCGTGGCGGTGGCCGTGGCGCAGTAATGATCGTGCCCATAACGGCTGATAATGAGCTATTATTAGTGAGAGAATACTGTGCAGGAACACATGACTATCAACTCGGCTTTCCCAAAGGGCTAATTGACCCAGGCGAAACCCCGGTGGAAGCGGGTAATCGAGAGCTAAAAGAAGAAGTAGGTTTTGGTGCAAATGCTTTCTCTGAACTCAAAGTAGTGTCACTGGCGCCGAGTTACTTTAATGCCAAAATGCATATTTTGGTCGCTAGTGAACTTTACCCTGAACAGCTTGAAGGTGATGAGCCAGAGCCATTGGTAGTAGTGAAGTGGCCGCTAGATAAATTATATGACCTGTTACAGCAAGAGGACTTTACCGAAGCAAGAAGTGTCGCGGCACTACTGTTATTAAAAGCACATTTGAATCTGGAGGCGTAAATTGCAGTCCTATTTAGAGCCTTGCATCGCACTGGCAAAACGTGCCGGTGAAGCCATTATGGCAATTTATCAAGCCGATGATATTGGTAAAAAAGAAAAGTCTGACCACACTCCTGTCACTGCAGCTGATTTGGCATCTAATGAGATCTTAATGGCGGGTCTTGCTGAAATAGCACCTGACATTCCGGTAATGTCTGAAGAAACACCAATTCCACCATTGAGTGAGCGACAAGATTGGCAGCGCTACTGGTTACTCGATCCTATGGATGGCACTGGGGAATTTATTCTTGAAAGCGGTGACTTTGCCGTCAATATTGCGTTAATCGAAAATAATCATCCTGTGTTAGGCGTCATTTACTGGCCATCTCAAGGGCTGACATATTACGCGAGCAAAGATGAAGGTGCGTTTAAACGCAGTGACTCAGGCGAAAGTAAACGTATTTTCGTCTCGCCACGAGAAACGCTGACATTGGCAGTAAGTCGCAGACAAAAGCTTGAAGCGGTTAGTCAGTACTTAAATAGTCAGTTCGACACTGTGGCACTTGGGTCATGTTCATTAAAAGCCTGCATTATCGCAGAAGGTAAGGCGGATTGTTTTTTACGAGTAGGGCCAACGGGAGAGTGGGATACTGGCGCGTCACAAATCATCGTCGAAGAAGCCGGAGGTTGTATTACCGATGCTGAGTTTAACCCGCTGACCTACAATCGACGAGAAACTACCGAAAACCCAGACTTTATTGTTATGGGGCATCCCGATTGGCAATGGCAAAAGTTGATCAGTCCACATCATCGAACGATAGAATAAATAACGGTTTAAGTTGAAGGTTGTGGGATTTTTGCGCACTTGAATTGTTTTAAGCGTTAAATCCCTTGCAATAAAATTTTAATCCATTATTATAGCGGCCTCTTGAAAGGGAAGTCCTTTTTAAGAGTTTACAGGCGCGGGATGGAGCAGAATGATAAATCATTCATCGGACTCGCTAAACCTGGAAAGAATCGAAGGTCGTCGGTCCCCGACGAAGCATAGATTCACAAAAATATACAGGCGCGGGATGGAGCAGCCTGGTAGCTCGTCGGGCTCATAACCCGAAGGTCGTCGGTTCAAATCCGGCTCCCGCAACCAACATCTGTTGGATGTATAGAGTCTCAAGTACAAGACTAAAAATTAAGTACAAATACAGGCGTGGGATGGAGCAGAATGATAAATCATTCGTCGGACTCGCTAAACCTGGAAAGAATCGAAGGTCGTCGGTCCCCGACGAAGAGTAGGTTCAAAAATATATACAGGCGCGGGATGGAGCAGCCTGGTAGCTCGTCGGGCTCATAACCCGAAGGTCGTCGGTTCAAATCCGGCTCCCGCAACCAACATCAGTTGGATGTATAGAGTCTCAAGTACAAGACTTAAAATTAAGTACAAATACAGGCGTGGGATGGAGCAGAATGATAAATCATTCGTCGGACTCGCTAAACCTGGAAAGAATCGAAGGTCGTCGGTCCCCGACGAAGAATAGATTCACAAAAACATACAGGCGCGGGATGGAGCAGCCTGGTAGCTCGTCGGGCTCATAACCCGAAGGTCGTCGGTTCAAATCCGGCTCCCGCAACCAATTTTTAATTGGACTGCACACTCTAAAGAACTAGTACAAAAGTCGTCGGTTCACTCTTCATAAATTAATGGCTCCCGCAACCAACTCTTAATTGGACTGCAAACTCTAAAGAACTAGTACAAAAGTCGTCGGTTCACTCTTCATAAATTAATGGCTCCCGCAACCAACTCTTAATTGGACTGCACACTCTAAAGAACTACTCCAAAACTCGTCGGTTCACTCTTCATAAATTAATGGCTCCCGCAACCAACTCTTAATTGGACTGCACACTCTAAAGAACTACTCCAAAAGTCGTCGGTTCACTCTTCATAAATTAATGGCTCTCGCAACCAATTCTTAATTGGGCTGTAAAATCTAAAGAACTAGTACAAAAGTCGTCGGTTCACTCTTCATAAATTAATGGCTCCCGCAACCAATTTTTAATTGGACTGCAAACTCTAAAGAACTAGTACAAAAGTCGTCGGTTCACTCTTCATAAATTAATGGCTCCCGTAACCAATTTTTAATTGGACTGTAAAATCTAAAGAACTCCTCCGAAATTCGTCGGTTCACTCTTCATAAATTAATGGCTCCCGCAACCAATTTTTAATTGGACTGCAAACTCTAAAGAACTAGTACAAAAGTCGTCGGTTCACTCTTCATAAATTAATGGCTCCCGCAACCAATTTTTAATTGGACTGTAAAATCTAAAGAACTCCTCCGAAATTCGTCGGTTCACTCTTCATAAATTAATGGCTCCCGCAACCAATTTTTAATTGGACTGTAAAATCTAAAGAACTAGTACAAAAGTCGTCGGTTCACTCTTCATAAATTAATGGCTCTCGCAACCAATTCTTAATTGGGCTGCAAACTCTAAAGAACTAGTACAAAAGTCGTCGGTTCACTCTTCATAAATTAATGGTTCCCGCAACCAACTCTTAATTGGACTGCACACTCTAAAGAACTAGTACAAAAGTCATCGGTTCACTCTTCATAAATTAATGGCTCCCGCAATCAGCCTTTTTAGTTCAGTTACCTAAAACCCTCTCAATGGACAGTCAGTTTTCTTCGCTATATACAGAGAAATAAATCATCCACTTTTTATTATTCAAAGCCTGAGTGTTGCTGTTGTTTGATGCATTTCTTAAATTGGAATTAATCTTAATACTTACACTGTGAGCAACAACCTATACGCGGGTTATGGAAACCCGCTGTTAAAAAGTGAATAGATTTAGCAAAGGCAGGTGAATCCGATTTGACAGCTAGCAAGATCGGAGTGATTGCAACAAGCTGAGATGTCTTGGCGAGATGCACATTTCATCGTGTCCTGACATCCGTAAACTCTCGTATAATCACCTCCGGCTACTTGAGGAGTTGCTTCCTGAGGTAGTTTTTTATCTTGAGTGAGTTTTTTTAGCTGCTTTTTTTGGAGCTTTATTTTCATTTTCAATATCCTTTTTATAGATTTATTAAGTTTGTTATCACGAAACCGATAGCGTGATCTGTTTAAAAATAATACAAAGAAGTGTTGTTGTAAAACAAATAATGAAATGTAATTATTTTGTTTTCTTTTGAATGGGTGAAGATTATTTGTCTATAAATCTTTATATGGTCTAGGCTTTTACTATCTCTTGTTTGAGGTGTATGAAGATGGATTTACATAGTATTCGAGTCAAAAGTTCGTTGCCTACGGCTATGTTGACGATCGTGTTGCTATTTGTGTTTTTTGGTTTTTCGGTGTTGCTCAATAAAGTGCAATCGGCACTTGAGATCCAAACTGAAAACTATTTAAAAGCCGTGTCAGTGGTACTCAATGCGGATAGAGACTTTTATCAAGCTCAAGAAGCCTACCTCAAATTATTAGCTGGTGAAGATAAGCGGGCGGATTTTGAAGAAAACGCCGAGCAGGTGAAACAGCGCTATCAAAAGTATCTTCAGTTTATGTCACTCCACCAGAGTGAGCTGGGTAGTTTTGCAACTTTTGACGCGGACTTTCAAAGTTGGTATCGCGTGACGGTGGCGAGTATTAAAACCCCGACAGATAAAGCGCTTCAAACTGAGTCGGCTAAGTTATTTGGTGCAGTTCGTGATGTGCTTGATAAAGCCGGTGAATTAGCCGATGGAAAATCTGCTGCAAGTCGCGCGTTAGTCGTTGCTGAGGTTACTCAGATAAAGTGGGGTCTTGGTGTTGGTGCCTTGCTCCTACTTGGTATTGCTTGTTGGATTGCTTATCGAATCCCTCGTCAGCTAGCAAAGCAGATAAACTTTGTGTCAGATAGGATCTCTGAAATCGCCTCTGGAGACGGAGACTTAACTGGTCGCATTGAAATCAAAGGAAATGATGAGTTTGCAAAGCTATCGCTAAACTTTAATCATTTTCTCGAGAGTTTACAGGCGATGGTTACAGCACTTGTGAAAGATGGTGGCGAGCTGTCGAGTTTGTCGTCAAAACTCAGTCATTATGCCACACAGTGCCATGACTTAATCGACTCGCTTGGTAAGTCATCACATACCATTGTTAGCGCGGTGAATCAGCTTAGTCACTCAAGTCAAGAAGTCTCGTCGGTGGCAGAAAACTCATTGAAAGAAGCTGAAGCTTCACATCGCTACGCAGCACAAGGTAAAACGGTGTTGGCTGATTCAAAACAAAAAATCACTCATCTTGCTGATAATATGGAAGCGGCACTCTCCAGTTCGTTAGCTTTACAAAAAAACTCTGAAAACATTACGCAAGTGCTTGATGTTATTCGCGGGATCGCTGAGCAAACCAATTTATTAGCGCTCAACGCGGCAATAGAAGCGGCAAGAGCAGGCGAACAAGGTCGTGGATTTGCAGTGGTAGCTGACGAGGTTAGGTCACTGGCCACTCGAACACAAGACAGCACTAATGATATTCAGAAGATGTTGGAAGCATTCTCCCATAGCGTAGAGGACTCACAAAAGACCATTGAAGATGGTAAGCAGTATGTTGATGTTGCAGTAGAAAGTTTTACGAAGGCAACGGAGCTATTGGAGTTAATTGCACAAAGTGCGGTGAAAGTGACTGAGCTTTCAGAGCAAACCGCTCATGCGACTCAGCAGCAAAATGCAGTGTCTACTGAGGTTAGCAGTAATTTAACTGATTTAAATGACAAAACATTGGACGGCGAGCGGTTGTCTGGAGAAACGCACCAAATTTCGGATGATGTGCTGCGAGTCACCAGTAAATTGGTGAATGAATTATCTCAGTTTAAAGTCTAAGGTCTTGTAAGGTATGCCGTGCGGCACACCTTATAAATCAGTGGTTTGAACAGTTATTTAACCTGAGGTTATTTAGCGAACTTCTTTGCGTAAGCCTCAGCTTGTTTCCACACGCGCAGGGTATTGCCACCTAAAATCTTTTTGATATCAGCGTCGCTGTAACCTCTATCCAAGAGACCTTGCACAAGATTTGGATACGTTGACACGTCTTTCAGGCCAACCGGTAGTGAGTCACCCACACCATCGTAATCTGAACCAATCCCTACGTGATCTATCCCTATCAACTTAACGACGTGGTCAATGTGATCTAGCACTTGATCAAGTGTGGCAAATGGAAACGGATTTTTTGCTCTAAACGCCGCTCTAAAATCGGTGCGATCTTTGTCTTTGGCTTCTTTTTGTGCTTCGTCACGCTTGTCATACCAAGCTCCAGCTTTTGCCGTCACAAAGCTCGAGCCAAAGTTAATTTGGATCACGCCGCCATTTTTTGCCAAGGCTTTGAGCATTTTGTCATCCATATTGCGCTCGAATCCTGGGGTGTATTTGCGCAGGGATGAATGTGAAGCAACGACCGGTACTTTTGAAATGTCCATAACCTGATAAAAGGCGTCATCGGAAATATGTGATACATCAATGAGCATACCAATTTTGTTCATTTCAACCACAAGCTCTTTACCAAATGGGCTTAAGCCTTTCCATTTGCGGCGTACATCATAAGAAGAGTCAGAAATATGGTTGCTTTGTGAGTGTGCTAAGGTGATATAGCGTACGCCACGGTCATAAAAATGCTTAAGGTTTTTCATCTCACCTTCAATGGGCGAGCCATTTTCCATGCCCATCGCGATAGACATAATACCACTGTCAAATTGCGCATAAATGTCGTCGGTATTGTAAGCCATTGCAAATTTATCTGGGGCGCGATGTGCTAAGGCTTCCATACCGTCAATCAGTTGATTGGCGAGTTGATAGCTTTTACCTTTACCTTCAAATTCTAAATTAGCAGGAATATAAATAGACATAAATGGCGCATTAAGACCGCCTTTTACCGCGCGAGGGTAATCAAAATCACCGCCTTCGGTTGCTTGGCTAACATCATCCCATTTACTTTGGATGCGATATGGAACGTCGATGTGTGTATCAATTAGGATGTTATCGTGAGCGAGTTTAACTGCGCGCTCAGAGGCTTTGTATTCAGTTGCATAAGCGCTAGAAACAGCCAGCGCTAGGGCGCAAAGAGCAGTGCCGAGCTTCATAAAATTGCCTTTCCTTTATAGTTATAGAAATTTGATTGTAACAACTCCTGTCACTTCGACAACTGTTTACGATTAGCGCTAAATACAAAGAAAGCTGAAGGTTTTTTAATACTCGTAATCTTCCTGTGCTTGCATTGCTTGAAATTGTTGTTTGCTAACAATATTCACAGATTCATGTAATTCTGAGAAAACGATCAGCGCTTCTCCGGATTTTAGCTGTGCTTTCACTTGCGCGACTTTGCTCTCGGTGCTGACCTCGGTATCGCCATAGTCTGTTCCTTCTCGCAGCACATAGTGCTCAATAAGATTGTCTAGCGTCTCTTGCGGAAGTTGTTGATAGGGAATGAGCATACTACTTAGCCTTACTATAAATTTGCTGTAAATATTGTGGAATAACGCTTTCTAGCCAAAACTTAGGTTTAAGGGGGTTACTTCCCGAAATAAACCCTACGTGACCACCGTGGGGACTCACTGCGAGCGTCACCGGTGAGTTAACCTGAGCGGCTGTAGGCACGGCTTGTGATGATAGCATGGGGTCATCTTCGGCGTGGATCAGGAGTGTTGGTGTCGTGATCTGGGTTAAGTAGGGCTGCGAACTTGCTTGTGCGTAATAGTCTTCCGCGCCGTTAAAACCATGCAGCGGTGCCGTTATCTTATCGTCAAATTGCCAAAGGTCATCAATGGCATAAAGGGCAGGCTTGTCTATCCTAATTTGCGACTGGATGGTGTCTAGCTTACGTGAAAAAGATTTCTTCATCCTGTCTAGCAAGTATTTTTGATAGAGCTTAAAACAGCTCTTTCTGATCACCTGACAAGAGGAAGAAAGGTGATAAGGCGCTGAGACGACAACACCAGCTTCAAGACCGCTTTGCGATTTGGTTTCTCCCAAGTATTTGGCAAGTACATTACCGCCGAGCGAGAAGCCAACCGCAAATAATGGCCGTTTAGGAAAACGGGCTTTTAGCGTGTCTATAAAAAAGCCAAGATCTGAGGTTTCGCCGCTATGATAAGCCCTAGCTTGGCGATTCACTTCACGTGAGCAGTTGCGAAAGTGCATCAGTACGGCATCAAAACCATGGTGTACCAACGCTTTTAATAGGCCTTTTGCATAAAAGCTGTTGATATTGCCTTCTAGCCCATGTAATACCACAACCAAAGGTGCCGATTTATCGCCGTGTTTTGCCCATGCAAGTTCTAAAAAGTCATCGTCTGGTGTGTCTAGTGTTTCATAGTCGACGGGCACCTGTAATCTAGGCCTAAAGAATCGCGGAAGTATGGTTTGGGCGTGGCGGTTGCGCATCCACCAAGCGGGCTTAAATTCGTAATTATCGGCTGTTATTGTTTTCATGGCTTGATTCATAATAGAAACTGCGTCTTTTTGACGGTTGCTCGCAAAGCAAAGAAAGGAAGCTATCCAGTTGCAAAACACGTTTTAGCCAGTTTAACGTATTATCAGTTGAGGGTTAAGCAAATAAAAAGCACCCGACCAGTAAACTGATAAGGTGCTTTGTGCGTCGTGCTTAATTCTGCAAGTTGGGGAACTACGTCGAGCCGATCTTCTACTACTTATTCTTCAATCGTCCCAAGGTAATACATTTAAATCTGTTCTATTGTTCGTTAGGTACTTCAGCGTCCATGACTTTTCTAATAAAAAAATAGACGTAATAACAGCACAGCAAAATTACAATCCCTAAAAAGCCAAAAGACAGAAACAACACAGGGTCGGAAAAAAAGTCTCTAAAGAATACGTTCATGGCTGTGCCTCCTAATTTGTCGATGAGTAAATAGTAGTGGAGGTCTGAGGGGCTTGATATGATCAAGATCAAGTTTCAATCCTGAGTGAAATTAAACCTAGGCAAAGGCTTGATCTCGATCAGGTTTTATATCTAAGTTGGGTAAATATCAGGGCTTATATTGATTTAATGGCTTAGAAGTCAGCCGTATTGAATAAAGCGTCGTACTCACTCTGGCTCAAATAGAGCAGCACATTGCTACTTGATTGCAATGGCGCAAACGAAAAGCGTTTTAATGTCTCCAGCAATAGCGCTTGTTGACGCTTTTCAAGTTCAAGCTCTGCAGTAAGCATTGCAGCTCGTAACTTTTGATAGTCTTGGTAGTCTTGATGATGTGTTTTTAGGGTATGGCGGATCGCGCGTTGGGGTTGTAGCACCGCTTGGTCAAATTGCTTAGCAGTCTTTACCAGTGCGGTTAGGGTGTCGGGGGTAATCGTCAGTGCTAAAGTGTCTAGGTAACAAAGTAACAGGCACAGGTTGATATTTTTGCCTGCAGCATCTTGCAAATTCAGCAGCCGCGATTGCATTTGCGGGCGGCTGTAGAACTCACAGGCAAACTGCCAAAAGTCTTCACGACTTAGCATATCTCTCCAGTCTCATCGAAATGATTTTGCTTTTCTTCTAACTCTTCCAATGCCATTAATAAGTTTTCTTCTGTGTCATTAAGCTCTGGGGTTATCTTGGCTTGTTTTGCCAGTAAGTCACTTAATTTTGCTTTGTTCTCGTCCGTGTATAGGCTGTTGTCAGCCAAAGCTTGCTCAATTTCCTCTGCTTGCTCAGTGAGCTTGTCGAGCTGTTTCTCGAGCTTTTCAATCGACTTTTTCAACGGCTGAATGGTTTTTCTGAATTCGGCTTCAAGACGCTTTTGCTCTTTACGATTGGCATTAGAGTTTTGCTTTGGTTCAGCCTCTGAGCCACTTGGTTTCGCTTGCTCTTTATTGGCATTCATAAGCCATTGGTAATAGGCATCTAAGTCATAGCCGAACTGAGAAACGGTTCCATTATCAACTAAATAGTACTCGTCAGCGGTATTTTTCAGCATGTGGCGATCGTGGGAAACCGTGACCATTGCACCCTCAAAACCTTGCAAGGCCATCACAAGTGCGTGTCGCATTTCTAAATCTAGGTGGTTGGTCGGCTCATCGAGTAACAGCAGGTTCGGCTTTTGATACACCAGCATCGCAAGTACGAGTCGTGCTTTTTCGCCACCAGAAAACGGCGCAACGGGTTCGAGGGCCTTATCACCATGAAAAGCAAAACCGCCCAAGAAATCACGAATAAGCTGCTCTGGGACTTTAGGGTCTAGACGTTGAATATGGGTAACCGCACTGGCCTCAAGATCGAGAGACTCAAGCTGATGCTGAGCAAAATAGCCTACATTTAATCCTTGGTGTTGAAACACTTCACCAGCTTGTGGGGTTAAATCGCCGGCAAGTAACTTGATTAGGGTCGATTTACCAGCACCGTTACGGCCAAGTAACGCAATACGGCTACCTGGGACCAGATTAAGCTTGATGTCATGCAAAATGGTAACGTCACCATAGCCCGCTTTGGCTTGCTCTAGTGTCATCAATGGATTAGGCAAGCTCGTTGGATCTGCAAATTCAAAATTAAATGGTGAATCTGCATGAGCGGGCGCGAGCATTTCCATGCGTTCAAGGGCCTTCACTCGACTTTGCGCTTGTTTTGCTTTACTCGCTTTCGCTTTAAAGCGGGTAATAAACTTCTCTAAATGTGCAATCGTTTCTTGTTGCTTCTCGTAAAGCGCTTGGTGCTGTGCCATGCGCTCTGCTTTTTGACGTTCAAACTGAGAATAGTGACCTTTATAGACGTTGATCTGCTGTTGGTCGATATGCCAAATCTCGCCAACAACTGCATCTAAAAATTCGCGGTCGTGAGAAATAAGCACTAATGTACCCTGATAGGCGCGCAAAAAGCGTTCTAGCCAATAAACAGCGTCCAAGTCCAAGTGGTTGGTTGGCTCATCCAGAAGCAATAAATCGGCATCGCGGATCAGCGCTTGCGCAAGGTTCAAGCGCATGCGCCAACCACCAGAAAAGTCGCTAACGGCAAACTCAATCTGTTCATTGCTAAAGCCAAGGCCATGGAGTAGTTCACCCGCTTTGGCTTCAATACTATACCCTTTGATATTCTCTAGCTGTTGGTGTGCTTGTGCTTGTAGTTCACCATCACCGTCCCGCTCCGCTTGTTGTAGTTGCGTTCTCAAAACATAGTATTCAGGGTGTCCCTGAAGTACATACTCGAGGGCGCTAATGGAGAGTGCAGGAGTTTCTTGTTTTACCGATGCAATAGACCAATCTTTTGGAATAGAAAAATCACCAGAATCGAGTTGCAGCTCACCTTTTAGCAGCGCAAAGAGAGATGATTTACCACAGCCATTGGCACCGACAAGGCCCGCCTTATGTTGCGGATAAAGCGTTGCATTAGCTTGTTTTAGCAGTGTTTTACTGCCACGAAGTAGCTCGATATCAGAAAGTTGGATCATAATTCTAAAAGTCTGTCTAAATTGCGCGCATCATAGCATGGATCCAATCCCTTACTCCAAGCGTATCATGACAAATAAAATTAGGATAAAATGACAAACCTTAAACTCGGTGTTCATTAGAGGTGTAGAGTTGAAAGTTAAGAAGCGTTTTATTGCAGGGGCAAGTTGTCCAGAATGCCAAAAAATCGACGTAATGATGCTCTACAAAGAGCATGATGTTGAAAAAGTTGAATGTGTTGAGTGTGGCCACGTAATGTCACAGCCGAAAGACGCGGTACAGGCTTCCACACGCCAGTTTGAGCAAGTCATTGGGGTGTTCAAACCGGAGTGAGTGTTCACCCCGGTTTTCAATTTATTTGTTAGTAGTGCGGTGGTGGTGGCTCTTGATGTTGAGGCATTAAACCCGGATCGCGGCCTTCCTTCATTTTCTCTGCCAATAGCTCAATTTGTCGTTGCATTTTAGCCAAGCGCTGCTGATGTGCCTTTAGCTCTTCATTTAAGGTTTCGATTGTATCTTCTTGAAAGGCAAGCTTAGCCTCAAGCTCAGTAATTCTGTTTTCGATTTCATTCATGGCTTTTTCACCTGCGCAAATTTTTCCAGTAGTCCGCTGGAACTTTCGGTTAGCAATGCAGTGTCTTGGTCTTGAAAAGCAACGTCAAATACAACCGCAGACTTAGGGCGGCTGCCTTCTCGAGGTTGTACACGCCAAGTTTGCAATCGTTCGCCATCACTCACTTGCCATAAAATAAGCTCGCGGTTAGGTGAGCCGGTAGCCAAGAGCGTTGCGTCTTGATTAAAGCGCACTGCAACGAAAATTTTCTGGCGAGCAATATACTGTAATTGCGCTTTGAGATCACCAGAAGTTAATTGCCAAATGCTCGCTTTTTTCATGCTATCTGCGGTAAAAGCAAATCTTCCTTGGTCATCTAATGCAACTTTGGTCACACGACTTGGGTGGTTAAAGCGGTGGATCACTTGCCCCGTTCTAGTATCCCAAAAGTAGGCGGTATAGTCGTTGCCTCCGGTTAAGGCAAAGTGACCATTGGGAGACATGGCAATAGAATTGATATTTTCTTGATGTCCAAGGAACTCTATCCGCCTTCCACTCTCTAAGTCGAGGTGAACGACAACGTTATCACTGCGGGCATAGAGTAAATATCGGCCCGCATTGCTAATTGCGATATCTCGAATAGTGCCAGACTCGATCTCAAAATATCCTAGGTTTTGACCGCTTTCGATGCTCCAGATGGCGAAAGTCTTATCAGTGGCAGTGACGGCCGTGGAGTTGTCATTAGCTAAAGCCAGTGAGTGAATGAGATCATCGGGGACATCGGAGTGACGCCATTGAAATTTGAGGCCTTGCTCTTGATTATCCCAAAGTACGGCCCCATGCTCTATGGAAGAAACAAGGCTGTAGTGACCGTCCGTAGAGATTGCTGCAGAAAATGCGCCTCTGCTGGCATGTTCCACGGTCATAACGGCTTTTGAAGTGTCAGGGCCACAGCCGGTTAAGGTGAAGCAACTTAGCATCGCGCATGCAAAGAGGAGGCTTGTCCACTTAATGTTGACGAGTTTGACCATAAGTTAGGTAAATCCTCCTTAACTCCGAAGTCTATCACAGGTAGACTAAAGGCACTAAAAACAAGATATTATTTTGATATTAGCGTATTAAAAGCGTAATGTCGTTACGCGATAATGGCAAGCAAATGCATATTGGCATTCTGATTAGAGAATGTTAATGTGGCTAGCACCTTTTCTTATTAATATAAAATTAACAATGGCACCGCATATCAAGCTCTCTTGCGCGAGCATTGGTGTTTTGATAGTAGGGACTGTCGGAGAGTTGAGAATGAAACAGACGATTAAACTGTCACTCGTTGCTGCTTCAGTGTTAGCACTAGTAGCGTGTAATAAAAAAGCAGAAGAGCAGAAGCCTGCTGAAGTTAAGCTAGATACAGAAGTGCAACAGCAAGCATACGGTATCGGTGCTTCAGTTGGTAACTTTTTGCAAAAAGACTTAGCGGATAAAAAAGAGCTAGGCATTGAACTTGATCAAGAGTTATTAATGCGTGGTTTTAAAGATGCACTGGCTGGTGAAGCTAAGCTGGATGAAGCAAAAATTCGTGAAGTACTCACTTCACTAGATTCTTCTGTTCGTGAAAAGCAAGCTGCTAAGGTTGAAGCTGACGCGAAGAAGAATAAAGAGGAAGGTGATAAGTACCTAGCTGAAAACGCGAAGAAAGAAGGCGTTCAGGTGACTGAGTCAGGTCTTCAATATGAAGTGCTAAGCGAAGGCGACGGTAAAAAGCCAGTCGCAACAGACAAGGTGACAGTACATTATAAAGGTACGTTGCTAGATGGTTCTGAGTTCGATAGTTCCTACGCACGTAATGAACCTGCTACTTTCAACCTAAATCAAGTAATTGCAGGTTGGACTGAAGGTCTACAGTTAATGAACACTGGCGCTAAGTATAAGTTTACTATTCCTGCGGAGCTTGCATACGGCACTCGTAACCTTGGTAAAATTCCAGCTAACTCAACACTGGTATTTGAAGTTGAACTGCTAGGTATCGAAGACGAAGCTGAAGAAGCTGCTGAATAATTTGGCAGTGTCCGTAAAGAAAAAGGTGAGATAGCTATCTCACCTTTTTTTATATTTTGGTGCCCGCAAATTTAGACTATTCAGTGTGATTAGAATAAAGGTTATCGATCAGTTCGTCTTCCAATTGGAAGCGTAACTCAAGCGTTTCACCTAATACAGACAAGTCGTTATCGAAGTCTGCTAATTCTTGCGTTTCTTGATTTACTTCAGCGTATTTGTCGTTGAAATCAAGTGCGGTATCAGTCGTATCTGTGATCCGAGGGTACAGTGACTGAGCTAATTTTGCGCTTTCAGGGCCTTTTTCTTGGCAGGCCTCAACAATGTTGTCATAAATTTCAAAATGACCAGCTGAAAGATAGTCCATCAAAATCTGGCAGAATGACTGAATGTCAACTTGCTCAGGAAGTGCTTTACCATTTCGAGTTGGTGAGCATCCTGCAACTTTATAATATAAAACCAATAGTTCCTGACGCTCTGCTAACCATGCATCAATAACACTATGGCTACCTCCCCATTTCTGTTGGGCTTGTTCTAACTGCGAAAGCATAGTGATTCTCCTTAAGCGGGTTACCTACCTCTATGGAAAGGGAAACGGGGCAAAAGGTCAACCAATTTTTTCTGTAAAAGCGTAAAAAGATCAAAAGATTATTGGTTTGATTATCGGGAATGTTAACAAATTCAGGAGGATAAAAATAAAAAAACCACCGAGAGAAACTCAAGGTGGTTCAAAATAGCAGTTTAGCTTGTTGCGTAATGTTGTTATTTTTTTAATTGAAGGTGTTTTGTTGTTATTTTTCTAACGCGGTAATTTTATACCAACCTTTTAATCGTGTTGCAAACAGTTTAATTGCTTGTTTCGGTAACTTTTACACAAGCTTATGAATTTGTTCCTAATAAAGTGAGGTTTAATCTAGATCATGACGAGGCGCTGGCAAGGATAGTTTAGATAGTGCCCATGTGCACTTAGTGATACAATCCGCACAATTGAATTTAAGTATTGGAATAGAGACGCTATGAGCGAATTAAAAAACGATCGTTATTTACGAGCGCTATTAAAACAACCAGTTGACGTCACACCAGTATGGATGATGCGCCAAGCTGGTCGTTATCTACCAGAGTATCGTGCCACCAGAGCACAAGCTGGTGACTTTATGAGCCTTTGTAAAAATGCAGAGCTGGCATGTGAAGTGACATTACAGCCGCTTCGTCGTTATCCACTAGATGCGGCGATTCTGTTTAGCGATATTTTGACTATTCCAGATGCAATGGGACTTGGACTTTACTTTGAAACCGGTGAAGGTCCAAAGTTTGAGCGTCCTATCCAATCGTTAGGCGATGTTAAAAAGCTACCTAAATTGGATCCAACCGATGAGCTTGGTTATGTAATGAATGCGGTGAGCACAATTCGTCGTGAGCTTAAAGGTGAAGTACCACTTATTGGTTTCTCAGGCTCACCATGGACACTAGCGACTTACATGATTGAAGGCGGTAGCAGCAAAACATTCGGTAAGATTAAAAAGATGGCGTTTGCGGAGCCGCAGACACTACACCTACTGCTAGATAAAGTGGCTGATTCGGTTATCGACTACCTAAATGCGCAAGTAAAAGCGGGTGCTCAGTCGCTAATGATCTTCGACTCTTGGGGTGGAGTATTAAGCCCGCGTGACTACAAAGAGTTTTCACTACAATATATGCATAAAATTGTAGACGGTCTTATTCGTGAAAATGACGGTCGTAAAGTACCTGTGACATTATTCACGAAGAACGGCGGTCAATGGATTGAAGCGATTGCAGCCACTGGATGTGATGCAGTTGGCCTTGACTGGACGATTGATATTGCCGATGCAAAACGTCGTGTAGGCGATAAAGTTGCACTACAAGGTAATATGGATCCTTCAATGCTACACGGTACCCATGAGCGTATTCGTGAAGAAGTTCAGCATATATTAGCTGGCTTTGGCGAAGGTAATGGTCATGTGTTTAACTTAGGCCATGGTATTACGCCTGATGTTGACCCTGAAAATGCAGGTGTTTTCATCAACGCGGTTCACGAATTTAGCCGTCAATATCACAAGTAATTTAAGTTTGAACTTAAACTTAAAATGGAGAAGAGCGCTCACAGAAGCGCTCTTTTTGTTTTTGAAATGTATTATTCAAACAAAGCGTCGATGGTGCCTTGAGCAAGTGGGTGGTATCCCGGACGTGCTTGTTGGTAAACACGGTAAGCCCAGTCACGTTTACCATGCTTAATGAGTGACTTGTATAAATTCACAATAAGCTTGCGACGACCAATACTTACCAGGTGCTTTTCAAGGTCTGGGTAAATAGCTTGATAGCCGTTACCTACTGCTAGCATATACCAAGCAAATGCGCGTTCAGCGTTGGTCGATTGCGTCAGCTTAAATGCCTTGTCCAAGGCTTCCATACGCTCGATAGCGAGATCTCTTGGTAAGTTATTAATAAAGTGCAGCCACTCATGTACTGTCCAAGCGTCGGTCGGTAAATCTGCAAGTGTTTTCTCGTCTTTTAACCAAGCTTGAGTTAGCGCATCCACTTTTTCAAAGGCATCAGAAGTTGGGTTCGGTGCGTCGCTTGGCAAGCCTGGCTCATAAATCCACTCTTTGGCTTTTTCTAAGCTCACGATACCAGGATATTGCTGTAGTAAGTGTTTGTCTAAGTACGCGACGAATTCATCAGTAGTCAGAGATTTAAAAGAGAAAGTGTTAAAGTAGGTTTTAACAAACTTGTCGAACTTGTCACGACCAAACTTTTCTTCTAGATAAATAAGGAATAATTGACCTTTAGTGTAAGGTACAGAGCTGAACGCATCGTCAGGATCGCGGCCATTAAGCTCTAAATTCATGCGTGTATCAGGAGCGGCGATAGTTTTAAGTTGTGCACGCAGCCCAGCAGCGTCAAGTGCTTGCTCCATCACCGCGCGGTCACGACCAAACACTTCTTCCATAATACGGTTTTCAACGTAAGAGGTGAAACCCTCATTTAGCCATAGGTCTTCCCACGTCGCGTTGGTCACTAAGTTGCCAGACCAAGAGTGCGCTAACTCATGGGCGATTAGGTTTACTAAACTTTTGTCACCGGCAACTACGGTTGGCGTGATAAATGACAGGCGTGGATTTTCCATACCTCCAAACGGGAAGCTAGGCGGCAACATGAGCAGGTCGTATCTACCCCAAGCGTATTCACCATACATGGCATTGGTTTTGTCGATCATCGCTTGTGTATCGTTAAACTCTGCAACAGAGGCATCGAGGATTTGCGGTTCTGCAAAAATCGCAGTTTGGTGCGACATCTCTTTATATTCAAGGTTACCTGCACCAATTGCAATTAGGTACGGTGGGATAGCTTGCGGCATATCAAACCAATAATCGCCATCTTTGATCAATGCGCCGGTATTGTCCGCACTCATTACCGCACGCACATCTTTAGGCGTATGTACGCGAGCAGAGTAAGTCACACGCATTGCTGGCGTATCCTGCACAGGGATCCAACTACGAGCATGAATAGCTTGAGACTGGCTATACATAAATGGGTGAGATTTACTTGCGGTTTGCTGCGGTGTTAACCACTGTAGACCTGATGCTACTGGCAAGCTGTTGTAATAAATACGTGCTTTTTTTGCTTGCTCTTTAAAGTGAATAGTTAACTTAGCACCTTTCACATCATCGCGCTTGGCAAGATCAAACTTGGCGGTATGCCATTTATCATCTCTACCTTGATACATCACTTTGTCGATTTCGAGGTCACGCGTATCTAGTACCAGTGTTCTTGCTTGGCGGTTCTGCCAATCTAGCGTGTGTTCAACAAAACCTTCTAGCTGCTTATCTTCAAAGTCAACGTCTAGGTCTAAATGCAAGTGTGTGGTAATAACATCGTTAAGATTGGCGTAAGTGTGTTGGTCAACGGCTGCGTTTACATCAGCAGTGTGGACAAGGCCAGCCATGGCAAGGCTGAGCGTAAGTGCCGAAAGTTTCATCATAATGCTGCTCTTATAAAAAGAATATTCCCAATTAGAACGGCTAACATAACTAATTTCTAACCATTTAAACAGTATTAGCCGATGGGTTACATAAAATGATGGGTAAGATGACGTTAATGCGTAAGTCAGGGCAATGCGCTACACTAGCGCCAGTTTAGTTAATATTGGCAAGGTGCTGCAGTGACTAGTTTGCAGTCTTATCACACTTTTTCGCTGCCGTCGGGTTGCGAGTCCCTTATCGTTATCACAGATCCACATGCGCTGGTTGAGCTCGATTTCAGTCGTCCTTTCTTTTTAATTGGGGAAGGGAGTAATACCATTTTTCTGGAAGACTATGCTGGAACCGTTATTAAGCTTGCGACCTTAGGTGTCGATATCGAGCAACAAGATGATAGTTATGTTGTTACAGTCGCAGCTGGAGAAAACTGGCACCAGCTCGTTACAAAGCTGCTTGATAACGAAATTGACGGGTTAGAAAATCTCGCGCTGATCCCTGGTACTGTTGGTGCGGCGCCGGTACAAAATATCGGCGCCTACGGCGTTGAAGTATCACAATTTATCACCGCCGTTAGAGGGTTTGATATCGCTGAGCGGCGCTTCACGACATTAACAAATGCTGAGTGTGAATTTGGCTATCGAGATTCAGTCTTTAAACACCGCCTAAAAGATAAGTTTGTTATTACTGAAGTGACATTGACTTTGCCTAAACGTTGGCAGCCAACGTTAAGTTATGGCCCTCTACAAAGCTTGAGTGATACAGCAACCGCGCAAGAGATTTGTGAAGCGGTGATAGTTACTCGAAACAGTAAATTGCCCGATCCTGCGACGCTTGCAAATGCCGGGAGCTTTTTTAAAAACCCAGTAGTTGATAGGGCGTTTGCAGCTCAGTTGCAAAGTAAATTTCCAGAGATGCCAGCGTTTGATGTGGACAATGACCATGTAAAACTTGCGGCTGGCTGGTTAATTGACAAAGCGGGTCTAAAAGGCTGCCACCGTGGAGCCATTCGTGTGTATGAGAAACAAGCACTGGTACTTGTTCATACTGGTGGCAGCACCGGTGAAGATTTAACACAGTTAGTGAGCCATATTCAGCAAACCGTTTGGCAAAAATTTGCTGTGTTACTCGAGCATGAAGTGCGCCTTATAACAAAGCATGGTGAATGTCAGTTACAAAGTGTGGAATGCCATGAAAACGCCTGATCATAAAAAGCAAACGATTTTAGCGGCCTTGAATAAAGGAGAATTTATCTCAGGGCAAGAACTTGGCGAGCAATTAGGTATTAGTCGCGCGGCTATTGCGAAGCATATAGCGGCGTTGCAAGAGATGGGCGTGGATATTTTTCGAGTCAATGGCCGCGGTTATAAACTCAATTATAGCTTACCGCTTATTCATCAAAGTAAGTTGAATACTCTATGGCAACAGCAGTTTCAAAGTGAGTGTCCAATCGAATATCACGCAATTATAGACTCAACGAATAGCGAGCTAATGCGTCGTTTGCAGGACAAACAGAATATAGGCTCAGGCCATGTCTTGGTGGCTGAAATGCAGCAAGCTGGCAGAGGGCGCAGAGGTCGGGTATGGCAATCGCCCTTTGGTGCTAACCTTTATTACAGTTATTACTGGCAGTTTGACGCTGGCATGCAAGCGGCGATGGGCTTATCCATTGCTGTAGGACTTGCAGTATATGATGCGTTAAAGGTCCTTTATGGTATTTCCGTTGAACTAAAATGGCCAAACGATATATATCTCAACCAGCAAAAACTGGCGGGGATCTTGGTTGAACTAGAGGGGCAGGTGGAAGGGCCTTGCCATCTCGTGATTGGGATTGGGCTAAATATATGCATGCCAGAATCTGCCTCTAAACACATCGATCAAGCTTGGACAGATCTGCAAACGCACTTAGGCCAAATTGATAAAAATCAGTTAGTGGTGCAGCTCACTCACTCTTTGTCTGAGCGTCTTGCCCAGTATAAAGAGTCTGGACTGAGCGAAATGGTGACCGAATGGAATAGTCTAAATGCCTTTAAAGGTGACGCAGTGACCTTGAGTACAGGACAAAGAGAATGGCGTGGGATCTGTGAAGGCATCGATATGCAAGGAGGCTTATTGCTTAGGCAAGATGGTGAGCTTAAAGCTTTTTATGGCGGTGAAATTTCGTTAAGAAAGGTGATATCGTGAAACTGCTAATCGACGTAGGTAATACTGCAGTTAAATATGCGCTTGAGCATGAAGGCCGTATTAGTCCAGTAAAAGAAAGTGATATTGAATGGCAAAAGCTAACCGCAATTGTCTGCTCTCAGGTTGGTAAGGTGGCGGGATTACAGTGGGTGGAAAGTCGTGCCTCTGAGTTTGGTCTTGTGCTAGAGCAAGCACAAGTATCGGCAAGGCGAGCTGGGGTAACTTGCGCCTATCCTAGTTTTAAAAATTTGGGAATTGATAGGTGGCTTGCGGTACTCGCCGCGCATGCTCTATATCCAACACAAGATATTATCGTAATTGATTCTGGCACTGCGACCACGGTTGATGTAGTGACTGCACATGGGATACACATGGGAGGGTGGATTTTACCAGGTATCGATCTCATGATTTCCAGTATTACCGCGCGTGCAGAGCGGGTATTTTGTGATGAGAACACGCCTTTTGCCGCAGAATTTGCTAAAAATACACCAGAGGCGGTGAAAAATGGTGCGTTAGCCGCAACACTTGGGCTCGTACATAGTGCAAAACAGCAACTTAATAATGAGTCTGCGTTGGTATTGTGTGCAGGTGGATATGGCGAGTTAATAAAAAATCATGTGGCGTCAGCGGTTTTTGATGACCTTTTGGTATTCAAAGGGCTGTCAGTTTGGTGGAAAAACCCACAATAACTGTAAAAATGTCATGGGATTGGCTTAAAACTGAGCGTTTGAACAATAAATTTAAATTTTTTTGCATATTCCTGTTGCATCAAGTCAATGGTTGCTCTAATATCTCGCCCCGTACTAAAGCAGTGCCGACTTAGCTCAGTTGGTAGAGCAACTGACTTGTAATCAGTAGGTCATCCGTTCGACTCGGATAGTCGGCACCATCTTTTTACCCTATCTTGTATAGGATGCTTTAGGAAAGAATTTTACGTGGAGGGGTTCCCGAGCGGCCAAAGGGATCAGACTGTAAATCTGACGGCTCAGCCTTCGCTGGTTCGAATCCAGCTCCCTCCACCACTTTATTCTTGACGGTTAGAGGTAGTTAAGAACAGGTTCCTAAAGCGGGCATCGTATAATGGCTATTACCTCAGCCTTCCAAGCTGATGATGCGGGTTCGATTCCCGCTGCCCGCTCCAGTTCGTCTGGCGTGCTGATATAGCTCAGTTGGTAGAGCGCACCCTTGGTAAGGGTGAGGTCGGCAGTTCAAATCTGCCTATCAGCACCAGTCTCCGAAGAATCTTCTCAAATACTTCCTTTGAATTGTCGAAAAAATATTTATAATAGACTGAATAATTCTAATCCACACTCGTCGTGGATTATTTTTATATGTAATCTAGATACACAAAACTTATAGGTTTCGTCATGGCAAAAGAAAAGTTTGAACGCGTAAAACCGCACGTAAACGTAGGTACAATCGGCCACGTTGACCACGGTAAAACAACTCTAACTGCAGCAATCACTAACGTACTTGCAAAAGTATACGGTGGTGAAGCAAAAGACTTCGCATCAATCGATAACGCTCCAGAAGAGCGTGAGCGTGGTATCACAATCTCAACTTCACACGTTGAGTATGACACACCAACTCGTCACTATGCACACGTAGACTGTCCAGGACACGCTGACTATGTTAAAAACATGATCACAGGTGCTGCACAGATGGACGGCGCGATCCTAGTAGTTGCTGCTACTGACGGTCCTATGCCTCAAACACGTGAGCACATCCTACTTTCTCGTCAGGTTGGTGTACCTTACATCATCGTATTCATGAACAAATGTGACATGGTTGACGACGAAGAGCTACTAGAGCTAGTAGAGATGGAAGTTCGTGAACTACTTTCTGAGTACGACTTCCCAGGTGATGACCTACCACTAATCCAAGGTTCAGCGCTTAAAGCACTAGAAGGCGAAGAGCAGTGGGAAGCGAAGATCGTTGAGCTTGCAGAAGCACTAGATTCTTACATCCCAGAGCCAGAGCGTGACATCGATAAGCCATTCATCATGCCTATCGAAGACGTATTCTCAATCCAGGGTCGTGGTACAGTAGTAACAGGCCGTGTAGAAGCTGGTATCATCAACGTGAACGACGAAGTAGAAATCGTAGGTATTAAAGAAACTACGAAGACAACTTGTACGGGTGTTGAGATGTTCCGTAAGCTTCTAGACGAAGGTCGTGCGGGTGAGAACATCGGTGCACTACTACGTGGTACTAAGCGTGATGAAGTTGAACGTGGTCAAGTACTATGTAAGCCTGGTTCAATCAAGCCACACACAAAATTCACTTCAGAAGTATACGTACTTTCGAAAGATGAAGGTGGTCGTCACACTCCTTTCTTCAAAGGTTACCGTCCACAGTTCTACTTCCGTACAACAGACGTAACTGGTGACATCCAGCTACCAGACGGCGTAGAAATGGTAATGCCAGGCGACAACATCAAGATGACTGTTGAGCTAATCGTACCAATCGCGATGGACGAAGGTCTACGTTTCGCTATCCGTGAAGGTGGCCGTACAGTAGGTGCTGGTGTTGTAGCAACAATCGAAGAGTAATCTGTAGATTGTCGTAACACACATAAAAAAGGTCGTTCTCTGATAAAGAGTACGGCCTTTTTTAATGCCTTGTAGATGCGATTTTATATCGCGATCAATGAAAGGGTCATCCTCCAATAAGGCGTACAGACTTTTTAATGCCTCGTAGCAGCGATTTTATATCGCGACCAGTGAAAAGGGTCATTCTCAAATAAGAAATACAGATTTCTTAATACCTCGTAGCAGCGATTTTAGATCGCGATCAATGAAAAGGGTCATTCTCAAATAAGAAATACAGACTTTTTAATGCCTCGTAGCAGCGATTTTATATCGCGACCTGCGAACAGGGTCATTCTCCTATAGAAGCATCATTCCTGTCATTGTGATGTTTATAACGAACAACTCGATAATGTTCTTATATTTGCTTTCGATAGCTTAAAATCCATATTCTCACCATTTAATCTCCCTATTCTATATGCTGATATCCTGCCACCAGCCACGTAAAAATTTGGTTAATTGCGTAAAGGTGTGCACAATAAGCCCATATAAAACCTAAAATTAGGGAGTGTAAAGATGTTAGGTCTTTCGGCTCGCACAATTTCTGCTGTGCTCAGTATCACAATGTCACTATGTACTTTTGCAAGCTTTGCTAATGTAGATAAAGACAGATCCTATATTTTGGCAACAGCCTCATCTGGTGGCACTTTTTACCCAGTAGGCGTCGCGATTGCGACACTAACTAAGCTAAAAGTCACGCCGCAGCATGGCATGAGTGTCTCGGCCATTACCTCTGCTGGTTCTGGTGATAACCTCAAACTCATGCGTAATAAAGAAGCTGAACTGGCTATTCTACAGGGTCTTTACGGTGCGTGGGCGACACAGGGGACGGGGGCAATGGCATCCGTTGGCAAACAAGATTATCTGCGTTCTGTGACTATGCTGTGGCAAAACGTAGAGCACTTTGTCATTGCTAAGAAGTATGCCAAAACGGGCAACGTCTCAGATTTGAAAAACCTATATTCACAAGGGTTTGGCATTGGTAAGCGTAACTCTGGAACGGAAGGTTCTGGGAAGCACATCATGGCTGCACTGGGCGTTGATAGTGACAAATTCACTTTGGTGCATAAAGGTTACGCGGGCTCTTCTAGCGCCCTACAAAATTGTCAGATTGCGGGAATGAATATTCCAGCAGGAGTACCTGTCAGCGCTATTACAAGTGCTTATGCAGCCGATGCCAATGGTATCGCGGTGCTGGATTTTACTGATGAGCAGCTAAATAAAGTCAACGCTGAGGTAGAGCTATGGTCACGCTTCGAGATCCCAGCTAACACTTACCCCGGCCAAACTAACGCAATCAAAACGATTGCCCAGCCAAACTTTCTTGCTGCACATAAAGACATGAGTGAGGAAGATGTATATCTGCTCACCAAGGCAATTTATGAAAATTTAGTCTTTCTTCAAACCATCCATAAAGCGACTAAAGCCATGGCGATAGAAAAGGCACTCATGGGACTGCCTGCAAAACTACATCCCGGTGCGCTGAAGTATTATAAAGAAATAGGTATTGCCGTACCTGCTCATCTGCAGTAGCGCCGTCAACTAAGTAAAACGGGATAGTATCTATCAATGAGTAATAGTAGCAATGAGCAAAGCACATTAGTAGCACCAACAGCAGCTCGTGAGCGGATCGCTTTTTATTTAGCGATACTCACGAGTTTGTTGCACCTCTATTTTAACTTGGTCGCCACTTGGCCGGATAACTATATTTCAGCCATTCACTTCATGCTATTTGGTAGCATTATCTTGCTCACCTTGCCACTTAGAGTTGGCAAATTAGCAGTGCTTTCTTGCGTTATTGATATCGGGCTGTTTATCGGTTTAATCGTGAGCTGTGGCTATCTTGTTCTGTACAGTGATGCGCTGGCTGCGCGTAATTATGAATTTGCTGCGGCTGACTGGATAGCATCTTCCACCGCTGTACTCCTCGCGCTTGAGTTGGTCCGGCGCTGTATGGGCTGGTTTATCCCGATGATGATCCTACTGGCGATGAGCTATGTATTGTTTTTGGGACAGTATATCGATGGCGTGTTTCATTTTGCTGGTTTAAGCGCAGAAACTATTTTATTTCGCAATTACTTTGATGACGGCTTGTTTGGACCTATTGCTAAAATTTCTTGGACGTTTGTTTTTATGTTTATCCTGTTTGGCGCATTTCTAGTCCAAGCCGGAACAGGGGACTTTATCATTCGCTTTGCCAATGCGCTTGTCGGTCGCATGGTTGGCGGACAAGGACTTGTTGCTGTTGTGAGCTCGGGTATGATGGGCTCCGTATCGGGCTCTGCTATCGCGAATACAGCGGCGACTGGGGTGATCACCATTCCATTAATGAAGAGAGCTGGCTTTCCTGCAAAGTTTGCGGCAGCAGTTGAAGCCGGAGCATCGACTGGAGGTCAGCTGATCCCGCCGATTATGGGGGCAGGTGTATTTGTGATGGCCTCTTATACTCAAATTCCTTATCTTACGATAATTTCGGCGGCCTTTGTTCCCGCACTGCTTTATTTCGCATCTATTGCCATCTTTGTACGTATCCAAGCTAAACGTTTGAATATCCAGCCAGCATTAGAGTCAGAGCAATTAAGTGCTTGGCAAGAACTGAAGTCCGGTTGGCATCATTTATTACCTATCGTGTTGCTCGTAACATTGATGATTTATGGCTTTACGCCAACTTATGCAGTTAGTATTGCGACGCTCAGTGTGTGTCTGTTTTCTTTGTTTTCATCTTCGCCGATGAGGTGGTCAAAGATTTTGGCTGCGCTTGCGAATGCAACTGAAAACAGCGCTAAGACAGCAATATTATTGGTGGCCATTGGTATGCTGGTTAATTGTATTTCGATCAGCTCCTTAGGGGTTACTTTTTCTCTAATGATAAATGAATGGGCGGGAGCAAGCTTGATACTGTTGTTGGTATTGATTGCATTGGCCTCGTTAATTATCGGTATGGGACTGCCAGTGACGGCATCGTATATTGTGTTGGCAACGCTTTCTGCACCGGCTTTGTATGGCTTGATCAGCCAGTCAGCACTGGTAGAGATCATAGTAAATGGTCAACTCAATGACACTGCGACGATGATGATGAGTATGATGGCGCCAGCGCTAGGAGAGATATACAACCAGCCAAATATTACAGCGGCTCAAGTGTCTACTATTTTGGCAAGCTTGCCGCCAGAGGCTATTGATATTATTCGCAGTAGCCAATTTGATGCCACGCATTTGGCCATGATGCTACTTTCTGCCCACATGATTATTTTTTGGTTATCGCAAGATAGCAATGTGACACCGCCGGTATGCTTAGTCGCTTTTACCGCCGCGGGAATTGCCAAAACACCGCCGATGGCAACAGGTATAGAAGCATGGAAAACGGCCAAAGCGCTATACATCGTTCCCTTACTGTTTGCTTATACACCGTTTATTGGGGGGAGTAACTTCGAGATCATGCAGGTTTTTTTCACCGCGCTTGTGGGAATGTACGCTTTGGTAGCAGCGATATACGGTTATGCAGAGGCGAAGCTCAATAAACCAATCAGGATGGTGTTAGCGCTTTTAGGTATCGCTTTAGTTTGGCCGCATCAAATGATCTCTGTAGATATAGCGGCGGCACTATGTGTTATTGCTGTTGTTATAAAGCAAGTAGTAGATAATCGTCTAACTTAAGCTTTGCTATGCACCATAAAGTAGGCCCCTAAATTGGGGCCTTATGATATTAGACGATATGCTGAATAGACTGATGTATTCGAGCAGGTAGCAGGGTTTTTAAGTACTGCTCTAAAGTATGTAGTGATTCTGTGCCGCGAATGCCCACGGCTTCATCTTGTTCTATAAAGCCTTGCTCTTTTAGACTAGTAACAAACGCACTGAGCACTTTTTTATCAAAAAACTCTGGGCTTTTGATACCGTGTAAAGTTCCTAGTCGGTCGGCAAGAAGTGCACTTTCTTTTTCAAGCTCGCTACGACTTAATCCTTGATGACGCTTAACGAGGTTAATCGTGATTGCATAGCGTTCAAGCGTTAAGTGGATCACTTTACCTAGCATTTCTAATTGTGCCAATGCGCTACCATCTTTGTTAACTGAGGCAAGGTGACCATCAAAGGTGATCAGATCCTTAGCCGCAAAGTATTCAAAAATGGACTCTATATATCCTGTCTTAAGGTCTGTTAAGAACCACTCTTTTGCAAACAAGGGATACAACAGCGCTACCTCTTTGCGGCACTCATCAACAGTCAAGCTGTAGCGATTGAAGAGCTGCTGAGCGATTAAGCTTGGTACGGCAAACAGGTGCAGAATATTGTTACGGTAATAATTAAGCAGAGCGCGTTCTTTTTCCTTAACACTAATGATGCTGCCAAAACTGTCTTCAATAATATCGAACTTATCAAGCTTAAGCGCATGATCGAGTAGGCCCTCAGGACTCGAATCTGGCACCGTCGCATTGTCGTGATAAGGTGCATGTCTGTGTAGTCCAAGATACAAATCGAGCTGTTGTAGCAGTTGTGATTTAGGCAATGCAAATTGCTCGTTACTCAGCAAAATTGTCGCAAGCAAATTAACTGAGTTCAGTGCTGCTGAGTTATTTATCTCAGTCATGATGACATCAGCGAGATCGGCAACTCGCTTGTTCAGCCAAGCTGGCTTTTGAGTTTCGGTGGGGTGGATAGAATCACGCCAATCTGGTTGATGTTCATTTAAAAATTGGTTGACTGATATCGGATCGCCAAAATTTAAATACCCTCTACCATAGTTTTTAAGGTTCTTAATCGCCTTAAAAATACCAAAGATAGACTCATTTTTCTTACTGTTGCCAGCCAGCTCTTTGAGGTAGGTGTTGATCTCCATAACATGTTCGTAGCCGAGATAAACGGGCACTAATGATATAGGTCTATCAATGCCGCGAAGCATAGATTGCAGTGTCATTGCCAGCATCCCCGTTTTTGGTGGTAGTAGACGACCTGTACGACTGCGGCCGCCTTCGGTATAAAACTTAACGGAATACCCTTTGATAAATAACTGACTTAAATATTCCTTGAATACCGCGGAATAGAGTTTGTTGCCCGAAAAAGAGCGGCGAATAAAGAAGGCACCACTACGACGGAAAATCGGGCCCGCAGGGAAAAAGTTGAGATTAACGCCAGCTGCGATATGCGGTGGTACTAAACCCTGATGGTAAATCACATAAGTTAGAAGCAAGTAATCCATATGGCTACGATGACATGGCACGTAAATGATCTCATGTCCTTTGTCCGCAAGTGCTTGTACTTTGTCTGAGTTATTAACTTCAATACCATTATAAAGCTTGTTCCACAGCCAAGTGAGGGCCCTGTCAGCTACGCGCACCATGGCGTCTGAATAGTTTGCGGCTATTTCGTCTAATAATCTAAGTGCTTGTAATCTTGCTTCTTCCTGACTTAGACCTTTTGCCTTTGCTTCTTCTGCAATGGCCTTTTTAATGCTTTGCGACGCTAAGATAGAATTAAATAGCTGCTCACGTGATGGTAATTTGGGGCCGGTAGCAGCCAACTTTTGACGACGGAAGTGCACGCGTGCAACGCGCAGCAGCTTATGTGGCAGCTCCTCAACGTCAGCTTTATCGTTTAACAATTGATTGAGTTCAATCGGGCGGGAAAATCGAACAAAGTTATCCCTGCCTGAAAACAAGATCACAAAGCATTTGCGTAGCCAGCTCGGTGTTAATGAGTTGGATAATAAGGTTCCCACACCAGGCTTTTCTTTACCTGGATTACGACCCCACAATATAGTGACTGGAATAACTTGCGCATCGGTATTGTCGCTATCTTTTAAGGCTTCAAAAATCGCTTTGCTATGTTCAAGCGCATCACTTGGTTTATGACTATTACCAAAGACACTT
This sequence comes from Pseudoalteromonas sp. XMcav11-Q, assembly GCF_040104525.1. Classification (NCBI taxonomy): domain Bacteria; kingdom Pseudomonadati; phylum Pseudomonadota; class Gammaproteobacteria; order Alteromonadales; family Pseudoalteromonadaceae; genus Pseudoalteromonas; species Pseudoalteromonas sp. XMcav11-Q. The sequence continues at coordinate 64,154 of NZ_JBECOX010000013.1, forward strand.
GGCGGAGTCTGGATCCCAACAAAACGATTGAGCTCTTTATTGCCAATTCGCGCTTTTTGAGACGGCCTTGGTAAACCAAGCTTTTTACACATAACGTCTAGCGCGACCATGTCTGATACCGAGTCGAGTCTCGCTACATAAAATGTGGGAATGCTGGGATCTAGCTCGTAATCCTCAATGGGATGCTCTGGCAATACTTTACTTTTAACAAAAAGCCAGTTGCTACAGCGAGCGATGGTTGTTAGCAAATAAGAAAAAATCTGCATGGGAATACCGAACAATTATCATTAACCATAGAATACCAAGATTTAACTGGACTGACCATTTTCAAAGGTGTCATCCATGTTTTCCTGCCGCAATATATCTATGGAAGATTAACAGAAGCAAATGCTTGAGTAGAGTGAATTTTACTCTAAGTGCTTTTTGTGAGTGAAATATTGTGTATGTTCAATGCGCTTTATCTGCGCGACAGCACCTACGGATCCGAGCGATAAAATTACTTTGTATTAGTTGTTGCATTTATCACCAATATCACTATAATATGCAGACTTTCTTGACCATAGTGTCTAGGAAAGTAAATGAAAGGTCTGGATTTCAGGCCCTATGAACAGGAACTCCAATTGTGAGTTCAACGGTAGAAATAAATTAACAACCGACTTCTCAGGAATAATTGAGTTAGTCTCGGTCGTTTTTTTATGCTCTTTTTAAATGCTCTTTTTATTTTGAGGTTTAAGAATGTCAAATCAACGCATTCGTATTCGCCTAAAAGCTTTTGACCACCGTTTGATTGACCAATCAACGGCGGAAATCGTGGAAACAGCGAAGCGCACTGGTGCACAGGTTCGTGGTCCAATCCCACTACCTACGCGCAAAGAACGTTTCACAGTATTGATCTCTCCGCACGTAAATAAAGACGCGCGTGATCAGTATGAAATCCGCACCCACAAACGTCTGATCGACATCGTAGAACCAACTGACAAGACTGTAGACGCTCTAATGCGCCTAGACCTTGCTGCTGGTGTTGATGTTCAAATCAGCCTGGGTTAATCGGAAGATTAGAGAGGTTTTAGGAAAATGGCATTAGGTCTAGTCGGTCGTAAAGTGGGTATGACACGTATCTTCACTGAAGATGGTGTATCTATCCCTGTGACAGTTATCGAAGCGACTCCTAACCGTGTTACGCAGATCAAATCTGACGCAACTGACGGTTATAACGCGCTTCAAGTTACTGCAGGCGAGAAAAAAGCAAGCCGTGTAAACAAACCAGCAGCGGGTCACTTCGCTAAAGCTGGCGTTGAAGCGGGTCGCGGCCTGTGGGAATTCCGTCTTAACGGCGGTGAAGGTGAATTTGAAGTAGGTTCAGAGCTAACTGTTGAACTTTTCACAGAAGTGAAAAAAGTAGACGTTACTGGTACTTCAAAAGGTAAAGGTTTCCAAGGTGGTGTTAAGCGCTGGAACTTCAGCATGCAAGACGCAACTCACGGTAACTCTCTATCTCACCGTGCTCCTGGTTCAATCGGTCAAAACCAGTCTCCTGGTAAAGTTTTCAAAGGTAAGAAAATGGCCGGTCAAATGGGTAATGTTCGTTCAACGACACAGAACCTTGAACTAGTACGTGTTGACGCAGAGCGTAACTTGCTTTTAGTTAAAGGTGCAGTACCTGGCGCTATCGGCGGTGACGTTATCGTTAAACCAGCTGTTAAAGCATAAGTCCTGGAGATTTAGTGATGGAATTAGCAATTAAAGGCGCTGGCGCGCTTGAAGTTTCCGAAGCTACTTTTGGACGTGAGTTTAACGAAGCATTAGTACACCAAGTAGTTGTTGCTTATGCAGCAGGTGCTCGTCAAGGTACTAAAGCTCAACTGACACGTTCTGAAGTACGCGGTGGTGGTAAGAAACCATTCCGCCAAAAAGGTACTGGCCGTGCACGTGCTGGTACAATCCGCAGCCCAATCTGGCGCAGCGGTGGTGTGAGCTTTGCAGCTAAGCCGCAAGATCACAGCCAAAAAGTTAACCGTAAAATGTATCGCGGTGCGATCAAGAGCATTCTTTCTGAGCTTGTTCGTCAAGATCGTCTAGTAGTTGTTGAAAACTTTGGTCTAGAAGCACCAAAGACTAAAGAACTAGTAGCTAAGCTTAAAGAACTTGAGCTTAAAGACGTACTAATCGTGACTGAAGAAGTAGATGAGAATCTATTCCTTTCTGCACGTAACCTGTACAAGGTTGACACGCGTGACGTAGCTGGCATCGACCCAGTAAGCCTAATCGCTTTCGATAAGGTTCTGATTACTGCTGCTGCTGTTAAGCAACTTGAGGAGGCGCTAGCATGATCCGTGAAGAACGTCTTTTAAAAGTAATCCTTGCTCCACACATCTCTGAGAAGAGCACTGTATCTGCTGAAGAAAACAACACTATCGTTTTCAAAGTAGCTAAAGATGCAAACAAAGCAGAAATCAAAGCTGCTATTGAAAAGCTTTTCGAAGTAGAAGTAACTGGTGTTCGCACTCTAAATGTTAAGGGTAAGACAAAGCGTACTGGTATGCGTTTTGGCCGTCGTAGCGATTGGAAAAAAGCATACGTTACTCTTAAAGAAGGTAGCGAGCTAGACTTTGTCGGCGGCGCCGAGTAATAAGGGGAGTTAGAATTATGGCACTTCAAAAGTGTAAACCAACTTCTGCGGGTCGTCGTCACGTCGTTAAAGTGGTTAACCCTGATCTACACAAGGGTAAGCCTTACGCTCCGCTATTAGAGAAAAACTCTAAATCAGGTGGTCGTAACAACAACGGTCGTATCACGGTTCGTCACATCGGTGGTGGTCATAAGCAGCACTACCGTGTAATCGACTTTACACGCACAAAAGATGGCATTCCAGCTAAAGTTGAGCGTCTAGAGTACGATCCAAACCGTAGCGCAAACATCGCTCTTGTATTATATGCAGACGGTGAGCGTCGTTACATTATTGCACCTAAGGGTCTTAAAGCAGGTGATGCAATCCAATCTGGTGTTGATGCACCAATCAAGGTTGGTAACACACTACCTATGCGTAATATCCCTGTAGGTTCTACTGTACACAACGTTGAACTTAAACCTGGCAAAGGTGCACAAATTGCACGTTCTGCTGGTGCTTACGTACAGATCCTTGCTCGTGAAGGTCAATACGTAACACTACGTCTTCGCTCTGGCGAAGTTCGTAAGGTTGAGTCTGATTGTCGTGCGACTCTTGGCGAAGTAGGTAACGCAGAACACATGCTACGTTCACTAGGTAAAGCTGGTGCAAATCGTTGGCGTGGTATCCGTCCTACAGTTCGTGGTGTTGCCATGAACCCGATTGACCACCCACACGGTGGTGGTGAAGGTCGTACTTCTGGTGGTCGTCACCCTGTATCTCCATGGGGCGTACCTACTAAAGGTTACAAGACTCGTAAGAACAAGCGTACTGATAAGTTTATCGTACGTCGTCGTACTAAATAATAGTTGAGGAATTGCCATGCCACGTTCTCTCAAGAAAGGTCCATTTATTGACCTACACTTGCTGAAGAAGGTAGAGAAAGCGTTGGAAAGCGGTGACAAGAAGCCAATTAAAACTTGGAGCCGTCGTTCAATGATCATACCTAACATGATCGGATTGACCATCGCTGTCCATAATGGTCGTCAGCACGTTCCTGTGTTCATCACAGACGAAATGATCGGTCACAAACTGGGTGAATTTGCACCTACACGTACTTACCGCGGTCACGCTGCGGATAAGAAAGCTAAGAAGCGTTAATCGGAGGGTATGATGGAAGCATTAGCTAAACACAAATTCGCCTCTGGTTCGGCGCAGAAAGCACGTCTAGTGGCAGATCAGATCCGTGGACTTCCGGTTGATCGCGCGCTAGAAATCCTGGCGTACAGCCCGAAGAAAGCGGCTGTATTAGTTAAGAAAGTACTTGAGTCTGCTATCGCGAACGCGGAGCACAACGAAGGTGCTGACATTGATGAGCTTAAAGTGGCTAAAGTATTTGTAGACGAAGGTCCTACAATGAAACGTATTATGCCACGTGCTAAAGGACGCGCAGACCGCATCCTTAAGCGTACAAGCCACATCACTGTTGTGGTATCGGATAGCTAGGAGATATAAGTAATGGGACAAAAAGTTCATCCTACTGGTATTCGCCTAGGTATCTCAAAGCCTTGGGTATCTACTTGGTACGCGAATACAAAAGATTTCTCTGAACAGCTTTTTGGCGATCACAAAGTACGTCAATACCTTACTAAGGAATTGAAAAGTGCTTCTGTAGCTAAGATCGTTATCGAGCGTCCAGCTAAATCAATCCGTGTAACAATTCACACAGCTCGTCCTGGTGTTGTTATCGGTAAAAAAGGTGAAGATGTTGAAAAGCTTCGCCAAGCTGTAACTAAGCTTGCTGGTGTACCTGCGCAAATCAACATCGCAGAAGTACGCAAGCCAGAGCTAGATGCACAATTAGTTGCTGACGGTATTTCTTCTCAGCTAGAGCGTCGTGTTATGTTCCGTCGTGCTATGAAGCGCGCAGTACAGAACGCAATGCGTCTAGGTGCTAAGGGTATCAAAGTTGAAGTAAGCGGCCGTCTAGGCGGTGCTGAAATCGCACGTTCTGAGTGGTACCGTGAAGGTCGTGTACCTCTACACACTCTACGTGCTGATATCGACTACGCAACTTCAGAAGCTTTGACCACTTACGGTATCATCGGTGTTAAGGTTTGGATCTTCAAAGGCGAAGTAATTGGTGGTCTTCCACTAGTTCAAGAGCAAGAGAAGCCAGCTAAACGTGCGCCGAAGAAAGCTAAAAAAAGTGCTAAGTAAGAGGTAGCGACTAATGTTACAGCCAAAACGTACAAAATTCCGTAAGGTACACAAAGGCCGCAACCGTGGTCTGGCTACCAGCGGTAACAAAGTTAGCTTCGGTTCTTTCGGCTTGAAAGCGACTGGCCGTGGCCGTATGACTGCTCGTCAAATCGAAGCAGCTCGTCGTGCTATGACACGTCACGTCAAGCGTCAAGGTAAAATCTGGATCCGTGTATTCCCAGATAAGCCAATTACAGAAAAACCGCTTGAAGTTCGTATGGGTAAAGGTAAAGGTTCTGTTGAATACTGGGTTGCTGAAATTCAGCCTGGTAAAGTTCTTTACGAAATGGAAGGTGTTTCTGAAGAGCTTGCTCGTGAAGCATTCAACCTTGCTTCTCGTAAACTACCATTCAAGACAACTTTCGTAACTCGGACGGTAATGTAATGAAAGCTAGCGAATTAAAAGACAAAAGCGTAGAAGAGCTAAATGCTGAACTTCTAGAGCTACTTCGTGAGCAGTTTAATCTGCGCATGCAAGCGAGCACTGGTCAGCTAGCTCAAACTCACGAACTGAGAAAAGTACGTCGCAACATTGCGCGTGTTAAAACGGTTATTAACCAGAAGGCAGGTGCATAATGAGCGATAAGATCCGTACTCTTCAAGGTCGTGTAGTAAGCGATAAAATGGACAAATCAATCGTTGTTGCTATCGAGCGTCAGGTTAAACACCCGATCTACGGTAAGTTCATCAAGCGTACAACTAAGTTGCACGCACACGATGAAAACAACACGGCACTAGCAGGTGACGTCGTGACTATTCGCGAATGTGCGCCAATCTCTAAGAAAAAATCTTGGACGCTAGTTGACGTGATTGAACGTCCTAAGAAAGCTTAATTTTAGTTTTTAACTAAATTAGACTTTTATAAAGCCCCGGCATCTGCTGGGGCTTTTGCGTTTATGGATAATTTTTATAAATAGCTATCGAGCGTCAGGTTAATACCAATTGTATTAGGTAAATGAGCAATTTGAAGCGGAGAAATAGCTTTAGTAGCTAGGCAAAAATTTTGCTATTTAGTTGTTCTAAATGAGAAATTTTTAACGACGCTAATATGGTATTTCACCCTTCAAATTGATTGGAGACTTAGTGCAATTGGTATAACCACCCGATCTACGGTACTCTTTATAGAAAGAAAGCATCAAGCGTACAACTAAGTTGCACGCACACGATGAAAACAACACGGCACTAGCAGGTGACGTCGTGACTATTCGCGAATGTGCGCCAATCTCTAAGAAAAAATCTTGGACGCTAGTTGACGTGATTGAACGTCCTAAGAAAGCTTAATTTTAGTTTTTAACTAAATTAGACTTTTATAAAGCCCCGGCATCAACTGGGGCTTTTGCGTTTATGGATGTATGTTTGAGCGCAACGAAGATGGTTGGTTATTACCTCTATATACTTATTTGTTCCAGAGTAGATAGCTTTATCGCAGTGCTGGACGTAATACGCTGCTCCTTATACAACAAGATAATCATAAATATGGAGCATTAAAGGTCGTTATTTTACTTTGTTCGATTTTTAATCGGTACATTTCTTTACTAAATCAAAAAACACGACAATGATTATTGTATTAAATACAAGTTAATAGTTTTGGCATCTATGAATGCTGATGGGCTTATCTATAAATACAATGTCAGGTGCTTTTATGCTTTCTAAGTTAAGGTTAAGCCAACAATTATCTACTTCATTTGGAGTAATGATTGTACTTATGGTTGCACTCTCTAGCGTCGCTTATATTGGATTGAATGGCGGTTATAGTAATTTTGTTGAGTATCGCTCTTTGGCAAGAGCGAGCAATCTAGCAAGTACATTGGAAGCTAACTTGCTCTCACTTAGGATCAATGTGCTGAATTATTTGAAGCAGCAATCAAAAGACGATATTGAACAATTTGAACAGAAAGTGAAGCTTTTACATGATGCATTAGCAGAAGCCAAGGAGGCTCTTAATCAAAAAGAAAGCAAGCAGCTTATTGAAAAAAGTGAAACAGCTTTGGTTACATATGAAACTGCTTTTAGGGAGATTATGGCACTTTATGGTCGTAGAAATACTGTGGTTCATGACGGGCTGGATAAAATAGGCCCTCAAATGCGCAAGAATATTTCGCAATTAATAGAATCTAGCATTGATATGGGTGACTTTGAAGGACTTGCGGCTGCTACACATATGCAGGAAAAGCTGCTGCTAGGAAGACTTTTCGTAACGAAATTCTTAGTGAGTAACCAGTTAAATGACTACAACAGAGCCATGGATGAACTAAAGCAAGAGAAGATGTTTCTAACTCAGTCTAAGTCTAGGTTTATGAATGAAAATGCAAAAAATTTACTGTTTGATATAGAACAATCAGGAGAACGCTACTTAGATGGAGTGAGAGAAGTACAAGATATTATCACAGAGAGAAATCGACTGATTACCGAAGTACTAAATATTAATGGTCAAAATATCGCAGAGCATTTGGCACGTGTGAAAGAATCGATCAAGGAAAGGCAGGATGAATTAGGTCCCATAGCTCAAAGTGAGAGTAGGAAGACAGTAACAATTATTATTGCAGTATCTGTTGTGGTGATTTTGTTAGGCTGCTTTTTAAGTTGGTATATCACACGACTAATCAAAGCCCCTATTGGTGGGGAGCCAAAAGAGATCGCGGAAGTGGCATCAAGGATTGCCAGAGGTGACCTCACTATACAATTTGACAGGGGGGAATCGGTGAGCGGTATTTATTTGGCAATGCGTGATATGGCTGACAAACTAAAAGCCATCATTGCAGAAATTCAAAGCTCCACACATGCATTGTCTTCCTCGTCAGAAACACTTAGTACTATCACTGCCCAGTCTAAACAAGGGGCGGACAACCAAATGGAGCAACTCAGTCATAGTGCAGTTTCGATGAATGAAATGGCTGCCACGATTGCTGAGATAACCCAAAGTGCCCAGCTCGCAGCAGATGCTGCGACTGATGCGGACTCTCAATCTAATTCAGGTGTTCAAGTTGTCGTTGCAACACAGCAAGCAATGGAAGGCCTAGTTGGTAAAATAGAAAATGTTAGCAAAACCATTGAGAATCTTGAACAAGAAACAGAATCGGTTGGTTCTATTTTGGATGTTATCAGGGGGATAGCGGAGCAAACTAATTTGTTGGCGCTCAACGCAGCGATTGAAGCCGCAAGAGCAGGCGAACAAGGACGAGGCTTTGCCGTAGTGGCTGACGAGGTGAGAAGCCTTGCGAGTCGCACCCAGAAGAGTACAGATGAAATTCAAGAGATGATCTCTAAATTGCAAAATGAAGCGAAGCGCTCCGTTGGCATGATGCGAGATAACGTTAAAGATGCTAAAGATACAGCAGACAAATCGGCGAAAACGGATGAAGTGTTACAAGCGATTTCTTCATCTGTGAGCACAATTAAAGATATGAATCTACAAATTGCCAGTGCTTCTGAGGAGCAAAACACGGTTACACAGCAGCTTTCGCAAAGTGTGACAGAAATCAGTGAAACTGCACAAGAGACTGCTACGGGAGCCGAGCGCGCGTCAGACGAAGCATTATCGCTGTTGTCTTTATCCCGCACACTCGATAAGTCGGTGAGCAGTTTTAGGTTATAAGTGATGATACTAAGCATTGGGGGATAGCACTAAAGTGTGCTGTTTTTTTACAGTACAGCCGTTATGCTAGAGCAAACAATAAAAAATCATCACAGTTATGTTTTCTATCGGGCTGATCAGTCTTATTGCGCTGCTGTATTTAGCGCTTTTATTTACCATTGCATGGGGCGCAGATAGGGCGAGTACTAAATTTAGATCTTATCGTGCCAAGCAAGTTACCTATGCCTTGTCACTAGGGGTGTATTGCACCTCTTGGGCGTTTTTTGGTACTACCGCGCAAGCGGCAAATAATGGCTGGTGGCTTGCACCAACTTATGTTGGCACGATTTTACTGTTTATATTTGGTTGGCAAGTCTACACACGAATTGCCGAAATATGCCGCCAGCAGCAGCTCACTTCCATGGCGGACTTTATTGCCACTCGTTACGGTAATTCTTCTAGTTTGTCTGGACTCATTTCTCTGATCTCTGTCATTGCGGTTGTGCCCTATATTGCACTTCAGCTTAATGCCACCAGCGCCAGTATCGGTATGCTAACAAGCGACACTCAGCGGGTGAGTGTCGCGTTTTGGCAGGATAGTACTTTTTACATCACCTTGCTGTTAGCCCTGTTTGCTATTTTGTTTGGCACACGTAGGCTGAGACCGAGTGAGCATAACCCGGGATTGATGACTGCCATCGCCTTTGAGTCATTAGTTAAGTTACTGGCGTTTATTGCCGTTGGTGTTTATGTCTGTTTTGTGCTCTTTGAATCGCCCACTCACTTATTTAACCAGGCAGCACAGCAGGGAATTACCAAGCAAATAGAGGCATCGGCTAGCCCAACCTATGTTTATTTAGTTCATGTTCTTTTAGGGGTATTAGCAACGCTGTGTTTGCCGAGGCAGTTTCATACCTCTTTTATTGAATATGATGAACAAAATCAATTTAAGACCGCACGCTGGTTGTTTCCAGTTTATTTGTTGCTGATTAATTTATTTATTTTGCCAATCGCCTATGCCGGGCTGGTGTATTTTAATGGTCAAGATGTTGGTTACGATACGTTTGTGCTTGCCCTACCACTGGGATCTGATGCACCTTTAGTCGCTTTGACAGCCTTTTTAGGTGGGTTCTCTGCGGCGACGAGTATGGTGATAGTCTCAGCCATCGTGCTATCTATTATGATCACCAATGACTTTATCAATCAATTTTTGTTACGCCGCTCGCAGTTAAATTCGAGCCATCGGGGTTTATCTAAGTTTAATCTGCTCAATGCTCGACGGGTGGTTATTGTTGGCATTTTATTACTGAGTTATGCCAGTCATCGCGTGCTTGCTGAGGGCAACACGTTGGCCAATATGGGACTGATGTCATTTGCCTTGGTTGCGCAGTTTGCGCCCGCGATGGTGGTTGGTTTATGGTGGCGTGGGGCTTCATGCTTAGGTGCGCAATTGGGGATCGTGACGGGTTTTGCTATTTGGTTTTACACGCTATTGTTACCGAGCCTCATTAGTGGCTTTAACTTCGAAAGTCACTGGTTGAGTGCGGGGCCTTTGAATATCACATGGTTAGCACCTTTAGACTTTTTGGGTCTGGGGTTAGACAATACGAGCCAGTCCGTCCTGATTTCTTTAAGTGCAAATTTGTTGGTTTATTTGCTGGTGCCGTTTATTTCATCCGCTCGTCTTGCTGAGCGCTTACAAAGCAATAAATTTGTAATGCCGTCCAAATCTGCACAGTCCGCTAACACGGTATTGAGTTTCCAGGATTTGGCAACATTACTGCAGCGCTTTAGCGAGCAAGCGCGTGCGCAGCAGCTTGTAGAGCTTCACTTCCCTAAGGAACCTGCAAACTGGAAACTGCCAGCGCCATTGCAAGTGGAAAATATGATCGAGCGGGAGATGTCGACGCTCGTTGGTGGGGCATCTGCGAAATTGATTTTAGATGTCGCCAAAGATGAAAAACGCCAGCCTTTAGAGCAAGTTGCAGAATTTGTCGATGAAGCGTCACAGGTGCTACGTTTTAATCGCGACTTACTGCAGTCGACGATAGAAAACGTCAGTCAGGGGATAAGTGTAGTAGATAGCCAACTGCAATTGGTCGCTTGGAACCAGCGCTACGCAGAAATGTTTAATTATCCAGACAATGCGCTGTTTATTGGGCGTCCTGTGGCTGAGCTTATTCGTTACAATGCGCAGCGCGGACTATTTGGTGATGCTGATGTCGAGCAGCAAGTAGAGAAGCGTTTATCACATTTACGACGAGGCAATGCGTATCGCTACCGCCGCGAGCATCACGATGGTCGAGTGTTTGAAATGCAAGGTAACCCATTGCCTGGAGGTGGATTTGTAACGACCTATACGGATATCACCGAGTTTGTAAAACAACAATCCTTACTAGAGCAAGTTAATGTAAACCTAGAAGAAACGGTCGCGGCAAGGACCAAAGAGTTGATAGATGCCAACCGTGCTTTATCTTCTGCTAAACGCCAAGCGGAGCACGCAACGGAGAGTAAGACCCGTTTTTTCGCCGCAGCGAGTCATGATCTGTTACAGCCATTTAACGCAGCGAGCCTGTTTTGTTCATTGATGAGTGAAAAGGCTCAAGGGACCGACTTAGCTGAGCTTTCGCAAAGCATCAAAAGTTCATTGGCAAGTGCTGAAGAACTGTTGTCGAGCATTCTTGAGCTCACAAAGTTAGAGGCTGGGGCGTTTAAGGTTAATCGCTCGCGCTTTGCATTGTCGTCACTGCTGGAACCATTGGAAAATGAATATGGGGCGGTAGCGAAAGACAAAGGATTAGCGTTTATTGTGCAGGTTTGTGATGTCATGCTCTACACCGATAAAGCACTGCTAAAAAGGGTATTGGGAAACTTACTGAGTAACGCTATCCGTTACACTGAGTCTGGTACGGTAAGGCTTATTGCTGAATGTCAGGGGGAGAGTGTTTCTATCATTGTTGAAGACACAGGCGTGGGCATTGCAAAGCAAGATCAGGACGCCATATTTCAAGAGTTCAAACAGCTTCACAGTAAAGAGCTAGCGCAGGGGTTAGGACTTGGACTTGCGATCAGCAAACGAATTTGCGAAGTGTTGGAAATTCCCATCACCCTTGGCTCACAACTTAATAAAGGCACACAATTTACCTTAACACTGCCAAGTTTTGGAATGCAGACGGATCAAAAGACCGAAGTAACCGCTGACAAACCCAGCGGTGATACACAATTATCGGGGCTATCTATTTGGTTGCTAGATAATGATGCCAACGCACTTAATGCATTATCTCAAGTATTATTAAGTTGGGGGTGTCAAGTAGCTGTGGCGCGAGATGAAGCAGAGCTTAGCGCGCTGCAAGCAACGAGTCGTGCAGATATGCTGATCGCGGATTATCAGCTTGATCATGGAATCACTGGACTTGAGGTAATAGCAGCGCTTGCGCTTGATGATATGCCAATCATTATTAACACAGCTAACCATGACGAGGCCATCCGAGAGCGAGTGAGTGATGCAGGGATCCCATTACTCTATAAACCACTTAAAACGCCTGCCCTAAAGCGCATGATTAAGCGACTAATCTAGTTGTTTATGTGCTCGCTTCATCGTCGAGATGCACATCCGTAGCCAGCTGATTAAAGAGGATCCCAGCTTGGGTGCGGTTATACACATTGAGCTTTTTTAAAATAGCTGAAACATGCTGTTTGATGGTGGTCTCTTGAATCGACATTGCATACGCAATCTGCTTATTCAAAAGGCCGTCGGCAATCATGGTTAATACTCGATATTGCTGGGGAGTTAGCTTTTCTAAATTACGCGCAAATTGCGCTTGTTCGCTGTCATTTTCAGGCGCGATATCCACGATTTCGGGTAACCAAGTTTCTCCTTCAATAACGAGCTTGATGGCATCACTGATCACCTCTAGTGAGGAAGACTTGGGAATATAAGCGCTTGCCCCGAGGGCAATGCATTGGCTAATAATGGCTGCCGATTCGTTGGCTGAAACCATGATCACTAATATGTCTGGATACTGATTTCTTAACCGGGCAAGACCTTCGAGACCTTTCGCGCCAGGAATAGATAAGTCCAAAAATACTAGCTCTGTTTCAGGATGCGCGAGCAACATCTCGAATAAGCTGTCTAAGGTACTGGCTTCTTTGATAGGGTCATGACCAATCGCTTGTGCAGCGGCTTGTTTGAGTGCGCTGCGAAATAATGGGTGGTCATCAGCGATAATTGCTTGCACCTGAGGCATCCTTAACTAACTCCTAGTATCCGTTGTTATAGGGTATTTCCAAAACTACATCAAGTGATTGAGATAGCGAGGCTCCCTTGCAGCCTCGCTTTCGGTGCTAAAAACGATAACCCACGGTAAGCGAAACGGTTCTTGGGTCGCCAAAGTAGCCTATCAAAGTATTATCACCACCAAGCCCCGGCGTGTACTTACTCACATTACTCGGATCGCTCGGGTCTGGTGTCACGAACTGATAGCCTCCTATCATATATTCTTTATCGGTCAGGTTTTTCCCATGAAGACCAACACGCCAATTGCCGTCTGTGCTATACCAATTAATACTCAGGTTGACTAAACCATAGCTATCCTGCGTCAGTAGGCTATCTTCCTCAAATAAGACATAATCACCACGATGGTAGTAGCTGGCATTGAATACCCAATCGCCAATATCACTGTAGAGTTTGTATGTCGCCCCAAGGTTAAAAGTTAAATCAGGGGTGTTAGAAATACTAAAGCGGTCTGATTTGTCAAATGTCGCGCCTGTGTCTGGGTTAGTGTCGAGTACCTCTTCGAAGTCGCTGTCTATATATCCTATTGCGGCGTCAAAACTCAGCGCCTCTGTAGCGACATAGCTCAGCTCGGCTTCAATACCATTTGCTGTAGACTTACCAATGTTGCCAAGTCGTTGGTTTAGATCGGCAGAAGTTGCACCGGGCAATACGGAAATATATTGGCGGTCTTTGTGATCTAACGTGAATAGCGTGATATTGGCTCTTAGATTATCGTTCCACTCGCTTTTCATTCCGATTTCGAATGAATCTACGATTTCAGGGTCTGCAGCAGGCTCTGCGGTGCTGGCTCTGGGGTTGAAGGTGCCGGATTTAAACCCTTGAGCATAGCTGGCAAAGAACATAATATCGCGGTTGTATTGGTATTCCACTCCCACTCTTGGTGTAAACCGTGACCAATCTTCTTCATCATCAAGCACTGACGGTACGAGTTCACCAGCAGGGCGTGTATAACCTGGGATCCAATTTGATTCGGGATACACGACATCAAAGACCAAACCATTGCTGACTTGTGCCTCTTTGCTGTCTTTAGTATAACGAGCGCCCAATGTGAGCGACCACTGCGCTGCTAAATCAATGGTGCCTTGAATGTACGCGGCTTTACTATTTGAGTTGTTACAACCACTGACTTCTCGCGTAAGACCGGGAGCGCCCAAGCTTTGTCCTAACACTTCCAAAATTGCTTGGAATTGACCGCATGATTCGCCATCGTAATAATATAGACCTGAGACAAATTTATAGCCGTTACCTGCATGGCTTAGCTGTATCTCATGCGTGGTTTGCTCGTCATCATAAATGGCGGGTACATCAAAGATCCGTAATGGCGTATTATCAAAGTCGATATTGGTCGGGGAGTAACTATCTCGGCTAGCACCGATGTATTTTATCGTGGTGGCGTCAGAAAGATCCCAGCGAGCGGTCAAACTATATCCCTCAAGCTCGACTTTATTCCAAGTTGGCATACTGGTGTAAGAATCAAATACGCTGTCGGGCACGGGGGCGTCAGTCAGTAAGCTCGGCAACAAGCGATAACCCCCTTTAGAGTTGGAGTCATCGTCGGTTTTATCCCATGCTAACCGGAAGAACAAATCGTCGCTTGGACGATATTCCAAAGTTAACCGCGCAGCTTGAATTTCTTTATTGTAGTTTTCCTTGTCTTGGCCGGGTAGCGTTGAAACCTTGAACTCGCCAAAACCATCTCGATTCAAAGTAGCAAAGCCATAACCTAGATAGAGCGTGTCTTCCACGAGCGGCAATTGACCTGTGATCTTAAGATCGCGTTGATTATAACTACCAACCGTTCCCTCCACGTTAAATGTCGCATCGCCAGACATTTCCTTAGTGACATATTTTATTGCACCACCAATGGTGTTTTTGCCATATAGCGTTCCTTGCGGTCCACGTAGTACTTCAATCTGTTGTACATCAAGGAGGTCGAGTACGGCCCCTTGCGGCCTTGCTAAATAAATGTCATCGACGTAAATGCCGACACCAGGTTCATAACCCCATAATGGGTCTTGTTGCCCGACACCACGAATAAAGGCAGTGAGGGTAGAGTTAGTGCCTCGGCTAGCTTGAAGTGTGGTATTGGGTGAAAACTGCTGGACTTCAGAGAGTATCGAAATGCCATTTTCGAGTAGATCGGTTTCACCGATAGAAGTCACTGCAACTGGAACGGTTTGAAGGTTTTCTACCGTCTTACGCGCCGTGACTTCAATGCGTTCTAGCTTGCCTTCTGATTGTGTTGCTTGTTCTGCTGCCGCTGGGCTGACTTGAGTTGCGAGTGTAATAGCCAACGCGATAGCTGAATATCTAGGTTGGTAAATGTTCATCCTGTGGTCCCTATTATTGTCATTTTGGGTGCTTGTTGTCACACCAAAGCATAGGGGAGTTGTAAAGTTTTTCTATTAGTACCTTAGTACTAATGCCTTGATACGCTAGGATTAACACGGGGTGTAGGGCTTCTATAACCTTAGTACTATGGTTTTTATTGCGCCTGCACGCCACACTGATATTCATCAACAGTATGCCCAACACATCAACTTATAACGGGCATTAATAACAATAAAAGGAAGCCCTTATGCTCAGTATGCTTGGACTGGCAGGAGGACTTGGCCTGCTTATTTGGCTAACTCTCCGTGGCGTAAACTTGTTTATCGCAGCTCCACTTTGCGCTTTATTGGTCGCATTAACGAGTGGCGTTGCGCTATTTCCCACAGAAGCTGTAGAAAGCAGCTTTCTTACACTTTATATGGATGGCTTTGCTGGCTTTTTGAGTGCTTGGTTTTTCATGTTCTTGCTTGGCTCTTTGTTCGGTAAGTTCATGGAAGACAGCGGTGCTGCCGACAGCGTGGCACGCTATATTGTCGACAAGTTAGGTATGAAACATGCAGTATTAGCGGTGGTGATTGCCTGTGCTGTGTTAACGTATGGTGGTGTCAGTGTTTTTATTGTCGCTTTCTCTGTCTATCCTATGGCGCTTAGCTTATTTAAAGATGCCAATTTACCAAGGCGCTTTATTCCCGCAACTCTGGCCTTCGGCTCAGTCACCTTTACCATGACTTCGGCAGGCTCCCCTGAAATTCAAAACTGGATCCCAATAAAATATTTAGGCACTTCGCCTTATGCGGCTTGGGAAGTCAGTCTAGTGGTCGCCACGTTTATGGCTATTACGGGCTATTGGTGGTTGAAAAAGATGATAGCCAAAGCGGTGGCAAATGGTGAGCACTTTGAGGCGAAAGACGACGACCCTGAAATTCATGAACGTAACTATCCTCATCCAATCACTGGCGTACTACCTCTAATCGTGGTGTTGATTTTATCTTTTACACTTCATGATGTGCTGCAGCAAAGTGCACTTATTGTAGCTCTACTTGGCGGTGTACTCAGTATTGTTGCGATTAACTTTAAGCATTTTCACAACATGGGGGCCGCGATTAACTTAGGTACAACAGGTGCGTTAGTTGCTATCGGTAATACCAGTGCAGTAGTGGGTTTTGGTGCGGTAGCAAAAAACACCGAGGCATTTCAATTAGCGGTCGATATGATGACACAGATGCCGGGTAATGAGCTACTTGGCGCCGCTGTGGCGGTAAGTGTAATAGCCGGTTTAACTGGTTCGGCATCCGGTGGGCAAGCCATTGCGTTACCTTTAGTGGCACCGCACTACATTGATGCGGGTGTCAATCCAGAACAATTACATCGTGTTGTCGCTATTAGCTCAGGTGCTTTGGATACCTTACCGCACAACGGTTATGTGGTCACAACCATTCGTGCCATCTGTAAAGAAACACATCAACGAGCATATTGGTCCATGGCTGCGTTGACTGCGGTCGTGCCGCTGGTGGGCGTTGCCCTCGCATTAACCCTATTCATCTTATTTTAACGGAGTGATACAGCAATGAAGCAGATTTTCCTGTTACTCTTGTTCGTTGCCAGCCACATTGTCTATGGCAGTGAGACAAACAAACCTATGCTGGTTGAAAAGCGGGCATTTACACTTGCGCATTTTACTACGGAGTCTGGAGCCAGCATTCCTGACGTTAAGGTCGGCTGGGAAAGCTATGGCAAATTAAATGCCGACAAAAGCAATGCAATTTTGATCACGCATTTTTTTTCTGGCACATCTCACGCTGCGGGTAAGTATCGAGAGTCTGACGTGTTGGCAGGTTACTGGGATGCCATTATCGGCCCGGGCAAAGCGATAGATACTAATAAGTACTTTGTGATAAGCGCAGATACTTTGGTCAATGCAAACTGGCATAGTAAAGATGTGATCACGACGGGTCCGGCGTCTATTAATCCGAAAACGGGCAAACCTTACGGCTTGGACTTTCCCGTGGTGACCATCGGTGATTTTGTTGAAGTGCAAAAGCAATTATTAGATAGCTTAGGTATCGACAAACTGCATGCGGTGATGGGCGCGTCTATGGGGTCTTTCCAAGCGTTAGAATGGTCGGTGCGCTATCCCGAAAAGGTGTCACGTTTAATTCATGTGATTGGCGCGGCAAAGATGGATGCTTGGACCGTTGCGGCGTTAGAGAAATGGGCTTTACCTATCCGACTTGATCCAAATTGGCAGGGCGGGGACTACTACGACGGGGAAAGGCCGCTTGCTGGACTCACAGCCACGATGCTTAATATTACGCAAGACGCGATGCACCCCGCTATTTACAACGCCAGTTTTCCAGACTTTATTGTGCTTGATCCCAAAGCAAAACAAGATATTCGTCAGCTTCCTAAACTCAGCCAAACGCTAGCCACGCGCGCACGAGCGAGGGCTGAAACGCAAGATGCGAATTCTATCTTGTACTTAGTCCGCGCCTCGCAACTATATACCGCAGGCATGCAAGGTAATTTTGATAGCGCTATCGATAAAATCACAGCAAAGATTTTGTTGATGCCTGCAAGCAATGACTTGTTATTAAGGCCTGAGCCCATTCGTAAGTTAGCAGAAACCCTAAAAGCCAAGAATAAAGATGTGCAGATCATAGAGATAGAAGGCGTTTGGGGGCATTTAGACGGTATTTTTTCAATTCAATCACAGGCTGACACCATTGCTCAGTTCTTAGCAAAATAATCAAGGAGTGACGATGAAGACGGCGTTGATCACAGGGGCTGCAAGTGGCATTGGTCGCTATATCGCGATGGCCCTGAGCAAACAAGGTTACAGCCTATTACTGGTAGACTTGAACTTAGCGCAAGCACAGACGGTAGCCGAGTCTATCGTCAGTGACGGAGGAAATGCACGAGCGTTTGCGCTCAATATCGCTAATAAGCAAGACATCGCTGACTTTATCCGTCAGCACGATAACATTGATGTGCTTATCAATAATGCAGGCGTGCAACATGTTGAAGCACTAGAGCATTATCCAGAAGATAAATGGCAATTGCTGCAAGACGTGATGCTAACAGGCCCCGCCATGTTGTGTAAGGCGGTATTGCCGCATATGCGCAGAGGAGGCTTTGGCCGCATCGTCAATATTGGTTCTATCCACGCCTTAGTTGCTTCTAAATATAAGTCTGCTTATGTCGCTGCAAAACATGGGTTAATGGGATTTGGCAAAGTATTGGCGCTGGAAACCGCAGACTGCGATATCACCGTGAACACCATTTGCCCCGCTTATGTAAAAACCCCATTGGTAGAGCAGCAAATTACCGCGCAAGCGAAACAGCATGGGATCAGCGAAGATGAAGTGATAAACAATATTATGTTGGCGCCAATGCCGAAAAAGGCCTTTATAGGGTTGGATGAGATTGCGCATGCTGTCAATTTTTTACTCGCAAATGAGTCACGCAACATTACTGGCCAAGCCATTGTGCTGGACGGCGGCTGGACAGTGCAATAGGAGGAATGATGGCTGGATTTGATAAGGTAGTCGTAAGCTACGAAGAAGCAATGGCAGGACTGTGTGATGGCATGACCGTGATTGCCGGGGGCTTCGGTTTATGCGGGATCCCTGAAGGTTTGATAAGCCAAATACGCCACATGGGCACAAAGGACTTAACCGTGGTTTCTAATAACTGCGGAGTAGACGGGTTTGGTTTAGGGATTTTGCTTGAGGATAAGCAGATCCGTAAAATGGTGGCTTCCTACGTGGGAGAAAACGCCTTGTTTGAGCAGCAGTTATTGAGCGGTGTATTGGAAGTTGAATTAACTCCACAAGGGACACTTGCAGAAAAGATGCGCGCAGGTGGAGCTGGGATCCCCGCTTTTTATACCGCAACAGGCGTTGGTACACCCGTCGCTGAGGGCAAAGAGGTAAAAACGTTTGATGATAGAGAATATATTTTAGAGCCGAGTATTACGGGAGACTTTGCCATTGTGAAAGCGTGGAAAGCAGACCGTTTTGGCAATTGTGTTTATCGCCACACCGCGATGAACTTTAATCCAATGGCTGCAACGGCTGGAAAAATTACCGTCGTTGAAGTGGAAGAAATTGTAGAGCCCGGCGAAATCGAGCCGAGCCAAATTCATACCCCCGGAATTTATATCGACAGAGTGATTCTAGGGCAGTTTGAAAAACGCATCGAAAAACGTACTGTGAAGGAGCAAGCATAATGGCATTAACCAGAGAGCAAATGGCCATGCGAGTGGCACAGGAATTAAGAGATGGGTTTTATGTCAACCTTGGCATTGGGATCCCCACGCTGGTGGCCAATTATGTGCCACAGGGCATGGATGTGATGCTGCAATCGGAAAACGGCTTATTAGGCATGGGCGCTTATCCGACCGAGCAGGAAGTGGATGCGGATATGATCAACGCGGGTAAGGAAACCGTTACGGCCCGTACAGGAGCTGCCATTTTTAGTTCGGCAGAAAGCTTTGCAATGATCCGTGGTGGTCATGTGGACCTGACGGTGCTTGGCGCTTTTGAAGTAGATCAGCAAGGTAATCTTGCCAGCTGGATGATCCCGGGTAAGCTTATCAAGGGCATGGGTGGCGCGATGGACCTTGTCGCTGGGGCTAAAAATATAATTTGCACCATGACGCATGCGAATAAACAAGGCGAGTCCAAGCTGCTACAGCACTGCAGTTTACCGCTCACCGGCGTAAACTGTATCAATAAGATAGTAACCGATCTCGCGCTGCTTGAAGTCAAAGGTGGCGCGTTTCATTTACTTGAGCGAGCTCCAGGTGTTAGCGTCGCGGAAATTCAAGCCAAAACCGCAGGCATATTGATTTGCCCTGATGACGTACCGGAGATGGTATTTAGCTAGGATTGCACTAAAGCTGAGTTACCACACTATGCACGCAGTTGGCTGTATCGCGAGCTGCGCTACATTTGTTATTCTACGCTGCTGTCACAAGGTGGCTTGTAACCAAAATTTCTTCTCGGTTATCTAAAAGTCCTATTTTTCCCTTAATTATCCCTCAGCTGCTTAGTATGAAGAAAATGCACTTTTATCTAGTACTTTATTATTGATTGTGGTTACGATTTGTCACATAATTTGCGCCGCGTTTCAACGCGCTCTCAGCTGGGTTGTCGGGAGTTAATTATCACGTAAAGGAACTATATAATGACAAAAAATATCGTGCGTTTAGCACTAGCCTCTCTATTTACTATTTCTTTGACTGCTTGTGTTTCTACTTCTACTGAGGTTAAACAAAATACGGCATATGAATTTCCAATCACACTTTCAGCCCAACAACCTGTATTGATATTCCCGGTTTCGCTGCATGGTGTTCCAGGAAACGACCGTGAAGTGGGTTTAGCTATTACCGCTGGCGTAACGGGAAAACATGGTGCGTCCGTTGTTTCAAGCCAACAGTTATATGATGTGGTTGGTAACTTGTCTTGGACTGTGGGTGAAAACATGCGTAGGCATGTTAATCAAGGAAATTATGCGCTTACAGGTTCGGCTCAGCGCATTGCAGATGATCTTACCGGAGCAATACAAAAGCTGACTAAGACGCTAAAGTCGACAGGAGTGATCAAGGATAAAGGGTTTAACTTTAACAGAGTGATCGTACTACATGTTGATAGTTCTGGTGGGATCCCTGTACCGGGCGTAAATCGTGTAACGGCATTTGGCGGAATCATCGATTTGGAGAATCAAGCGGTGGTTTCTTACATAGAAAAAGACTTGGTATTGGCAGATGGATATGATGCTGTATTGGCGCAAATGCCAATGGAAATGAATGGCATCATTGAAGATCTTATCAATAAAGGTTAAACGTCTGGCTTTACACACAAAATTACCACGATATCAGGAAGCAACTTTCTGATATCGTGAAATCTATCTTTGCAGATGCTGTCTATTACGCGCTACGTGCACTCATCTCAGCAATAAACTTGTTCGAATCTTCAATAGAGCGGTTCATATCTGCGATTAGGGCGCTAATATCACGCTTTAACCCCGTAAACTCACCTTTAATAGCGCTTACCGCTTGTGCATTTAGGTTGTGCTTAAGGTACAGCACATTATCTTGTAGTGAGTCGAGTACGGGTTGCATTTTGGCTTCACTGCTGCGCATTGAGCGAAGTAAGCGTTCAAATTGGCGCTGTGTTTGACTTAATTGCTTAGCACTCTCACGTTTTAGGTTTGCACTCGAATATTGCTCAAGTTCATCTTGCCACTCGTCAAATAGCGCGTTTGCCACGTCTTCCACTTTGTCTATATTGCTACTTACTTCAGCAGCAGCGGCAAGGGATGATTGGTAGTCATCGTTAAGCAGGTTATAGGCTTCTTGTAATTCACCACCATTAAAATTAATTAACGTGGTGAGTCTTTCCAATGCCGATTGAAACTCTTTTTGTGATTCCTCTTGGGACTCCTTTGTTTCTTCGACACGATCAACCAATATCTCGCGTTTATGCACACCAAACTTTTCCATGGTGGCGTAATAGGCACTTTGGCAGCCAGTAACGAGTAAAAGTAACACTGCGCTTAAGGTGAGTTTCTTCATTTGCACTCCCGGGCTCTAGAAGGTCAATAATCAGTAAGTGGCCATGTGACCGTCGTTATATATTACTATTTAGCGCTATAAATTATGGCGGGGATTGTTATGATGTGTAAAGTGATCCATGAATATTAACTTGATTATGATGCAAAGAATAACCGAAATGAAGATCGTAGCACTGCGATTCTTACATTCTCAGCCTAGCTGGTGGCGCCGCTATAGTAAGCGTTGTATTGAGGACCAGATCACGGTCAACGCGGGCTATTTAGCGTATGTTACACTGTTATCGTTAGTCCCTTTAGTTGCGGTGGGTGTAGCAATTTTTTCGGCGTTTCCTGGATTTGAAGATACGCGTTTTGCAATTGAAAACTTTGTGTTCAATAACTTTGTGCCAACATCGACGGACACCATTAAAGAGCACATCAGTGCGTTTACTGGCAACGCGAATAAGATGACAGCTGTGGGGGTGAGTTTTTTGGCCGTCGTGGCTTTATTACTTATTCGTAATGTTGACACCACGCTCAACCGAATTTGGCGAGTAAAGCAAAAACGTCCATTGATGATTTCGTTTGCGATTTATTGGATGGTGCTCACGCTTGGCCCTGTGCTATTGGGCGCGAGTATTGGTATGACATCTTATATCGTTTCTTTAGTGACATTTGCCGATCAAGGGATCCCAGGGTTTAGTGGTGCACTAATTAAGATGTTGCCCTATTTAATTTCTATGGTTGGCTTCATCATGCTCTATACTTTAGTACCAAATACCAGTGTGTCATTTCGAGCCGCGGTTCCGGGTGCTTTGTTTGCAGCTTTGTTATTCGAGCTAACGAAAAAAGGCTTTGCATTATACATTAGCCATTTTCCCTCATACGAAGTTATCTATGGAGCACTCGCAACAGTACCTATTCTTTTTGTTTGGGTATATTTATCTTGGATAGTGGTGTTGTTAGGTGCTGAGTTTACCGTGTGCTTAACCCAAGATATGGAAGCTGCAGGACTAGATGCAAGCTCGGAGTTTGACCCACCAGACGCGCAGGGACTTTAGCTTTTACCGATAACGGTTAGCTTAAGCCCCCAAGGGGGAGTTATGAGCTTATTGTATCAACATGGCGATGCATTGCGTCGCTTTCATCTCGCGGTAGGTGAAGGACATCAATTGGGCATAGAGGAATATGGCTGCAGTGATGGCACACCACTTATCATGCTGCATGGTGGCCCAGGTCAGGGCCATTCTCGTAATGTGCTCGGTTATTTCAATCCACAAAAATACCGCATCATCCTGTTTAGTCAGCGAGGCTGTGGCAACTCAACGCCTGCTGACTTTGGTAATATAAATACCGCGAACCTGCTGAAAGATATTCATTCCATTCGTGCGCATTTAGGGCTGCAAAAGGTTGTACTCGCCGGGGAGTCTTTCGGTGCCATGCTGGCACTGCTTTATGCTGAGCAACATCGTGAAGATGTCTTGGGGATGGTGTTGTGGTCGAGTTTTTTGGGCAATGAGGCGGATCTTCATTGGCTTTATGGTAGCCAAGGTGCCCCCGCACAAATTTATCCAGAGCAGTATCTTGCCTTTGCACAAGGTGCACAAACTGTGGAATCCTTGCTAGACCATTATCATTCGGCACTTTTTGGCGAGGATGAGTTACTCAAAAGAAAAGCGGCGCAGCGCTGGTGTGAGTGGGATAATCTGATCACAACGGATAGCGATACGCAAGGTATTAGGCTCTGCAAAGCAGACAAGCAGCTCAGTAAAGCACAGCATATGGTGCATTTTTTTAGTCACCAGTGCTTTATCAAAACACAGCAAATTACAGCAGATGCACATCAGCTCAATCACTTACCTATCTGGTTTATTCACAGTCGGCATGATTTAATGTGTCGGTACGCACCAGTTCATCAGTTAGCACAAAGCATTAAGGCGCAGTTGCTGATTTTAAATGGGGTTGGGCATTGTTGTGCTAACTCCGTTTACGCAGAAGCAATAAGGCGAGCGGCTGATCTATTACTGTGCAAAATTCAGCATCATTAGCAGTCACAAGAGGTAGGTAGTGCAAGGACTAATTCAAAGGGTCAGCGAAGCAAAGGTAGAAGTAGAAGGTAAGATTGTAGGCCAAATCCGTCAGGGGATATTGTTACTTTTAGGCGTTGAAAAGCCGGATACAGAGCAAACGGCGGATAAGTTACTGCACAAGGTAAGTAACTACCGTATTTTTACTGACGACAAGGGAAAAATGAATTTAAGTTTAAAAGACATTGAAGGCGAACTATTAGTTGTATCGCAATTCACCTTGGCGGCAGACACCAAAAAAGGCATGAGGCCAAGTTTTTCGAGCGCAGGAACACCTGAGCAAGCGAATACACTCTACGAATACTTTGTGACTCAAGCTAAGGCTGCAGGGTTGAAAGTCGCGACGGGACAATTTGCTGCGGATATGAAAGTGAGTTTACTGAATGACGGCCCTGTGACTTTTAATTTTAGTGTTGAATAGTGATTTGACGAAAAAACTAGGGTCAGCCAGTGTTAGCGTTTAACCTCGATAATTATGTTGGCGTAGTCCGGCACTTTTTCGATAAAGGGCTTTTTACCAAAGTTGGTAATTAATAAGTGTTGAAGTTGCTTGAGCTGCGACTCATGCTCAGTTAAAAAGTTGATATACAGTCGGCCCCCATCATTAATAGCAGCTCTGAGTAGGCGATAAAACTGGTGCTGAAACAAGAAGATGGGGGGCTCAAGTTCGCTAAATAAATCGAGCACTATCCAATCGTAGCGTTTGCCTTGTTGCAACGCTTTAAATACATCAACACAATTAACATCGCACAAAGGGTCGCCGCCAAAGTAGCGTTTGTAACAATGGATCACATCTGGGTTGTTATCTATGGTGGTAATATGACAATTTGGATAAGTGGCATTGAGGTAATCACGGATTGCACCTGCGCCAAGACCCAGCTCCAGTACGCTGGTCGGCGGGGCGACTTGCTGCCAGCGACTCGCGAATGTTTTTAAATGAGGAAATAACAAGTGCTCCGGGTGGTTTAACTCCACAACGGATTGTAATGTGTTGTTTATCAGAAGCCATCTCAACGATTTCTCTTGCCGCACTTGGATGCTATTTCTGCCTTGTTTATGCCAATATAGCAAGTGTCCTAGTTGGTGGCTCCGGTCCACAAAATCGTTGCTGATAGTGCCTGAATGCGTAATAAATTCTCCCATGATAACATCATCATAGACGAGGATTTTGTGAATGCCAGCTTGTCCACCAGTTTTTACACTAAAGGATAAGTGTTTTGGCGCATTTTATTCCCTACACTGAGCTTATCTTGTAGGGTGTATCCGTACTAGATTCAAAGTCATTTAACAGGCTAATAACAAAACAGGAGTCAGTGATGTTTGAGGTAACTTCACCACAAAGCAGCGAAGATTGGCAAGCCTATTACCAGTTACGCTGGCAGGTGTTAAGAGCGCCATGGGATCAACCTCGTGGCAGCGAACAGGATGATTTAGAGCAAGAAGCTGAACATCGCTACATAAAAAATAATGATGGTGAAGTGCTAGGCGTAGCTAGGCTCCATTTTAACAATCATAAGCAAGCACAAGTACGCTATATGGCCGTTGCAGAAGGGCATCGAGGTCATCACTTAGGTAGCCGTTTGCTACACGAGCTTGAGGTTATTGCTTGGACGCAAAAAGCAGAAGAGCTGGTTTTGTATGCTCGCGAGCGCGCGTTATCATTTTACGAACGCCATGGTTATGAAGTGGTTGAAAAAGCACATTTAGCCTATGGCGATGTGCAGCACTGGAAGATGGTAAAACAACGTCCTACGGAGCCAGGCTGGTTTAGGCAGCCAGATTGGACCCATGTATTACAAAATACTTGGCGCGAGTCTATTCCAATCAGTGATGCGATGGGGATTAAAGTAGAAAGTTATACAGACTGGCAGTTTTCCACTAAGGCTGATTTAAAAGCGAACCTCAATTTACACAACTCGATGTTTGCAGGTTCTATATATAGCATGGCGACGCTAACGGGCTGGGGGGCGACTTATTTAGCACTTAAAGAGCTTGGGTTAGAGGGAGATATTGTGTTGGCTGACGCCAATATTAAATATCTAAAACCTTTAACCACGGCACCAGCGGCAACGGTTACCATTGCGGACTGTGAAGGTGAATTGCAAGCGCTAGAGACGGCTGGCAAAGCAAAATATGTGGTGCCAGTGAATGTCTATGATGGTGACATGCTAGTTGCTAAATTTGAGGGGCAGTTTGTGGTAATTAAACCGCAATAAGTAGAGAATTATTCTCAGCTTTCCAAACGAAAAAGCTCTGAGTGTTCAGAGCTTTTTTTGTATTCGAATGTGCTTAAAGAATATCTGTGAGCAGCACGCCAATACCGAGCCTTTGGGTATGTGTGTTATAGTCTATTAAGCTTTCGCCGTAGCCATTAAAGTATTGTGCGTAGCCGCGCAGCCTTCCCCAAATCGGGAATGACCAGTCTAATTGAATTGCACCGCGATTATCACTGTTTAAGTTATTGCGCCACATAAAGCCAAACTCATGCTCTTCGTGGCGATATACCCCACTAAACTCGAAGTGACCTAAGTACTCATCGATATTTGGATTGTCGTCTCCGCGTGGATCCAAGGCATCTTCTTTGTCGTCTTCGGGTAAGCGATACCAAGGTTTAAAGCTGAATACAAAGCCTCGGTTTTCCCAGATAAAATTCGCATAGATACGATTCCAAGAGCGGGAGTTTGGTTGACTGCGACCGTTAGATTGATGGGAAATCCCAAGTACAAAGGCCATCTCATCGCCCCACAGCACGTTTTCATCATCTAAAAAGTTAATCCAAAAGATTTCTGGTTCATAGTTGGTTTCACGAAATGGCGAAGACACATCTTTGTTATACAGCTGCCAATACGATTGCAGCGTAAAAGCAAAATAGATTGCCTGATCTTTATCCGAAAAGTTTTTATAAATAGGCGCTTTTAATGAGATTTGGTATTTGGCTTCAAAGTTGTCGATTGGCTCGCCGTCTTCATCGTCAATGGCTTTTAGACCGTCGAATGGTCTGCTGTTGACGTTGGTCATATAAGAAACTGGCAAAATATAGTTACGCTTATGTGGTGTTAATACATTACGGTTCTTTTCCGTTACACGTTCGCGCGCCATGCGTTTATCTAATTGGCTTAAGGTTTTATCTGCATCAGCCTCGGCACATTCGGTACGGACCTGCTCTATGGTTTTATCTTTTTCTCCAGTTAATACCGCGTTTAGCACGCACTGTTTGACTAAATCGATTTCATCTTCCTGTTGGGCTTCTTGAGCGTAAAGTGGCAAGGTAAGCAAGGCCAAAGCCGGTATTGATAAGTGTGTAAGTTTCATCCTGTGTGCGCCGAGAGTAAGTACAATTGATTACATTATTAACCAATGATAATGAAAGGGAAATGAATCTCGAAGGTCAAAAATGTCAGAAAGAAAAATACGTACGAATAAGAAAAAGGTGGCGGCTATCGCCGCCATACCTTAGTAAGCGTTAAGCTAAACAAGCAGAGCTTATTTGCTTTGACTTACTCTCACGCAATAAAAGTACTCAAGTTAAAGCGTTTCAACCTGAGTAAAAAACTTATAAAGCTCAGTACCTTGATTCACACTAGCAGAGGCAAAGTGCAAAATGGCGATGGCATCTTCGTCTAACTTGATCTCATTTAAGGGCGTTTCTGATAAATAGCGCTCCATTCTGAGAATTTTGGCGATGGTTTGACCCGCCTTGATATGCTCTCCAAGCTTTGCCGTATATTCCACCATACCACCCATTGGGGCATAAAAGGCGCGATAATTTTCTAGTCGACAGACGTAACGGGTGATGTCTTGCGGCATAAAGTGTGCATCTTGAAAGGCCTGTTTATAGTTCAGGTAGCTCAAAATGCTATTAGCGTCATTCAATGCTTCCGCTAAATCAATTTTTTCTTGAGAGCCAAGCTCAACCGTAAACGCTTCGGTTAATACTGGGATCTCTCGGCCTATAGCCTGATAGGCTTGCTGCAAGTTCCACCATGGACAAAAACTGGCTTCATCCATTGCTCCATCAAAGTCACTTGGAATAAGTAACACATGTGGAATATCAAAATATCGAGCGCTGTTTTTTGCATACTCAGGACAATACAGGTGTTTTGCTGAAATTGGTCCCGTGTGTAGGTCTAAAACAATGTCAGCCTCATGAGCTAGACGCTGTAAATTCAAGGCGATGCGCTTACCTGTCGTCAACCTATCTAAGGGCCCATCAAGTAGTGTTTGGGTGCGCTCAACTAATCGTTGGCGAAATTGCTGAGCGATTTCTGTTATTGATAGCGTCGGGTTTTGCTCCACAAACTCGGCAACCAACCCGGAATGGTTGATGTACATTCGATTCCAATTCGTGCCTGTAATTGGATCAAAACGTCCTAAGGTAAACTCACCAGATTTCTGATTACAACCAATCGGGTTTGCGTAAGGCACTAAGGTGATGTCCGCTTTTAATGACAATTGCTTCAACTGTTCCAGCAGTTGATAAATCACTGCATTACCTTGCACTTCAGCGCCATGCATATTTGCTTGGATATACACCTTTGGCCCACTGCCATTGCCTTTGATGCGATAGACTGGAATAGTCAAAGGCAAGCCGTTGGCAATTTCACCA
Organism: Pseudoalteromonas sp. XMcav11-Q; assembly: GCF_040104525.1. Classification (NCBI taxonomy): domain Bacteria; kingdom Pseudomonadati; phylum Pseudomonadota; class Gammaproteobacteria; order Alteromonadales; family Pseudoalteromonadaceae; genus Pseudoalteromonas; species Pseudoalteromonas sp. XMcav11-Q. The sequence goes on from NZ_JBECOX010000013.1 coordinate 92,471, forward strand.
ACCTGAATATGTTGTTGTGTAATGGTATTCATGTTTACCTCAAATAACTTGAAGCGGGCTCTGCTTCACGGACACAGCTGATTTCTCCAGCTGAGATGATGTACTCAGCTGGGAGCTCATGACATAAAAAGAACGGCATACTTTCGGTGTAGCCGTAAGCGCCACACTGACTGAAAACAAGCCAATCGCCATTGGCACTGTCGCTTGGTAAGGCTAGGGTGCCTAATTTATCCAATGCTGTGCAAAGTGGACCATGAATATGAAAGTCTATGGTCTCAGCTTGAGACTGGCGTAACAATTCAGCGGGGAAAGCTTGCCCGGTAACCGCTGGACGCAGCAGGTGATTGACACCGCCTGCGACAATCAGTTGTTGTGCACCGTAGTTTTGCTTTTGTTCCACCACAGGGTTGAGATAAAAACCACATTCGCCAACCGCATAGCGGCCTAACTCCATCCATAATTCTTGCACTTGCGTGGCGGATTTTATCAATGCGAGCGTGTCTAATAATTTCTGCCAATCGAGAGAAGGGCTTTGCCTATCATAGGGAATGCCAAGGCCGCCACCTAAGTCGAGTACCTTTAGAGTAATCCCTAAATCAGCAGCGAGCTGAACTAAAGGTGCAACCATAGCCTGCCAAAGTTCAGAGAGTGTATCGCTGCAGAGCATATTGCCCCACTGGAAAATATGCAGTCCGACAAAGTCTAGGTAGGTGTAGTCACTTAAAGTTAGGGCTTGCCACTGCTCTGCGCCAAGACCAAAAGGAGTCAGCGTATTGCCACCAAGTGGATTGTGCTCTGCTTTATCAAAGCGTAACTGCACCCGCAGTAAAACTTCAAATTGAAGCTCAAACTCTTCGGCCACTTGATTTAACCAGCGTACTTGATTGTGACTTTCAGCCACGAAAATACGTACGCCTTGTGTGGCAAAATGACGGATCTGCTTTAGCGATTTGGCAGGACCTGTGTTGAGCACGCGTTCAGGTGCGATCCCTTGAGATAACACCTGATCAAGCTCGCCGCTAGATGCCACATCAAAGTTAAACCCAGCGTTATCTAGGGTTTTAATGATATGTGATAACGGATTCGCTTTTACGGCATACCAAAGCTTAACGATTTGCTGATCAACTAAGGGCTTAACATGTGCACTTAGCTTATCTAAATCGTAGCAAAAGAATGGCGTATCTTGTTGCTGGATCAATGCCTCAGCTGCGGTTCGCTGTGACGTGCTCAACCAAGTCATTAGCGTAGAACCTCTTCCAGCGCCAGTGATGCATCACTTTGTTCATCACGGTATTTTACGATAAGTGCGCATGACATACTTAGTCCTTGCTCGCGCGCCCACTCACTTGAGGCTGGACGAGAGCCTGGGATCACTATCGCGTTTTCAGGGATGGCTTCACCTTTGTCAAGCAAGCGCTCGTTCACGCAGTCATAGACAGGAATACTTGCTGAAAGGCGCACACCCGGTGCTAATACGGCACCGCGTTTAACAACAACCCCTTCAACCAATACACAGCCTGCACCAATAAAGGCATCGTCCTCAACAACAACAGGGCTTGCTCCAACTGGTTCTAATACACCACCCACTTGCACCGCTGCGCTAAGGTGGACATTTTTACCAATTTGCGCGCAAGAACCAACCAACGCATGACTATCTACCATAGTACCTGAATCAATATAGGCACCAATGTTGACATAAGCCGGTGGCATAATGATTGTGCCCGCTGCGACGTAAGCGCCACGTCTTACACTGCTTCCGCCAGGAACCATACGAACGCCATCTTGGGCAGCAAATCCGCGTGGTGCTAAGTTGTCTTTATCAACAAATCCACCTGGGAATTCTGTATTTACGCCATTTCTAAATGCCTCAAGGATCCCGTGTTTTACTTCTACGTTAGCATGCCAATGGCCTTGCTCATCCTGTGTTGCCGCACGTACTGTGCCATTTTCTAAATCGTTTAGTAGGGTTAACCAGCTCATGTTTACTGCCTTAATTCCAAGATAAAATAGTTTCGTTCGCGCGAGTGATCGCATCGGTATGGGTGAGTTCCAAATGTGTCAGTGGCGGGCGCAAGTTTGGACTTGTGAGCTTCCCTTGCAAGTGCATTAACACTTTGACTGGTATGGGATTTGCCACTGCAAATAAGCTATTTGCAGCTTCTGACCAAGTGGTAAATAAATTAGGAGAGGTGCCGCTTAACGAGCGCCTTACAAATTCTGCGGTTTGCTGTGGCCATGCGTTTGCTGCAACAGACACCAGACCCGTTGCACCTGCTTGTGCAAAGTAGGGCATAAGGCCATCGTCGCCGCTATAGATGGCGACATCAGGCGCTGCCTGACGAAATGCTTCAAAGGTGGCAATATCACCACTGGCTTCTTTTAGTGCCCACAGATTAGGGTGGCAAGCTAGTTCGCCGAGTAGGTCAGGGGCGATAGCAACGGCACTGCGACCGGGTACATTGTAGAGCATGCAAGGGTTATGGCTCTCATCGAGTAGCGTACTAAACCAATGCGCCAGACCAACTTTGCCGGGCTTTGCGTAGATTGGTGAGCCAAGTAAGAGCGCATGAATGGGCTGCGAATTACAAAAGCGCACCCATTGTGTTTGCTGCTCAAGATTACTGCCGCCAACGGCAACCATGAGCGGTACGCTTGGGGCGAGCTGGCAAACAAACTCAACGATTTGTTGCTGTTCTTGTTGGGTAAGCGCAAGGCCTTCGCCGGTACTGCCTAGTAAAAGAATACCGTTACGAGCTTGTTCTTGATCGCGTACCAGCGTCGTTAATGCGTTAAAATCAACCTGATTTTCAGCATCAAAAGGCGTTACTAAGGCCGTCCACAACGGATAGTCAGATAAGTTGAATTGTGATTTCATCTCTACCGAACTTAAATCATGTTCGGAGTTAGGAGGGTGTCCAAACTTCGAACTGTTAAAATTCGAAGAGCAATGGACTTAAAAAGGATAAGGCAGCCAATGGCCTTATTTTTCTAAGACCAGAAGCTCTCCACCAAGTATGTTGGTGACAGTCGCTGGGATTCAGCCCAGTCGCCCGAAATGAGTATTAGCAAACAATAACTCAATTTCTCGGCGTATATTCCCCTCACTAAGCTGCAACGGAGTTTGCTCTCCTTCACTTAGTTACCTGAATAACGCACCTCTTCCAGCCCTCAATTTGACGCCGTGGCATCAAACTATCTAAATAGGGTGAACGCGCATTGAAACATTTTGGCCGTCTAGGTGTCAAGCATCGGACTGTAAATAATGCGATTGTTAACTACACTTAACATTGCAGCTGAGACAATGCTATGAGATGAAAAACAAAAATATGTCGCTAATAAGTAAAGTTAAAAATCGTTATATCGGGGCATTACTTGCTATGGCTATATTGTTGTCGATGGCGATGGGGGTTATGCAATATCTACTGTATCAGCAGAGCTTAGATGCACACGTAATTAATATTGCGGGTATGCAGCGGATGTTGTCCCAACGTATCGCGCTATATAGTGCGCAAGACAATCAACGAGATAGTGAAGCGCTACGTCAAGCCATTGATAAGTTTGAAAGTAATCATGAGTTTTTAACTAAAACAGAAAGTAGTGGAGAGGCTATTTATCTGAATGAGGCGCTTGCAGCGCTTTACTACCAAGGGCCGGTGCAGTTGGATTTGCAAAGTACTACTTTTGTCACTTTATCAAGGTCTCGGTTACAGCAATCCACTCCTCAATTAATGGAGCAAATCTTTACTGCGTCTCAGCATATACTCCCAAACCTGAATGATGCCGTTTCACTATTCGAGCAGCATGCGCGAAGTAAAACAGAGATGGTGAGGAAAATAGAATTGTTAATCTGGCTACTTGGACTGTTGCTACTGTTTATAGAAGCGAAACTTGTATTTCGCCCAATGGCGCGAGAAATTGCTGAAGCACTCGATAAATTAGAGGCGGCAAGAAAGCTTGCTGACGATGCATTACACTCAAAATCACGATTTTTAGCACGCGTTAGTCACGAGCTAAGAACACCATTGCAGGCCATTCAGGGGTATTTAGATGAATATCTGAGGAGCAAAGACACGCAGCAATTACAGCATGTGAAAAGCGCAGCAAATCAATTGGATGTATTACTCTATTCGGTTCAAGACTTTAATAACCTTTCCGAGCAAGAAGTGGTTATTGAGCGTCATCAAGTCGCATTGCGAGAAGTAATAAAGTCAGCTTGTATCGCCTTTCAACTAACCGCACACAAGAAATCTCTCGCTTTTAATTTGGCATTGAGTAGTGAGTTAGATGTGGCTTGTTATTGTGATTGTAAGCGTGTTGGTTGGTTGATCAGTGAATTGGTTAATAATGCAATTAAATTTACTGAGCGTGGCAGCATTCAAGTATTTGCGGATTTGGTTATAGATGAAGATACACCATATTTAGAATTTGTCGTTGAAGATACTGGGCCTGGGTTCGACTATCAGCAGTTACGAGAAGCTGTGCATAGCGAGCATTTTCAAGGCACGCAGTTAGGGCTGAAGCGTTGCCAATTACTCACCTCAGCGCTTGGAGGACGATTAGATTTTAGTGCAAGGGAGCCAATCGGTACAAGAGCAATCCTGAGAGTCCCTATTGAAATTGACAATCAACAGGTACCGGCTCATACAATGGAGCAGGTGTCGGCTCGCATTTTACTGGTGGAAGATAATTTACTAAATGCACGCGTGATTGAAAAAATGCTTCAGCCCATAGCAAAATTGGTAACGCATGTCGAACATGGTGAAGGTGCCCTTGAAGTATATGAGGTGGGTAAGTTTGATATCGTGCTAATGGATTTGAATATGCCTGTGATGGATGGCTTTGAAGCCACTGAGCGTTTGAGAAAGCTAGATCCAGCTGTGCCTATTTTGGTCGTGACCGCAAATACCAATGCGGAGGATCTGGATAAGGTCTACGCACTTGGCGCAACGGCTCATTTGTATAAGCCGTTGCAACCGGATGTGCTGCATAGCAAAGTGGCGCTATTACTGAATAAGTGTGGAGACTTAGTCTCGTCTTAAACGAATATTTCCAACTCCGACTTCTGCATCGATGGAATACTGGCCTTGACCACGATAGTCTGTTGTCGAGCCAACCATACTCTTTTCGGAAGTTTCTACGTTGCCAAAACCTGACATTGCCGTTTTACCAACACCTGAATCTAAAGACACTTTTTTGAAATCGGTGGTGGTAGTCTCAATTTTAATTTTTCCTACGCCTACCTCTAAATCAGCAGAGTTATTAAGATCTTGAATATCAATTTTGCCAACACCAACCTCAACATCTAAAGCCAAATTTACAGGCACCTTAACTTGCCAAGATAGTTCATAATCATCCGAATTGATCTCAAGTGATAATTTATCCCCTGATGTGTTGCTGTTTAGGGTGGCCTCACTCACATCTGGCTTACCAAACCAACTGTCTGACTCTTTCGGTTCAACCAAAATTTCGACCTCTATGGTGTCGCCGTTGTAAGTTTGTAGGTCGATTTTACCTACGGCAATATCCACTTCTAACTCGGCTAGGCTATTGCTTGGGAATGATGCTGTAATGGTTTTTGAATCTTCTGCTTGTGCAGTCATTGCCGCTGCACTTAATGCTAAAACTAACGCTACCTTTTTCATTATTTTTTACCTTCAACGAGAGTGTTTGAAAGGTAAGTCGCACATAAAAATGAAAAGGTTTAAAAAGATTTTTATTTTTTTAGGGCGTGTTAATGGAAGTATCTGTTTAACACGCCTACAAAGTAAACTGCTTACCTCTTGGCAAGATAGCGCTGAGTGTTATAGTCGGGTGACTGAATAACCATTGTTTTTAAGCTGCTCAATAAGGCCATATTTTTCAACAAGATGTAATGCACCAACGGCAATAAACGTTGATTCATTGGGGAGCTGCTTTTTAAGCATTTTCACCCAGTTATTATTGCGTTCAATGATCATCAATTGCTCGGCTAATTTGCCATATTTATCATCCGAAAAACTTACCTGATAGTAATGTGATAACTTCTCTAAATCGCCGCTTCGCCATGCGGAAACTAAATCCAAGAAGTAGGTGTTCAAATCAGACATCTGTGCAAATGTTTCCTTGAGCATAGCGTCACTATGAATACTCAGCTGACTGAACATTTCAAGCTGATATTCTAAGGTTTCAAATTCACCAATTGGGATCTTCTTTTCGTTTGCGTAGGCAATTACTTGTTTATCGATGCCATTGGTATCGGTAAATCCAAGCTTTTGATATTCCAGTTGTAGCATAGTTATCATCACGGCCCATGGCGCATAGCGTTCAAATAAGGCGATATCTATCTGCTTTTTGGAAAAGTAGTCTTGTAGCTTCTGATAGACTTCTGCAGAGAGCTGATCTTTTAGTGTTTGGTTGTTTTTTAACAGCATAAATGGCATGGAGCGCTGTTGGATCGCAAATGGAGAAAGCGCCTCTAAGTTCACTTCAACCATGACTCTATCACTACTCGCAATGGCGCTTTTTACCTTGGCTGGTAAACCATGCATTTGTTCGTCACCGACGTGGACGGTACCAAATAAGTACGACGTTTTGTTGTCCTTTTCTACTTTCCACAGGCCAACTTCTGCGTTGGCGAGATTACTGAAAAGGCTTAAGCAAAGATAAATAAATAACAATGGTGAAAATACTTTAACCATAGTAATGATCCCTGTTGGTTTTAAAGGGTCAGTCTGCGATATCGAAATGTGAATGTCACTAAAAAATGAAGTACGCTTGGGCGGTAGAAAAAATTTCATATGGGCAAATCGGGAAAGTAAATTTTTCGTTATATCGAAACTGAACCAATAGAAAATTCGCATTTTAAAATGTGTGGTTGTTTTAATTCTTTAGTTTGTGGTTTTTTGGTTTTTTTATGCGTTAAAATCAGGTTTTTAATTTTAAATAGCATAGTTTTTTGTGTTGACTTCAGTGTGCAAGGCGCGGTATTAATAGAAAAAGAGGCAGCACAGTGCTTACACTGAATGATTGCCAAGTTTAAATTTACGGAATTCAAGCAATGTTACTAACAGCAACTCTACTAGTCGTGATTATCAACGTGGTGATTATTATTACCGCGGGGGCTAGTTAGTGCTGTAAGAAAAGTATCAGCATAAACGCCCCCCGCACCAAAAGGTTCGGGGGGCGTTTTCGTTTTAGGGCATAAAAAAGGCAACTGAGAGCAGATCATGAGCAATTCAACAACCGGCGCACAACTTGTTATCAAGGTGCTAGAAGAGCAAGGCGTTAAACACGTATTTGGTTATCCTGGTGGTGCCATCATGCCCATTTATGACGCTTTGTATGGCGCGCCAGTTAAGCACTACTTGACTCGCCATGAGCAAGGTGCTGGTTTTGCTGCTGTTGGGTATGCTCGTAGCACTGGCAAGCTTGGGGTTTGTTTTGCCACTTCTGGACCCGGCGCGACAAATCTTATCACCGCACTTGCTGATGCCATGATGGATTCAGTTCCGCTATTGGCTATCACTGGGCAAGTGCCGACCGCTGCTATCGGTTCGGATGCCTTTCAAGAGGTGGATGTGCTGGGCATGTCTTTGTCATGTACTAAGCACAGCTACATGGTTGAGCGAGCGGAAGACTTGGCTGAAATATTACAAGAAGCCATGTACTTAGCGCAGTCTGGGCGACCTGGTCCGGTGTTGGTCGATATTCCCAAAGATATCCAGCTAGCTAAAGTACCTTTTCATCCTTTTGCTGCGCCACAAGACGAACAGCCGAGGGTTTCGCAAACTGAAGTAGCAAAAGCCAATCAATTATTATGTGATGCTAAACGACCTGTTGCCTACATTGGCGGCGGTGTGCAAAGCGCCGATGCGCAGTCACAGCTGATGCAATTTTTAGAAAAGACCCATATGCCGGCCGTATCGACGCTAAAAGCTTTGGGTAGCGTAACGCCGGATTATGATTATGACTTAGGAATGCTAGGTATGCACGGTACTCAAGCGGCGAACCTGGCGGTTCAGCAATGCGACTTGTTGGTATGTATCGGGGCGCGATTTGATGACCGTGTAACGGGGAATTTGGCAAAGTTTGCTGCAGGGGCAAGGGTGATCCATTTAGATATCGACCCTGCAGAAGTGGGCAAACGTAAACCCGCAGCCGCTTCGCTTATTGCAGATTTAAAACAGTCATTGCCGCAACTTGAATGTGTGGTTACGAATGCCGAATGGCTAGAGACCATCGAAGCACTGCAACGTCAACATGCGTGGCGTTATGACTATCCTGGCGAAAAAGTATTTGCACCGTATTTGTTAAATCAACTGAGCCAAAAGCTACCCAATACAGCGGTAGTGTGCTGCGATGTAGGCCAACATCAAATGTGGGTGGCACAGCACATGAAATTCAGTCATCCAAGCAATCATTTAAGTAGTGGCGGTGCAGGCACGATGGGATTTGGCTTACCAGCTGCAATTGGTGCACAGATAGCACGTCCAGATAACACAGTGATCACGGTATCTGGCGACGGCTCCATCATGATGAATATTCAAGAGTTGGCAACTATCCGCCGTAATAACCTGCCAGTTAAAATATTGATATTAGACAACCAAAGGCTGGGTATGGTGAGACAGTGGCAGCAACTCTTTTTTGACGGTCGTTACAGTGAAACCGACCTGTCAGACAATCCAGACTTTGTCTCATTGGCTGCCGTATTCGGTATTCCTGGGCAGACAATTACTCATGCAAACCAAGTAGATGATGCCGTTGACGCCATAGTAAATGCGCAAGGGCCATATATTTTACATGCTTGTATCGACGATAAAGAAAACGTATGGCCGCTTGTTCCACCTGGTGCTGCCAATGATGAAATGATGACGGAGAGCCTTTCATGAAACACCATTTAACCGTTGCAGTAAAACAACAGAGCATCGCAGTGGAGCGCTTTTTACGCGTAGCCAGACATCGCGGATTTCGCTTAACGAATTTGGAATTACAAGGTCAAGATGACTTATTCCACGTCAAAATGACCGTAGATAGTGACAAACCTATCTATTTATTAACCTCACAACTGAGTAAGCTAGTAGAAGTGCAAGCGGTTGACTTGCATACACTACAGAAACAGGCAATTTAGAAGAATTAAGGTAGTTAATAATGACACAAACATCAGAAGTAATTTGGCATAACGGTGAAATGGTTCCTTATTTTCAAGCAACCACCCATGTGCTTAGTCATGCTTTACATTATGGCAGCTCAGTTTTTGAAGGGATCCGTGCTTACGATACGCCAAATGGTCCAGCTGTTTTTCGCTTAACCGATCATATTCAACGCCTCTTTGATTCCGCGAAGATCTACCGTATGGAAATTCCTTTTACCAAAGAGGAAGTAATCGCAGCGTGTAAAGAGACTATCCGCGCAAATGACTTTACCAATGCTTACCTTCGTCCATTTGCATTTTTAGGTCATGTGGGTCTTGGTTTAAATCCGAAATCGCACCGTGCAGACATGACAGTCGCTGCGATGGAATGGGGTGCATACCTTGGTGAAGAAGGCTTAGCGCAAGGTGTTGATGTGTGTGTTTCTTCTTGGAGTCGCCTCGCACCAAATACCATGCCTACTGCGGCTAAAGCGGGTGGTAACTATTTATCTTCACAGCTTATTTCAGGTGAGGCGAAGCGTAATGGTTATGTTGAAGGGATCGCGCTTGATGTTAATGGTTACCTGAGCGAAGGTGCTGGTGAGAACTTATTTGTTGTGAAAAAAGGCGTGCTTTATACCCCGCCAACCACAGCTTGTATTCTACCCGGGCTCACGCGCGACACTATCATCCATTTGGCGAGAAAACGCGGTTATGAAGTACGTGAAGAGCCGATTGCTCGTGAAGCGCTTTATCTTGCTGATGAGTTCTTTATGGTTGGTACCGCAGCGGAAGTAGTACCTGTTCGCAGCGTAGACAAAATTACCGTGGGTAATGGTGGTAGAGGTCCAATTACGGAAGAGTTACAGCAGGCCTATTTCGCTTTGGTTAAAGGTCAAGCTGATGACGAAAATGGCTGGTTAGAGTACGTAAACGAATAATTTTATTGGTATCGGGGCCAAGCGTCCCGAACAAAAGCGCATTGTAAATTGTGGGAATGAGGAACTCGGCAAAGCCGAGAAAAAGGTGAAGCATGGCTAAATTACGGAGCAAGACAACTACTGAGGGCAGACAACGCGCGGGTGCTCGTGCATTGTGGCGAGCAACGGGAATGACGGACAGTGATTTCCATAAACCGATCGTTGCGGTCGTGAATTCATATACCCAATTTGTTCCGGGTCATGTTCACCTCAATCAGCTTAGTGCATTGATGGCTGATGCGATAACAGAAGCAGGCGGCGTACCCCGCGAATTTAATACCATTGCTATTGATGATGGTATCGCCATGGGTCACGGCGGCATGCTTTACTCGCTTCCGTCTCGAGACTTAATTGCAGATTCGGTAGAGTACATGGTGAACGCTCATTGTGCTGATGCCATGGTCTGCATTTCTAACTGCGATAAAATCACCCCAGGCATGCTACTTGCTGCACTGCGGTTGAATATTCCGGTGATTTTTGTTTCCGGCGGCCCTATGGAAGCGGGAAAAACTCGCTTAGCGGATATCGATCTGAAATTGGATCTTGTCGACGCTATGGTGAAAGGCGCAGATCCAACTGTGAGTGATGAAGATTCTGAGCAAGTTGAGCGCTCAGCTTGTCCTACTTGCGGTTCGTGTTCAGGCATGTTTACTGCCAACTCCATGAACTGTCTACTAGAAGCGCTGGGCTTAGCGTTGCCTGGAAATGGTACGACACTTGCGACACACAAAGACCGCCAACAGCTGTATTTGGGCGCAGCAAATCGTATCATGGCTTTGTGCGACGAATACTATGGTAAAGATAACGAGCAAGTGCTGCCACGCAACATTGCTAACCAAGCCGCGTTTATGAACGCCATGACATTAGATATCGCGATGGGCGGTTCATCTAATACCGTGCTGCATTTATTGGCGGCAGCGCAAGAAGGCTTTGTCGAATTTGATATGAACGACATAGACCGCTTATCTCGCAGCACACCATTTTTATGTAAGGTTGCTCCGGCAACACAACAGTATCACATTGAAGACGTTCACCGTGCTGGCGGCATTATGGCCATTCTCAACGAGCTGGCCAGAGGCAATAAATTGGACTTGTCGGTGGGGCACGTTGCTGGCGGAAATCTAGGTGAAGTTATAGCGCGCTGGAATGCCGCAGACAGTGATAACGAACGGGCACAAACTTTCTATCGCGCGGGGCCTGCTGGGATCCGCACTACCCAAGCTATGAGCCAAGAGTATCGCTGGGATGAGCTTGATTTAGACCGTGAAGGCGGCTGTATTCGCTCCATCAAGCATGCCTTTAGGCAAGATGGCGGCCTTGCAGTATTGAAAGGTAACTTAGCGCCTGATGGTTGTATCGTGAAAAGTGCCGGGGTGGCCGATGAAATGCTGCGCTTTACAGGGCCGGCTGTAGTATTTGAATCTCAGGACGATGCCGTCGAGGGGATATTGGGTGGCCAAGTTAAGAAAGGTGATGTAGTGATCATTCGCTACGAAGGGCCTAAAGGTGGTCCGGGTATGCAAGAAATGCTGTACCCAACTAGCTATCTTAAATCGATGGGGCTAGATAAAGACTGCGCTTTACTTACCGATGGTCGTTTTTCCGGCGGTACTTCTGGACTTTCTATTGGCCATGCGTCTCCAGAGGCTGCCAGTGGTGGCAATTTGGCGCTGGTTGAAAACGGCGATGTTGTCGCCATCGACATCTATAACCGCAGCATTGACGTTAAATTGGACGACACCGAGTTGGCGCTGCGCCATGAAAAGCAACTCGCTCGTGGTAAAGAAGCGTACAAACCAGTTAACAGAGAACGTTATGTGAGTCCCGCGCTAAAAGCCTATGCACTGTTAGCAACGAGTGCAGACAAAGGCGCGGTACGTGACTTACAAAAACTAGAGGAGTTAGGCTAGCGATGGTTTCCCAAGAGCTTGATTACTTTAGAGCCATAATTCAGGCGAATGTGGCACCGCTCGTTGAGGTAACGCAAGTGAATCAACTAGAGCAAATGTCAGCCCAGCTTAGTAACCAAATTTGGCTGAAAAGAGAGGACCAACAGCCGGTCTATTCTTTCAAATTGCGTGGTGCGTATAACAAGCTACGTCAGTTACCGAAAGGATCGCGGGTGTATACCGCTTCTGCGGGTAATCATGCTCAAGGGGTTGCACTCAGTGCAACGCATCTAGGTCAGCACGCTACCATTGTAATGCCTGTGACTACGCCAGAGATCAAGGTCAACGCGGTTCGTAAGCTCGGTGGTGAAGTGATCTTACACGGCCATCACTTTGATGCAGCAAAACAATACGCGCTAGATCTTTGTGCAGCGCAAAATGGTGTTTTTGTCCCGCCATTTGATGATAAAGATGTGATCATCGGCCAAGGTACGGTGGCGCGAGAGTTAATTCAGCAACTTGATGAACTAGACGTCGTATTTATTCCCGTAGGCGGTGGGGGGTTGCTTGCGGGAATGGCAGTGTATTTGAAGTCACTTCGCCCTGATATCCGTATTATTGGGGTAGAAGCTGAAGACAGTGCATGCCTTAAAGCTGCACTTGAAGCGGGAGAACCCGTGGAGCTTGAGCGAGTCGGTGGCTTTGCGGACGGCGTGGCGGTAAAGCTTATTGGCACTGAAACTTTTCGATTAGCACAAAAGTTTTGTGATGAAGTCGTGACGGTTAATGCCGATGAAATCTGTGCGGCGGTTCAAGATATTTTTGTGGAGACGAGAGCAACTGCAGAGCCTTCTGGCGCGTTATCAACCGCGGGTTTGAAGAAGTGGCTCACGCAAACTGGTGAAAAGGGGCTGAGTGTTGCGGCTATCTTGTCAGGCGCTAATTTAAACTTCGATCGGTTGAGATATATCGCCGAAAGAACGGCGCTAGGTGCTAAACATGAAGCATTGCTCGGGGTGACTATCCCTGAGGAAAAAGGCAGCTTTAAGCGTTTTTGTCACTCTCTTGGTGGCCGAGCGATCACTGAGTTTAACTATCGCTATGCCGGCTGTGGCGAAGCGCAAATTTTTGTTGGTGTTGGGCTTAGAAATGGCCAGCAAGAGCTAACTGAGTTAACCGCTTCATTGCATCAAAACGGCTACCTGTTTGATGACTTATCAGATAACGAACTAGCAAAGTTACATGTCAGATATATGGTGGGCGGCAAACCACCAAGCGTTATGAATGAACGTTTATTGCGGTTTGAATTTCCTGAATATCCAGGCGCATTAGCGCGCTTTTTAGACATGCTCGGCTGTAATTGGAATATTACTTTATTTCATTATCGCAATCACGGTGCGGCACAGGGTAATGTGTTAGCCGCTTTTGAAGTTGAGCCCAGTGATTATGAGCGCTTTGATGAACATCTTGCAAAGTTAGCGTATCAGTTTCAAGAAGAAACAGATAACCCGTGTTTTACACGCTTTTTGCATGGCGAGCAGTTAGCAAAGCAAAAGGCTGGATAATAAGTACTAAATTAGGTACGCTGGTCATGAAAGTATCTAATTTTATCAGTGGATTACATGATTAGAAAAAGAAAAAACAAGGACATCTTCATAACGTTAGTTACAAGGCTTGTATTACTTGCGGGTTTGTATTTTGGTGCGAGCGCGCTTTGGCCAAATCTGATCGAACACACACTTTTCTTGCCAATTGCGTTTGCAATTACAGTGATATCGGTCGTACTCCAAGGTGATATCGGTACCAACAGACGCCCAGAGCAAATGTTATTAAAAGAGGGCGAGAAGTTAATGCTCATCTACGGGGCAAGTAAAATTATGATGCCAATAGCGCAAGTTGAGTCTGTTACTATTGATGATAATTACCTTGGGATCATCGAGAAGAATAATGGTAATGGCTATGACATTATGTGCAAAGGCAGTCAAGAGCAGATCTATCATCACCTTAAGAACATGCTAGGTACACATATAGAGAATTGCAACGTACAGCTGCTTTGAATCCTAGTCAGTTAAAGTAGTACTTAACTCACTGTTATATTCAATACTTACCCAATCTTAATGGCAGCCTGAGCACCTTAAACTATAGTTAGCTATTATCAGTTGAAAAACGCAAGGATATGATGTTTAGGTACTATGTTGCGTTATTACTTTTATTTTTGAGCACTCAAATTGCAGCCCTTGAAAAAGTCACATTACAGTTAAAGTGGACGCATCAATTTCAGTTTGCTGGTTACTATATGGCAAAGGAAAAAGGGTTTTATCATAGGGAAGGGTTAGACGTTCATATTCTTCCTGCCGATCCCAATAATCCTAACGTTGATTTTCGTGTGTTATATGGTCAAGCTCAGTTTGGTGTGTTTCACTCAGGCCTCTTAAAACAAAGACTCAATGGTAAACCCTTTGTGGCGCTTGCTGCGATACTACAGTCTTCTCCTTATTGTTGGATGGTAAGAGCCGACAGTGATATTTATGTTCCCCGTGATTTTCAGGGGAAACGCCTCAGTCATTTAGGACACACAGAAAACGGTGAGTTGCTCATGATGTTGCAACGTGCAGGCGTCAATACACAAAATATGCGCTTGTATTCAGGCAGTGAGCCACTGAAAGACTTTATCGCGGGTAAATTTGATGCGATGCAAGTTTATAGCACCAATGAGCCCTATACCGTGCAGCAAAGCGGTCTATCAACCCGTGAAATTTGCCCTAAGCAGTTTGGTTTAAACGTTTATGCTGACGTGCTCTTTACTACTGAAAGCGTACTAGAAAACCGTCCTGAGCTTGTTAAACGTTTTCGTCGTGCGAGCCTTAAAGGTTGGCGGTACGCTATGTTACATCTGGAAGAAACCTTAGCGATAACTAAACAGCAATACGCTACCCAAAAACCCCTAGAACAGCTCGCATTTGAGGCAGAGAAGTTAAGGGAGTTCATAAAGGTGGCTAATATTCCAATTGGAACAATGTCGACGGCAAAATGGCAATGGATAGCACAGCTATATCACTTAGATGTGAGTCAATTTCATGAACACAAATCGCGCTTTATTTATTCAGAAGTGAAGAATGAACAACCTAAGCTATCTTGGGTGTTGATTATTGCAGCGATTTTGACATTGGTTTGTATCCCAATGTATATCCACTTAATTTTTTCTCGTAAATATCATCAACAATTACGCTAGAATAAGGGTATTGTTTCCCTGACAACCGTGGCCATTGTGGAACTGAGCAAACGCTTTCAACTTCTAGATAAATTATTATTCGATACCCGACAATATTGGCAAGTCGTTGCTTTTGAGCACCTCACTATTCCCTGGCCACAACTGCAATCTGAATTACTGCGGTTAAGCGACGATGCAGTATCAACATTAGACAGTGACACTGATGCCCTTTTTACTTTTTTTAGTCGCTATATTCCCGAACTTGAACAACTTACGGTCTTAAGTGCTTTACCGCAAAAAGTGGGCCGTAGAGATGAGTTACCATTTTGGCTGAGTAATGGCATAAAAGGGCGTAAATTAGAGCAACTTCAAGACTTTGTTGCCGCAGTAAACGAAACCAAAGCATCGGTACTAGAGTGGTGCGCAGGTAAAGGTCATTTAGGTCGATTGCTTTCTTATCATGGCGCGCCTGAAGTGAACAGTATTGAGCTTCAAGCGGATCTGTGTCGACAAGGAGAGGAAAGCGCGAAGCGGCAAAATCTAAACTTGCATTTTCATTGTGCCGACGTGCTGAAAGATGACATACATCACCACTTCGTTGAAAATCGCCATGGTATTGCACTGCATGCATGTGGTGAATTACATCGTGTATTTATGCACCAAGCGGTGGCGAATGGCATGAAAAAGCTATCGCTCTCCCCGTGCTGCTATCACTTATTTACACCACCTGATTATCAAGCCATGAGTGTTGAAGCACAGCAGAGTCAGCTCAATTTGTCTCATCACGATATGAAGTTAGCGCTGCAAGAGACAGTTACAGCGCCCGGGAGAGTGGCACAAGTACGTAAAAAAGAGGTGAGTTGGCGCTTAGGGTTTGATGCGCTGCGCAGAGAACTTACCGCAGATAAATATTACGTGAGTGTGCCTTCGGTCAATAAGGCTATTTTTTCTGGGTCGTTTAGTGAATTCTGTTATTGGGCAGCTGAGCAGAAGCAGCTTGCCCTGCCTGATGGAATTGATTTTGACCAATATGAACGTATTGGGCGTGAACGAAAACAAGTAACGGACAGAATTGAGCTAGTACGACACGTGTTTCGTCGTGCGATTGAGATCTGGTTGGTCCTGGATAGGGTTTTATATCTGCAAGCAGCTGGGTATGATGTCACCCTTAGTACTTTTTGCGAAAAGTCACTCACCCCAAGGAATATTTTGATACAGGCTGAACGTCAGTCGGAGAACCATTAATGTGTAAAACGAGCCCAAGTCCGCTGAGTCACTTACTCGATAATAATAAACAGTGGGCAGATCGCACCAATGCCAGTGATCCTGAGTTTTTCAAAAAACTGTCGCAACAACAGAATCCAGATTATTTATGGATTGGCTGCTCTGACTCTCGTGTGCCTGCCAACGAGATTGTTGATTTAATGCCTGGAGAATTGTTTGTTCACCGCAATGTTGCCAATGTCGTGGTGCATACCGATCACAACTGTTTGTCGGTCATGCAGTATGCGGTTGAGGTGCTCAAAGTGGATCACATTATGGTGGTTGGTCACTACGGTTGCGGTGGAGTGCAAGCGGTGCTCGATAATGCTAAGTTTGGCCTTATTGATAACTGGCTGCGTCATGTCGCTGATGTGAAAGAGAAACACCAAGCGATTATTGAACAAGTGAGCAAAGAAAAGCAGTGTGCGGCGCTTTGTGAGCTAAATGTGGTTGAACAGGTGCGCAACGTGTGTCAGAGCAATATTGTTCAAGATGCTTGGCAGCGAGGTCAAACTTTGACGGTACACGGGTGGGTCTATGGTCTAGCTGATGGTCTCTTGAATGAGGTGGTGAACGCCGTAGAAGATATGGAGCAACTGTCGCTTTGCTATGAAAAGTCTCTGCTTGGCGTGAACCAGCGCTATTGCTAGGGTCAACATAGTTTAGAGATTGCGTGCGCCACAAGCGCACGCTTTACTTTCCAAAGCTTTGGTTGCTTATTCCTGCGAGTCGGATGCTTGGCTGGCAAGTTGTGCTT
This sequence comes from Pseudoalteromonas sp. XMcav11-Q, assembly GCF_040104525.1. Taxonomy (NCBI): domain Bacteria; kingdom Pseudomonadati; phylum Pseudomonadota; class Gammaproteobacteria; order Alteromonadales; family Pseudoalteromonadaceae; genus Pseudoalteromonas; species Pseudoalteromonas sp. XMcav11-Q. Next base: position 109,680 of record NZ_JBECOX010000013.1, read on the forward strand.
CTAACTGCGCCACTTTTTCTTCAAGTTCAACCAATTTTTCACGCGTGCGGATCAGCACTTTGCTTTGAATATCAAACTCTTCTCTGCTAACAAAATCCATTTCTGATAATTTGCTCTGGATCGCCTGTTTCGTTCTTGCTTCAAATGTTTCAGCAAGATTCTTTACGCCCTGTGGCATGTTACTGGAAATTTGCTTAGCAATTTCTTCAATTTTGGCTGGATTAATCATCTTCTTACCTTAGCTTGCGAGTCAGTATACACAGTCCATCTTACCTTATGCGCCGCAGACGGAAAAGGTTCGCTTCATAGTTTTACATGAATACGGTAAACTAGGGCCTGTTTATAAGAATTCCTCAACCCCTCAGCACTGACAGTTGTTGCCAACATTGTGCCAAGCGAGAAGATAACCGGATTAGTTGCATGAAGCTCAACCCAAAACAAGACGAAGCGGTAAAATATATCAGTGGTCCATGCCTTGTATTGGCAGGTGCGGGCTCAGGTAAAACCCGGGTTATTACCAATAAAATTGCCTACCTAGTGCAGCAGTGTGAATACAAAGCAAAGAATATCGCAGCGGTCACCTTTACCAACAAAGCGGCGAAAGAAATGCGTGAACGTGTGGCACAAACTTTGGGCAAGCAAGAAGCTAAGGGTTTGTGGGTGTCGACATTCCATACATTAGGGCTGGAAATCATTAAAAAAGAGGTCAAGACCTTAGGGTATAAACCTGGCTTTTCCTTGTTTGATGATCAAGACACGAATCAGTTGTTAAGTGAACTCACTGAAAAAGAGCTTGAGCGTGATAAAGACTTACTCAATTTGCTGAAAATGCAGATTGGTAACTGGAAGAATGAACTTATTTTGCCTGAGCGTGCTATTCGAGAAGCGCGAGAGCCACAAAAAGCGCTATTCGCTCAGCTTTATGCGCGTTATCAAACACAGCTGCGTGCTTACAATGCCCTAGACTTTGACGATCTTATTATGATCCCAACTTTGCTTTTGAATCAGTCAGTTGATGTGAGAGAGCGCTGGCAGCAACGTTTCCGCTATTTGCTGGTGGATGAGTATCAAGATACCAATACCAGCCAGTACCAGTTAGTGAAATTGCTGGTAGGTGAGCGCGCACGTTTTACTGTGGTTGGTGACGATGATCAGTCTATCTATTCATGGCGTGGCGCTAAACCGCAAAACTTAGTGCTACTGAGCAAAGACTTTCCAGGCCTAAGACTTATCAAGTTGGAGCAAAACTATCGTAGCGCAGGGCGGATCCTAAAGGCTGCGAATATCCTTATCGCCAACAATCCCCATGAATTTGATAAACAGCTGTTTAGTGAACTGGGGTATGGCGACCCGATCCGTGTGATAGCGACTCGTGACGAAGAACATGAAGCGGAGCGTGTGGTCGCGGAGATCATTTCACATAAGTTTATGAAACGTACCAGCTATCGCGACTATGCATTGCTCTATCGTGGAAATCACCAAGCTAGAGTGTTTGAAAAAGCACTCATGACCAACCGTATTCCATACAAAATTAGTGGCGGTATGTCGTTCTTTGCACGCAGTGAAATCAAAGACATCATGGCTTATTTGCGGTTCTTAGTGAATCAAGATGATGACAACGCATTTTTACGTATCGTCAATACCCCACGACGCGAGATTGGTCCGGTAACATTAGAAAAGCTAGGAAGCTTTGCCAACGAGCGTCATATTAGTCTATTTGCGGCGTGTTTTGAGTCAGAGCTTGCGGACCGTTTGGCGGGGCGTGGCTTAAATGCATTGATGGGATTTGCGCGCTGGGTGGTTGAGCTTTCCGACCGAGCAACCCGCGGAGATACCTTGGAAGCGGTAAAAGATATGATCCGTGAAATTAATTACGAAGCGTATCTTTACGAGTCATCTCCCAGCGCTAAAGCGGCTGAAATGCGGATGAAAAACGTATCAGAACTATACCGTTGGATAAGTGATATGCTCACGGGAGATGCTGATAACCCCGCCATGACACTGCCAGAAGTGGTAAGCAAACTCACATTAAGAGATATGCTTGAGCGCAATGAAGAGGAAGATGACTCAGATGCAGTGCAGTTATTAACGCTGCATGCGTCCAAAGGTCTTGAATATCCACACGTATTTATGGTGGGGATGGAAGAAGGGTTACTACCCCACCAAACGAGTATTGACGAAGATAATGTCGAAGAGGAAAGGCGTTTGGCCTATGTTGGTATAACTCGCGCTCAGCAAACCCTAACATTGACTTATACCAAAAGTCGTCGTCAATTTGGTGAGCAAATCACCCCAGAGCTGAGCCGCTTTGTACAAGAATTGCCGCAAGATGATTTACAAATTGAAGGAAAAAAGCCTGTAGCGACACAGGCAGAACGAATGGAAAAAGGTAAATCTAACGTTGCGAATTTACGGGCAATGCTAAGACGGGACTGATTCGTTATCAAAATTTTGGATAAAGGCTACACGTTCGTTGCCCTTATCCAACATTTGCTGTTTGCCAAAAAATAGCTGCAAGCCATGCTTTTCCAGTAAGCTTCTAAAGTTTAAAATCGCAGGACCTCGGGCGGTGACCTTAATATTCTTCACTTTAGTAACGGCTAAAATACCTTGCAATTGAACCTCATAACTCGTTTGTTGTAAGACGCGTTTACTAAACGTCGAGCTTAATAAGACATAGGTAAAGTCAACTTGGCTGATCAGGGTTAGATCGCAGCGATCTTTACCAAAATTATTCAGTCCGATAGGGATCCCCATATCGGCCAAGGCTCTGAGATTTAATACTTGCTGACTAGAAGCAAAGCGAATTTCGCTCTCTTCGAAGAGTAAACAAAGTGTTTTGTCTTGCCGCTGTAGCTGCTGCTTTAACGCGTCAAAATGTGCACTTTCTAGTAACATTGCAGAACAACCAAATAGCATATCTTCATCGCGGTTACGTGCTATTTCTTGCGCTTTGTTTAGTAGATGCAATTCAATTTCAAGCAGCTGAGTTTTTTCTGCGGCAAACTTTTTCAGAATATCAAAACTGGTGCTGCCTAATACTGGATGTTCGCCAAAGGCTTCCAAAAAGCCAATTGGCTGGGCGCTATCTGACCAGTTTACGATTTCCGTGCAGCGGAAGTGAGTAGGGAGCTTATCTAAGTGATGCTGTTCTTGTTGCTTCTGAGCGTTTGAGCTTGCGGTAAGTAATGGATGATAAAATTCATAGCGACCACGGCCAGCGTTTTTGGCATAGTACATTGCCGCATCGGCATCTCTGATAATTTCATCGGTGTTACGATACAGCTTATTACTATAGGTGATACCTATGCTGGCACCACTTTGCATGCATACTCCTTTCAAGCAGAAAGGTTGTTGCATGACTTTGATAATACGCTTGGCGACATCTTCCGCTTGCTGACGATCGGTTAGGTGATCAAGTAAGATCACGAACTCATCACCGGCAAGTCGTGCTAATAAATCGTGTTCACGAATACACTCTAAGAATGACTGTGCCACCCACACCAAAAACTGATCGCCTGCTTGGTGACCTAATTCATCATTTATGTCTTTAAACTTATCTAAATCGATAAAGAGAACGGCAAAGTTATCTTCGGGGTAACGATGATGTTTTTGCAGCGTCTTTTCGAGCTGAGTTAAAAACAAACTACGGTTTGGTAGACCCGTGAGTGAATCATGATGGGCATCATGATAAAGCTGTTGCTCAATCTTCTTGCGCTCTTCCATCTGCATTTGTAGATGTAAATTGGCTTGCTGTAGCTCTTTGGTCTTCTCCGCAACTCGATGTTCTAACTGCTGGTGACTGATCTTAAGCGCTTGGTTCGCTAGGTGCGTTTGTAGTACAGAGGCAATTTGATTAGATACAAACGAGATCAGCTCAACATCATCATAATTAAATTCGTGTTTGTGCTCGTAAGCTTGGCATGCGATCAGACCGATGACGCCAGTAGCCGTTTTTAATGGTGCACCAAGCCAACTCGTTGCAGCAAGCTTGTGGTTATAGCCTGCAGGGCGCTCTACCGTGCCCTCTAGTGCTAAGGCTTTGGCACGGGTACTGTCTATTAATTGGCTTTGCTCAGTACGAATGACCAGCTCACTATACCCTTTTGCAAATGGACGAGGGTTGTAACTGGTTTTTTCATCAACGCTATACGGGAAGGTGAGCCAATTCGTCTCTTTATCGTAAAGTGCAATATAAAGATTGTCGGCAAAAGTAATAGAACGAATAATGTCGTGAACTTGTTGGTAAACATCGTCAATATCGGAGAACTGGGTTGCTAATTCAGAGATCTTGAATAAGATTTGCTGTCTTTCTAGCGCACGCTTGCGGTTTTCTATTTCTTTATTAAGTGCTTCATTACTTTGCATTAGTGCCCGCGTGCGAATTTTCACTTCAGACTCTAGTAACTCACGCTTTTTAACGCGTTCAATCGCTGTGGCCAAATATAATGACATCACTTCAAGCAATTCAACTTGATGATCGCTATAGGATTGTTCCGCTTTGTAGCTTTGCGACACCATAACGCCAATGATTGCGCCATCGCGATAGATAGGTACACCTACCCAATGCTCTGCTTGACTACCCATTATCTTAAAATCGCCAGCATTGGCTCGCGATAGCATGTCGTCTTTGGTGAGGTAAACAGTTTCACCGGTTTTAAATACAAACCCAGTTACACCATCTTTGAAGTGATGTGCTTCATGAAGAGGGACAGAAATACCATCTTTCTCATCAACAAAATACGATAGCTCAAGCGCTTGAGTAAAGCGATTTTGCAGGACAACATAAAAGCTTTTGCTAGGTAAATATTGAGACAGAATATTGTGGATTGCGGGATACAACAAGGTAAGCTCAGCAACAGTACTAGCCTGTTCTGATAACTGAATTAGTGTGTATTGAAGTTGAGACTTTCTTTTATACTTTTTAAGTAAAGACTCTAATCTGGCGGTTCGCCGAGATAGTCTCCTAACCTGCTGTTGTGGCTCTTCCAATGACGAAACCAGTTCTTATTGTTGTTTAATTATTGAGCTTAATAGTTTCACTTTTAGCCGAAGCGGTCAAGTGTAAATTTCTCATTCCTGCTCGTTTTATAGAGCGATATCAAGCCAGCGTTAATCATGGCTTTTATGGCACTATATTGAGACGAAAATGCAGCGATAAACGCTGCACTGTCCAATAAGTCTTTTTACCCTAATATAGAGAAGTTGAAATATTTATTTGCTTGTCATGAAATCAATTGCCGCTGCAATCTCATCATCCGAGCAGTTCATACAAGTACCACGAGGAGGCATTGCATTGAAGCCATTGATCGCATGGTCTAGTAATACGTCTTTACCTTTGGCAATGCGAGGCGCCCAATCGTCAGCTGTTTTTGGTGCACCTAGTGCGCCTGTGCCGTGACAAGCAAAACATGCTGCTTGATAAACCTGCTCACCTGAACGAGGTCCTGATGGCTCGGCTTCTGCAGCACTTTCAGCACCAGCTAAATATACTGAGCCGATAGGCTGAAGACGTTTCTTAATCGCTTCTTCAGTTAAAGAATTGTCGTATGGTTGCGCAACTGCGGCTGTTGATAGCAATAAAAGTGCTGCTGAAAGTTTTTTCATTTACCTTGCTCACTTCGTTTGAACGTGTTCAATCACGATAATGGATGACGGAATTATTGGGATTATAACGTCACCTGTTCATTTATAAAACGTAAACTTGAGTATAAATGGTTAAAACCATTAATTTATTGCGTTAGGGCAAGCTTTTTCGCCTAAATTTGCAATAACGTTAGGCCGAAATGTGAGTCGATCGGCTCTAACGTTTTCCTTTACTATTACGAATGGGTAGGAGAAGCGATCGCTTTTATGCCATTTCGATTAGTTTAGTCACCGCCTTTTCGATACCTGTCGCGGCTTCAAGGATGGATGACGCCAGCATGTATGCCGGTGTACTAATCACTTTTTCATTGTCATCAACGACGATCTCGGTCACTTCACAATCCACGTGCTTTGCACCAAGCGTATTAACTGCCGCTGCGGTATCAACATCATTACCTATGGTCGCGAGTGTACCCGGTGTATGGATGTGGGCGATGAGTGCTGGCGCAATACATAAATAAGCAATAGGCTTTTGCTGATGATTGAACTCACGACATACGCGCTTTACGCTTTCAAGGATCGTAGAGTCTGCGCCTTTAAAAGCAAAATCGGAAAGGTTCTTTGCTACACCAAAACCTCCTGGTAATACCAAAGCATCGAATTCGTCAGCACTTAATGTTTCCAGATCTGCAATTTCTCCGCGTGCAATGCGGGCGGCTTCAACAAGAACATTACGACGTTCATCTTGTTCTTCACCGGTGATGTGATTGATCACATGGAATTGATCAATATTAGGTGCAAAGCACTGATAGCTTGCCCCTGCTTTTTCAAGATTGAGTAGTGTTAATACTGACTCGTGGATCTCGGCACCGTCGAATACACCACAGCCACTTAAAATTACCGCTACTTTTTTCATTCATTTCTCCCTTCAATGTCACATCATGCGCGCTATATGCATAAAAAGAATTATGCACGAATTAAAAAATTATAAAGGATCTTCTATGATCTTTGATCAATTGTGTTAGTATACTCCTCCGCTTGAGAAAATCAGGCTATTTTTTACTCACCTAGTTTGTTAAGCGTGACTAAAAAAATTCTTTATCCACAAAGCGGTAAAGATAATAACAATAAAAAAGGCACAAAAAACGCAAGTAAATCAAAGTTTTAATTTACACTCTGACTTTTAAAACAAAGTTCCGGAGCGATTTTTCGTGTTTGTCTACAAAGTTATCCACAGGTGCAGCACGATTTATCTAAATGATGAGATAACGCGAAACTCGTTTTATCTTGTGCCTTGTGGCATCCTTACATTCTACTCCACAAAAGACTAATTTAGGATCCAATATTTATGTCTCAGATCCCTCAAAATCCGTTGATCTTGGTTGATGGTTCTTCCTATTTATTTCGTGCTTATCATGCGCCACCACATTTAACAAATTCAAAAGGTGAAGCAACTGGTGCGATCTACGGTGTGATCAATATGCTTAAGAGTTTGCTTAAGCAATATCAACCAAGTCATATGGTAGTAGTCTTTGACGCTAAAGGGCCAACTTTCCGCAACGAAATGTATAGCGAGTATAAAGCGCATCGTCCGCCTATGCCGGATGATCTGAGAACGCAAATCGAGCCGATCCACGAAATAATTAAAGCAATGGGCCTGCCACTGGTAAGTATTAGTGGTGTCGAGGCCGATGACGTGATCGGTACATTCTCTAAAATAGCGTCAGAGCAAAGTCGCCATGTGCTAATCAGCACTGGTGATAAGGATATGGCGCAATTGGTCAATGAACATGTCACGTTGATCAACACAATGACGAATACGATCTTAGACCCTGAAGGGGTAGTGGATAAGTTTGGTATTGGTCCTGAGTTGATCATCGACTATCTCGCGTTAATGGGAGATAAGGTCGATAATATTCCGGGCGTACCTGGCGTTGGTGAAAAAACGGCATTGGCGATGCTGCAGGGATTAGGCTCTATTGATTCGCTTTACGAAAACTTAGACAAAATTGCTGATTTAGGTTTTCGTGGCTCAAAAACCATGGCGAAAAAACTAGAGGAACACCAAGCGCAGCTAAAACTGTCGTATGAATTAGCCACCATTAAGCTGGATTGTGAAGTAGAGCAAGACTTAGAGCAATTTAAGATAGCTGAGATGGATAAAGATCGCTTAATCGAGCTATATGGTCAGTGTGAATTTAAGCGTTGGTTAGCTGAATTGCTGGATGGTCAGTCACAAGCTGATATCGTTGATGTGGAGGCTGAAGGGTCGGCGCCTGCGGCGGCGCAGGTCGACACCCAGTACGAGACCATTTTGACAAGAGCACAGCTTGATGACTGGGTAACTAAGTTAAAAGCAGCCCAGCTCATCGCTTTTGATACTGAAACCACCAGCGTTAACTATATGCAGGCGGATCTAGTTGGAATGAGCTTTGCGGTTGCACCGGGCGAAGCGGCTTACTTACCGATCAATCACGACTATGTGGGAGCACCTGAGCAGCTTTCTCAAGATATAGTGTTCGAGATCATGGCACCGCTTCTTGCAGATCCTCAGATCAAAAAAGTGGGTCAAAATTTAAAATATGATCAAAGTGTGCTTGCTCGTGCAGGGCTTGAACTGCAGGGGATCGCTTTTGATACCATGTTAGAGTCTTACGTATTTAACAGCGTAGGAACTCGCCACGATATGGACTCCTTGGCGCTAAAATATTTAGGCCATAAAACCATTAGCTTTGAAGACATCGCAGGCAAAGGTAAGAACCAACTGACCTTTAATCAAATTGAGCTAGAAAAGGCGGCACCTTATGCAGCGGAAGACGCAGACATTACGCTGAGATTGCATCAACATCTCTGGCCGTTAATTGAAAAAGAAAATCGCCTTAAGCAGGTATTTACAGAGATTGAATTACCACTGCTGAGCGTACTTTCTCGCATTGAACGCACCGGTGTGCACATCGATGGCGATATGCTAGCGAAGCAAAGTATCGAGATTGAAAAACGCTTAGGTGAGCTTGAACAACAAGCTTTTGAAATTGCAGGTGAGGAGTTCAACCTGAGTTCAACAAAGCAACTACAAGCGATACTGTTCGACAAACTTGAGCTGCCAGTGATTAAGAAAACGCCAAAAGGCGCGCCTTCAACGGCCGAAGAAGTGCTACAAGAGTTGGCGCATGATTATCCACTGCCAAAACTTATTATTGAGCACCGTGGTTTGGCTAAGCTGAAATCAACCTATACCGACAAATTACCAAAATTGGTTAATGCGGATACCGGTCGCGTGCACACTTCTTATCATCAAGCCGTTACCGCAACGGGCCGTTTAAGCTCAAGTGATCCTAACTTGCAAAATATTCCGATCCGTAATGAAGCGGGACGTCGTATTCGTCAGGCATTTGTTGCCGACAATAATAAACAAATCGTTGCGGCGGATTACAGCCAAATCGAGCTTAGGATCATGGCACATTTGTCACAAGACAAAGGGTTGTTGAGTGCCTTTGCTGAAGGTAAAGATGTACACAGTGCAACAGCGTCTGAAGTGTTTTCCGTGCCGCTTGAGGAAGTGACTTCTGATATGCGCCGCAAAGCCAAAGCGGTTAACTTTGGTCTGATCTATGGCATGAGTGCGTTTGGTCTGTCACGTCAGTTAGATATTCCAAGAAATGAAGCGCAACATTATATGGATATGTACTTTGAACGCTTCCCTGGTGTATTAGAGTATATGGAGCGCACGCGTGAAGAGGCTGCTGATAAAGGGTATGTAGAAACCTTATTCGGTCGCCGCTTGTATCTACCGGATATCAATGCGCGTAATGGCGCTCGCAGAAAAGCAGCAGAACGTGCAGCCATCAATGCACCGATGCAGGGCACTGCGGCGGACATCATCAAAAAAGCGATGATTAAAGTGGATGAATGGCTACAAAGCTGTGATAGCAATGATATCCAGTTGCTCATGCAAGTGCACGATGAATTGGTGTTTGAAGTACACAGCGATAAAGTTGCTGAATACAGTGAAAAAATCTGTGAGTTGATGAGCGCTGCGGCAGTACTTGATGTACCGTTATTAGTTGAAGCTGACAGTGGTGACAACTGGGAACAAGCACACTAGTCGATATTAAAATCTACCCGAGTTGCACTATGCGTTTAGATTAGTGCAACTTCATTCATCTTTGTTTGCAAGTATACACTAGCAGCACAGCGTCTTAATTTTGTAGCTTCTGTTAATCCCTAGTAACAAAAAATAAATTAACGTTGAAAGTTTATCAAATTGGCTCAAGTTTTGCTTTTTGGTGTTTATTTCTGGACGTCTATTTGTTAGAGTTCGCGCCGTCCTCATCCTGTAGGACATCCTGTTGATGATGTATCTCTCGAAAGAGGATACAGTGTATTGATAGCTTCTCCCCAGATTGCTATAGCGGCTCGTAACTTTTACGGGCCGTCTTTTTCTTCTCTTATCAAAGATGATAGCAATTGATGTAACTCCCCAATCAATGTGCATATGAAACCCCTATTAACTTCGTTAAAAATTGATCGTTTAGGGTAGCTAAATCACAACGTTTTTGCTTGGCTACTAAGGCTATTTTCTCGCTATAAAGTGAATACGATGGGCGTAAAAGTATTCCAACATAACGACGAGTTTATGATTAAAGGTTTATTTAATTTGCACTGCGTTTTACACTGAGCGCTCAAATGCAATTCACTCTCATTTCATAAGGAAGTCGTCATGCTAAAGTACCTTCTTTTAGGTAGTGCACTTATTTCTTCTCAGGCGTTCGCAGCTTGGCAATTTAATCAACAACAAAGCGATGTTAGTTTTGTGTCTGTGAAACAGACTAGCGTTGCAGAAGTACATCATTTTAAAACGATAGATAGTACATTATCTGCTAAAGGCGAGCTTGAGGTTAATATTGACTTGGCAAGCGTTGAAACGATGATCCCGATCCGTAATGAACGTATGCAAAAGATGCTGTTCAATGTAGCGCAACACCCAAAGGCGAAAGTTAACGCTGATGTTTCTGAAGTGCTTGCTAAACTTAAAGCTGGTACACAAAAAATCAATGATGTAACAGCAACATTGACACTGCATGGTCAGATCCAAAAGATCAGCCTAGACTTATTGATAACGAAAAGTGCTAATGGCTTGGTGGTTACACCGGTAAATGCATTTATTCTCGATTCTAAGCAGTTTGGGTTAGATAAAGGAATTGAAGCGCTACGAGAAATTGCGGGTCTGAAGACTATCGCGACTAGCGTGCCTGTTAGCTTCAACTTGGTTTTTGATGAACAAAATTGATGCGTTAATCAAACAGTATGTTACGACTCATGCGCCGACCGAAAATTGGTCGGCGCCGTCGTGCGGTTTTTCTGACATAAAAATTGCTGCGGATGGTCGTTGGTTTCATCAAGGGCGTGAAATTAAACGGCAATCACTTGTTGCCTTGTTTGCTAGTGTTTTAACCTTTGATGGTCAACAGTATTGGTTAAAAACACCAGCAGAAAGTTGTGAGATTGAGGTGCTTGCTCATCCTTTTATTATCGAGCAATGGCGTTATTGTGATGAAGCATCGGCTTTGGAGTTATCACCTTGTATTATCGCGATAGATAATTTAGGCCGTGAGTGGCCCATTTGTGATGTGTTTCCACTAGCCCTTGAGCATGTTAATGGAGGAGATATTCCATATCTCACACTCAATTATGGTTTAACCGCTAGAATTTCACGAAATGTCTATTATCAGTGGGCTGAATTGCTCGAGGAAGATGAAAAAGGTCTTTATCTGATGTCGGCAAAGACGCGCTTTTATCTTAGCTAAGCGCGCCCTACGTTTGATTATTCGCTCGCTTCTTCTTGAGCTTCTTTCACAAACGGACCTAAGTACCAATCATCCAGTTTCCACGCCAATTCGTTCAATCCGATACCTTTCAAAGAAGAAAACGCGTGAACGGTGATATCACCGTCTATTTCAGCTAGCGCTCGACGTACTTGTAGTACTTCTGCTTTGCGCTTACCTTGTTTTAGCTTATCGGCTTTGGTCAACAACGCTAATACCGGTATATTGCTGCCAGTCGCCCAGTTGATGAGATCCATATCGAGGTCTTTAAGAGGGTGACGAATATCCATTAATACCACAATCCCTTTAAGACATTTGCGGCGTTGTAAATATTCACCTAATGCTTTTTGCCATTTCTTTTTCATCTCTAATGGGACTTTCGCAAAGCCATAGCCAGGTAAATCAATCAAACGCTGATCTTCACCTAGAGAAAAAGTATTAATAAGCTGAGTCCGGCCAGGTGTTTTACTGGTGCGTGCCAGCTTTTGGTCTGTAAGCGTATTGAGCGCGCTCGACTTACCAGCGTTAGAACGACCCGCAAAAGCAACTTCAATTCCAGTGTCTGGTGGCAGTTTACTGATATCTGGGGCACTTGTGATAAATTGTGCCTGATTGTATTTAACGCGAGATTTTAGCACGCTGACTCCTAACTGATTAAACTTTCGCGGATGGAATTGCGTATTTTATAACAGTATGACGGAAACCAAAAGCATTGTGAGATTTGTTCTAAACGCCGCTTTTGTCGCTAATTGACCAAACCGTCGTCCCAATATTAATTAATCTAGGTCAAGTCCCTATAAATTATAAGCTTAATATGGGCAGAAAACGTGCCAGAGAAAGTAATATCGTGTAGAATGTAGAAATTGCAATGTCAATCTAAAGTGTATACCTATCAGTAGTCACTACTGAGCAAGGCGTATTTAGATGGATCGGTGCTGTTTGGCGTTATATTTGCTAAGTTTGCATGTATGATTCATCTGATTAACATAACAACCTAATTAGTACTGATTGGTATTATTTGCCCGAGCAATAAAGAGAGCGACTTTGTTCGCGAGGGTACAAATTACAGGGTCGGAAACAGAGAATTTACCATGAAAAAAATAGCATTAACTTTAACAATGTTGCTTGGTACGTTGTCAGCAAGCAACGCATCGGCATTCGATGGTGACGCGGAAGCAGGTAAAGCAAAGTCTGCAACGTGTGCAGCATGTCACGGTCCAGATGGCAATGCCCCTGTGACTATGTATCCTAAAATCGCAGGTCAGCATGCAGATTATATCTATAAGCAGCTACAAGAGTTTAAGCTAGGTATGACGTCTGGTGGTAAAGAAGGGCGTATGGATCCTGTGATGAGTGGTATGGCTATGCCGCTGTCAGATCAAGATATGAAAGATTTAGCTGTATATTTCTCTTCTTTACCTATGTCTGCGGGTTCAACGCCTGAAGATGTTGTTGCTTTAGGTCAAAAGCTATACAAAGCGGGTGATGCTGAGCGTGGTATTCCAGCTTGTGCTGCGTGTCACGGTCCTCGTGGTAATGGTACTTCTTTAGCTAAGTTCCCGAAAGTGTCATTCCAGCACCCTGAGTACATCAAATCACAGCTTGAGAAGTTCCGTGATGGCACTCGCAACAATGACATGAATGGTATGATGCGTGATATCGCGAAGAAGCTTACGGATAAAGACATCGAAGTATTATCTAAGTACTTAGGTGGTCTACACTAAAGTCGTATAGTGAGTTTACCTCTCTCAGTGTAAACTCCTACTATTGAAAAAAGGGCAGCATAGGCTGCCTTTTTTTGTTGTTGAAGTTGTGAGATATATCTCACTTTTAATGTGAGATATTTGCTCGTGCAACATGTGAGTTTTAGCTTATTTTTAAGCTGTTGTTCAGTGTAAGTTTATGTAATTCATCTTTTTTCTGTTTAATTAAAAAAATTAAGGTAAGAAATTTGTTATTAAACAGTTGTAACTCAAGCTCAGGAGCGTAGATTATTCGTTGTCGCCAAGCAATACAAAAAAAGGGACAATTCGATACGGAAGCGTAGGTGGCAAAGTTATGTATCTAGTTGGATACGAAGGACTATCAAGAAAGCGTCAGGAAGGCCGAGAATAAGAAAATCACGGAAGTCTCATAATAAAAACAATATGGAAAGTGTCACGGAAGTCTAAAATAAAAACAATACGGACGACAATAAAATAAAAAGAATAATAATAAGACTTAAAAGTCGAAGGGAGAAGTGTCCAGTTGTGACGCTCAGATTAGTAGGCGGTAGAGAGTGATCTCTGCCGCCTTTTTATTTGGTTGCCTCTATTATACCTGATACAATAGCCGCCTTATTAAGCAATCACTGTTGACCATTGCAAGATTCAACTCTATTCAGTTGTGGCCTGTGCCAAGGTAATCAGCTTGAAGCCTACCATCAAGACAAGTATCGACTGTACTGGCAATGTCAAACCTGCCAGTTGGTGATGGTTGATCCCAAGTCGAGATTAACACCAGCTCAAGAAAAGGCCATTTATGATAGCCATGAAAACGATCTGGCTGATGAAGGCTATCGTCGCTTTCTAGCACGAGTGGCGGATCCACTGTTGGCACGTTTGGTGATACCAAGCCAAGGCTTAGATTTTGGCTGTGGGCCAGGGCCGCTGCTTGCGAAAATGCTTGAAGAAGCTGGGCATCAAGTTGCTTTGTTTGACCTGTACTATGCTAATGATGCCAGTGTACTGACTCGTCAGTACGACTTTATCGTCAGTACAGAAGTGGTGGAACATTTAGCAGAACCGGCAAAAGTATTAACGCAATTGTTAGCATGCTTAAAAGTGGGAAAGCCGCTAGCCTTGATGACCAAGCTCGTCATTGATAAAGCACGCTTTGCGAATTGGCACTATAAAAATGACCTGACACATATTTCATTTTTTAGCCAAGAAAGCTTTGCGTATTTTGCCGCGCAGCAGGATTGTGAATTAGAATTTATTGGGAATGATGTCATCATTCTCACCAAGCGTAGTTAACGCGAGAATTTTGGATAACCAATTATGACCAGAAAGAAAAAGACACGTAAAGTTGCAGCCAATGGAACACCAAGGCTGAGTAAAGAAAAGCTACAAGCGTTACGTGCACTCAAAGAGCAGCGTAGCAAAAAAACCAAAGGTAAAAAGCCGGGTTCTAGAAATGCACCAGAGATCCTAGTGAAAGAGCAATCAAACACGACGACCAATAAAGATCCGCGTGTTGGTAGCAAAAAGCCCATTTCTTTGGTTGCAGAGCCACAACCGACTAAGTCGAATACACAACCAGAGATGAAGCGCCATCTACAGCCGCAAGTTAAGTTAACTACAGCGGTAGAGACGTTAACTCCAGAGCAAGAACTTGAGCAGTTAGAAAATGATGAACGCTTGATGGCGCTACTTGAACGCCATGAGCGCGGTGAACTGCTAACAGGTAAAGATGCGAAATACTTCAATCGCGGCATTGCACGTCATCAGGAGCTATGTGAGATCTTAGGAATTGATGATGAGTTTGAAGAAGGCGATATGCTAGAAGATGATCCAATGGATCAGTTTATGAGTAATGATCTAGCAAATGAATGGTTAGATGACGACTTTGAGGAAGATGATAAGTAATGAATACTGCATGGATCATCGCAATCATTATTGGTGCCCTGATTATTGCTGGACTGGCGTTTTACGCGGGTAAATTACTATGGCAACTGAAGGTGCAAAAAGAGCAGATTGCCAAACATCGCGAGCAAAAGGCTGCTGAGCTTGAAAAGTCACGGCAGCAGCGCAATGGAAAAATTGCGGATAGCGTTAACTTGATCGCGCGTGCGATGAAGGAAAAACAATGTGAATATTCTGAAGGGTGCTTACGAGTTTGGGTACTCATCTCGCAATATAGCTTTGACGAGGAAGTTGACTTACAACAAAGTTATCCTGGTGTTTATCAGATGTATGATGAAGTCAAAGAAATGCCAACTCATGACGCGCGTAAGAAGTATTCTAAAAAAGAGATTTTCAAAATGGATAGCCAGCGTTGGCGTGCTGAAGAGCGCCTAGAAGCGGAGATCTTACAGGACTGTGAAAAGCTGATAGCGCGCTTTAAAGCGGCTGCTGGCAGTGAAAATGTTGTGTTTCAGTAAGTTGGCTTTGGAAAACGGCTAAGTGAATCTTTATCCAAACTTCAGATTAAACGCCCCAAGTGGGCGTTTTTAGTTCTAAATGAGAAATTTTTAACGCAGCTAGGGTTAGGTTTACTCTTTCAACAAGTTGAGTAAGTATTAAGTCAAATAGATATGACTTTACTGTGCGATGTATTCACACTCGGTTAGCACTAAGGCGTCTTTGCATTGGTAATATACTTCCACTTGTTGTCCTTTGCTTAAATCCTTGTGTAGTGTTTCCATCAAAGTGAAAATAAGTTTCTTGTCATCAAACTGAGTCAGCTTGACAGCATCAAAACCAAAGAACTTTTGCACCGTGCTATAAAGTGCCTTAAATATGCTCTCTTTGGCCGAGAAAATAACAGTCAACGGGCAGTGCACTTGCTCGCCGAACAGTGTAAAAATTTCAGCTTCTTCAGGATGTAGAATTTGTCGTTGTAGTTCGACTTCTTGCTTCGGTTTCATATCTCTTTCGATATCAATGCCTAAGCCTTTCACGGCGATATCATCTGTAGCAATCGCAGCCGCGATCCCTCGAGTATGCGTGATACTGGCAACAATATTAGCAGGCCAGATAGGCGCCCGATCAGAGCCGTTAAGCAGTGTAAAGTCACCTTGTCCAAAATGCGCTAGGCAAGTTTTGGCACATATTCGTCCCGCTAAAAACTCGGCTCGCCTTTTCGCTACCGCTTTATCAAGTGAAGCGGGCAGGAGTATATTTTGCTGTTCAAAGGAATGCGCGTCAAAGCTGTCAGGATCAAACTGAATGCAATGAAAATGGTGTGAGAGATAGGGGGTAAATAGGTGACTCTGAGTGCTTTGCAAAGCTGACTCCCGTTATTCGTATCCATTATTACAAGGCTGATATTGCGCCTCTAATTCGCTTTGGACGCTTAGTGTGCATGAGCTAAGCGTCCATAGCAAGATATGAACGAGAGATTGAAAGTTATTTTAGCTTACTTGCAACTGACACCAGTTGCAGGGCGAGGCTTGATACTTTTTCAGCAAGCTCTGGGTCTTTAATTTTACCTTGGTCATCAAATACATTAAATGCGCTAGGTACAGCCAATTGGTCTGCGAGTACTAAACTGCCAATGCCAGATAACACATCGCGGACATGGTTTAGACCGCGTAATCCACCTAAGCCGCCTGGTGAGGCCGCATAGAGTGCCACTACTTTGTTTCTAAATGCTGGCACTGCACCTTGTTCTGTTCTAGAGGCCCAGTCTATTGCGTTCTTGAGCACCGCAGTGAAAGAACCATTGTATTCTGGGCTTGCCAATAGAATACCATCGGCATCGCGCAGCTTGTCTTTTAAAAGTTGAGCACCTTTTGGTGTGCCTTGCGCTTCAAGATCTTCATCGAACATTGGAATATCTAAATCTTGTAACTTGATCACTTCTACTTCTGCGCCACTTTCTAGTGCAAAGTTTGCCGCGGCTTGGATGAGTAATTGGTTGTAGCTGTCTTTTCTTAAACTGCCTGCGAGTGCGATAATTTTTGCTGTAGTCATCTTGCTGATACCTTATTTTGTTTCGTTAAAGTGATAGTAGCAAAATTTTACTTGCACAAAACCGAAATAAACGCAAAGCTTGTGTGCATATATGCACAGAGGTGGTTATGGATAAATTCACAGATTGGCAGGATCTTAAGGTCGCTTATACGGTTGCCAAGCTTGGTACCTTATCAGCGGCGGCAGAGCATTTAGAGATCCACCACAGTACGGTACTGAGGCGAATAAATAGCTTAGAAGAAGCACTGGGAACGCGGTTATTTCACCGTCATGCCCGAGGTTATCAGGTAACACAGGCAGGAGAAAAGTTACTTGCGACGGCGAGTCAAATAGACGAGCGCTTGATGGAGTTGAGTACTTCTATTGTTGCTTCGGACAGCCAGCTTAGAGGTAAGCTTTTGGTGACAACGGTCAGTGGTTTTATGGATATGCTGTCGGAGCCTTGTTTGACTTTTCAGCAATTACACCCACAGGTACAACTTGAAGTCATTCTCGACCAAAAGCGTTTACGCTTAGATCATGGACAGGCGCATGTTGCGGTGAGGGCAGGACCAAAGCCCGATGAGCCCGACTACATAGTGCAGCATCTAAATACTTTAGGAGCAGGCTTGTATGCGTCTTCAAGCTATATCAAGCGTATGGGGATCCCCAAAACACTTGAAGCGTTACAGACGCATTACTTTGTCTCTGGTGTGGCCGGGTTTAATGCAAGAGTGCCATATTTCGCTTGGGTAGATGAACATATCCCTGAGACACAAGTGACACTTAGGGTATCTGAAACGTCAGACGCGTCGCGTGCCATTGTTAACGGTTTAGGTATTGGTGGGCTACAGCATGATGTGGCAAAACGTTATCCAGATTTACAGCCGGTGTTGCATGATGAGTTAAAATGGTTAAGCCAAGTTTGGCTAGTTACCCATGTACTGGTTCACCGAACTGCAAAAGTACAGGCATTGTGTGACGTGTTAAAGCGCTATTTTGCTAATTTGAGTTGAGGCTAATAGATTGAGATCAGGCGCTATTTTTCCAGCTTTTTGCAGCTAACTTTACTGAGCACGACATAAGTATCCTTTTTCGGATAGTAGAGTACACACTGGGTGTCACGAAGCTGCAAGATGAAACTCTCATAAGCGAGATTATGGGCACCTAAAATTGGACTGCCATTGCCATCTAGGCTTTGGCCATGCTCAAGCAGTAGTGTTGGACTACGTTGAAAAACGGTGCTTGCGAGCGTCGGTGGTACGCCGCCTTTGAGTTTTACTATAGCTTGCTTGAGTTGTGATAACACCTCGGGCGTAGAAGCCGAGAGTACAGCCTCATTAACCGAAGTTGATGCAGGCGCGCTATTGCATGCTTGCATCAATAAAGCCAAAGCGATGATTTTCACCGCTTTTAGCGGCGCCATTATTGCGGATCCTTAGGCTTCATTAAAATTGCATTTTCCCGCAGTGGATAGACTGGAAGCGTAACCGCATGCTCCTTATTTTGATACTGTGGCAGAGCAGTAGGCGCAAATTGCGCTACATTTGGGCAACGACCGGTATCTATATGTGTCAGTGCTGCGGCGAAAAGATCTTCCTCTTGACTGCCTAGCGGTGCAGAGAAGTCATCTGCGACAATACAGCCTGGCACTTGTGCGCTTAGGCCAATTTCACCACTGCTTGACGCTCCTGAAGGGGTAAAGCCATCGGCATAAGCATCAAAGCCCTTCGCATTTTCCGAACCAAACTGAATGGTATAGTAAACCGTGCCGCAGTTTTGCGCGGGCACAAAGCCATAGGGCTTACCTCGAGTGGTACCACCGATCAAAAAGACTTCAACATCAATGCCGCGCAGGCCATTAATTACATTTTCACTGGCAGAGGCCGTGCCTCGTGTCGAGAGGATATAAACTCTAGGTAAAGTTACGGTGGGTAAAGAGGTGGTTGTAAACTTGTTTTCAGCCCAGTTAATTGCTCTAGACTCAAAAGCGGTGCGCTCTTCTTCAGCAGTACGCTTGTCATTTAAGGTGCTATAAGTGAAGGTTTTGTTTAGGCTGCTGTTGCCCGCAACCATATAGCCTAGTTGCGCTGCCATAATGACGCGACCACCACCGTTGTAACGCATGTCGAGTACCAGGTCGTCTATTTGCCGTGTTTTAAATAGATTAAAGGCTTCAATTAATCCTTCTTGGGCTGTTGGAATAAATTGATTGAACTGCACATACCCAACCTGCTTGTCGCCATAGCTAATGACTTTAGCGTTTTGCACCGGTGAGGTTTCAATATCGACTGAAATCAGGGTGACGGATTTTTCGTTGCCTGATTTATCTTCAAATACAAAGTTATGAGGCTCGCTTTGCTCTGGTGACAGGCCTGCATTCAGCGCAGCGGTATTATCACTTGAAATAAAGTCGACGCCATCTATCGAGAGGATCTTATCTCCACGTACGATCCCTGCATTCGCGGCTGGTGAATTAGGCTCTACTGCGGCGACAGTAAAGTTACGTGGTGGTGATGTGGATATGGCCGCCCAACGAATGCCATAACCGGTTGCAACACCCGATTGCGCTTCTTTTTGGAAGCTTTCATAAGATTCGTAGAAATGAAATTGATCTTTGGCATTGCCCGACGCCGTCGTTTGGTTTGTCTTTAATTGCTCGAAGTAATCAATAACAGTATCGAATTGTGTTGGGTCGTTATCTAGTACTTCGTCGTACCAAAGGTAGGTTTCGTTGGTAAAAGAGCGGAGCCACATTTTTTCATGCATCGCCGTACCAACCTTATCGGGATAAGGTTGGTTGTTGTTATATTTGTCAGTACCCGTTCTTGGGGAGGCGCAATAGTTAATAAACTGACTGGACGCAGGAAATTGATTAAACGTCCAAGTTGGCGGCTCGGTTTGTCCCGTGTTATTACCAGGGTTATCGGTGCCTAATGAATCGCTGCCACCGCCACCACAAGCGGCTAATAACAAGCTCATTGCTGTTGATGCGAAAACTAGAGTAATACGTTGCATCGTATTCACGTTCCTGTTTTAGTTGTATGACTAAAAACTAGCACCGCTTGGGTTATCTCGCAATCACTGTTTCTGCCAAGCCGTGAATAATTTCCGCTGTTGTGGAGAGATTTTTAACCCGTAGGTTTTTTCCATGTAAAAGTACGCCTCAGCAATGCGTTTTCTAGCGTACTCTGGTGGTTCAATTCGGCGTAACTTAAAGTCAATCTTTACTGGACACGCGCCATAGTTTGCTTCAGTACTTGGTAACATGCCAAAACGAAAATTAGACCGATCCCCATTGATTTCACCAATCGCTGGAGCAAGGTTGTGAATATCTGCTTCCATCTTCCTGAATTGCTCACTGACTTTACGGCAGTGCTTTCTGCCGCCATCTTGCCAGCACTGCAACTGATGTCCAAATTCCCACGCGGGCACGATATGCTCCCACTCAATGCGCTGAGCACGGGCGTTTTCTTTGCCATTGCGAGTGTAAGGTAACCTCGGGGTATAACCACAACTTGCGGGATCAGGCACCAGCTTTTTGCCTTGCTTTTTGATATTACAATTACAATAAAGCGTGCGGGTATTGTCGGTAACTTGTTGTGATAAATGTTTCTTTGCTTTTGAGAAAGACGTGAACTCTTGAGCGTTAGCTGTTAATACAAATAAGCTAAGCGCTAAGATATAGCAATATCGTGACATAACCTCTCACCAAATGGTGGAATACAGGGAATGTCACTATATCAAAAAAATCATCAATACCAACAAGAGTGTACAGTAAGTCCCTTTATTTATTCAGTGCAGGGCGACGTTTTCGCCAAGGTGGAGATTGCAATAATAACAATATCCCTGTTAGACAAAAGAGTACACTCGTAGCGGCGAAGGAAATGAGCAAGGGGTTATTAAAATCCTCTCGTTCGTCGTAATCCATAATGTGTAGCATCCAAAAAAAATCAAAGATGCGCCACAACGTGCTACGCACCGTCACAACTTCACCGCTAGTTGCACTTAGATACAGCGTGGTGGAGAGGATATCGTTATATTCGACTCGCCAAACATCTTCCTTGTAACCTGCTTCTCTGGGGGCTGTGGCAAGTCGTTCAATATGGCTCACATCCGCTGCAATTAATAGGTGTTGCTTGGCCTGTTGTATTATTTGCTGTTGATTTGGAGTGGTAAAAGGTGCGCCTGTTATTCCGTTGAAAATGAGCTTTTCATCTTGGTTTAGCTTGATGATGGGAGTATCGAGAAAATGGCCGAACTGGATTTGGCGCACTTGCACCGTGCTTTGTACTAACTGATTGAGATCAGCTTGGTACGCGGCGGTGGGAAAGGGGTTGTCTAAGCTTCTATGCGCTAAGTGTTTACCATGGATCTTTGCCAATGGGATCGCGCTCATGACCAGCCCGCCTAATAGCCAAGCAAAGATCTGTAAAAACAATAAATAGCCAAGGTACTTGTGGAGTTTACGTGCGGGTTTTAGCAGTTTTTTAATCATCACAATATGTTATTCTAGTTGCTCGTGAGTATGATAACTATAATGCACGGTGCTTAGAATGTGACAAATTGTCGCATTGTCCAATAAGTAATGTCCTTATCACACTGATAAATAAGTCATTACTAGATTTAGCTTTACAAGGTAGCTTTTAATACATGTCTGAAATTCAATTTTTAAATGTCGATTTGGAACTGGAGTCAAAGCAGGATATCAGTGCGCTAGTTTCGGATTTAAAGAAAAATGCTATCGTGCTGCATTACGATCAAGATGACTATCGTCAATTGGCTCGCATCGAAGCAAATACCAATGAATTAACCCCTGATAAAGCGATTAACCAACTGTGTGAGTTAATTGAGTCTTGCTCTAAAGCGGCACTTAAGCAATGGCTAGGTTGTACCAAGCGAACTTTTGACATTGGCTTTAACTCAGGCAAGTCGCCAAAGTGCTTTTCGCAAGCACTACAGGCAGATACGTTGCTTAGGATCTCTGCAATAGGTGCCGGTATAGAAATTACTATCTACCCAGTAGAAGAATAAAAACTCTAAAAGCTAGATTAAATTGTTTTATATGTTAACTATGTTAACGTGTTGATAATTTACTTTTGTTGTTTTATCTTGTTTATTCCATAACACGGATTATTTCTAGGAACGCAAGATGAAACAACATGTAACCCTCTCTACACTAATGATAGCCATGCTCGGCGGAATGTCTTTCGCAAGTTCTGCGGCAGACAAGGTTAATCTTAATACCTACAGTTCACTTAAGCAGCTTGATAAATTTAACGCTGCACCAGTTCAAGTTGCTGATATAAAAAAGCAAATTGCGAAAAAATTAGCGCTATCACTTAATCACTTAGGTCCCCAAGTTCAAACTCAACTTAGCCAGTATCAGGATGCAGTTTCACTGGAGCAGCTACAAGTTCAGGGGTCAACTAAGCAGCTCATGACAGAAGCGAGCCAGTACACTCGCTCATTAAAAGGCCTGACTGACTATAGCTCTAATCTATACCAGCTGCGTATTGCTTCTAGCGAAATGCTAACAAAGTGGCAACAAGGTGAAGCGCCATTAATTGCTTTTGCGCCTAAAGGTGATGATAAGCACTGGCAATATGTAGAGGCTTTTGATGAGCACGGTCAATTGCATTTACTTGACGCACATACAATGCCAGAGCGACCTGTGCTAATCGTTGAACTTGATAGTGATAAGGTAAAACAAGAAGGCATTCAGGTAATGAAGCAAGTGTTTGCCAAGCAAGGCTTGGCAATGCCACCAACAGCTGTGCAGAGCAACGATGATGCTGAGCCGATTTCAACCAGTGTATTGAAGAAAATCAGACTAAATGACGATGAAGAGCCTTGGGTATCTGGGGCTGCGGAAGTTTACGGCATTGTAACAGGCGTCAACCCATCCCGAGATGAGCCTGTTCTAGATATTGTGGATATGCCATATTTGGACCACGATGGTACGGACTATACGCCTAACCAAATTATCATTCATTGGGAGCGATATCGTTGGCAAGCGGCAGATTTATTGCTGATGGAGCAAGACGACAATACTAACTATCAAGACTTAGCAACAACACTTTTGGATATTGTGACGCAAGTGATGCGCGCTATTCCTGATCCTAATGTTCAAGGCTATGCGATTATCCCGCAACTGACGAATCAATTGATCAAAGCGATGCCAAGCCATTGGTTTACTAACGATGATGACTATGTTGATGTGTTTTACACCTTGTTTGAAGGACAAACTTACAACGGGCATATGGGCGCAAGTGGTAATGCGAAAGTGACGATTGAGCCACTTACAATTAACCCTCGCTAAATATTAGCCAAATATGTTATTGAAAAAAGGCCAGTTACTGGCCTTTTTTATTTATAGTTACCAAATTGCTTCGACAAACTCTGGATGGTCTACAAATGGATTTCGGTTACCCTGAAATTCATAAGCCGCTTGGTTGCGCGCTTGCTCTAGGGCATCGACAGGATCTTCGTTATGCCATCTTTTTAGCATGTTGACGACCCAAGTTTCGAATACCTGGTGTTGTGTGCCATTGAGTACTGCATTGCTGTAGCTGGTATTATTTTGCCAGTTTGCAATCACATCTTGATAACGTGTTGCCATATAAAAGTAGACACGAGCAAAATCGCCTTTGAAATTGTCAATTGGCTCAAATACAGTGCCACTGTAATTAATACCAGATGCTGAACCTAGACGACTCCCGTTACTAGAGGTATAAGAAGCGCTTCCTACTTCACCAAATGGATAGTTACTGCGCTTTGAATTTACATAGCCATCAGAAGCAAAAATATGATGGATATCCGAATTCATCGGTTCTACTTGACCGCCAAACCAAGATTTGGGGAAGGAGTGTTCTCGGTTATAGCAATCGCCTTCGCTGCTGTAACTGCCGCACTGGGATCCTGTAGAAACATAGCTAACACTATCATTTGCCGTTGGCTTCTCAGAGTAGCGATCTAAGATGCTGTTATCTTTTTCAAAATGGCGATCGCGCTCGTTCTGATCGATAAAGCCCCAAATAGCAGAATAACCTTGTGATTGGTGGTTACGAATAATCTGGTGTAACTCTGTTTTCAGTGCATAACCGCTCAGTCCAGTAGTAGAGGCATAGTAACCATCGCCTGAAGGAGGAGGCGTGGTTGTGCCAAGCGTAAAGGTATGATCTTGACGATTGCTGAACTGGCCGCCGGAAGCGAGCGTTGTACCCGCGTGCGTTAAGGTATACTGGCCATTACCATTGGTGCAACAAATTCCGTCGCCATAGCTGTCTAAAATCGTAAAGGTATAACTACCGCCGTTAAGGCATAAGTTTTCATTTACTGATTGATTATTGCTATAGCCACTACCACTAGCAACGGTTGTGTTTGCTGTATTAGTGATTTGCCAGCTTGTTTCGCTACCATAATTATCGGTCATCAAAGCGAGAGTGACACTATTATTTTGACAGCTCTGAGGCGGCTCTGGTGTGGTAGAAGTTGGACCAAAGCCGTCAACGTAGACAGTTTCATTACCGTCAAAACCACTGCCATCGTAAAAACGTAAACCAACATTAATCGCAGTGGTTGCAGTTGCAGTGTAGGTATAGCTAAGTTGTTGCCACTGCCCGACATTGAACTGATCTGAATAGCCATGATAGCCGTCCACCACTAATCGTGCTTTGACACCACCTTCCGTGTGATAGACCCAAGTGCTAAATTGATAGCTTTTACCTGCTTCAACGTTTACTTGCTGTTGTAAGTCTGTGCTACTTTGCGTTGCTGTGGTTACCTGCACCGCTGCGGCAAGATTACCGTCTTTTATTGGTGTCGTAACCGAGCTAAGTGTGATGCCCGAGTCTATCGTCGTCCATCCACTAGGGACTTGACCGCTCCAGCTCTCGAAACTGCCATTTGTAACTTCTGCAGCAGCGCTTAAGCTGAGTATTGAGCAATAAGAACTGAGTATTAGGTTTATATATTTCCCGTGTTTCATTTTTAGTCTCATTATTATGATTATCTGTATTATTGATTTGTCTGTGTATGACAGTTTGATTTTGCATCAAAACTGTTACGGCAATGTTAAACTTTTTAACGGTTAAATATCGAACTTCTTTTAATCTGTTTTCTTTGGACTTTTCAATCTTCAATAACTAAAAGGAATATAAAAGCAGATTCTATTCTTTTTGATCTCTCAATTTGCCACGTATGCTTCACGCTAATAAAAGTAGGCTACGCTGCGTGCGAGCCAGTTATGCAATGAGCAAGCAAACCTTTTGGGTACGGGGATCCATGATGTTGTTAAGTCAACTTAATGCTGCAGCAAGTCCGCTGACACATGAACAACTGCAAAAACTACAAGGCTTAGTTGGAGAGTTAAATCCAATCCAACAGGCATGGGTAAGTGGCTATTTAGCTGCAACCGCAAATTCAGCTGCATTATCAGGTATTGCTGGACAAGCAACAGCGGGCGCTGACGAGTCTGCACCTCTGACTATTTTATTTGGTTCACAAACTGGTAACGCAAAAGGGGTTGCAAACCAAATTAAAGCTCAGGCGGAAGCGCGTGGCTTGACGACTAAGTTGGTCAATATGGCTGACTACAAACCTGCCAACCTGAAGAAAGAGAAGTTCTTAGTGATTGCTGTCTCTACTTACGGTGAGGGTGAGCCACCAGAAGATGCAGAAGCATTGCATGAATTCTTAGCTGGTAAGAAGGCGCCTAAACTGGAAGGTGTAAAGCAAGCTGTGATTGGCCTTGGTGATTCAAGTTATGAATTCTTCTGCCAAACGGCAAAGGATTTTGAAGCGCGCTTGGCTGCCCTTGGTGCTGAAATTGTTGTGCCGCGAGCTGACTTAGATGTGGATTATGAAGCTGAAGCCGAGGCGTGGATCGCACAGGCGCTAGATGCATTAGAGCCTGCGCTTAAAGCTCAGCAGCAAGCAGGTGGTGGTAACGTTATCAGCATGCCGTTTGGCGTTCCTCAGGCAGCAGTAAGTCAATATACAAAGCAAAACCCATTTGCGGCTGAGCTGAGTGTGGTACAAAAGATCACTGGCAGAAACTCAAGCAAAGATGTGCGTCACATTGAAATTTCCCTTGAAGGTTCCGATATCACTTATCAGCCGGGTGATTCACTTGGCGTGTATTTCTTAAATGACCCACAAGAAGTGGCGGCGGTGATCGATGCCTTAAAACTCGACAAAGCACAAACCGTAAAAATAGGTGAACTCACCGTTTCATTAGAAACGGCGTTAATTGAACATCTTGAGCTAACACAGTCGTATCCTGGCTTTGTTGAAAAGTATGCGATTGCGACTGGGAATGAGGAGCTAAGCGCACTTGCAAACGATAAAGCGGCATTGCGTGCTTATATTGAAGAACGCCAAATCTTTGATGTGATAAAGCAAAACCCTGCCAACATTGAGGCGCAAGCGCTAGTTGATTGCTGTCGAAAATTACAAGCGCGCCTGTACTCTATCGCGTCAAGCCAAGCTGAGGTGGAAGAAGAGGTGCATTTAACCGTAGGTTTAGTTGAATTTGATACCTTTGGTGAAAAGCATTTTGGCGGCTGCTCAGGTTATTTAGCGAATCGTGCTGAAGAAGGCACGAAAGTGAAAGTATTCAGTGAGCACAACGATAACTTTAGATTACCTGTCGACAATGCCACACCTGTGATCATGGTTGGCCCAGGTACAGGTATTGCACCGTTCAGAGCCTTCTTGCAAGAACGTGAGGCGCGTGACGCTGAGGGTGAAAACTGGCTGTTCTTTGGTAATCCACACTTTACGGAAGATTTCCTTTATCAAGTAGAAATTCAAAAGTATGTAAAGTCGGGTTTATTAACACATGTAGATTTGGCATTTAGCCGTGATCAGGCAGAAAAGATTTACGTGCAAGATAGACTGCGCGAGAAGGGCGAAGCTGTATTTGCATGGCTTGAAAAGGGCGCTCATTTTTATGTCTGTGGTGACGCTAGCAGAATGGCCAAAGATGTACACCAAGCACTTATCGACATCATTAAAACCCATGGAGGGAAAGATGATGAACAAGCTGAGCAATATCTTAAAGCATTGCGTAGCGCAAACCGTTATCAGAAAGACGTTTACTAACGCGTCTTGTTATACCGTCAGCCAATTTTAATGTAGGAAAGACAATGAGCAACTCTGAAATCAAACCGAATAGTAAGCTCGATGTAAACGCAAAGTTTTCTGATAATGAGCGTTTGAAGTCACAAAGTGCCCACTTACGTGGCACAATTTCAACGGATCTGACCGATCAACTAACCGGCGGCTTTACTGCGGATAACTTCCAATTGATCCGTTTCCACGGTATGTATCAGCAAGACGACCGCGATATCCGCCCAGAGCGCACTAAGCAACGGCTTGAGCCACTGCATAACGTGATGCTTCGTGCTCGTATGCCTGGTGGTATCATTAAACCACATCAGTGGTTGGCGATTGACGAGTTTGCAGCGGATAAAACCATGTATGGCAGCATTCGTCTGACAACACGTCAAACTTTCCAGTTCCACGGTGTACTGAAGCCAAACATCAAAGGGATGCATCAGCTGCTGAATAGCGTAGGTATCGATTCTATTGCGACGGCGGGGGATGTAAACCGCAACGTGTTATGTACAACTAACCCGGTCGAGTCTGAGTTACACCAAGAAGCGTACGAGTGGGCGGCTAAAATTTCAGAGCACTTGCTGCCAAAAACTAAAGCTTACGCTGAGATCTGGCTGAACGGTGAAAAAACCGAGACAACGGCAGAGCCGATTTTGGGTGATACGTATTTACCACGTAAGTTCAAAACTACTGTGACTATCCCTCCGAACAATGAAGTCGATGTGCATGCCAATGACCTCAACTTTGTTGCTATTGCAGATGAGGGCAAGCTAGTTGGCTTTAATGTGCTAGTGGGTGGTGGTTTGGCGATGACCCATGGTGACGTTAATACCTATCCACGTAAAGCAGATGAGCTTGGCTTTATTCCGCTTGAGCATACACTTGCCGTTGCTGAGCATGTGGTTTCTGTGCAACGTGACTGGGGTAACCGAGTAAACCGTAAAAATGCAAAAACCAAATATACGCTAGATACATTTGGTACTGAGGTGTTTAAAGCGGAAGTTGAAAACCGTGCCGGTATGACGTTTGAGCCAAGCCGTCCTTATGAATTCACTCACCGTGGCGACCGCTTTGGTTGGGTTGAAGGTATTGATGGTAAGCATCACTTAACAGTGTTTATCGAAAATGGCCGTATTTTAGATTTCCCAGATAAACTACTTAAAACAGGTTGTCGCAAAATTGCAGAAATCCACAAAGGGGATTTCCGCATGACTGCAAACCAAAACTTAATTATTGCTGGAGTTGCAGCTGAGGATAAAGCGCAAATCGAACAAATTGCCCGCGAGCATGGTTTGATAGATAGCGAGCATTCAGAGCAGCGTAAAAACTCGATGGCGTGTGTATCGCTACCGACGTGTCCACTTGCGATGGCAGAGGCGGAGCGTTATTTACCTGAGCTTGTGACAAAGGTAGAAGGGTTGCTCGCCAAGCATGAGGTTGCTGAAGAGAATATTATCCTTCGTGTGGTTGGCTGCCCTAACGGCTGTGGTCGAGCGATGCTAGCCGAGGTTGGATTCGTGGGTAAAGGACCTGGTAAATACAATATGTATTTAGGTGGTAATCGTGCTGGTACTCGCATTCCTAAGCTGTACTTGGAGAATGTTGGCGAAGACGTCTTCCTGCCAGCGCTAGATGAGTTGATTGGTCAGTGGGTCAGTGAGCGCAACGAAGATGAATGTTTTGGTGACTATGTCATCCGCAAAGAAATCGTTGCGGAAGTCAAAGTGTCAAAAACTGATTTCCACGCTTGATTTAGAACGGGCAGCTAGGCTGCCCATTGGATGAGAAAATGAGTGATTTTAAGCAAATATTGACTCTGGACAGTGCAACTCAGCGGATGCTACTCGCGGATGCTAATGCCCTACTGAGTGATAAAACTGCCGAGCAGAGAGTGGCTTGGGCACTGGAAAACTTACCGGATACTCACTTTTTGTCTTCTAGTTTCGGTATTCAAGCTGCGGTTATGTTACATCTTTTGACTCAGCAGCAGCCTGATATCCCCGTGGTACTTACCGATACGGGCTATTTGTTTCCTGAGACGTATCAATTTATTGAATCACTGTCAGAGCGTTTGGCACTCAATCTTAAGATATACCGTGCTAAGCAGAGTCCTGCTTGGCAAGAGGCGGTGTATGGTAAGTTATGGGAGCAAGGCGAAGAAGGGATTAAAAAATACAATACCCTAAACAAAGTTGAGCCGATGACTCAAGCGTTACGGGAACTTGGCGCAGGCACTTGGTTCAGTGGCTTACGTCGTCAGCAGTCTTCAACGCGTGCGGATAAGCCAATCGTTGAGCTCAGTCGCGGCACGGTCAAGTTTTACCCTATTATTGACTGGCATAATCGTGATGTGTATCAATATCTTACAAAGTTTGATTTGCCTTATCACCCGCTCTGGGAACAAGGTTATGTTTCTATGGGGGATGTTCACACCACCCGTAAGCTTGAACCCGGAATGACTGAGGAAGAAACACGTTTCTTCGGTCTGAATCGTGAGTGTGGGTTGCATATTGATGGTGATGGTATTTAGATCCGTAATATTCATTTAGTAGATTTGAGTGTGGCTGGCTTTTTGACTTGGAAATTCCCAGCGATCGGTCATACTTAGTCTATTATTCGTTCAAGGTCTTGGAGGTGGCTTTGATCTACTTTCCAAAGACGATATTATTGCTATTTAGTTGTACTCTATCTTTTGTCGGACATGCCAAGACTGCGGAAGAAAGTAAAACGTTTGTCAACTTTGCAGTACAGTATTATCCTCCGTTCATTATCGAACATGCCCAAGAACGGGGGGTGCTCATTGATATTTTTGAGCTGTTTGCAGCACAATATCATTACCAACCAAACTACCCTGTTTATCCCGAAAAACGTTCGACTGTAGAAATCGAACGAGGAAATGTCGATGTGCGGATGGAGTCAGAGCATTGGTATCGTGGCACTATGCAAATGTGTTGGAGTGCGCCAATTTACACAATTGAAGACGTATTTGTTACACACAAGCAGGCTGAGCAATTTGATGTAAATGGCTTAAACGAGCATTTATTTTTAGGTCGATTTGGTTATACCTATCCTCAGCTAGAGCCGTATTTTGATAGTAATATGCTGCAGCGCAAAGACTATTACTCAGAATTTGATATTTTGTCCGTGCTTGCGGGCGGAAGTGACAAAAGTCTCGCTTTTTCTATTGTTGGCGAACCAACACTGCGTTGGCTACAGCTGAAATATCCAGTATTAAAAAGTACTATCAGCGTGCGCGGCGTTTCGGATGTCGCGCCGTTGCAATTGCAGTTTGGCCGCACTCAAAGAGCGAAAAAATTGTGTGATGACTTTAATCACTTTTATGCTGACTTTAAAAAAACGGAGCAATTTAAGCAGATACTGTTAAAGTATGGGCTCTAAGGAAAGTCAGAGTATGAAGATGAAAGCCGCAAGTTACTTAATGATTATGATAATGCTGGTGGCGTTAGCCAGTTTGTTTGTATTGAAGCGCCCTGATGGCAAGCCATGGTTAAATGTAAATTCGTTGACCAACAAGGTTGAGCAGCAGGTAACAGAATTAACGGATCAAGGTGTGACAGCGTTTGATAAAGTGAAAACACACACGAAGGAATTTGTGAGTGACGACACTCAGCAACCTACATCTGGGGTACAAGTGTATCGTTGGCAGGATGCTAAAGGACAATGGCATTACTCTGATAAACCCAATCCAAACGGCGAGTCGCAGTACTATCAATTAGATGAGCGTAAAATTACCGTGATAGCAGCTGAAGACACAAGTATTCTGAATAAACAACCAGCGCAAGCCGTAAGTAAAGAAACCGCTTCGGCATTACCAACTGCATTAAATCCAAAAGCGGTAAAACAGGTGATGGAAGATGCGAAAAACATCCAACAGCTGATGGACGATAGAACGAAACAGCTTGAAAAGGCGCTGGAGGAAAACCAGCGCTAAAGTCGTTGTTCAATATATTCTGCAATGGCGAGACTTGCGGTCAATCCCGGTGACTCAATCGCCATTAAGTTAACAAAGCCTGATATTCCATGTGTTGCCTCGAACTGAATTACAAAGTCACTTTGCTTTTCTTTGCTTAGTTTGGGTCTTATCCCAGTGTAATCCGCTGTAAGCCTACTCTCATCCAGACTTGGCCAGTACCGCTTTATTGCGGCGACAAAGCGCGCTTTTTGGGAGTCATCAAACTGGTAATCAATATTTTCAATATATTCGGTATCAGGGCCAAACTTGAGTTGCCCAGCTAAATCTACTGTCGCGTGTACGCCTAATCCATGCGTGTTAGGGAGAGGGTAGATGAGCTGTTGAAATGGGTGCTTACCATGATAGCGATAGTAACGGCCACGACAATAATAGGCGATGGCTTTGTCGCTATCGCCGGTAATTTTATTGAGCACATCGGGGGCATTCAGCCCCGCGCTGTTTATCAGCTGGTCACAGCCCATTTCGAACTGCTCGCCATCGCAGCGCATCGCAACAATAAAATCACTGCCTAATTGCTGCGCGTGAATAAACTCACTTTGCATTGCGACAATCCCCCCATTACTTTCAATCTCAGCGATGAGTGACAGTATAAATTGGTGGCTGTCTAAAATACCGGTGGAGGGAGAGAATAGTGCGCTATGTATTTTCAAATAGTTGAGCTGTTGCTCGATGGTCTTGGATGAAGCAAAGTCAATATCCGTGACAGAGTTAGCATGGGCACGCGTCTTAATTTGTTCTAGGCTTTTCGCTTCCTCTGCGTTTGTCGCAACAATGAATTTACCGAGTCGCTGAAAGGGAATGTTTAGCTGCTCACAGTGCGTGTAAAGGAGTGCTTTTCCTCGAACACAGAGCTGGTGCTTTAAGCTACCATAAGGATAGTAAATGCCCGCATGGATCACTTCACTATTACGGCTACTCGTATGCTCACCAATACGAGATTCTTTATCGATAACAATAACGCTGCGGCTCTGGCTGAGCTTTGCTGCTATCGCTAAGCCTACAACGCCTGCGCCAATAATTAGGGTGTCGACCTTTTCCACAAACTGAGTACCTTCATAAACGTAGACGCTCAGGGTGCAGTAAAACCAACCCAATATCAAGCTGGTATACGCTAATCTCGGTGCTCTCGACGCATTAGCAAAATGGTCAGATATATTTTAGTCGGTAAAGAACAAATGAGACCGAGCGCGACACAGCTCGCACCAATTATAAAACCGCTCGGACCAAGATCATTCAGCCAGTCGGTCGTTAACATGGTGTGGCCCGTGAAAATTAAAATCAATCCCGCTACGATGAGCATATGCAGAGGCCAAAGCTTTTGAGTTGACACAGTACCACCTCACTATTTTGTGTGTTGCAATAATAATGAGGTGGATTTGGTTTTTTGTAGTTGTGATAGATCAAGTTTTAGCGTGATACTACTGCGGCGGTCATTCTGGAAATGCAGCATAGTTCATTGCGACTGTTAGTGATGCGGATCTCCCATACAGATGAACGTTTTCCTAGGTGCACTGGCTTAGCTATAGCTGTGAGCATGCCTGTTCTCGATGCTTTTAAGTGATTAGCATTGATCTCTTGCCCTACACAGTAGAATTGTTCGGTATCTACAACAAAGTTTGCTGCGTAACTTGCAACGGTTTCCGCTAAAGCAACGTTTGCGCCGCCATGGACCATACCCATGGGGTTATGATGTTCAGGAATCGCAGGCATAGTAGCAACTAAGTAGTCGTCACCCACCTCGCTGATTTCTATCCCTAACGTTTTCATAAGCGTACCTTTACCTGTCATGCCATCTTCCAGCTTTTTGCATAACTCTACACTTACGGGTTTAAACCAGATTGCCATACTTGTCTCTCTTTTGAATACATATGCTTACATTTTTTTACTATGGCGATTTTTTTTCGTAGTTACAATCGTTTCATTAACATAAAGGGGAAAGTATGAAAGCATTATCACTGATAGGACTGTTAATTTATTCAGGTTTCAGTATGGCCAACTCTCACGAAGTAAGTGTTGGTTTCGGAGAGTTTTTAGAGATTGAGGATGGATTCTTAGGTGTTCAGTATCGACACTACCTTACTGAGTTAGAGAATGATGGTACACCCTATGGTTTACAGGGGTATCTGCAAAAGAGTAATAACTTCTCTGTAGGTGGTTTTAAAAATGATGATTGGCATCTTTATCAAGCTGATGCTGAGTTCTTTATTGGACGAGACTGGCGAGTTGCCGTTGATGTAACTCAATTTAGAGATGACTCTGCACTTTTTACTGCGACGCGAGATACGATAGCGCTGGTACAAGTGGGACGTTTTGTTAGTGAGAATATGCAGCTTGGTGTTACGCTCATTGGCGAGCGCTCAGAATTTGATAACTACGGAGTGGATGAACGAGATACAGAAACGGCAATAGCGCCATTTTTTCGTTATACAGAGATTGATAATGGCGTTGGATGGGATGTAAAAATGCAAAAAGTCGCAGCCGACATCGACTTTTGGCAGATCCATGCTGGCTATTATTTGGCTAAGAATTGGCAGATCTCTGCATCAGCTCGATTACGTGAAGATGATTTTGATCAATCCGTAGTGGAGTTACAGACTGATTATTGGTTTAGTTCACAATCGGCGCTGAAGTTTGGAATTGGCAGTGCGCTTGATGATGGTGGCATCAATACAATTACGCTGATTTACACTCAAAGGTTTTAAAAAAGACGGCCGGTGCCGTCTTTTCCATTAAAGTATTGCCAAATGAGGCCTATAGCATTTGTCTTAAGACGTACTGTAAAATCCCGCCATGTTGGTAGTACTCCCACTCTTTAGGGGTATCGATCCGGATATCCGCCGAAAACTTGATTTCTTTGCCATCCGCATTTGTTGCCGTGACTACCACTTCGGTTGATGTGTCGTATATCCCTTCAATTTCAAACTCTTCTTCGCCAGTTAGTCCCAGTTCTTCGTGGCCATCATCTGGTTTAAATTGTAGCGGTAATACCCCCATACCAATGAGGTTAGAACGGTGAATACGCTCGTAGCTTTTAGCAAGTACGGCTTTAATCCCAAGTAGTAAAGACCCTTTAGCAGCCCAGTCTCGTGATGAACCCGTGCCGTACTCACTGCCCGCGAGCACAACGAGTGGCGTATTACGCTGCTGATAATGCTCCGCAGCATCGAAAATACTCATAAGTTCGCCCTCAGGTAATAGGCGAGTAATACCACCTTCGGTACCCGGAGCCAATTGATTGCGTAAACGTACGTTTGCAAACGTACCTCGCATCATAACTTCGTGGTTACCACGACGCGAACCATAAGAGTTAAAATCAGCTTGTTTCACTCCTTGCGCTTGTAAATACTCCCCAGCTGGTGCCGAAGCTTTAATATTACCTGCTGGAGAAATATGGTCAGTCGTCACTGAGTCGCCCAGTTTAGCGAGACAGCGTGCGCCTTTGATACTTGGGATCCCAGGTGGCTCTTTACTCATATTATCAAAGAAAGGGGCTTTTCGAATATAAGTAGAGCTATCTTGCCAATCATAGCGCTCACTCTGATTTACCGCGATTTGTTGCCAATGTTGGTCGCCTTGGTAAACGTCTGCATAGTTCTTCTCAAACATGGCTTGTGTGACTGTCTGAGACACAAGTTCACTGACTTCTGAGACCGATGGCCAAATGTCTTTTAAGAACACATCCTGGCCATCATCGGTTTGGCACAATGGCTCATTGTAGACATCGATATCAGTGCGGCCTGCAAGTGCATAGGCAACAACAAGTGGCGGCGAGGCGAGAAAGTTCATTTTTACATCTTGGTGGATCCGCCCCTCAAAGTTGCGGTTTCCTGATAAGATGGAACTGACAACCAGCTGATGTTTAACGATGGCTTCGTTAATTTCTTTCGGTAAGGGACCTGAGTTGCCGATACAAGTCGTACAACCATAGCCAACTAAATCAAAACCTAGTTCAGCAAGCGGTTCCAATAGCTCGGCTTGTTTTAGGTAATCGGTAACTACTTTTGAGCCAGGAGCCAATGAGGTTTTTACCCAAGGCTTAGGCTTTAAGCCAAGTGTCTTTGCTTTTTGTGCAACAAGGCCTGCGGCAAGAATAACACTTGGATTAGAGGTGTTTGTGCAACTTGTGATGGCGGCAATTACGCAGGCGCCATCGACTAATTCAAACTCTTGCTCTTTAAATGTAACCTTACCGACGCCAAGCGTCGCGGGCTCATCTTGATCAACTCGAGAAGTCCCGCCTTCACCAACAGTGCGAGCTTCATCTTGATCTGACACGGCATTTTTTTCACTGCGCTCATGTTGGAATTCACCTAAATGGGCTTGAATTGTTTTGCCTGCGTCATTGAGAGGAATTCTATCTTGTGGGCGCTTTGGACCTGCAAGGCTTGGAACCACTGTCGCTAAGTCTAGTGTCAGTACGTCGGTGTAAAGTGGTTCATCTCCTGGTTCTCGCCACATGCCTTGATGTTTGGCATAACCTTCGATTAATGCAATTTTTTCTTCATCACGATTGGTTAGTCGTAGATACTCCAAGGTTTCGTTATCAATGGGGAAAATACCGCAGGTTGCCCCATATTCAGGTGCCATGTTGGCGATGGTGGCACGATCGGCAAGTGGTAAGTCTGCTAAGCCATCACCAAAGAATTCGACAAACTTACCCACTACGCCGTGTTCACGTAGCATTTGTGTCACGGTGAGTACCAAATCAGTTGCGGTTGTGCCTTCAGGCAACTGTCCTTCCAGTTTAAAACCAACGACCTGAGGAATGAGCAGCGAAATTGGCTGACCAAGCATGGCGGCTTCGGCCTCAATGCCGCCTACGCCCCAACCTAAAATGCCAAGACCGTTGATCATTGTGGTATGAGAGTCAGTTCCCACTAATGTATCAGGGTAGGCGAATGGCATACCATCGATTTCTTTTTCGAATACGACACGTGCTAAATACTCTAGGTTAACTTGGTGCACGATCCCGGTTGCGGGTGGCACCACTTTTAGATTGTCAAACGCGCCTTGCCCCCAGCGCAAAAATTCATAGCGCTCTTTGTTGCGTTGGTACTCTAACTTTGCATTAAGATCAAAGGCGCCATCGTGGCCATATTCGTCTACTTGTACAGAGTGGTCTATGACCATTTCAGCGGGTGATAAGGGATTGATTTTATTTGGATCGCCACCGAGTTTTGCCATAGCGTCACGCATTGCTGCAAGATCCACGATGGCTGGTACGCCTGTAAAATCTTGCATCACGACGCGCGCGGGCGTAAAAGCAACTTCTTTACTGGGTTTATCTTCCGGCTTCCAGTTGAGTAAGGCATCGATGTCTTGTGCAGTCACGTTTTTGCCATCTTCATGACGCAGTAAATTTTCTAATAAAATTTTAAGCGAAAACGGTAATCTTCTTGCCCTATCGCTTAAAGCTGGAAGTGAGTGAATATGGACCTGACGCTCGCCGACGGTAAGCTGAGTCAGGGTGTTATATGAATTATTCATGCTTGACCCTTTCCTTATACCAACTGCACTTAAGATTTGCTCTATATAAGAGGGAAGTAGAGCATCCAATTAAATGAATTGGTTTTGTTCTAAAAATGCATAACAAGGTGCATAGAATGTACCAGTTGCAGACTTGCCGTTTTTTTGTACTGCTATAGTCCTAGTGTTGATTGGACACTTTTTCAAGGGGGAAGTGCACTTTCGCGAAGCATCGGTGCACTAAAAAGGTGAGCATTTTTGTAATTAAATACGTCAGCGTGTGAGATTGCTAGCCAAAGGAAATGGGTTTTCGGCCTGTATTTTTGTCCACTTGTGTGTAAGATTTTCCTGACTTTTGTCGTTTTTTCTTACTCGGCGTTGGTGCCGTTTCGGCGCGTGGAGTGGCAACTGCACGCGGTTGCGGCGTTGCATCAGGTGCTAAGGTTAAATGAAATTCATCACCATTAAAATGCAGAATATCGCCTGAATAAATCTTTTTACGTTTTTGCGTACATATTTCATCGTTGACTGCTACATAACCTTCAGTGATCAATAACTTAGCATGTCCACCAGTTTCTGCTAAGTCGAGCACTTTCAAAAGGTTACACAATTCTATCGGCTCTTCTTCGAGCTCAATTCCAATAAACCCATCTTGCATTTTCATAACCTCAACATGCCGTATTTACCTAACACAGCCAGTGTCTTATTGCCTTGTACGACAGTATATAAAATTACTGCGGTGAATGACGAAACTTTTTCGTTAAATCCGGGGTCTTTAACATTACTGAAGCATTTGGTGTGTATCTTGCACGCCGTCCACGCGATTTGTTTTTATCAGTATTTTATGGAGGCAACGATGGGTATTCGCACAGCATTAAGAAAAGAGCTTATGAATGTAGATAAGACAGATCTAATGACCGCGGATGATGTACGTCACTATGTCAATGAGTCTCTCACACAAGCCAAGGATAAGCTTTCTGTCATCTCCCGATTTAATGAGCATCATAGTCAGGTGCAAGCAGGGCTGCCAAGTCAGGAACTGCACTTACGTCATCAACAGCATCGATTGTTTAAAGATATTCTTTACCCTAAATCTTCTGTTGAAAATTGGTTGTCTAGGTGTTAATTTGAAGCATTAATAAGACTGAGGTTGAAGCATACTTCCCTAGGAAGGTGCATTTCAAACCGAGGCGTAACACCAAGGATGACAATGCAACGTATCTTCGCAATTGCTACTTTATTATTGGGTGGCTGTAGCACCCAAACTTTACATATCTTTGAATCCGGCCTCGATGAAGGTACTAGAGCTAACTTAGTTCAAGCATTAGAAAAGCGAGATATTCATTATCGTTTTACCGAGCTTCCCGTACCGCTACAATATGAGAGTGCACAATTAAATATTCCACCGATGACTTCAGGCGACAATTGGCTTAGGGATATTGAATATGTAGTGAAAGAGATTGGTTTTGATACGCTGACAATTTCAGAATTTAATATGGAAGGGCACCGTTATACACCGAATAACGCGGGGTTGTATCTGGTGCAAAACAGAGCTGCTCAAGCATTGCCAGATCTATTGTTTGCCCACCAATGTAAAGATGATTCTATCCAATTGCAGCTGAAACCCAATGGTCATTGGCAGCAGGTTGGCACTGAGTATCGGGGGCGTTGGATCTATAAAAGTAATTCTCTTACGCTCACGTGGCATGAGAAATCCGAGCAGCACCCCTACCAGCAAGTGTATGCCGAGCGTGAACATACAGTGCAGACATTACAGGGACCCAAGCCTGCAAAAACATTTACCCGCCAGCAGCTTTTCGATGGGCCTGTGCCTGTATTTAACTGTGACTTACAAGTGATCTTTGCTGAGTGAGTTAATAACTCGTTGGGCTCGTGACACTTGCTGCAGGCCGAGTTTCACCTGTTTCGTGGCGGGGACAAATGGAGTAGGAGCCGTTTGCGAGCTCTGAATCACAGGATATTCATGAAGCAAATTAGCATACATGGATTGAGTACTCGGTTTCAGCAAGAAATCAATAAATAGCTCGGCATTGTGTGCATTGGGTGAATGCTTTGCTATCGCAACCGTGGTGGTAGAAATAGGCGTTTTTCCCGAGTGCATTTTCAGAAAGTGGATCTCTAGCTGTTCGGCAAGTGCCTTATCGCGCTTATTCTCGGAGTGCTGCATCATGCTCCAGTAATAGTGATTCGCCAGCGCAAATTCACATTGGCCTTGTGCAAGCGCTCGCAGTTGATCTCTATCTCCTCCAGCAGGACGCTTTGCTAATAGCGTATTAGCGTGGTTGAGCCATGAGGAGTCATTGCTATTTGAAGAAGCGTAGAGGCTCGATGCTAACGTCAAGTTATAACTATGAGACCACTGGCGAATGCAAAACTTACCCTGGTAAAGCGATTTATCTAAATCCGAAAAGTGCTCGGGCAAGGGTGTAGAAACACCTTTTTTACGGAATAATGCGCGTGTCCTTATCGAAACACTGAGCCAACGCTTATCATCATCCTTGAGTTCAGGATTTACTGCTTGCCAATTTGTGATCTTGTCGATAGGACGCAGTAGTGCTTTGTAATCATGCAGCTGAATTAGATCAGAGGTGAGCAACACATCGGCCTTTGAGTCCGCGCCATCGCTTTTGAGACGCTCAAGCAGTTGTGCTGATTTACCATTTACGAGGTTTACGGTGATCCCAGTCTCTTTTTCAAATGCCTGGAGGACAGGTTGAATTAATTCATATTTTCTAAATGAATAGACGTTTACTTGCGAGGTGTGGGGTTGCTTCGCAACCGCTTGACCAAAATGTACCCAAAAGAGCAAAAAAAGAAAAAGTTTACTTTTATTCATTGCAAATAAGAATTATTATCGAATAGGTGTAGCATACAATGTTCGATGAAGATGTCCAGATTTAAACGACGCGTTTTTACAAATGCCATTCTCCATAGTGCTCAGCAGGTTTTTAAGCGAAGGCTTCCTGTGTTGGGGTTCATATTGTTGTTCGCCTGTTTGATATATGTTGGCTTGATAGCGAATGTTTACTACCAAAACCAATCAGAAAGCAAAAGCGCGCAGGAGTTGACGCGGTTAGAGTACTTACTGGATAGTAAGTTGCAACACGTTGCCCACCTACTGTATTCGATAGACGCCTACCTCAATACCCATCAAGATGCTGACTTTTATGAGATAGCGCAATCACAGCTTACCACGGCGAATTTAGGGTTGAGTATGGAAACATACGCAGTGGTTTCACCTGAACAATTCTCCATATTAGAGAAAGTGCAGCGAGAAAGAGGGTATTTTGACTTTAAAGTTAGAGGCAATGTAGATGATCAGGCTAACCAATGGCTGGTGGTTACCCGTGCCGCACCTGTGTCTGAAGTTGGCCAGACAGTCGGGCAGGCGGAGGTACTTGAGAGAGATATTTTTGCAGAGCGGGATGAGAATGACTTAACGACCTATGTCCAGCCAAATAGGCAAAAACTCAGTGTATTGATAGAGCAACCGCGTTTTGGAGAGTTTAAAACGCTACTGGGATTAAGTTTTGAGTTACCTTTTTTATTGGATTCACTATTTGGCCAATTATATCAGCAGCGTAAGCAACACTTATTGGTCTCTTCAAAAAAAGAAATTATTTATAGCTCCGATTGGCAGACACGTTTCGACCTTCAGAATTTAACGCCAAGTGCGGTACACACCATTAATTTTTATGGTTTGCCCATTACCATGCAGTTGTATGATGAGGCGTGTTTACATCCAAGTTGGTTAAATAACCATAGCGTACTGATTGTACTCTTTTTAGGTATTCTGGCCGCCTGTATTTTATTGGTGTGGCTCCAGCTAAGACAACTGAAAAACCGCAATGACACCGTCAATAATTTAGTTGTTGAAAGAACTAAAAGCTTAGAGGTGTCTAACCACAGGTTACAAGTCGAATCTAATAAGCGCTTAGGGGCTTTGCAGCAACAGGTCGCTGCAGAGCGTAAGTATAAAAGTTTATTCGTTAATAGCCATGAAGGTTTATTTGTACTAGACCGCCTGGGCTACATTATTGACTCCAACCCCGCTTTCAATGCGTTACTTTTTGGTGGGCGTATTCCTTCGCCAAATACAGACTTTAGTGCGCTTATGCGAGACTCTGAGTGTCATGAGCAGTGGAACCAGATTGTTGCCACGAAGCAAGCTCACCAAGAAATGGAGTGGTTAGCAAAAGCGGAATCGGGAGAGCATATCTGGCTTAGACATTCAGGGCATTGGCTGCATCAACCGGATAGTTGCCAGTATGAGGGGAGAGTGACGGATATTACTCAGGCTAAACTGTTCCAAGAACAATTGCGATATAAAGCGCAACATGACAGCTTGACCGATCTGCTAAATCGTCAGAGCTTTGTGTCTTTGGTTGATAAGCTCCGTGAGCGTAAATGCGCCAAGTTTACTTTGCTATATATTGACTTAGACCGCTTTAAGCTAATAAACGATACCTTAGGCCATCAAGCCGGCGATAGGCTGCTTATCGAGTTTGCAACAAGAATGCGTATGCTGCTTAGTAGCTATGCCGATATTGCTCGGCTTGGCGGTGATGAATTCGCCGTCCTTATTTACGATGAGCATCTACATGAACCAATTGAGGGGGTGCTTGAAGATATTCTTGCACGGATCCGAGCGCCATTTCTGTACCATGGTAACAGCCACTGTGTAAGTGGTAGCGTTGGCGTACGTCACTTTACCGTTCCGTGTCTACATTGCGATGCTGAGAAGCTACTGCATGATGCCGATATTGCAATGTATGAGGCAAAGAAGCGAGGCAAGAACACTTATCATATATTCACTAATGCTATCG
The DNA here is from genome assembly GCF_040104525.1 of Pseudoalteromonas sp. XMcav11-Q. Taxonomy (NCBI): domain Bacteria; kingdom Pseudomonadati; phylum Pseudomonadota; class Gammaproteobacteria; order Alteromonadales; family Pseudoalteromonadaceae; genus Pseudoalteromonas; species Pseudoalteromonas sp. XMcav11-Q. Next base: position 151,174 of record NZ_JBECOX010000013.1, read on the forward strand.
CTTGCGAAGCAGGTCGAAAGATCCAGATTGAGCAAGCGTTACAGGCAATAGTTATGTCTCGCGAACTAAACCTGAATTTGCAACCCGTTTATTGTCAAAAAGGGCAGAATTTAAAAGGGTTCGAAGCGCTACTACGCTGGAATAGCCCAACGCTCGGAGAAGTAAGTCCTGCGGAATTTATTCCCATCGCAGAACAATGCGCGAAGATTTCAGAGCTTGGTCGCTGGGTATTTGATCAGGCGATTAAGTTTATCAATGCCATAGGAGACAGCACCCTTTTTGTCGCGGTTAATGTTTCTCCGTTGCAACTCCAGTCGCAGGAATTTATCGATTGGTTAGTGTCTCGCTGTGAGGATGAAAATGTTGCGATGAAACAAATTAAGCTTGAATTGACAGAATCCGCCATGATGGCAGAGGAAAACATGCTTATAGGGCCGCTGGAGCAACTTCATCAGGCGGGATTTGGCATCTATATTGATGACTTTGGCACAGGTTATAGCAGCCTTGCCCGGCTCAATCATCTTCCTGTGGATGGCATTAAAATAGATAGGGCTTTTATGTCCGGCATTGAGCTGGGCGGTAAGGCGACGCAACTCATTGAAGCAATTTGTGCGATTGCGCACAGCTTTAACCTTGTCGTGACAGCCGAGGGCATTGAAACGGCAGCGCAGCTTGATACGTTATCAAGGCTTTATTGTCATCAAACGCAAGGCTATTTTATGTCGAAGCCGCTGGTTGTGGCAGAAGCTAAACGCCTCGCTTTGCCGAGCAAAAAAGTGCATCAGTTATTTGCCTAGTTAACCTGAGGTTTGGATAACAAAGTGACATCTTATGAGGTAATAGAAACAATGGTTGAAAAAGTAAAAATACCTATTGACCTTAACATGGGTTGAGGTTTTAACCTGCCTTCATCAACTTTTGGAGTCAGTCATGGAATTAGAAGCGAATATCAATCAATATCTTAGCAGCTTATCGTTACAGCACTTTGCTGGGATTGAGCTGGTCACCGAGTTACAACAAAAACACTTCTCTCGTTACGCCTTCTCAAGTATTAATGCCATGTATGGTGAGCGTATGTTGCTTGACCCATTACCACTATTTAACCGCTTAGTGATCAACAAACAAGGAGGCTACTGCTTTGAGCATAACAAGGTGGCATTTTTAGCGTTGCAACAGCTTGGGTTTACGGTAAGGCCGATTCTTGCGAGAGTAATGCTAAATGGTAGCCTCTCCAATCCTCGTTCTCATCGGATGACATTGTTAAATTTGGACGGCGAGCAGTATTTGGTTGATGTGGGGTTTGGAGTGAAGTCTCCTCGTGTACCGATTAACATCAATCAGGCCTTAACTATCCAAGGTCGGCAGACTTATCAGGTACAAAAAACAGCAGACACAGTTAAAGTTACTTTGTTAGAGGAAGGAGAAGCACCGCTCACTTTATATCATGTCGACCTTGCTGAAGTGTTCGAATCCGATTGTGAAGTGGCACACTTTTATTCCCATCAACATCCTGAAGCGGCGTTTGTGAATAACTTAGTGGTTTCTCGAATTACAGATTGCCATCGTTATTTACTGCGTAATCAGAGTTATTTTGAATGGCATGAATGTGATGGCAGTGTTACTGAAACTGCAGTTGAGAGCTTTGCTCAGCTGGAGCAGTTGGTAAAAGAGACATTTTTGCTTGAAACGCCAAGAGCAGTTTTAAAAAGCGTATACGATAAAGTCCTAACTCGCGCCGCAAATAAACCAGTCGAACGTTAATTCGACTGGTTTTATGTGAATTAGTTTACGGTATCATCACCTTCTAGCTTAGTCTTCCAACCTAGAAACCACAAAATAGGGGTTAAGATACTCGGCTTTTTGATTATAGCGCAGAGGCTCGCCATTCACTTGGCTGACCTTTGCCCCTGCGATACTCGCCACCGCGTGTCCGGCCCCGGTATCCCACTCTGAAGTTGGGCCAAGACGAGGGTAAACATCGGCTTTACTTTCTGCCACTAAGCATAACTTAAGTGAACTGCCTTTAGGCACCATGTCGACTTGCTCGAAGCGGGTAAGGTACTCAGCTAAATCTGGTGAAGGATGTGAGCGCGAGCCAACTACTTTGATTAAACCTTGATTGGGCTTGGAGGTGACTTTGAGCTCTATGCGAGCTTCACCCGTTTGCTTGAACGCGCCAATACTTTTTTCTGCAAGGTAGCTTTCATTAAGTGCTGGAGCATGAACAACACCAAGAATGGGTTCACCGTTATTGATAAGTGCAATATTTACCGTAAATTCGCCATTTTTCTTGATGAATTCCTTGGTGCCATCAATGGGGTCAACCAGCCAATATTCTTGCCATTGTTGGCGTTCTTGCCAATCTATTCTCGCGCTTTCTTCGCTTAATATCGGCATTTCGGGAGTGAGGGTTTTTAGGCCTGCAACAATAATTTGATGTGCAGCGAGATCTGCCTCAGTGACGGGACTTTCATCTTCTTTATATTCAACATTAAAGTCCTTGGCATAAATCTCCATAATCGCTTCACCAGCGCGAATACTCAGATTTAATACTTCTTCCAGCAGATCCGTATGATTCATGACTTACCCTATTAAATTTTTTGACAGTAGATAGTGTATTAGCTGCTGGACAGATTCTTCCAGCGACTGCTCGGAAGTATTTAAACATATTTCTGGACTAATTGGGGGCTCATACGCCGAATCTATGCCAGTAAAATGTTTTATTTCTCCAGCACGCGCTTTTTTATACAAACCTTTAGGGTCTCGTTGCTCGCAAACTGCAAGCGGCGTATCTAGATATACTTCAATAAACTCGCCGCTTGCGACTAAGTTACGCACCATGTCTCGTTCAGCTTGAAAAGGTGAGATAAAAGCGGTGAGTACCATTAGTCCCGCATCGACCATGAGTTTGCTGAGTTCACCCACTCGACGAATGTTTTCGACGCGGTCTTCATCACTGAACCCTAAGTCTTTACACAGTCCATGTCTGACATTATCCCCATCAAGGAGGTAGGTATGTATGCCTTTAGCTTGCAGTGCATGCTCAAGTGCATTGGCCACGGTGCTTTTACCTGAGCCAGAAAAGCCTGTAAACCACAGCACGCAAGGCTTATGACCTTTTAACTCGCTACGTTTTGTTTTATCTACGGCATAGTTATGCCAAACAATATTTTCGTCCATACTTTGCTCTATTAAAATGGAAAGACAAATGGAATAACAGTCAGTACCGTCGCTGAATAAATCAACGACAAGGGCAGTCCCATGGTGACGTAATCACGAATTCGATAGTTGCCTGCGCTATACACCATGAGGTTAGTTTGATAGCCAAAAGGTGAGATAAAGCTCGCGGATGCGCCAAAGGCTACCGCCATTACAAATGGCAGTGGGTTTACACCAAAACCACTTGCCAGCGCATAGGCTACTGGGAATGAAAGTGCTGCCGCGGCATTGTTAGTGATGAGCTCGGTAAATATCACAGTCATCACAAAAATGGCGATAAATGCGCCGTAAGGACCAAAATCCCCTAACAACCACAATAAGCTCGAGGAAATCTCTGCTGCCAGTCCGGTTTCAATCATTAACTTAGCCAGTCCTATCGCACTGCCAACAATAGCGACAAGCTCAATAGGAAAGCGGCGTTTCATCTCTGGGACTTTAATTGTGCCGAGCACCACAAGTGCGGCGAGTAACACAATCAACCCTTTTACCAGCGGCACAACCCCAAAGATACTAAGGCCAACCACTGTCGCAAAACTCGCAAGTACGGTGTTGGACTTATTGCGAGATAGATGTGTTTGTAAATCTAGGCCCGAGATATACACAAATTCGCGTTTGAGATTGGGGAGTGCATAAAAATCGCTGCTTGGTGCTAGTATTAAAGAGTCACCCGCTTGTAATTCGACCTGACCGATTCCACCTTGTAGGCGATCATGACCACGACGTATCGCAATAATAGCAGCATGAAACTGCTCTCTAAAGCGGATCTCTTTAATGGTTTTTCCAAGAAAGCGTGAAGACTGACTGACGACCACTTCCACCAAGTGCTCAACGTCTTTCTCGTGTTTATCATGGACTATCTTTAATCCATCGAAACGCTGTAACAGTGGCACTGAGTTGATGTCGCCCACAAATAGCAGAACATCACCAGCAAGAATTTCTTGTTGTGGCGTAACGGCGCAGATCCGTCGTTCACCACGAATGATTTCAGCAAGAAATAAGTCTTTGAGGTCGCGCAGGCCGTTTTCTTCAACCGTGCGGCCAACTAGCTTGGAGCTTGGCTCAACTTTCCCTTCTAAATAAAACGGCACGACCTCATCATTATTTTTGCCGTTGTCGGGCAAATATTTGAGCATAATCGTGATGGTCAATAAACCAACACTCAGGACGGCAAGACCAACTAAGGTAAAGTCAAAAAAGCCCAGCGGTGCCATCCCTGCTTCTACGGCAAAGCCATTAACAATAAGGTTGGTAGAAGTACCTATTAGCGTTAACGTACCACCTAAAATAGCGGTATAAGAAAGCGGTAATAGCAGCTTAGAAGGCGCGTGTGTTTTGCTCTCTTTAACGGTGGTGATCAGCGAAGCAACCACCGCAGTGTTATTGGTAAAAGAAGACAAAAAGGCGGTGGATAAACCCAGTTTAATCACCGCTTTTGCGAGACTACCTTGTGCCATTGAGTGGGCGAGTTTTTTGACTAAGGTTGTTTTTTCAATCGCAATAGAAACTAGGATAAGTAGCACAAGCGTGATTAAAGACGGGTTCGCATAATTCACCAACATCGATTCAAGATCGATGAGGCCAGTCAAATAACTAGTGGCGATTGCGCCTGTGAATAGCCATGCAGCGTTAATGCGTGTGGCAAAAAGACACACGACTAACGCTAGCATAATGCCTGTTAAAATGACTTGTTCCATAATGACGTCATACCTCGTCTAACAGGCTAAATTGCATTATTTTAGCTTCGAAATATCAAGCGCTTGCCAATGAGGGAAGTGCTTGCGAACTAATGCATTAAACTCAATCTCAAATCCACTAAACTGACTTGAGGACGTTGCTGTTGCGGCTTGAACCGTTTCCACCATACCTGCACCTATGGTTAGGTTAGATAGGCGATCAATTAAGATAAACGAGCCGGTTTCACGATTATTTAAATACTCATCCGCAACGACATTTTCTGTCAGCTCGATGGTTACGATAGCAATTTCATTTAATGACAATGAATCGGCTTGGCCGTGCTCAAGTGTATTCACATCGATAGTGTGCTCGATATTTTTCACGATTGCCGCGGTTTTCTTGCTACCCAATTTAAGGTTATAACTTTTACCCAATTGTAGTGGTGTTTCGTGCATCCATACCAGCTTAGCAGTGATCTGATTCGTCACCTGAGCAGTCGACTCTACAGGCACTATCACGTCGCCACGACTCACATCGACTTCATCTGCTAGGGTGATAGTGAATGCTTGTCCGGTTTCCACTTGAGTTAGATTGCCATCAAAAGTCACGAGTTCTTTAATGGTTGAAGTCTTACCTGATGGCAATACTTTAACCGCTTGGCCAACGCTTAAGCTACCAGAGGTTAATGTGCCTTGGAAACCACGAAAGTCTAGATTAGGACGCACAACATATTGCACCGGGAAGCGCGCTTCAAAACCATGATTAGGCTCTGCGGCAGGAGAGTCTTCCAGCAGTTCCAGCAATGGTTTGTCTTGATAATAAGGCGTTTTTTCTGAGCGATTTACAACATTGTCGCCTTTAAGTGCTGACATTGGCACAAAGCGAATATCTCGTACGTTCAGTTGTTCAGCAAATTTCAAATAGTCGGCCTTTATGCGCTCAAATACGGCCTCATCAAAATCAACAATATCCATCTTGTTTATCGCGACAACGAACTGTTTGATACCCAGTGAATCACAAATAAAGCTATGGCGTTTAGTCTGAACTTGGACACCATAACGGGCATCGACAAGAATAATGGCCAAATCACTGGTCGAAGCACCCGTAACCATATTACGGGTGTACTGCTCGTGTCCTGGCGTATCGGCAATAATAAATTTACGCTTCGCAGTTGAGAAATAGCGGTAAGCCACATCAATGGTAATACCTTGCTCACGCTCTGCTTGTAAGCCATCAACAAGTAACGCTAAATCTAGATCTTCACCCGCATTGCCGACTTTTTCATTGTCTTTGTGTAGCGCAGCTAATTGGTCTTCATAGATTTGATGGCTATCGTGTAGCAAACGGCCGATCAGCGTTGATTTACCGTCATCTACGCTGCCGCAGGTCATCATGCGCAACAAGCTCTTGTCTTGCTGACGCGCTAAGTAGGTTTCAATGCCTAATTCTTTCACTTCATTTGCTGTTGACATTAGAAATACCCCTCGCGCTTTTTCTTCTCCATTGATCCTGATGAATCATGATCAATCACTCGTCCTTCACGTTCTGATGACGTAGATAACAACATTTCTTCGATAATTCCAGTGAGCGTATCGGCCTCTGATTCAACTGCCCCCGTTAGTGGGTAACAGCCAAGTGTTCTGAAGCGTACTGATTTCATTTCAGGCACTTCACCTTCTGCAAGTGGCATACGGTCATCATCGACCATAATTAACGTTCCGTTACGCTCGACAACCGGTCTTGGCTTAGATAGGTAAAGTGGCACTATCTCAATACCTTCTTGGTAGATATATTGCCAAATATCGAGCTCTGTCCAGTTTGATAATGGGAAAACTCGAATGCTTTCGCCAGGGTTCACTTGGCCGTTATACGTATTCCATAACTCCGGACGTTGGTTTTTAGGATCCCAGCGATGGTGTTTATCTCTAAATGAGTAAACTCTTTCTTTTGCGCGAGATTTTTCTTCATCACGGCGCGCACCACCAAAAGCCGCATCAAAGCCATATTGATCTAGCGCTTGCTTAAGGCCTTGTGTTTTCATGATATCGGTATGCTTAGATGAACCATGAACAAATGGACTTATATTCATCTCTAGCCCTTCTGGGTTTTTGTGCACAAGCAGTTCAAATCCATACTCTTTTGCTAATCTATCGCGAAACTCGATCATTTCTCTAAATTTCCAATTGGTATCAACGTGGAGTAGAGGAAAAGGGATCTTCGCAGGGTAGAAAGCCTTACGAGCAAGATGAAGCAGTACCGACGAGTCTTTACCAATCGAGTACAGCATTACTGGGTTTTCAAACTCTGCGGCAACCTCTCGGATGATCTTTATGCTCTCAGCTTCGAGTTGCTGGAGATGGGTTAAAGCCATGATTAATGTCCTACTTATAAATTTAACTATCTGTTACGGTTATTACGCGACTTGCGTAATGGGTTGAGCAAAGCTACTGATTTGATTGTTCTTATTAAACCAAGCTAATTGCTCATGTAATGCTGCTACTTCACCAATAATCAATAGTGCTGGCGACTGAATATCATGCGCAGTAATAGTCTGTGCAAGTTGATCTAATTGTGTTTTTACTACACGCTGAGATTTACGCGTGCCATTCTCAACAATTGCTACAGGTGTATTCGGCGAGCGACCATGAGCGAGTAATTGCGCCTGAATATGCGGCGATTTAATCACTCCCATGTATACGGCAAGCGTTTGATTCGCCTTAGCTAAGCCTTCCCAGTCGAGTTCTTGTCCATCTTGCTTGCAATGCCCAGTCACAAATTGAATAGCTTGAGCATGATCTCTATGAGTTAATGGAATACCAGCGTATGCGCTACATCCTGCTGCAGCAGTAATGCCCGGAACAATTTGATATTTAACGTTATTTTCTGCCAACACCTGCACTTCTTCGCCACCGCGACCGTAAATAAATGGGTCGCCGCCTTTTATCCTACAAACCTTTTTACCTTGTTTGGCTAAATCAACCAAAATCTCGTTGGTGTGTTCTTGTTTAACACTATGATTACCGGCTTTTTTGCCCACGCAGATTAAATCAGCGTCACGACGTACAAGATCCATGATTTCGTCAGATACCAGATAATCATACACTACCACATCGGCTTGTTGCATTAGTTGTAATGCCTTAAGCGTCAGTAGCTCAGGGTCGCCAGGACCCGCACCGACGACATAAACCTCGCCTTCTGGGGAGGGAGTGCTTTCTAGCATGGCTTCAAGTTGAATTTGTGCATTTTCATTGTTACCAGCTTGTACTTCACTTACCACATTTGAATCAAAGACAGATTCCCAAAACTGACGGCGGTCAGCAAAGTGTTTAAAGCGCGCTTTCACTTTATGTCTGAATTGACCGACAAGCGTTGCCAGCGGACCTATATGCTGTGGAATAAGGGTTTCTAACTTCTCTCGTAATCGTCTTGCAAGGACGGGCGCAGTTCCAGCACTGGATATGGCAATCGTTATAGGGTTTCTATCCACGATTGACGGAAAAATAAAATTACACTTTGGTTGGTCGTCGACTACGTTAACGAAAAGGTTTCGCGCTTCAGCAAGCTCTGCCACCTCTGCATTTACGGCTTCAATATCCGTTGCCGCAACGACTAACATGGCATTATCTAGGTCTGATGCATCAAATGGCTTATGTCGAAGTGCAACGCTTGCATCCGCTGCTAGTGATAAAAGCTCAGTGCAAAACTCAGGTGAAACCAAAGTGACTGCTGCATTGGCTTTCAAAAAGGCGCGACACTTCCTCAGCGCAACCTCACCACCACCTACAATCAATACAGGTTTATTTTCTAGTTTGGTAAAAATTGGCAAGTATTGCACGATAACCTCTGCTAAACATCACGACGGTTGATATCAATATTGATTGATATCAGTAATAGAGCGCAGCATATAGAGTTGCAAATGTGGGAAAAAATAATTTAAACCGACTCCATATAACTAAAAGTTATAAAAAAAGTGATTAAATGTAATTTTCTTTTTGTTTCATTAGGTTAACTTAAGTTTTTGCTGTGATTTGACGATTATAGTGTTTGGTTATGAGATATTCATTTAATGAACAATAGTAAAAACCGCGTCCGACAGCTAATTGTATGCGGACATTTGTCCTATTGTTGGTCCTGTTGTATGCATTTAACTAGGCTTATTACATAGAATGAAAAGGAACACGGTAATGACTTTACAATCTGATGCTCGGTTGTCGCTGAGTTTAATGGATTTAACCTCTTTGAAAGAGGACGATACGCCGGCAAGTATTCTCGCATTATTGAATAGCATTAACCCTGATATCGGACTACCAGCGGCGATTTGTGTGTATCCGCAGTTTGTGATGTTAGTAAAAGAAGAGTTGGAAAAGCGTGAGTGGCTGCAGATAAAAGTGGCAACGGTGACCAACTTCCCATCTGGAGAACAAAAGCTCCAGCAGGTCGTTGCACAAACTCATTCAGCAATCGCAGATGGTGCCGACGAAATTGATCTTGTGCTTCCTTATCAGCAGCTGATGGCGGGTGACCCAGATACACCTTGGCAATATGTGCATTCAAGCAAGCTTGCTTGTCAAGGTAAAGCAAAGCTCAAGGTCATCATCGAAAGTGGCGTATTGGCTAAACCAAAGCTCATTGCGGAAGCCGCGCAGCTTGCCATTATGGCGGGCGCGGACTTTGTTAAAACAAGTACAGGAAAGGTTGCTGTCAATGCTACACCTGAAGCGGCTGAAGTTATCCTTAAGACAATCAAAAGCAGCGGTAAATCGGTTGGATTTAAAGCGGCCGGTGGAGTAAAGTCAGTAGTTGAAGCACAGCGATATTTACGATTGGCTGAAGAAATTATGGGGGCCGAGTGGCTCAATGCCAAGAATTTTAGATTCGGTGCTTCAAGCTTATTGAGTGATGTAGCAGTGGTTGTGAATGGACAGAGCGAGTGAAGCAGAAAAAATAAAACTTGAGCATGACGCTGCTAAACTGTTTTTACGCAGTTATGAAAAGCAGTTTGCAGTGCATATGCGCCATATTTGGCACAATGAGCCCAATAAGCCGGACGTCAGTTGTTATCAAGGAAAAATACAGCTTGATATAGAAATAGCCCATTTTTATGCAAGTGAGAAAGAAGCGATGGCTGTGCTTGGGCGTCAGTTGTCTCTCTCCACGCAAAGAGAGCTGGCAGCAATGAGTCAAGCTGCTGACTCCGAACAACTGAGTATCGGCTTACAGCGGCTGCTCAATCAAAAAGCCAAAAAATACTATGATTCACAACGTGTTTGGTTGTTAATTCGAAATGCTAGCCCCATCTATCATCTTGACGATTTTAAGCGCTTAAAAGCCACTTGGGAGATCCCTGATTGTCATCCATTTGAGCAAGTTTGGGTGCTTTGTGATTTTTATCACGGAGATTTATTGCGTCTTTTCTGAAGACGTCGTAAAACCAAGTTTAGATTAAATGTTACTTTGCATATCTTTTACACTTGTTTTCGTTTGCTTCGTCAGTATAATGGGCATCCACTTTGCAGGGGCGTAGTTCCAATTGGTAGAACAGCGGTCTCCAAAACCGATGGTTGCGGGTTCGAGTCCTGCCGCCCCTGCCAATTCAGCAACAAGTCCACATTTAAAATAACGTGACCCAAAACCACTTAAGTCGCTTATTTGTAAATTTGGATTGAATGGATTTACCCTGTTCTATGCAGGGTTGTTGTGTCTGTATTTAAGGTAAAATTGATTATGAGCACTAATGTTGAAAACTCGTCAAGCTCGATGGACACGGTAAAGTGGCTAGCTGCTATTGCACTTCTAACTGGTGCTGTAGTTGGTAATTATCTATATGCCGATTTATCTGTTTTAGTACGCGCTGTTGGCGTAGTTGCAGCTATTGCTGCGGCTTTGGGCATTTTGGTAACGACTGAAAAAGGCCGTACCTTTATCGCTTTTGCTAAAGAATCACGTATTGAAGTACGTAAAGTTATCTGGCCAACGCGTCAGGAAGCGACTCACACTACTTTCATCGTGATCATTGCAACGGTGATTATGGCATTAATCCTATGGGGATTAGATGGTATACTTTTCCGTGCAGTAGGCTTTTTAACTGGATTGGAGATCTGATCCCATGTCGGATGAGAACAAAGAAAAGAAATTACGTTGGTACGTGATCCAAGCGTTTTCGGGTTTTGAAAAACGCGTAGCACAAACCATTATCGAGCATATTAAAATCGAAGGGTTAGAAGACCTATTCGGTGAGATCCTTGTGCCGACTGAAGAAGTGGTTGAAATGCGTGCAGGTCAGAAACGTAAATCTGAGCGTAAATTCTTCCCTGGCTATGTATTAGTTCAAATGGTAATGGACGATGCTTCTTGGCACTTGGTGAATAGTACACCGCGTGTAATGGGCTTTGTTGGTGGTACGTCAGACCGTCCTGCACCAATCAGTCAAAAAGAAGCGGATCGTATTCTTAACCGTCTACAAGAAAATGCTGAAGCACCGAAACCTGCTACTTTATTTGAGCCGGGTGAAGTGGTTCGTGTTACAGATGGTCCATTTGCTGACTTCAACGGTGTGGTTGAAGAAGTGGATTACGAAAAGAGTCGCCTGAAAGTTTCGGTACTTATTTTCGGTCGTTCAACGCCTGTAGACCTAGAATTTGGTCAGGTTGAGAAAGACAAATAAATTCTAACTTGAAAAAGTTGTCAAAGGCCGCTGATTAATCTATAATCAGCGGCCTTTTTGTTGTACGCAAAAATATGCGGCAAAAAGACTGAATTTTTTAACTGGGAAGCCGTTTGAGTACGCGTCCTCGCGCGCACGAGGCAAAGACCCACAATTGAGGTATTATCATGGCTAAGAAAGTTGAAGCTCTAATCAAGCTACAAGTTGCTGCTGGTATGGCTAACCCTAGTCCTCCAGTAGGTCCTGCACTAGGTCAACACGGTGTAAACATCATGGAATTCTGTAAAGCGTTCAACGCACGTACAGAGTCTATCGAAAAAGGCGCACCTGTTCCTGTTGTTATTTCTGTTTACAGTGACCGTTCTTTCACTTTTGAAATGAAGACTCCACCTGCGGCATACCTTCTTAAGAAGGCTGCTGGTATCAAGTCTGGTTCTGGTCGTCCTAACACTGAAAAAGTTGGTACAGTTACTCGTGCTCAACTTGAAGAGATCGTTGAGACGAAACGTCCAGATCTTACTGCTGCTGATATGGACGCAGCTGTACGCACGATTGCAGGTTCTGCACGTGCAATGGGCTTGAACGTAGAGGAGTAATTGAGAATGGCTAAATTAACTAAGCGTATGCGTACTATCCGCGAGAAAGTGGATGCGACTAAAGAGTACGAAATCAACGAAGCTGTTGCTCTTCTAAAAGAACTTGCTACTGCTAAGTTCGTTGAAAGTGTTGACGTTGCTGTAAACCTAGGTATCGATGCTCGTAAATCTGACCAAAACGTACGTGGTGCAACTGTACTACCTCACGGTACTGGTCGTGATGTACGCGTAGCGGTATTCACTCAAGGTGCAAATGCTGAAGCTGCTAAAGAAGCTGGTGCTGATTTAGTAGGTATGGAAGACCTTGCAGAGCAAGTTAAGAAAGGCGAAATGAACTTTGACGTTGTTGTTGCTTCTCCAGATGCAATGCGCGTTGTTGGTCAGCTAGGTCAAATCCTAGGTCCACGTGGTCTTATGCCTAACCCTAAGACAGGTACTGTAACGCCTAACGTTGCAGAAGCTGTTAAGAACGCTAAAGCTGGTCAGGTTCGTTACCGTAACGATAAGAACGGTATCATCCACACTACTATCGGTAAAGTAGACTTTGACGCTAACCAACTTCAAGAAAACCTTGAAGCGCTAATCATCGCGCTTAAGAAGGCTAAGCCTTCTACTGCAAAAGGTACTTTCGTGAAGAAAGTAAGCATCTCTACTACGATGGGTGCTGGTGTTGCTTTAGACCAAGCTACTCTAAATACTCAAGTAGTATAATTTAGAGTTTAGCGTTTACATGGCGTAAAAATTAGACTATAATTTTGCGCCATTTTGTAGAGAAGTGTACTTCTTTACAAAGCAAAGAATTCGGGTTGAAGCGCATAATTTCGAAAATTGTTTCCATCATGGTCTACAATGAATCGATAAATTGCGCTTCCGTCCAAGACCGTAGGTGGCTTCGGCCTTAATCGTCCTACGTAGACGGTGTGAATCCCAGCTAGATTTTCCTAATCTTCTGGCTCTCGCCGTAAAAAGCATCTCTGCTAAAGTTTTTAGCAGGGTAGAGTAGAACTGAAAAACATGTTTGTTTTTCTATAAACCAGGAGTAACACCCATGGCTTTAAATCTTCAAGACAAAAAAGCAATTGTTGCTGAAGTCAACGAAGCTGCCAAAGGTGCTCTTTCAGCAGTTGTTGCTGATTCTCGTGGTGTAACAGTAGGTGCAATCACTGCTCTTCGTAAAGAAGCTCGTGAAGCTGGTGTATGGATGAAAGTTGTTCGTAACACCCTAGCTAGACGTGCGGTTGAAGGCACTGATTACGAATGCCTTAATGAATCACTAGTTGGTCCAAGCCTAATCGCTTTCTCTTCAGAGCACCCTGGTGCTGCTGCGCGTATCTTTGCAGATTTCGCGAAAAAGAACGAAGCATTTGAGCTTAAAACTGCTGCATTCGAAGGCAAAATCGTTGACGTAGATATGCTTGCTAAGCTACCTACTTACGACGAAGCTGTTGCACGCTTAATGAGCGCTATGAAAGAAGCGTCTGCTGGCAAATTGTGTAAAACAATTGAAGCGGTACGTGTACAGAAAGCTGAGCAAGCTGCTTAATCTAAGCAACGCTCCTTTCTTTAATAAATTTTTTGAACCGCATGGGTTCGTAAATAATTAGGAAATTTGAAATGTCTGTAACTAAAGACCAAATCCTTGACGCTATTGCTGAAATGTCAGTAATGGAAGTTGTTGAACTAGTTGAAGCTATGGAAGAGAAGTTCGGTGTAACTGCAGCTGCTGCTGTTGTTGCTGCTGGTCCTGCTGAAGCTGCTGAAGAAAAGACTGAGTTCGACGTAATCCTAGCTGCTGCTGGCGGTAACAAAGTTGCTGCAATCAAAGCGGTACGTGGCGCAACAGGTCTAGGCCTTAAAGAAGCTAAAGCGCTAGTTGAGTCTGCTCCTGCACCTATCAAAGAAGGTGTATCTAAGGAAGAAGCTGAAGCGCTTAAGAAAGATCTTGAAGAAGCTGGTGCTGAAGTTGAGATCAAGTAATCTAGCTCCCGCTAGGTTCGCTGCCTGAGAAATCAGGCAAGGGCTGGTGATTATTTAATCACCGGCCCTTTTGCGCTATAGAGATATGCATTTCTATCGTGCATAAATCTTCGAATTTCACTGTAATTTTCAATAACTTAGAAGTTTTTGTTGAAAATCGCAATGGCATTTGAAGTAACACTAATTTGGTAACATTAACGATTTGAATATAGCCTGAATTGTGCTCATATAAGCCGTTAGTTAAGCAAGTTAGTGTGACAATTTAGATGTTGTTATCATGGCTTAGATGCCAGTGAAGTCTGTTCAATTTTGGACAGGTTGGGTCAAAGATCAGCAAGCTGAGGAACCCCATGGCTTACTCTTATTCTGAAAAGAAACGTATCCGTAAGGATTTTGGTAAACGTCCACAGGTTTTGGACATACCTTTCCTACTGCAAATGCAGTTGGAATCGTTCGATAAGTTCATTGCGCCTGATGCCGATGGTGATACTGGATTGGAAGCTGCTTTCCGTTCTGTATTCCCTATCAAGAGCTACTCGGGCAATTCTGAACTTCAATACGTCAGTTATCGTATTGGCGAGCCAGTATTTGACGTTAAAGAATGTCAAATTCGCGGTGTGACATATTCTGCTCCACTTCGCGTTAAACTACGTCTTGTGCTAATGGACAAAGATGCACCTGGCACAGTCAAAGACATAAAAGAGCAAGAAGTTTACATGGGCGAAATCCCGCTCATGACAGACACCGGTACTTTTGTAATCAATGGTACTGAGCGTGTTATCGTTTCTCAGCTACACCGTTCACCTGGTGTATTCTTTGATAACGACCGTGGTAAATCACACTCATCTGGTAAAGTGTTATATAACGCACGTGTGATCCCTTACCGTGGTTCATGGCTTGACTTTGAATTCGACGTTAAAGATAACCTTTACGTTCGTATTGACCGTCGCCGTAAACTACCAGCATCTATCATCTTACGTGCGCTAGAGTTCACTTCAGACGAAATCTTGGCACTATTTTTTGAAACGACAAGTTTCGAAGTAAAAGATGGCAAAGTGTTGATGGAACTTGTGCCTTCACGCCTACGTGGTGAAACCGCTGCATTTGATATTAAAGATGCAAACGGTGACGTATTGGTTGAAAAAGGCCGTCGTATTACTGCACGCCACATTAAGAGCATCGAAAAGCAAGGCATCGACACTCTTGAAGTACCGCATGAGTACATCATCGGTCGTGTTGTTGCTAAAAACTATATCGACGAATCAACAGGCGAAGTGATTGCAGAAGCGAACTCTGAACTATCACTAGAGCTTATGGCTGAATTGGTGAAAGCGGGTCACTCAAAGATCGATACGCTTTACATCAACGAAGTAGACAGCGGTGCGTACATGTCAGAGACATTACGTGTTGATTCTACTAACAATCGCCTAGAAGCATTGGTAGAAATCTATCGCATGATGCGCCCTGGTGAGCCACCAACAAAAGAAGCTGCAGAAGCGTTATTTGATAACCTATTCTTCTCTGAAGAGCGCTACGACCTTTCAACTGTTGGTCGTATGAAGTTCAATAGCCGTGTTGGTTATGATTCAGACGAAGGTGACGGTACGCTATCTAAAGAAGATATCGTGAGCGTGATGAAGGTATTGATCGACATCCGTAACGGTAAAGGCGATGTTGATGACATCGACCACTTAGGTAACCGTCGTATCCGTTCTGTAGGTGAAATGGCTGAAAACCAATTCCGTGTAGGTCTTGTACGTGTTGAGCGTGCGGTACGTGAGCGTCTAAGTCTTGGTGACCTAGATAACGTTATGCCACAGGATTTGATCAACGCTAAGCCAATCTCTGCAGCAGTAAAAGAATTCTTTGGTTCTTCACAGCTTTCACAGTTTATGGACCAGAACAACCCGCTTTCAGAAGTAACGCACAAGCGTCGTATTTCTGCATTAGGTCCGGGTGGTCTAACTCGTGAGCGTGCTGGCTTCGAAGTACGTGACGTACACGTAACGCACTACGGTCGTGTTTGTCCTATCGAAACGCCTGAAGGTCCAAACATCGGTCTAATCAACTCGCTATCTACTTACGCGCGTACAAACGACTATGGTTTCTTAGAGACTCCATACCGCAAAGTAGTAGACGGTATCGTTACTGACGATGTTGATTACCTATCAGCAATTGAAGAAGGTCAGTTCGTTATCGCACAGGCGAATACAACGCTAACCGATGACAACCAATTTGCTGAAGAATTGATTCCATGTCGTTTTAAAGGTGAATCAACCTTTATGCCAAGCGACAGCATCCAGTATATGGACGTATCTCCACAGCAGGTAATCTCTGTGGCTGCAGCGCTTATCCCATTCCTAGAACACGATGACGCGAACCGCGCATTGATGGGATCGAACATGCAACGTCAAGCTGTACCTACACTACGTGCTGATAAGCCGCTAGTTGGTACTGGTATTGAGCGTACACTAGCGAAAGACTCTGGTGTAACAATCGTTGCTAAGCGTGGCGGTATCGTTAAGTATGCTGATGCAAGCCGTATTGTTGTTAACGTTAATGAAGATGAGCGCATCCAAGGTGAAGCGGGCATCGACATCTATAACTTAACTAAGTACACACGTTCAAACCAAAACACTTGTATCAACCAGAAACCAACTTGTATGGTTGGTGAGCCGGTGGTACGTGGTGACGTGCTTGCTGATGGTCCTTCAACAGACCTAGGTGACTTAGCACTTGGTCAGAACCTACGTGTAGCGTTCATGCCTTGGAATGGTTACAACTTCGAGGATTCAATCCTACTTTCAGAGAATGTTGTAAAAGAAGATCGTCTAACGACTATCCACATTCAAGAGCTTCAGTGTATTGCTCGTGATACTAAGCTTGGTCCAGAAGAAATCACTGCGGATATTCCAAACGTAGGTGAATCTGCACTAGGTAAGCTTGACGAATCAGGCGTTGTATATATCGGTGCTGAAGTGAAAGGCGGCGACATCCTTGTAGGTAAAGTAACGCCTAAAGGTGAAACGCAGCTAACACCTGAAGAAAAGCTACTACGCGCTATCTTCGGTGAAAAAGCGTCTGACGTTAAAGACAGCTCACTACGTGTACCAAACTCTGTATCTGGTACGGTTATCGACGTACAAGTGTTTACGCGTGACGGTGTTGAAAAAGACAAACGTGCACTAGAAGTTGAAGATATGCAGCTTCGCGAAGCGAAGAAAGACTTCAACGAAGAGTTCAGAATCCTTGAAGGCGGTATCCTGACTCACGCTCGTAACCTACTGATTAAATCAGGTATGAGTGAAGAGCAGCTTGCTGGCTTTAACACTGAGAAGCTACTAACGCAAAGTCTTGCTGATGAAGAGCACCAAGCAGAGCTTGAGCAACTAGCTGCACAGTATGACGAGCTTAAAGCTGACTACGATAAGCGTTTCGAGAACAAGCGTCGTAAGATCACTCAAGGTGATGACCTAGCGCCTGGCGTACTTAAGATTGTTAAAGTATACCTAGCTGTTAAACGTCGTATCCAACCTGGTGATAAGATGGCGGGTCGTCACGGTAACAAGGGTGTAATCTCAACTATCGTTCCTGTTGAAGACATGCCTTACGATGATAAAGGTCGTACTGTAGATATCGTACTTAACCCGCTGGGTGTACCATCTCGTATGAACATCGGTCAGATCCTAGAAACTCACATGGGTCTAGCTGCTCGTGGTATCGGCGAACGTCTTGAAGAAATGATGAAAGAGCAACGCGAAATTCACGAGCTACGCGAATTCATCAAGAAAGCTTACGAAATCGGTGACTGCCGTCAGAAAGTAGATATTGCTAACTTCTCTGATGATGAAATCCGTCGCTTGGCAGATAACCTTAAAGGTGGTCTTCCAATCGCAACACCAGCATTTGATGGTGCACGTGAAGCTGAAATCAAAGACATGCTAGAGCTTGGTGGTTATCCAAGAAGTGGTCAGGTAACGTTATATGATGGTCGTACTGGTGATGCATTTGAGCGTCAAGTAACAGTAGGCTACATGTACATGCTGAAACTGAACCACCTTGTTGATGACAAGATGCACGCGCGTTCAACAGGTTCTTACAGCCTAGTTACTCAGCAGCCGCTGGGTGGTAAGGCACAGTTCGGTGGTCAGCGTTTCGGTGAGATGGAGGTATGGGCACTAGAAGCATACGGTGCTGCCTACACGCTACAAGAAATGTTGACAGTGAAGTCGGATGACGTTAACGGTCGTACTAAGATGTATAAGAACATCGTAGACGGTAACCACAAGATGGAACCGGGTATGCCTGAGTCGTTCAACGTACTGTTGAAAGAAATCCGCTCGCTAGGTATCAACATCGAGTTGGAAGAAATTTAATCCGACCGCCGCAGTGCGCTGCGGCGTTGCATAACTGCAACCGGACTGAAAAGAATGTAGGGGTGAGCGTGGCTTGCCCTCAAGATTAACCTCCGACAGGAGAGCTAAGGTGAAAGACTTACTTAAGTTTCTGAAGCAACAAAATAAGACCGAAGAATTCGATGCAATTCGCATTGGTCTTGCTTCGCCAGACATGGTGCGTTCATGGTCTTACGGTGAAGTAAAGAAACCTGAGACAATCAACTACCGTACTTTCAAGCCTGAGCGTGATGGCTTATTCTGTGCCCGTATCTTCGGCCCAGTAAAAGATTACGAGTGTTTGTGTGGTAAATACAAGCGCTTGAAGCACCGTGGTGTTATCTGTGAAAAGTGTGGCGTTGAAGTAACGCTAACAAAAGTACGTCGTGACCGTATGGGTCACATCGAGCTGGCTAGCCCAGTTGCGCATATTTGGTTCTTGAAATCACTTCCGTCACGTATCGGCCTAATGCTAGATATGACGCTTCGTGATATCGAGCGCGTACTTTATTTTGAATCATTCGTGGTAACTGAGCCAGGTATGACTACGCTTGAGCGCGGTCAACTACTAGGTGAAGAAGAATACCTAGATGCACTTGAAGAGCACGGTGATGAGTTTGAAGCGAAGATGGGTGCAGAAGCTGTACTTGATCTACTTCGTGACCTAGACCTTGGTCAGTTAATCGCTGAAATGCGTGAAGAGTTGCCAACAATCAACTCTGAAACTAAGCGTAAGAAAATCACTAAGCGTCTTAAACTAATGGAAGCGTTCCACCAATCAGGTAACAACCCTGAGTGGATGGTAATGAGCGTGCTACCGGTTCTTCCACCAGATCTACGTCCTCTAGTACCACTAGACGGCGGTCGTTTTGCGACTTCAGATCTGAACGACCTTTACCGTCGTGTAATCAACCGTAACAACCGTTTGAAGCGTCTTCTAGACCTAGCTGCACCAGACATCATCGTACGTAACGAAAAGCGTATGCTTCAAGAAGCGGTTGATGCGCTACTTGATAATGGTCGTCGTGGCCGTGCAATTACGGGTTCTAACAAGCGTCCACTGAAGTCGCTTGCTGACATGATCAAAGGTAAGCAAGGTCGTTTCCGTCAAAACCTTCTAGGTAAGCGTGTTGACTACTCAGGCCGTTCTGTTATCACCGTTGGTCCTACGCTGAAACTACATCAGTGTGGTCTACCTAAGAAGATGGCACTTGAGCTATTCAAGCCATTTATCTACGGTAAACTAGAGCGCCGTGGTATGGCGACAACCATCAAAGCTGCGAAGAAGATGGTTGAGCGTGAAGTACCAGAAGTTTGGGACGTACTAGACGAAGTTATCCGTGAGCACCCGGTTTTACTTAACCGTGCGCCAACACTTCACCGTCTAGGTATCCAAGCATTCGAACCTGTACTTATCGAAGGTAAAGCGATTCACCTGCACCCGCTAGTGTGTGCGGCGTATAACGCTGACTTCGATGGTGACCAAATGGCTGTTCACGTACCACTGACGCTTGAAGCGCAGTTGGAAGCGCGTGCATTGATGATGTCTACCAACAACATTCTAGCGCCAGCTAACGGTGAACCAATCATCGTTCCTTCACAGGACGTTGTACTAGGTCTTTACTACATGACTCGCGATCGTATCAACGGTAAAGGTGAAGGCACTGTATTTAAAGATGCTAAAGAAGCTGAAAAAGCATACCGTGTAGGTGCAGCTGAGCTTCACGCTCGTGTTAAAGTGCGTATCACAGAAGTGACTATCGACGAAGAAACACGTGAGCGCGGCACGTTAACTCACCTAGTAGATACGACAGTAGGTCGTGCAATCCTTTCATTGAATATCCCTGAAGGCTTGCCGTTTGAACTGATCAACAAACCACTAGGTAAGAAACAAATTTCTGGTCTTCTTAACGAGTGTTACCGTCGTCTAGGTCTTAAAGATACAGTTATCTTTGCTGACCAAGTGATGTATACCGGTTTCCACTACGCGATGAAGTCAGGTGTTTCTATCGGTATCAATGACATGGTAATCCCACCAACTAAAGGTGAGATCATCGATCGTGCGGAAGCTGAAGTTGCAGAAATCAACCAACAGTTCCAATCAGGTCTTGTAACTGCCGGTGAGAAATACAACAAAGTTATCGATATCTGGTCACGTGTAAACGAAAACCTTTCTCGCGAGATGATGGCTAACCTTTCAAAAGAAACGGTTATCAACGCTGAAGGCAACGAAGAAGAGCAACCGTCATTTAACTCAGTGTTTATGATGGCAGACTCAGGCGCTCGTGGTAGTGCTGCTCAGATCCGTCAGCTAGCGGGTATGCGTGGTCTAATGGCACGTCCAGATGGTTCAATCATCGAAACGCCGATTACAGCGAACTTCCGTGAAGGTCTAAACGTACTACAGTACTTTATCTCGACGCACGGTGCGCGTAAGGGTCTAGCGGATACGGCACTTAAGACAGCGAACTCGGGTTACCTAACTCGTCGTCTAGTAGACGTAGCACAAGATTTGGTTATCAATGAATCAGACTGTGGTACCGAAGAAGGTCTAGTAATGAAGCCGCTAATTGAAGGTGGTGACGTTGTAGAGCCGCTTCGTGAGCGCGTACTAGGTCGTGTTGTTGCTGAAGACGTGGTTAAGCCTGGTACAACAGAAGTACTGGTTGAACGTAACGTAATGATTGACGAAAAACTGTGTGACCTTCTAGAAGAGCACTCAGTAGACGAAGTTAAAGTACGTTCTGTAATCACCTGTCAAAACGACTTTGGTGTGTGTGCACACTGTTATGGTCGTGACTTGGCACGTGGCCACATCATCAACCCTGGTGAAGCAGTTGGTGTAATCGCGGCACAGTCAATCGGTGAGCCGGGTACACAGCTTACGATGCGTACATTCCACATCGGTGGTGCGGCATCACGAGCTTCTGCAGAGAACAGTGTTCAAGTTAAGAACAATGGTAATCTGAAACTTCACAATGCTAAGTTTGTAATCAATGCTGATGGCAAAATCGTTATCACGTCTCGTTCAACTGAGATCACGATAATCGATGAGCACGGTCGTGAGAAAGAGCGTTATAAAGTTCCTTACGGTGCAGTATTAACTGTACAAGATGGTGCTGACGTTAAAGGTAACGATATCGTTGCTACTTGGGACCCGCATAGTCACCCAATCATCATTGAACATGAGTCAAAAGTATCGTTCAGCGATATTGATGATTCAAACACTGAAGCACAGACTGATGAATTAACTGGTCTAACACGTGTGGTTGTTAAGGATCTTGCGAAAGTAAACGCGAAAGAGCCTAAACTAATCATTGAGAACGAAGAACGTGGTCTTCAAGAGATCCGTCTACCTTCATTCACAACGATTGAAATCACAGATGGTGCAACAGTACTACCTGGTTCGGTACTGGCTCGTATTCCACAAGAAGGTTCGAAGACTCGTGACATCACGGGTGGTCTACCTCGAGTTGCTGACCTATTCGAAGCGCGTAAGCCAAAAGATCCTGCAATTCTTGCAGAAATCACAGGTACCGTTAGCTTCGGTAAAGAGACTAAAGGTAAGAAACGTCTTGTGATCACACCGGAAGAGGGTGATGCATACGAAGAGATGATCCCGAAATGGCGTCAGCTTAACGTGTTCGAAGGTGAGCAAGTGGCTAAAGGTGAAGTAATCGCCGATGGTCCAGAGTCTCCGCACGACATCCTACGTCTACGTGGTGTTACTGATGTATCTAACTACATCACTAACGAAGTACAAGAAGTATACCGCCTACAGGGCGTAAAGATTAACGATAAGCACATTGAGACTATCGTTCGTCAGATGCTTCGTAAGTGTATCATCCTTGACGGTGGTGACAGTGAGTTCCTAGTAGGCGAGCAAGCTGAAGTTGCACGTGTAAACATCGCTAACCGTGAACTAGAAATGCAAGGTAAGATCCCAGCTAAGTTTGAAATCCAACTAATGGGTATTACTAAAGCGTCACTTGCGACTGAATCGTTTATTTCTGCGGCATCGTTCCAGGAAACAACACGTGTTCTAACCGAAGCTGCGGTTAACGGTAAGAGCGATGAGCTACGTGGTCTGAAAGAAAACGTAATCGTGGGTCGTTTGATCCCTGCGGGTACAGGTTTCGCATACCATGAAGAGCGCATCAACCGTCGTAAGCAAGGAGAAGCAGCTGTTGAAGAGCAAACAGTAAGTGCTGAAGAGGCAACTCAAGCGCTAACAGATGCACTAAACGCTGATTTACTAGGTGGCAACGAGTAATCCTCGCCATTTAGCTAATTAATTGAAAAACCGCTGTGTGAATGCAGCGGTTTTTTTATGCCTTTTCAACTCGCTGGTCGAATTGCCATCAAAGCGTCACATCAATATGTATACTGCAACAAAGGTTTTTCAATGCAATCGTCAACTTTTGTTAACTTTCAATAGCTTCGCAGACAAAACCATCCGAATTGCATGCATTTACTTAGCGCTGATGACGACTTTTGGTTGACAGGTTAAACTTTGGTCATTAAAATTCGGCCACCCATTTTAGTCGTTCAAGAAAATTGGATTTGGCCTAAATGGTAAGATTTTATTTTTCAGTAGTAATTTATTAATTCAGGAGCTATTTAATGGCAACTATTAACCAGCTAGTGCGTAAGCCACGTCGTAGCAAGGTTACAAAGAGCAACTCAGCTGCTCTTAAAGCTTGTCCACAAAAGCGTGGTGTATGTACTCGCGTATATACAACAACACCTAAGAAACCAAACTCTGCATTACGTAAAGTAGCGCGTGTACGTTTAACTAACGGTTTCGAAGTAACTTCATACATTGGTGGTGAAGGTCACAACCTACAAGAGCACAGTGTAATCCTAATCCGTGGTGGTCGTGTTAAAGACTTACCAGGTGTGCGTTTCCACACTGTTCGTGGTGCACTTGACTGTGCAGGCGTAAACGACCGTAGACAGGCTCGTTCTAAGTACGGTGCAAAACGTCCTAAGGGCTAATGGTTCTCCGTTAGTAAGGCCAAGCACTTAAGTTTTAAATTTTTATATATTGTTTTGGGAATCCGTGTTTAGCACGGACCTGAAGATACCGGAGAAAGAAAATGCCTAGAAGACGCGTAATAGGTCAACGTAAAATTCTTCCAGATCCGAAGTTCGGATCAGAGCTTCTTGCTAAATTCGTTAACGTAGTAATGCTTGACGGCAAGAAATCTACTGCTGAAAAAATCGTATATGGTGCGCTAGACGTGGCTGCTGAAAAATCAGGCAAGTCGCACCTAGAAATCTTTGAATCTGCACTTGATAACGTTCGCCCACAGGTAGAGGTTAAATCTCGCCGTGTTGGTGGTTCAACGTACCAAGTACCAGTTGAAGTACGTCCAGTGCGTCGTAACGCACTAGGTATGCGTTGGTTGGTTGAAGCTGCACGTAAGCGTGGCGAAAAATCAATGGGTCTTCGTCTTGCTCAAGAGATGATCGACGCTGCTGAAAACAAAGGCACTGCGGTTAAGAAACGTGAAGACGTTCACCGTATGGCTGAAGCGAACAAAGCATTCGCTCACTACCGTTGGTAATCTGCTAACACCCTTTAAGAGGATATTATGGCACGGACAACTCCGATTGAGCGCTACCGTAACATTGGTATATGTGCTCACGTAGATGCGGGTAAAACAACTACGACCGAGCGCGTACTTTTCTATACTGGTCTTTCTCATAAGATTGGTGAGGTACACGACGGTGCCGCAACTATGGACTGGATGGAGCAGGAGCAAGAGCGTGGTATCACGATCACTTCTGCTGCAACGACGTGTTTCTGGAAAGGGATGGATGCTCAGTTTGATGAGCATCGTGTAAACATCATCGATACTCCAGGACACGTAGATTTTACTATCGAAGTAGAGCGTTCATTGCGCGTACTTGATGGTGCTGTTGTTGTGTTATGTGCTTCATCAGGTGTGCAACCGCAAACTGAGACCGTTTGGCGTCAGGCAAACAAATACGAAGTACCACGTATGATTTTCGTCAATAAGATGGATCGTACGGGGGCTAATTTCTTGTCTGTTGTTGAACAAGTTAAAAAACGTCTCGGTGCTACACCTGTGCCTATTCAGCTACCAATTGGTGCTGAAGATGAATTTAAAGGTGTTATTGACCTTATCAAGATGAAAGCGATTAACTGGAATGAAGAAGACCAGGGAATGACTTTCAACTATGAAGAGGTCCCTGCAGATCTTCTTGAGCTTGCTGAAGAATGGCGTTCTCATCTAATTGAGAGCGCTGCAGAAGCTTCTGAAGAGCTAATGGAAAAATATCTTGAAGATGGTGAGTTGAGCGAAGAAGAGATTAAATCAGCCCTTCGTCAACGCACATTGGCCAATGAAATTGTGCCAATGACGACAGGTAGTGCATTCAAGAACAAAGGTGTTCAGGCTGTGCTTGACGCTGTGATTGAATTCATGCCTTCGCCTACTGAAGTAAAAGCTATCCAAGGTGTCTTAGAAGACGAATCCGAAGATACGCGTGAAGCTGACGATAATGCACCGTTTGCGGCGCTTGCATTTAAGATCGCAACCGATCCATTCGTTGGCACACTTACTTTCTTCCGAGTTTACTCTGGTAAAGTTAGCCAAGGTGATTCGGTACTAAATCCTGTTAAAGGTAAAAAAGAGCGTTTTGGACGTATTGTTCAAATGCACTCAAACTCGCGTGAAGAGATTAAAGAAGTTCATGCGGGTGACATCGCGGCTGCTATCGGCCTAAAAGATGTAACTACTGGTGATACACTTTGTGCTCAAGAAGCGCCAATTACGTTAGAGCGTATGGAGTTTCCTGAGCCTGTAATCTCGGTCGCAGTAGAACCTAAAACAGTAGCTGACCAAGAAAAAATGGGCGTTGCGCTTGGTAAACTTGCAGCAGAAGATCCTTCATTCCGTGTAGAAACGGACGAAGAATCGGGTCAGACGATTATCTCTGGTATGGGTGAACTTCACTTAGATATCATTGTCGATCGGATGAAGCGTGAGTTTAACGTTGTGTGTAACGTTGGTAAGCCTCAGGTTGCATACCGCGAAACTATCCGAGCTTCTGTTGAAGCTGAAGGTAAGTTTGTGCGCCAATCTGGTGGTCGTGGTCAATATGGTCACGTTTGGTTGAAGCTAGAACCAATGGATGTCTCTGATGATGATGCGCCAATATACGAATTCGTTAACGAAATCGTAGGTGGTACAGTACCAAAAGAGTATATCCCAGCGGTTGATAAAGGTATTCAAGAGCAGATGAAGCAAGGTGTTCTTGCCGGTTATCCGCTATTGGGTGTTAAAGCTACTCTGTTTGATGGCTCGTTCCACGATGTTGACTCAAACGAGATGGCGTTTAAGATCGCAGGTTCGATGGGCTTTAGAAAGGGCGCGCTTGAAGCAAGTCCAGTTCTACTTGAGCCTGTCATGAAAGTAGAAGTAATCACCCCTGAAGAAAACATGGGTGATGTAGTAGGCGACTTAAACCGTCGTCGTGGCATAATTGAAGGCATGGAAGAAGCATTTGGTGGCTCGAAGCAAATTAATGCTCAGGTACCGCTTTCTGAAATGTTTGGTTATGCAACAGACTTACGCTCCGCTACACAAGGGCGCGCATCATACTCTATGGAATTCCTAAAGTATGCTGAAGCGGCTAAAAACGTAGCTGATGCAATAATTGCAGCTCGCGCTGTTAAGTAATTTTAGTTCGGTCCGGTCTTAGGGCTGGACTTTAATTTCTTTATAGGAAATTTGAAAATGGCAAAAGAAAAGTTTGAACGCGTAAAACCGCACGTAAACGTAGGTACAATCGGCCACGTTGACCACGGTAAAACAACTCTAACTGCAGCAATCACTAACGTACTTGCAAAAGTATACGGTGGTGAAGCAAAAGACTTCGCATCAATCGATAACGCTCCAGAAGAGCGTGAGCGTGGTATCACAATCTCAACTTCACACGTTGAGTATGACACACCAACTCGTCACTATGCACACGTAGACTGTCCAGGACACGCTGACTATGTTAAAAACATGATCACAGGTGCTGCACAGATGGACGGCGCGATCCTAGTAGTTGCAGCTACTGACGGTCCTATGCCTCAAACACGTGAGCACATCCTACTTTCTCGTCAGGTTGGTGTACCTTACATCATCGTATTCATGAACAAATGTGACATGGTTGACGACGAAGAGCTACTAGAGCTAGTAGAGATGGAAGTTCGTGAACTACTTTCTGAGTACGACTTCCCAGGTGATGACCTACCACTAATCCAAGGTTCAGCGCTTAAAGCACTAGAAGGCGAAGAGCAGTGGGAAGCGAAGATCGTTGAGCTTGCAGAAGCACTAGATTCTTACATCCCAGAGCCAGAGCGTGACATCGATAAGCCATTCATCATGCCTATCGAAGACGTATTCTCAATCCAGGGTCGTGGTACAGTAGTAACAGGCCGTGTAGAAGCTGGTATCATCAACGTGAACGACGAAGTAGAAATCGTAGGTATCAAAGAAACTACGAAGACAACTTGTACGGGTGTTGAGATGTTCCGTAAGCTTCTAGACGAAGGTCGTGCGGGTGAGAACATTGGTGCACTACTACGTGGTACTAAGCGTGATGAAGTTGAACGTGGTCAAGTACTATGTAAGCCTGGTTCAATCAAGCCACACACAAAATTCACTTCAGAAGTATACGTACTTTCGAAAGATGAAGGTGGTCGTCACACTCCTTTCTTCAAAGGTTACCGTCCACAGTTCTACTTCCGTACAACAGACGTAACTGGTGACATCCAGCTACCAGACGGCGTAGAAATGGTAATGCCAGGCGACAACATCAAGATGACTGTTGAGCTAATCGTACCAATCGCGATGGACGAAGGTCTACGTTTCGCTATCCGTGAAGGTGGCCGTACAGTAGGTGCTGGTGTTGTAGCAACAATCGAAGAGTAATCTCTAGATTGTCGTAACACACATAAAAAAAGGTCGCTTTGGCGGCCTTTTTTAATACCTTGTAGCAGCGATTTTATATCGCGACCAGTGAAAAGGGTCATTCTCCAATAAGGCGTACAGACTTTTTAACACCTAGTAGCAGCGATTTTATATCGCGACCAGTGAAAACGGTCATTCTCCAATAAGGCGTACAGACTTTTTAATACCTCGTAGCAGCGATTTTATATCGCGACCAGTGAAAACGGTCATTCTCCAATAAGGCGTACAGACTTTTTAACACCTAGTAGCAGCGATTTTATATCGCGACCAGTGAAAACGGTCATTCTCCAATAGGGCGTACAGACTTTTTAATACCTCGTAGCAGCGATTTTATATCGCGATCAATGAAAAGGGTCATTCTCCAATAAGGCGTACAGACTTTTTAATACCTTGTAGCAGCGATTTTGTATCGCGACCAGCAAAAGGGTCGTTCTCCAATAAGGAGTTCAGACTTTTTAATACCTCGTAGCAGCGATTTTATATCGCGACCAGCAAAAAGAGTCATTCCTAGCAATTCAATAACTGTTCTCGAACCTTCTTAAGTAATATCCCACTTATAGAATAGTGTCTCAATCGTGTTGATAACACGCAGTCCTACACATAAACGGCATACAACACCTCTTTTTTTGTTCTCTTTTTATACTGTTAAGTGTCAAAAATAAGCGTTTCGCTTGATTTTTACTCGAACAAACGTTTTTTCGCAATTTTCTTTAAAAAAAGGGTTGCACTAAAATCGGATCGCCCTATAATGCGACCCCACTGACACGGGGCGCTACGCTGAAAAGCAAAGCAACAACGAGTTAGCGTCAAGTAAAACTTAAGTTCGAAACTTCTTCTCAAGAAATTCAAAATTAAGTATTGACAAAAAATCGGGAATGCTTAAAATGCACATCCCTCGAAACAACGAAATGTTTCGAAACGTTCTTTAAAAATATGAAGCAATCATCTGTGTGGGCACTCGTACAGATTGAGTTCTAACGGCAGATTCTAGTTCGCTAGATGACGCAAACAAATTTAGAGTCTCAATTGTAACTGAGTGACTATATAGTCAATTCGTTTTGATTTTACTTTTTTGAAAAGTAGAAACAAACAATCAGAATTCAATGA
>NZ_JBECOX010000014.1:0-119425 GCF_040104525.1 Pseudoalteromonas sp. XMcav11-Q
TCGCGGATTTGCACTTGCCATTCGCTAGTAGTTATCGTTTAATAACAATCAGTTATTTAAACGGTGATCTTCCTACAGAGGACTTTCACCTCATTAGTTAATGCCCATGTCGGGCGTACACAAACAATTTAAGAGTGATTCAGCACGCTTGGCATTTTTGGTTTGGGTTGAGTTTTGTGTTTACGGTGGTCAAGTTGAGTGAAGTGGTCGCGTGCTTCACACCTTAATTGGGCGTTAGTAGCCAAAAGGAAATCCGTGGAACCTGGAAATATTTTGAAAATTGATACTCT
This sequence comes from Pseudoalteromonas sp. XMcav11-Q, assembly GCF_040104525.1. NCBI lineage: Bacteria > Pseudomonadati > Pseudomonadota > Gammaproteobacteria > Alteromonadales > Pseudoalteromonadaceae > Pseudoalteromonas > Pseudoalteromonas sp. XMcav11-Q. The sequence continues at coordinate 291 of NZ_JBECOX010000014.1, forward strand.
TAATGAAGGATGGCGGGATAAAGATTCCGTCATGCTCCATGCTTGTTTTCAGCTACTTTCTGATTGCGTAGAAAAGGAAGAGTTATTAAGCGGTCATACTGATTGGGACGCTGATGATAAACATCGAGCAGCCAAGAAGGAACTAGAAGCGTTGTATGCTTGGTGGCAATCTCATGATGAAGACGATATTCCTTGTAGCGAAGAAAAGTATCAAGAAGAAAACCAGATGCTAATTCGTTTAATTTACATCAGGTGGGCGCTTTGGACATAGCTACTAACAAGGCCATTAACTTCGCGCCATAGAAATTTTTATGCGAAACTCACCTAATACAGACGTTCTCCCTACTCATTTTGTCCAAATACGAGTCAGTCGAGTGTCCGTTATCGCAATTAGGTTTAAGATATGATGTTGCTATTGAACGGCCGAATTTGGCCCTTATTCGACAGTCAGATTTGATTAATTTCTAGCAATCAAACCTGATAGATACAGTTAAAACATTATTCAAATTAATGCTTTTAGCAGCCAGTTATCTGCAAAACTATCTGGCTAGATAAGGAAATAATTCACTGTGATTTTAAAAGCAATGAGTTAGCTCGTATCTTATTCAAGCACTAGGTTATTTAAATGCGCCAGATAAAATAAAAGCCAGCAATTTGCTGGCTTTTTGATATTTTTACATTTACATGGCGTCGTACTCGTCCTGCCAGAAAAACTTCTCTTCGCCAAATGCTGGCTTTAAGTCATCCAGCCAGTGGGCATTCTCGTCGAACTTGGCAAAGAATGGACGCTGCACCCAGTCAGGGTTTCGAGCTTGAATAAAGCGCAGCACAAATACTTTTTCGCCCGCGACTTCGGTTACGCCAGACACTTCAACTTTTCCAGGACCTGCACTCATTGAAGGGCCTCGAACTGTGCGGCTCACACCAGAGACTTGCTTATAAGCTTCACGGAAAGTTTCCCACGTTTTATGTAACGGGATTTCAAAGTAACGCTTAGCGCCGGTATCACGCTCGATAAACATGTAGTAGGGGATCATGCCAAGCTGTGTTTGCTCTTTCCACATGTCAGCCCACATGTCAGCGTCTACGTTTATATTATTTAAAAGCGGTGCTTGTGTTCTGATCTGTGCACCTGTTTTGCGGATGAGTTTAATCGCTTCACGTGTGACATCAGTACGCAGTTCTTGTTTGTGGTTAACGTGCGCCATGATTGACACATGCTTTCCGGCATCAACCAGCTCTTTTAGTAAGGCTAACAGCTCTTGTGCATCTGGATCGGTGACGTATCTAAAAGGCCAAAAAGTGAGAGATTTAGTACCGATCCTGATGGTACGAATATGGTCAAACCTTGGTTCTTTTAGCGCCTCTAGGTATTTACGCAATTTAACGGTGCGCATTACCATAGGATCGCCACCAGTCATCAATAGATCGGTCACTTCAGTGTGTTCGGCTAAGTAGTTGTGAAGCAGCTCGGCGTCGTTATTATTGAAGCGAGTTGCCTTTCCAACAAACTGCGCCCAGCGGAAGCAGAAAGTGCAATATGAGTGGCAGTATTGTCCTTGAGACGGGAAAAACAACACTGTTTCTTTATATTTGTGTTGGATTCCGTCTACGCGTTCACCTTCATACTCAGGAACATTTTTTTCCATTTGACCAGCTGGGTGCGGGTTTAACTTTTGACGAATTTTGGTGGCAAGGTTAAACACTTCTTCTGGTGTATGTTCACGACTTAACAAGTTGGCCATTTGCTCGTATGACTCGTCATCCAACATACCGCGCTGTGGGAAAGTTAATTGAAAAACAGGGTCATTAGGCACTTTGTCCCAATCGATGAGCTCTTCAATGACAAAGTTATTAACGCGAAAAGGAAACACGTTGGCGACGACTTTCATTTGAAAGCGAAGGTGTTCAGGTAGTTTATCCAATTGCTCAATCTTATCAATTTGGCGGTGTTGGTAAACAGTAAAACGAGGGGGCTGATAAGCTTCAGCTGGCTGCAATTTGACGGTTTGCTGCATAGATAATATGTCTCTTTTCTCATTTGCTAATGATAAAAGCGAGCATAGTAACATACCATTGATGTCATTTCAGGTACAAAGCGAGGAAAGTTCGAAATAACGTAATTTTATTGATTATGCGCCATGATTTTAGATTGCATTGTTAGAATTAGGTCATGAAATAGACCTAATTCCAAATTTATTGTGTTTTAGAAGTGTTCGCCGTCAATGGCAATATAAATCGCGTCAATGAGTGATTCAATATCTTCATTTGAGGTGATATAAGGCGGCATAATATAAATTAGCTTGCCAAATGGTCTTATCCAGACACCTTTCTGAATAAAGAATTTTTGGATTTTTGCAACATCAACAACCCTTTCCACTTCCACCACGCCAATCGCACCAAGAACCCTGACATCTATTACTGCATTTAGATTAAGACAGCGCTTGAGTGCGTTAAGCGCGCTCGCGACTCGTTCAATATTGGCCATTGTTTCTTGGCGCTTTAAGATAGTGAGACTAGCAACTGCGGCGGCACACGCTAGCGGGTTTCCCATAAAAGTTGGTCCGTGCATTAACACTTTCGCTTCGCCTTGGCTAATACCCAAAGCCACATCTTCTGTTGCCAAAGTGGCCGCGAGCGTCATGTTTCCGCCAGTAAGCGCTTTGCCAACACACATAATATCCGGTGAGATCCCTGCGTGTTCACAGGCAAACATTTTACCTGTACGGCCAAATCCAGTCGCAATTTCATCTAAAATTAGTAGCACCTCATACTTATCGCATAGCGCTCGAATCGCCTTGAGATATTCAGGGTGGTAGAAGTTCATACCGCCTGCATTTTGTACTATCGGTTCGATGATAAATGCCGCGACCTTTTCATGATGAGCAGCAAATGCGGTTTCTAACGTGTTAAGTTCATCTTGGCTTTGGCTGCCGTAAAACTCACTTTTAGGGGCATCGACAAACACTTGCTCAGGTAAAAAGCCTTGGTACATCGCGTGCATCGAATTCACAGGGTCGCAAACGCTCATCGCCGCGAATGTATCACCGTGATAGCCTTTTTTGGCTGTCATTATTTGGGTTTTGTTCTTTTTGCCTTTACTCAACCAATATTGGATCGCCATTTTGATTGCAACTTCAACACTGACTGAGCCACCGTCGGCTAGAAATACTCGATTAAGTGGGGCTGGGGTTAGCTCCACAAGTAGTTTGCATAACTCCACGGCAGGCTGATGAGTTAGCCCCCCAAACATGACATGGCTCATCGTGTCTGCTTGATTTTTTATCGCCGTGATTATTTCTGGATGACCATAACCATGCACAGCACTCCACCAGGATGCCATACCGTCAATGAGAGTTTCGCCAGTTTCAAGCTCAATTTTGTTATCGAATGTTCTTGCGGCTGGATAGACGGGCAGAGGGTCAATCATCGATGTATAAGGGTGCCATATATGCTTGCGATCAAATTCAATATTGATTGTCTGTTTATTGCTCATTTGTAAACCTTGTTGGCGCATGTAACGTTGACAATACTAAGCTAAGAAGTAGACTAAGCCAATCACCGTCAGTTTGACTGCGCTAAATTTAATCACTAGAAAATACTCGTGTTGTAAATTTAGGCAAGAATAAAAAGAGAATGAAAATATGGAATTAGGCGCGCTAAGACACGATTGGACACATGAAGAAGTAAAAACACTGTTCACCATGCCTTTTAACGACTTACTTTTTTATGCAGCAAGTATTCACCGCAAACACTTCAATCCCAATGAAGTTCAAATCTCCACTTTGCTGTCTATCAAAACGGGTGCCTGTCCTGAAGATTGCAAATACTGCCCACAGTCAGGTCATTACAAAACTGATCTTGAACGAGAGCGTTTGATGGAAGTGGAAAAGGTTGTAACTCAAGCTAAGTTGGCGAAAGAAAAGGGCGCGACGCGTTTTTGTATGGGCGCCGCTTGGTCTGATCCAAAAGACAGAGATATGCCTTATATCGCCAAAATGGTGAAAGAAGTTAAAGAGCTAGGTCTAGAAACCTGTATGACTTTGGGTAAACTGGATAATCAAAAAGCGCACACGCTAAGAGAAGCGGGCCTGGATTATTACAACCATAATTTGGACACCTCACCTGAATACTACGAGCAGATTATCACGACAAGAACTTATCAAGACAGACTCGATACCCTTGATCATGTAAGAGATGCAGGAATGAAAGTGTGCTCTGGTGGTATTGTAGGAATGGGAGAGCAGGCATCTGATCGTTATGGCTTGCTGATCCAATTAGCAAACCTGCCAAAACAACCAGAAAGTGTACCGATTAACATGCTTGTTAAGGTTAAGGGCACGCCACTTGAAAATGTTGATGATCTCGATCACTTTGAGTTTATCCGTACTATTGCGGTTGCGCGCATCATGATGCCACACAGTTACGTGCGTTTATCTGCAGGTAGAACGGCAATGAATGAACAGATGCAGTCGATGTGTTTCTTCGCTGGCGCTAACTCAATTTTCTATGGTGATAAGCTATTAACCACGGAAAACCCGGAAGCAGACGCCGATATGAATCTCATCAGAAAACTTGGGATGAACCCTGAAAAACGTGAAGATTATTCGGATGAGGCCTATGAGGCATCGTTAAGCTCTGCAATTGCAGACAAGGCGACATCAGAGCTATTTTACGAAGCCAACTAATCAATGTCGTTTGAGTATATTCAATCTGCCTTAGCAGCTCGTCACGCTGAAGGGTTGCTAAGAAAACGCATTGTGGTTGAAAAGGCCTCTGCAAGTAGAATTAAAATTGCTGATCAGCAATATATTAACTTTGCCAGCAATGACTACCTGGGACTTGCAGACTCGTTGGAATTTAACGCTCTCGCATGCACTGAAGCCGGAAGCCGTAGTTCGGCGCTTGTTACGGGTTATCTTGATATTCACCGTCAGCTAGAGGATAAGCTTTGCAGCGTTTTGGGTTATGATGCAGCACTGTTATTTCCAAGCGGTTTTGCCGCTAATACCAGTGTGTTAAAGGCATTGTTCACGCCCCAAGAAAAGCAATTAAGCGCTGCGGTGTTCCAAGATAAGCTCAACCACGCCAGCCTGTTAGACGGTGGTTTAGCGGGTAGCGCTAAGTTTGTTCGCTTTAATCACAATGATTTGACGCACTTAAGGTCTCGATTAGAAAAAACCAAAGCCGACAGTAAACTCATTGTGACTGAAGGGGTGTTTTCTATGGATGGAGACAAAGCGCCGATATCTGAAATCAGTGTGCTGGCTAAGTCTCATTCTGCGTGGCTCATGGTCGACGACGCTCATGCGTTTGGCGTTGTGGGAGCGCAAGGACTTGGCACGATTGAAAGCGGCATTAAACCTGAAATTTTGGTGATCACCTTTGGCAAAGCGATGGGCTGTCAAGGAGCTGCGGTATTAGCAAGTCATGATGTGATAAATTACATGACGCAATTTAATCGTGAGTTTATCTATACAACGGCGTTGTCGCCTATTATGGCAAGCGTTGCATTATGCCAGTTGAATAAATTGCTTGCTGCATCTGAAGCGAGACACAAATTACAAGTAAACATCGACTATTTTAAGTCGTTAGTTGCACAAACCAACTTATCTCCCATTCCAAGTGATACGGCCATACAGCCTCTTGTGTATGGTAGCAGCGAAAATGTATTAGCGGCGCAACATAAACTTAAGGAAAAGGGACTTTGGGTTGGGGCTATAAGGCCACCAACGGTTCCGCAAAATACCGCACGATTGCGAATAACAATAACGGCACAGCACAGTCACGAAGATATAGACAATTTAGTTTCGGCCTTAGTGGAGGGAGCATGAGCAAAGCACAAAAGACGCAAACAGCAAAGTGCTTTTCAAAAGCCGCGCAATCATACTCTCAACACGCCAACGTACAAAAACAGGCCGCAGATGTACTCTTTTCACGTTTAACACAGCAAAATAGCGAGCTTGGTGCGGTGCGTATGTTTCCTAGGTTGCTCGATTTAGGATGCGGGCCACATGAAAACTTTCATAGATTAAACGCCTTCACGAATCATTATGTTGGAGCGGATCTTAGCTTGGCTATGTTGGCAAGTGCTGAAAATACGACAAATAGTGTTTGCTGTGATATGGATAAACTCGCTATTCAGTCAAATTGTATCGACTTAGTCTTTAGTAATTTTGCAATTCAGTGGTCTAATTCCCCGCAAGCGTTGTTTGCGCAGTTGTATGAAGTACTAAAAAAAGAAGGACGAGTGTTGCTAAGCTCAGTGCTTGACGGCTCGTTAAACGAAATCGATAGCGCATGGCGAGCCATCGATGAGTGTGGCCATATCAATTCATTTTATTCGCTGTTGGCACTTAAATCTTTTGCTCTACAAGCCGGATTCGCAGTGACTTGGGCGGATGAAGCGTTATTGATTGATAGTTATGACACACCGTTAAAGGCGTTGCGCTCGGTAAAAAATATCGGTGCCAACGATGTAAAAACCGCTTCTCGTCGACAAGGTTTGTTAGGCAAATCAGCTTACGCTCAGCTGCTGAGTAGCTACCCTGAGAGTGAAAATGGTTTTGATGTCAGTTATCAAGTCGGATTTTTGGAGTTAAGGAAATGAATCAAGCATATTTTGTAACTGGGACCGACACAGAAGTAGGTAAAACCTATATTTCTACTTTATTACTGAAACTGTTGGCTAAGCACGGCAAAAAGGCTTTTGGCTTTAAGCCGATTGCGGCGGATGCTGAAGAGGCATTTGGTGAACTAGTGAACGTCGATGCTATCAGTTTAATGGAAGCTGCGACGGTGCACGGTACTTACGAGCAAGTTAACCCATTTTGTTTTGCACCAGCAATTGCCCCGCATATTGCAGCAAGACAGGTAAATGTTTACATCACAGTCGATAAGCTACATGAGCGCTTTAGTGAAATTCAGCAACTAGGCGCTGAGTATATATTATGTGAAGGTGCAGGTGGCTGGGCATTGCCCATTAACGACAACGAATATCTGTATGATTGGGTCGTCAGAGCACAACTTCCCGTTATTTTAGTGGTTGGCATGAAGCTAGGTTGTTTGAATCATGCGTTTTTAACGGCAGAATCTATCAAGCAAAAAGGGCTGAATTTGGTTGGGTGGATTGCAAACCAGATTGACCCTGAGATGTCTGTGTTTGAAGAAAACCTTGAAAGTTTAAAGCTTCGTCTAGACTGTCCGCTGCTTGCAACAGCGCCTTACAGTGAGGGCACACCAAAGCTACAGCTTCGCTCAGCGTTATTAGAGTTGTTTGAGCTAAAATCAGGTACCAGTTAGTATTAAATAACCTAAACTCGGGATAACAATTTGTTCTCTAGCAGCTGTTATTCCTTACTACTGCGTTAAATTTGCTTGCAATAGGCCAGCTATTGACGCACAAATTTGCCTTGTATTAAGAAATAACTTCTGGCTAGAGTGATATTACGCTTTTGAACTTAGTGATTTTAGTGGATTAACTAACTTCTTATCCCGAGTTCAGGTTAAACAAAGCGGCTTCTAAAGGTAGTAAGCCGCTTTGAGTCTGTTAGTTACAACCTTTTTGAATGGTTTGTGTTGTCACACTGACCTCAAAGTCATTGTAATCATTATCGTTTTCATCTTCCCAACGTTGATTGGTACCTGCAACTTGGTACTTGGTTGATAGAGCATTGCTGTTACCATCAATTGCAAGCACATAGGTAAATGATTGTCCTTGAAGGATGTCATAGCTGCCGGCACTGCCGTATTCATCAAGCAATTTAATATACTGGCCGTTTACTTTGATACCCCAGTCGTTATTGAATAACGAATCTTCTCTGACGAACGCGTAATTGATCCGCGTGTAGTTGTCAGGCACACATGCGGTTTCATTGTCGAGTATGTTTCCCGATAGGGTTTCATTGCCTGAGGTATTGCTCACGCCTGTTACGCTCAAAGAGAGTTCCCGATCGCCAGTGTACTCGGCATCGTCTATTGTTGCTATTTGAATGGTAGCTGTTGTGCTGCCCACAGGTATTACCAATGAAGTAGATGGTGCTACGTAGTCATCTGATTGCGTTGTCACATCATTGACCGCCACCGAAAAGCTGACGTCCTGCTCGAAGGCTTTACTTAAGGTAATTTGATAGCTAAGGGTACTTCCTTCATAAACCGTGTTTTCAATACTCGTTAACGTAAAAGACGGTGGCGAAGGAGGGGTTGGTGTGCCGCCGCAACCAGTAACGGTATAGCATGTACTGCTACCATTTGGGTTATATGTAAGGTCATTTACTCGTATTGGTAATGTATTGATATAACAGGTGCTTCCTGTATCAGGGTTTAACTTATAAATCGCACTTTTGTTGGTGTGTCCGGCGTCATTAATGATAACGCGACTGATAATAAGCTCTCCGTTACTATTAAGGCTTGCCCCTGTAACGGCAGTTAGGTCGTGATCAGATAATTTAGTCACAGAAAAGTCGTTGGTATTAACTTGGTAAACGGCTGCACTCGTGACTAGGATTAAGCGACCATTATAAAACTCAAGATCGCCGCGGTATTTTCCCGCCAATGAGGGGAGATCCGAGAGCTTAGTCGCGTCGCCTGTGTTTTTATCTATGCTGTAAATAGAATCGTAACTCGTTCCAATGAGTCTATCGTTTGTGCTGTCATATGCCAATCCCACCAAATAAGCCGTTCTACCGACTATGGTATGAGAGGTTCCATCAAAATATGCCAGTTGAACATAGCGATGTTTTTTACCTTCAATGGGAATATCTGCGTCAGCTGGTAAGTTTAGATGACTGGTATCAACTTTATAATCGATTGGCCTTGGTGCGGATGCATAGTACCAACGCGCACTGCTAGTATCATAGGCGAGTGCTGCCGAACTAAAAGCGGCTAAACTATTGGCGCTGGCTTGTCCTGCACCTTCATCTAGGCCAAACAAAATACCAATATCGCCGCGGCCAGCGTTAATACCAAAAACCTGACCTGGGCAACTATCTGCATAGGTGTATGTGGAAAGTAATGTTGAGAGTAAACCAAGTGTTGTGAGTGATGCTTTTAACATAGCAGGAACCCTAAAAAGTGTACGTCCTGTAACTTAAAACAACACAAAGCAATGTCTTCGCAATTGAGTCCAACTCAATGCGATGACTTAATCCTTTAAGGCGGGCGCTTCCATTATTGACTTTGCAATCTAGCGCTATAATTGATCATAATTTACACTTTTACAACAGTAAAATAGTTAAAAAGTACTAATTATTTGATTCTTGCCTATTTTTAAAGTTTGGCAATAATGACTCAACAATTTCTTTTGCTGAGATGGTATAGCGTACGCCAGAAAACATCACTGATGCATTTTCATCGATCCCTGTAATGCCCGTTAAAGTCCAGCCTTCACCTCTCTCTGGGCAGTAAACCTTTGTCGTTGGTGGGATAACGGTGAACTCTTGACTCATATTCATTCTCCAAAAATGCTAAATTATAAAGCAATGCAAGCGATCATAATATTGAAAGGTATATGTGCTGCAATAAGTGCTACCATTGCGGCAGATACTTAGACCTGAGCATTTTATGGAATTTGAAACACCAAGGCTAGTCATCAGGCCCATAAGGCACAAAGATAATCCGCAGTTATTAGCGTTACTTAATTTACCGCAGGTAAAAGCGTATAACGATTACGGCGATAACCTCACTGAAGTAGACCTTAAATGCATGATCCAAATGGATATTGAGCGTCAATATGAAGGTATAGGTGGTCGTTTTTGCCTCGTGTGTAAAAGCACTAAAGCGGTGATTGGATGTATTGGTTTCTATCACGAAGACGGTGATATTGAGGGCCTACATATAGGCTATGAATTAATGCCTGATTATTGGGGTAAAGGCGTGATGTTTGAAGCTTTACGTTGTCTATTTGCAAACAAAAGCCAGATTGAGTTTGAGCTCAATGTGGTTTTGGCGCATGTATCGGCTGATAATCACCGTTCATTAAACCTACTCAAGCGTATAGGGTTTAGCGCTGTTGGAAATAATCTGTATAAAATTGAGCTATAAAAAAGGGCAACTTAATCGTTGCCCTAGTATGAATGTGAAAAGAGTTACGAAAGTGCTTTAATTCTTTCATCAAGTGGCGGGTGAGAAGCAAAGAAGTCTGCAATAGACTTACCTGAAGCAATACCAAAAGCCATCATTGAGCCTTCTAATTGCGATTCATGGTTGTGCTTCAAACGCTCTAGTGCTGAACGCATTTTTTGCGCACCGACTAAATCCGCTGCACCTTTATCAGCTGCAAATTCTCGTTTACGACTAAAGTAAGCGACAACAACAGAAGCCAAAATACCAAAGAGGATCTGGAATATCATATCAAAAATAAAATATGTCCAGCTTCCACCTGACTCTTCTTCATCGCCATTCAAGAAGTTATCAACAATACCCGCCAATACTTTAGCGAAGAATATAACAAAGGTATTTACAACACCTTGGATCAAGGTAAGTGTAACCATGTCGCCATTTGCAACGTGCGACACTTCGTGCGCAAGCACTGCCTCTGCTTGGTCTTGATTCATGTTGTGGAGTAGGCCAGTACTCACAGCAACTAAGCTGTTATTTTTACTCGGCCCGGTTGCAAACGCATTCATTTCAGGGCTGTCGTAAATCGCAACTTCTGGCATCGCAATTCCTGCTTTTTTAGCTTGCTCTGCGACAGTAGAAACTAACCAATGTTCAGTTTCGTTTCGTGGTTGCTCAATAACATGGGCACCTGTTGATTTCTTTGCAATCCACTTAGACATGTAAAGAGAGATAAAAGAACCACCGAATCCAAATACGGCAGCAATAACCATAATGCCTGTATAGCTTCGGCTAGAAATACCAAACACAGACATTAAGATAGATAATACAATTCCTAACACAAGCATCACTGCTAAGTTAGTGATAAGGAATAAGATGACGCGTTTCATTTTGACCTCGTTAGACAAAAATAAGGAACTAAGTAACTTTTCCCAAGCACTTGCTTATTACACTAGTCCTAGATGCTTTATATGGTCAGAAGTTCAAAAGCACAAGTAAATTCGTATGAATATTCAAAGAAAGAACACATCATACAATTTATTGGTTAACCAGTTTCAACTTCTGAGATAGAGAATGCAGCATCTGGTCAACAGAACTATGCTCATTGCTTAACCCTTCTAATAAGGTCATAAAGTAGCAGTCCATCATAACGGTTGCTTTCAACTCATTGTATTCCTGCTCACTGAATAACAAGTGTTTGAACAAATTGAGTTGCCCCTTAAAGAATTCGCTATGCCAAATAATCCCACAAAGCAGCTCTTTACTGAAATCTCTATTGCTAAGATAAAAAGCAAATAAATACTTTGCATAGTGGCGTAACTTTAAGCAGGCACTATGCTGCTCATCTGATGTTTTCGCTTCATTAATTAGTTCATCTATTTGGTTATGCATTGCGACTTTGAGCATGTCGAGCTTAGTGGGGAAGTGAGAGAAAACCGTTCCCGTTGCCACGTTTGCTGCTTGGGCAATTTGCCGAGTAGTGGTGTTTTCAAAACCATTGTCTTGAAAAAGCTGCCAACTAGCACTGAGAATTTTATTGTACGTAATTTCTCTTTTTTTCATATGGTTACCTTTTTATTTGCGAAGAGAGTGTAGCACAATTCCAGATTATTTAAGAGATAAAGTTTGCAAATAATGAGCGCGCTCATTATTATAATTGAGCGTGCTCATTAAATTTCAATAGGAGTTGTTATGCAATATTTGAGCTTATTCATCGGATACATTCTATTCATCCCTTTTATCTTTTTTTACAGCTATATTCTTGGCCCAGCTTTAAAAATTGTGCTGATCCCTGGTGGTCTCGCGGTGCTATGCCTAATTATGGGTCCTAAAACGTTTTTCTCTCACTTTAACCGTGCTAAAGCATTAAGTATTGAAGAATTGATAGAGTCTAAATAACTCAGGGTGTCATCGCGTGATAATTGCAATAAGTTGATTCTTCGCATTAAAGACGAACTCAGGTATAATGCCCGCAGCTAAGGTGTGAAGGACCTTAGCCCTGTATCGTTCAAAATTAGTCGAGGAATTATTATGACCGTTGGCATCATTATGGGCTCAAAATCAGACTGGCCTACAATGCAACATGCAGCTGAAATGTTAGATAAATTTGGTATTGATTATGAAACTAAAGTGGTTTCAGCTCACCGTACTCCACAGCTTTTAGCGGATTATGCTTCGACAGCAGCAGAACGTGGGATCAAAGTTATCATTGCCGGTGCTGGCGGTGCTGCACACCTACCAGGTATGGCGGCAGCATTTACAAGTCTGCCTGTACTTGGCGTTCCAGTAAAATCAAAAACGCTAAATGGCGTGGACTCATTACTGTCAATTTGCCAAATGCCTAAAGGTGTTGCGGTAGGTACGTTAGCGATTGGCGACGCTGGTGCTGCAAACGCCGGTTTGTTAGCAGCTCAAATTTTAGGTTGTCAGCAGCCTGAGATTTTTGCAAAAGTAGAAGCGTTCAGAAAAGAACAAACAGAAACGGTATTAGCTAATCCAGATCCTGCGAAATAACATGAATATTCTTGTTTTAGGGGCGGGACAGTTAGCCCGTATGATGAGCTTATCGTCAACTCATCTTGATATAAAAGTGTTGGCCTATGATGTTGGCAGTCAAACGGTAATAAACCCCGTTACCTTTGCAACAACACCAGAGTCATTACAGCAAGCCATTGACAATGTTGATGCCATCACTGCCGAATTTGAACATATTCCACATGATGTTTTAGCGCTTTGCGAACAAAGCGGTAAGTTCTACCCTGGCGCAGAAGCAATCGCCACCGGTGGTGATCGCGCGAAAGAAAAAGCACTACTAGATAAAACATCTGTTCCTTGTGCTCCTTTCAAAATCATTACGGATAAAGCGCATTTTCTCACAGCGATTGATGAGTTAGGCATGCCTTTGGTCGTTAAAACCTGTCAGGCAGGCTATGATGGGAAAGGGCAATGGCGAGTTAAATCAGAGTCTGAAATAGATAGTACTTGGGCCGAAATGTCCGAGTTTTTGCAAGCAGGCACTGAAGCACAGCCTCACTCTATCGTTGCTGAAAAAATGATACCGTTTGACCGTGAAGTGTCGATTATTGGTGTGCGAGCAAAAAATGGCGAATGTAAAATTTATCCGTTGACTGAAAACCAGCATACCAATGGTGTACTGACCTTATCAATTGCCGGGAAAGAGAAAGCCAATATTCAATCGCAAGCGGAAGACGCATTTGCGAAACTTGCGAATGCACTCGATTATGTTGGTGTACTTGCTATTGAGTTTTTCGATGTTGAAGGTCAATTATTGGTTAATGAAATAGCGCCTAGGGTACATAACTCAGGACATTGGTCTCAACAAGGTGCCCATGTAAGCCAGTTTGAAAACCATATTCGCGCCGTTGCCGGTTTACCGATTGGTGATACAAGGCTGCTTCGCCCAACCGCGATGATTAATGTTTTAGGGCAAAGTCACATTCCATCGCAAGTTCTTGCTGTCTCAGGGACAACCAGTCACTGGTATGGCAAAGATGCGAAACCGGGCAGAAAAATGGGGCATATCAATGTTTCAGCTGACTCACTGCATAAATTAGGTGAAGCACTGGCGGAGCTTGCTGACATCTTGCCTGAAGCAGACTACCCTGGGGTCATGGAAACCGCTCAGCAATTAATTTTGAATTAGTACTACTGTTTTTAGCTAAAGAGGTCCATTGTTAACTAAAAACCTAAGCTTCTGATAACTATTGAGTTAGCTCATTCCTTTATCGAAGAGCTCTGGTTGGATATAAAAAATTTAATTTTTTTACTGTAATTTTTGGAACTCTTTTCTGATAGTGCGGTCTACTATTGTGAGGCGCGGATAGGCCTCATTTCATACTCGTTGTCCATCAACGACTATGTGAGCGCAGAGAGTATTTGGCCAGCATCCCTATGCTGGCCTTTTTTTGTCCCACCCATTGTGCTTTTAATCTTAAATCTGTCGATATTCCGCTGGCTTTCTGCTTAAATTAAGCAAATTTAACTATTATAAGAAAGTCACATGTTGAAACTCTCTCTTATCTCGATGGCAGTCGCTTCAGGTTTATTCCTTTCTGGTTGTCAGACCACTGAAGTAAGCCCAAAACCACAACAAGTTGAAGCCAATTCACCAGTCCCACAAGTTGTTGTCACTCCCGTTGATTTTGGTGGTGAGCAGATCACCCTAAAACAAGCAATGGCGCATCCTGATTGGTTGGGAAGACAACCAGAAGGCGCGTATTGGGGGGCCGATAGCAAAACCGTTTTCTATAAGCGTAAGCAAGCTGGTTCAGAGTTAAGAGATCTATTTAAAGTCAGTAGCGCACAAACAAGCGAAGCGGTTTCGCTGTCAGATTTACATGCTGTTGGTGCTGCAAACGCGATTTATAATAAAGGTCGGACGCTACAATCTTATGAATTTAAGGGCAACATATTCGTTAAAAACCTGAAGTCTGGCGCTTTGATACAAGTTACTCATTCTTCGAACTATGAGTATGCACCGCAATTCTTAAGTGATAACCGATTAGCTTACCGTTCAGGCAATGCGCTATTTGCGTTCGATTTAGCCACAGGTTTAACCAAAGAACTGGTAAAGTTACATTTATCGGATAAGCCAGAAGGGGTAAAAGAGCCAAATGGATATATCGCTGAGCAGCAACACGAACTGATTCAATTCGTCGCGCTAACGCACAAAAACAGCAAAGATCGAGAAGCTAGAAATCAAGAGATAGAAACGAATAACGCAAGCATCCAAGATAATCAGTTTTATCTTGGTAAAGGAAAAACGCTTATCTCAGTTAGCTTAGCACCTACTGGTGACAAGTTAATCGCCGTGATCACCGATGACAAACCAAGTCGTTCTGACTCTGACATCATGCCTAACTACGTGAGCCAAAACGGTGACATTGATCCGGTAAAAGCTCGCCGCCGCGTCGCAGACACTAAACCAATGAGTTCTGATGTGATTTTCATTGATTTAGCGAAATCAGAGCAAGTCACGCTGAGCTATGATACTTTGCCTGGCTTTGATGAAGATGTACTAGCCGAGGTGAAACGCGAAAATGCTAAGGCAAAAGGTGAATCATATAAGAGTGAAAAAGCACCACGTGATATCAACTTGATCGACACATGGGGCTGGAGTCAATCCGCTATCCAATGGAATAGTGACGGTTCTCAAGTCGCAGTGATGCTTGGTGCTTGGGATAATAAAGACAGATGGTTAGCAACTGTTGATTTTGATAAACAACAATTCGTTTCTCAGCACCGCCTACATGACAATGCTTGGATCAATTACACCTACAATGATTTTGGCTGGTTAAACAACCAAGATGCTTTGTACTATCTTTCAGAGCAAACTGGATATAGCCAGCTTTATGTTAAGCCGCTTAACGGCAAAGCAAAAGCAATGACTTCAGGGAAGTTTGTGGTTTCTGAACCAACCTTAACCCACGATAGTCAATTTGTTTATTACAAAGCCAATAAAGATCACCCAGGTTTATACGAAATTTATCGCGTCAATTTAGCAAGCGGTGAAGATGAGCAGTTAACCGATTTAGATGGCCTGACAGATTACCAGCTAAGCCCAGATGAGCAAAAGCTGTTGTTAACTCACTCAAAAATCATGATGCCTCCAGAACTTTATGTGGCGGATGCAGCGCCAAAAGCAGCGGTGTCACGACTCACTAATACGGTCTCAGATGCATTTTTAAATAAGAAGTTAATTGCACCTAAGATTGTTGCGGTTCCTTCAAGCCATCAAGGTGAGCCTGTCTACGCAAAAGTATATTACCCAGCAGATTATCAAGAAGGTGAAACGGGTAAGAATCGTAAGGCTGTGATCTTTAACCATGGTGCGGGTTATTTGCAGAACTCACATATGGGCTGGTCTAACTACTTTAGAGAGTTTATGTTCCATTCACTTCTCGCGAGCGAAGGCTATGTCGTCATGGATATGGACTATCGCGGCTCTAAGGGCTATGGCCGAGACTGGAGAACGGCAATCTATCGTCATATGGGTAAACCAGAAATCGAAGATTTGGCAGACGGTGTTGAGTGGATGGTGAACAACGCTAATGTTGACCGTGGTGCTGTAGGTACTTATGGTGGTTCATACGGCGGCTTTATGACATTTATGGCGCTATTTACTCAGCCGGATCTATTCCAGGCAGGCGCAGCTTTACGTCCAGTCACCGATTGGGCCTATTACAACGACCCGTACACCTCAAATATCCTTAATCGCCCAGATGTAGACCCAATTGCATACAAACGTAGTTCGCCTATCTATCATGCTGAAGGTTTGAAAAACAAGCTTCTGATCAATGCACCTATGGTTGATGATAACGTGTTTTTCCAAGATGTGGTGCGCTTGGTGCAACGCCTAATTGAGCTAGAAAAGGAAGACTTTGAAACGGCGATTTATCCAGTTGAACCGCATGGCTTTAGACAGCCATCAAGTTGGTTGGATGAATACCGTCGTATATACAAGTTGTTCAAAGAAAACTTGTAATCAAATGAGCGGATAAAAAAGCCAGCTTAAGCTGGCTTTTTTGTTTTATAAAATAAATAGATAACAGCTAAAACCACACCACCAACTGCACCAAATAGATGTGCTTCAATGGCGACTCTCGAGTCTATCAGTTTGGCTACATCTGCACTTGCACCCGCATATTGCTCCCAACATACCTTTGCCCACACACCAATAAACAACAGATATCCAGTTGTTAGCTTCCGCTTAATATCTTCAAGCGCTCCCCATACGATAAGCCCATGTAATAAGCCACTCAAGCCTGTATATACAACAATGTTTGGCGAAAATAGCAAGATCATGAGCCCGGTAAAGAGGCCAAGAAAAAGCACATTCAGCCAATATTTTCTTAGTCTTGTATATTCGGCATGTAATAACCAAATAAATGAGATCCCAAGCAGGTTTAGCATCAAGTGATACCAATTGCTATGGGTAAACTGACCGCTCAAAATACGCCATATTTCACCATCAGCAATTGCGTTTCTGTCGAAATCTAAGTGCGGGCCAAGCCCGAACAACATCAATATTGTTGACAATATCGCCAAAGACACAGGGCCAATGAGATATTCTTTGTTCGTTGGAAGTTCAAACATACGATTTCACATTATTATTTTTGCATATTGTGCCTAATTGCTTTTATGATGCCAAATATAAGACGTAAGCAAAGTGGGTATTATGAAACATACACTTGCATCACTAACCGTGATTGCCGCATTCAGCTTTTCAACCAACACCTTAGCTGAGCAACAAAAAATCGAAATTAGAGAGCCGGAAGCCGCAACAGGTTTCCAATCTAAAGAAGCACGCACCGCAGAAAAGTACATGGTCGTTGCTGCCAATCCCTATGCGAGTAAAGCAGGTCAATTGATGCTCTCAAAAGGGGGAAGTGCGGTTGATGCCATGATAGCAACCCAACTTGTGCTTACTTTGGTTGAGCCGCAATCATCGGGCGTAGGTGGCGGGGCGTTTATCCTGCACTACGACAAGAAAAGCAGTGAATTAATTAGTTTTGATGGAAGAGAAACTGCACCAAAACTTGCAGGCCCTGATCTATTTTTAGATGATACGGGTAATGCGGTTAGATGGATTGAGGCTGTGGTGGGCGGTCGCTCTGTTGGTGTGCCTGGTATTCTACACGCGTTTAAATCAGCACATGACAAATACGGTAAACTGCCATGGCAGGAATTATTCAAACCAGCGATTGAATTAGCTCGAGACGGATTTATCGTCTCTCCACGTTTAAATATGCTGCTTGAGAAAAAACTCAACCCAGGTTTGACAAAGCTCAGTCCCGCAAAAGAGTATTTTTATCCGGATGGTAAAGCACTACAACCAGGGGCCCTTAAAAAGAATCTGCCTTTGGCAAACCTATACTACAAAGTAGCAACACAAGGGATCCAAGCCTTTTATGAAGGGCAAAATGCCACTCAATTAGTAGAAGCTGTGCAAAAGTCTGAAATCGCACCTGGCAAATTGGAGCTGAGCGACTTAGAACATTATAAGAGCAAAACTCGAGACGCTATCTGTACGGAATATCGTGTATATAAAGTTTGCTCTATGGCACCGCCTAGCAGTGGTGGTATTGCCGTTTTGCAAATGATGAAGCTGCTGGAACCGTACGACCTAGGTAAGTATAAGGCAAATGACCCAGAAGCCTTGCACCTCTTTACTCAAGCATCTCGCCTAGCGTTTGCCGATAGAGATTTTTACGTAGCCGATCCTGATTTTGTTGAAGTGCCAGCAAAAGCATTGCTTAACGAACAATATCTATTAGGCCGTAGCAAACTTATCGGTGAAATGGATAATCACGACTTTCCAGTAGGCGACCCAACTTCGGGCACACTCGCTTATGCTATGGATGATAGTTATGAATTACCTTCGACCAGCCATGTGTCGATTGTAGATGCAGAGGGTAATGCCATTTCTATGACAAGCTCGATTGAAATGGCATTTGGCTCGACGGTGATGGTCAACGGATATTTACTCAATAACCAATTAACCGACTTTGCGCTTTCCCCAAAAGTAGGGGATAAATGGGTCGCTAACCGGGTAGAAGCAAACAAACGCCCAAGAAGCTCTATGGCACCCGTAATGGTGTTTAATAAAGATGGGTCGCTGAAATTGATAGTCGGCTCACCGGGTGGCAGCCGTATTATCAACTATGTTGCTCAAACCTTAGTTGGTGTTCTGGACTGGGGATTATCTGTGCAGGCTGCGATTGATTTACCAAAAATCACCAATCGCAATAAGTACACAACGCTTGAAAAAGGCACTGAGCTGACAAAACAAGCACCTTACTTTGAGAAAAAAGGTCATGAAGTACAGATCCGCGACTTAAACTCTGGACTGCATGCCATTGAGGTTCGTGGAACACATTTAATCGGTGGCGCAGATCCAAGAAGAGAAGGTGTTGCACTCGGTGAGAGCAGCGAATAAGCCGTGGTTTCTTAAGTGCTTTTAGGCTATAATTTAGCGTTCCAGAAAAATGCGTTTAACGTGCTCTGGAGCGCGTTAATAATGGTCTGATGAGCACTAAATTCATTGTAATTTAATCCTTTTCGACAATAATGAACCCTTAGACTAAAAAATTAGTGTCAAGCTTGTAAATATGACTAAACAAACCGATCCAAATTATCTCTACATTCCCTATTCAGGTCCTACACTATTAGAAACGCCACTGCTTAACAAAGGGAGTGCATTCTCTCAACGCGAGCGTGAAAATTTCAACTTAGCAGGACTACTTCCTCCTCGTTATGAAACAATTGAAGAGCAAGTTGAGCGTTGTTATCAGCAATATTCAAGCTTTAGCGACAACCTAAACAAGCACATTTACTTGCGTGCTATTCAGGATAACAACGAAACGCTGTATTACCGTTTAGTACGCGATCATTTGGAAGAAATGATGCCAATCATCTACACCCCTACAGTAGGTGATGCATGTGAGAAGTTTTCAGATATCTATCGCAGCTCTCGTGGTTTGTTTATTTCTTATGAAGACCGTTATCAAATCGACGATATTTTACGAAATGCCACTAAAGGCAAAGTAAAAGTTATTGTGGTTACAGATGGTGAACGTATTTTAGGCCTTGGCGACCAAGGTATAGGTGGTATGGGTATTCCTATTGGTAAGCTGGCACTTTACACCGTATGTGGTGGGATCAGCCCAGCTTACACACTGCCTGTAATGCTTGACGTAGGGACAAACAACGAGAAGCTACTCAATGACCCAATGTACATGGGCGCAAGACACCCGCGTATCGGCCAAGCTGAATATGACGAATTCCTGGATCTATTCATTAAAGCGGTGAAACGCCGTTGGCCTAATGTGCTGTTACAGTTTGAAGATTTCGCACAACCTAACGCAATGCCATTATTGAAACGTTACCGCGATGAAATCTGTAGCTTTAACGATGATATCCAAGGCACCGCTGCGGTTACTGTAGGTTCGCTACTAGCCGCTTGCCGCGTGAAAGGAGCGAAGCTCTCGGAACAAAAAGTGGTGTTTGTTGGTGCAGGCTCTGCTGGCTGTGGTATTGCAGAGCAAATTATTAGCCAAATGATTTCAGAAGGGATAACCGACGAGCAAGCGAGAAGCCAAGTGTTTATGGTGGACCGTTTTGGCCTTCTGACAGAAGGCATGGAAGGGCTAAGAGATTTCCAAGAAGCGCTAGTTCAACAACAAGCCAACCTTGCGGATTGGACATACAGTGGTGAATTTGCATCTTTATTAGATGTAATGCACTGTGCAAAACCAGACATCTTAATTGGTGTGTCAGGTCAAGCAGGTTTATTCACTGAGCAAGTGATCCGCGCGATGCATGCAGGGTGCGAACAGCCGATAATTTTCCCACTAAGTAATCCATCACGCCAAGTTGAAGCGCATCCAAAAGATGTGATTGAGTGGACTGATGGTCAAGCAATTGTAGCTACGGGAAGCCCATTTGAACCTGTAGTACATGGTGAGCAAACAATTATCATACCTCAATGTAATAACAGTTATATCTTCCCAGGGATCGGCCTTGGTGTACTTGCAGCTAAAGCGAACCGTATTACAGATAGCATGTTGATGGTATCGAGCGAAATGCTTGCTGAATCATCACCACGTGCTAATACGGGCAAAGGTAGCTTACTACCAGCCCTAACTGAAATTGAGCCGTTGAGTAAGCGAATTGCTTTTGCAGTTGCTAAAAAAGCAATGGAAGAGGGCGTTGCACTTGAAATGGAAGACGACGCAATTTGGGCAGCGATAGAGAAAAACTATTGGCTCCCTAAGTATAGAAATTACAAACGCTGTAGCGTCTAATTACTTTTACTTAGGGCCTGTTGATCTTTCAAGTTTGTTTTTGCAGCAGTTTGACTGGTATTTATACAAGGCAGAGCCTGCGTAGCATAGTTATTCTATGTAAGTCAGGTGATAACACAGTAGAAATGCCAGTCAAGCGCTGCCCTTTGGGTTCACCTGAGTGCGCTTTGTTCATTGTTGCTCAACTTTTGCCTAGATTACTAGGCGGCAAGTCGAGCGTCGCGACCAAAACACACTCAGAAGAACAAAAATCAAACAGCAAAGGTCAACAGGCCCTAGCTAAAACAGAAATCGCCGCCAACTCATATTGGCGGCGATTTTTGTTTATCAATCACGCGCAAAAGTTGAGAGTACCACATATAACTTCTCAGAGTGATAATCACTCATTTTGTTAAAGTTTGTTACCTTGAAATCCAATTCAGTAGTTGTTAATTGAAATATGCTTGAATATGCAGGTATCACTTTTTAGGAGCAAAAGATGCGAATTTTAACTGGCTTACTGGCATTATGTTTATCTGGATTTAGCTTTGCAGGCGCATTGCCTGACTCGCCGCATTTATATGTTAAAGGTACTTCATTTATTCAAGTACAACCCGATGTTGCAACCATACGTGTCGCCATTACCGAAAAGCAAAAATCGCTACCCACAGCCAAAGAAAACGTCGATAAGATTATGGCTAAGGCCATAGAAATCGCTAAACGCTTCGATATTAAAGAAGACGATATTCACGCAGAGCAACTGAATGTTTACAGACAGACACGCTACAATCGTGAATCAAATGAAGAAGAGTTTGATGGTTTTCGTGTGAGCCGCAGCTTGACTGTGAAACTTAAAGACATCAAAAAATACCCAGAGTTACTTCAAGAGTTTGTAGACAGCGGCATCAATCAGTTCAATAACACAGAATTTGGTGTTGAAAATGAAGGCAAGTATCTGCAAAGTCTCAAAAAAGCCGCCATTAAAGATGCAAAGAAAGCAGCTAAAGAACTAGCAGGCGAGTTTGATGTTGAGTTGGCAAAGCTGTACTCAGTTTCATTCCAACCAATGCAAACGCCAGTTCAGCCTTACGTGCGCTCTGCAGCGATGGCAATGGAAGCAGATCAAGGCGCATACAAAAATGCGTATAACACAGGTGCAATTACATTGAACGCGGAAGTTTATGCTGTTTACTTAATTGAGTAATACTGGCTGTGAACTAATTAAACTTATACACTAAGCCCTCCATTGGAGGGCTTTTTATGATCACCGGTTTATATGCGGCATTACTGGCACTAATCTATATTAAACTCAGTTTTAACATAATATCACTCAGACACAGACATAAAGTATCGCTTGGAGATGGTGGTATCGATGAACTGCAAAGTGCAATTCGGATCCACGGCAACTTTATCGAGTACACACCTTTCGTACTGTTAATGATGTTGTTACTCGAAACTCAACAAATCAACCCATATCTACTTCATGCTTTTGGCATTGCTTTTTTGTTTTCTCGAGTTGCACACTATGTTGCACTCGGTAAAACCAACTTTTCAATCAGAAAAGTAGCGATGGCGACAACATATGGAGTAATACTTATTTTAGCGTCATTCAACCTCGTGTATTACTTTATCTAAATATGACAAAACACAAATTTCTGGTAACGGGTTTACCACGAACGGGCACAACAAGTCTGTGTATTGCTGCATTAGGTGCTGGATACAAAACAGCACACACGGCATACACAAGGCAAGCGTTAGACTGCGCTGAGTTTATTGCTGACACGCCCGTTTTTGCTGACTATGAAAAACTATATGCTTTATATCCTGAAGTTAAAATAGTACATTTGACACGAGATTTTGAGCAATGGCTTCCCTCAATTAAGCGTTTGATGACGGCAATGAAAGAAAATTTACTGTCACAAAAAGGGGGCTTTAACGACACCATTAAGCGTTGTTATTTGGAAACTTTTCCTGATTTTGACAAACATTTTGAAGACGATGGTTATTGGCGGGATTGTTATAGCAAGCATCATGATAGGGTGCTTAGCTTTGCAAAAATGAATCATATTCCTATTATAATGGTCAATCTAACCGCAACTGATGCCGAGCAAACGCTTGCCGAATTTATAGGCGTGACTCAAGAAAAAGTGACCATTCCGCATGTCAATATCGGTGGTAAAGTCACTGCATGGAAGTGGTTTTCACACCCCAATAAAGTGGAATCGACACGTAATGGCAAAGCAGATAAAGACACAGCGCTCTTTAGCATGCAAGTTCGCTCGAGCGTCTGAGTTTGTTATACTCACCACAAGCTGTATATACAAGATAGAATTATGTTTGAATTAAAATATCACACACCTTTTAGCTGGACTGAAAAAGTCCTAGCCGACTTTGATACCTTTCTTCAAGATCACGCCGCTGCAGAAAAAAAAGCAGCCGGAATGGCGATGGCAATGCTTGGTCATTACCCAGACAGGATCAAGCTAGTAAAAGCGATGGCTGATCTCGCAATAGAAGAAATGATCCATTTTAAACAGGTACTTAAGATCTTAACCGAGCGTGGTACGCTACTAGGGAACGATCAAAAAGACCCCTATATAAAGCAAATGCGCGCATTGTTCCGCCAAGGCACAGATGAATATTTAATTGATAGATTACTGATTGGTGCGGTAATTGAGGCTAGGGGCCACGAGCGTTTTTCTTTAGTTGCAGAAGCGCTTCCTGAAGGCAAAGAGAAAGACTTTTATGTTGCAATCGCCAAGTCAGAAGAAAAACACAAAAACCTCTTTGTGGAGCTCGGCTACGAGTATTTCGACAAATTAACGATAGACAAACGTTTAGAGGAAATTCTCATCGCAGAAGCGGATATTTGTAAGCGTATTCCATTTAGCGCAGCGCTTCATTAGTATGAAATAACTGGGATTAAATAATAATAACAAGGATATAATAATATGAAATTAAATGCTTTTTTATGCTTCAGCTTCCTTTTAACAACAAATTTTGCTGCAAGTGCTGAGACTTTTAGCGTGTTGGATGCGTGGAAAGAACTCGATCATAACTTGCAAACCCATTACGCATATCTAGATGATTTTAAAGGTTACCAGCAAACTCGGCAGCTATTTGAGAATAAGTTAAATAATTTAGATTCAAAGCAAGCCTTTATTGATTTAAGCCAAGCATATTTACGCCACTTTACAGATCCGCATCTCAATCTTGGTCCATTAAATGAAGAGGATTACAGTGTGTATCCAACAGGTGCAGATATGTATGTCGAGTTTAATGATAACAGCGCACTTATTATTGACGTAAAACGTAGCAGCGATGCTGACGTTAAAGGGATAAAACCCGGAGATAAAGTGACAAGGATAGATGGCAATACAATATCGCAAGCCATCCAAGACGTAATGCAGGTGCCATTGAGTCAATTAAATAAGGCTCAGAAGAGTTACGCACTGAATATTGCGTTAGGAGGAAAACGTTATCAAAAACGCGAAATTGAATTTCAACGGGATACAAAGCTAGCAACTGTCGAACTTGCCGCAAGTTATGATGCGATAAATGCGCTAGGTAATGGGCCTAAAGTATCCTACGAAAAAATAGATGAATTTGGTCATATTCGATTTAATAACGCCATGGGCAACGCCCAAACCGTTGATGAGTTTAAAGCTGCATTAAAGCTCTTAGGTGAAGTGAAAGGTTATATTATTGACCTTAGAAATACACCCAGCGGCGGGAATACTGGTGTCGCAGAACCCATACTTGGACATTTTACTGCTGCGCCAAGCGTGTATCAAAAGTACCGTACTCAAACGGGATCTGTACAATTCAACAAAGCAGAGTTAAAAGACGCGCTCACTAAACCAGCAAAGCAACAAATAAAGGTACCGTTTGTTGTACTTGCTGGGCGCTGGACTGGCAGTATTGGAGAAGGCATGACAATTGGCTTTGATGCTTTGGGTGCGGACGCAGTAATTGGCGCACCGATGGCTGATTTGCTTGGCGGCATCAAACGTCTCGTCCTTGATCAAAGTAACGCTTGGGTTGAAGTTGGGTTTGAACGCTTATATCACGTAAATGGTAGTTTTCGTGAAGACTTCGAACCAAATATAATTGTAGCTGGCGATATGGACAATAATGGTAGGGATGTAGCACTAGAAACAGCGGTGTCAGTTTTATATTCGAAAACGGATAAGCAGGTCAAAAAGTAGCCCATAAACATCCAGCGAAATTTTGATTGTACAAGAGAGTAAGTTAATCTCTCTTTTGATTTATTTTATTTAACATAATATAAATTATAGGATACAATTATTTCCAGTATTAGCAGCAGCAAGAAGCTAAATAAATCACCAATTAATGTCCAATACTAGACGGTATCGGACATTAATAAAAAGTTTACTGTATTTTCTATTGAGCTATGGTTTCGCTTTTTATAGTATGTGGTTGAATTTGTAATTTGAAGTATCGACATATGGAATTTGTAAGACCGCTAGAACCAATCTTGATAATTGATGACGCTGTTGAGATCAGAGATTTTCTGACACAGATTTTGGAGAACTTAGGGTTTGAAGAAGTTTATGGTTGTGAAGACTTTGATTCTGCAAAGCCGCTACTAAAACATAAACAACCCAGTGTTGTCTTTTTAGATATTGAGCTTCCCGATACAGATGGCACCGAAATTCTTTCCTACATAAACGAAAACTTTCCTGTGGCTCATGTCATCATGTGCTCTGGCCATAATAGTATGGAGAATGTTCAAAATACTTGGGAACTTGGTGCTAAGGGCTTTATCGCTAAACCTTTCAATGCACATAAAGTGGATTCGGTAATGAAGCGTTTAGAGCTGGTTACATGAATGAAGAAATAAAGAAACTTACCGATGCGCTCTCTACCGTTATTTTAGAAAAGCCTGAACAAATAAAGCTCGCGATCTGCAGTCTTTTGTGTCGCGGCCATCTCCTTATTGAAGATTTACCAGGTATGGGTAAGACGACGCTATCTCATTCTCTTGCTGATGTGTTAGGTCTGACATATCGTCGCGTGCAATTTACTAGCGATCTACTCCCAGCTGATATTACCGGCACTTCTATTTTTAACCGTGAACATCAGTCTTTTGAATTCCATCCTGGTCCAATTTTCAGCCAAGTTTTACTGGCCGATGAAATCAACCGCGCAAGTCCAAAAACTCAAAGCGCGTTGTTGGAGTCCATGGAAGAACATCAAGTAACCATCGATGGCGTAAGCCATGAGCTCCCTAGCCCATTTTTTGTGATTGCAACGCAAAATCCTCAGCATCAATCTGGCACGCATCCACTGCCTGAGTCACAACTAGACCGCTTTTTTATGCGTATAAGCTTAGGATACCCCTCGGAAATGGCAGAAGCGCAGCTAATTAAATTAGCTGGGAAAGCGAGAAAACTGACTCAAGCACCACAAGTGATCGATGGTAAAACACTGTTAGCCTATCAACAAGTTGTGCCTAACATTGTGCTAAGTGACGCTATTATTGATTACATCCTTCGCTTAGTTAACCACACACGAAGCTCAGGTCAATTTAGCGATCCTTTGTCGCCAAGAGCTAGCATCGCACTTGCAGCCGCAAGTCGTGCATATGCGTTTATTAGTGGTCGAGATTTCGTCATACCCGATGATGTTCAAGCCGTTTTCACTTCAGTCTGTGCCCATCGACTTGGCGTTACCACGACTAATGAAGCAGAAGTTCAGACACAGGTCTTTCAAAACGTACCGGTACATTAAGCATGATTAACCGCTTGAAACGGAAAGTTAAGCAGCATATTTATCAACGACATCAACGCTCAGAAATACGGTTATCTCATAATAATATCTACATACTGCCATCTAAGGATGGCGGTTTTTTTATCGCTGTGGCTTTGCTTAATTTTGTATTGGGGATCAACTATCAGAATAATCTAATCCTTGCAGTGTCCTACATTATGGCTGTGATGATGATAGCCGCCCTATTTTTAGGTTTTTTTAACTTGAACAATACAAATGTCCGATATTTGGGAAGTAATGCTAATTTTAGCCCATATAGTTCATCTATTAGACTCAGTATTTCATCTAGCGCAGAGATCCAATCACTTCGACTTTCAAGTGAATACAACCAAACGACTACCCATATTTCCGAAGTGAGTGATGAGAAAATTCTCGAGCTAAGTGCCCCTGAATTACCTCGTGGCGTATATGATACGGGGGTAATTAAAATCCTCAGCTACTTCCCATTTGGCCTTATTCGTACCTGGTCGTATATAAAACCAAACGATGCTTTCTACGTGTACCCTACTCCATTGCCCGTTGTAGACACAGAGTTTAGCTTCGGCAGTGCCTCGAATACTAGCCAAAGCATACAAGAGAAAGAGCGTTCAGTTGAGTTCGACCATCTCTCGCAATATCAAAAAGGGATGAGTTTAAGCCGCGTTTCTTGGAAGCATTACGCCAAGACGGAACAGATGTTAATTAAACAGAATGCACCGGAGTCGGCCGATTTACACCGCATTATTTTCGATTATTCTAAACTTTCAGGCAGCAAAGAAGAACGTCTGAGTAAACTTTGTACTATGGTGCTTGACGCCGATAAGCAACAAACAAGTTATGCCCTGTTACTTCAACAAAACAGGATCCCGTTCGGTCAAGGTGAAACCCATAAACTATGTTGCTTGGAGGCATTAAGTGAATTCTAGCTTCCCAAAATGGTACTACAGCACGTCACTATTTTTATGGCTGCTGAGCATTATTCTTGTCGATGATTTTGGTATCGGTTTTGTCGGGTTATGTACCGTTTTAACACTATGGCAAGCATCGAGGTTGGTGACTAAACCAAGCGTGTTAAGCATTCGCTTTATCAACTTGGTCACTTTACTCGGCGCCATTGCAACGGCCTCATTAATAGGTATAAAAAACAGCGTGAATGTTTTTGTGGCTTTGATGTTGGTTGCATCGCTACTGAAACAAGTGCATGCCACGCAAGCTCGCCAATTTACACAAATATGTATTTTGAATTTCTTTACTTATCCGTGCTTATTTCTTTTTACACAAAGTATATTTGCAGCATTTCTTGTATTGATTTTGCTGGCTGTTAATTTAGCTATCATGCTTAATCTCGAGCAAAACCTAAGGTTCAAACCTGCGCTTAAGGTAAGTGCAAAGGGATTGGTATTGGTGCTGCCTGTAGCTACCTTATTAGTCGTTTTTTTACCAAAACTCCCGGCATTTTGGCAGTTACCTGCACCGCAGAATCAAGCAAAAACAGGATTATCTGAGAATGTAGATCCTTTCAATATCGCAAACTTATCCCAGTCCAGCGACTTGGTGTTTAGGGCGTCATTTGAGAACACTCAACAAACTGGACCTTTCTATTGGCGTGCAATTATTCATGATGAATTTGACGGACGGCAATGGAAAGTCTCTGAGTATCAAGGTACTAATATCAGAGCGTTGCCCAAAGAGCCGATCGGCGCAGCAACCATTATTGCGCAGCCAAGTCAACTTCCTTGGTTGTATGGCCTGTCATACTCTTATTCGAAAAACGCTAAGTTGAATAGTAACGTGTTTGGCACGGTCTATTTGAAAAACCTATCAGCAAAACCTGTCGAGTATCAAATCGATTTCACTGACTTTGAACCCCAAGACTCGTTAAGGCCTTGGTATTATAGGCGTAACACCGCATTACCTGACGGCATTAATCAACAGGCAAGGCAACTGGCGCGCGACTGGGACAGTCAATCGACAACAACGAGCCAATTCATTGAATTAATGAAGCGCTATTTTTTGCAAAATGGTTTCGTCTATACCTTAACACCAACTATAGCCCAATCGAGCGATAGGATTGATGACTTTCTATTTAGCTCGTTTAACGGTTTTTGTGGTCATTACGCCTCTGCTGCGGCGTTTCTACTGCGAAGCGCGGGTATCCCCGCTCGCTTAGTATCAGGCTATCTGGGCGGTGAAAAAAATGACAATCAAGGCTATTACAGCGTTTATCAATATGACGCACATGCTTGGGTTGAATATTTTACACCGGGAATTGGCTGGCAACGCTTAGACCCAACCGCCTGGATTGCCCCAGAGCGCATGACAGGGAGCCTTTCTCAGTTAGAACAATTATCGAGTGAGTTCAAAAGCGGTTTGGGCTACAGCTTAATTGGCTTGTCTAATTGGCAATCTATTAATTGGTTGCGATTACAGCTCGAGGAGCTTGACTATCAGTGGACTCGCGTCGTCATTAATTTTGACAAAGAAAAGCAAGGCGCACTGTTTAAAGAGTGGTTTGGGAGCAATGGGCAACTTTGGGCGGGCATATTTTCCCTGTTTATGCTGCTTTTGCTCTCAATTGCGCTATTTTACCTTAGCAAGCAGCTTACTCGGCATAAACGCCCTATCGAACTTGTCTATTACAATGCTATAGTGTCCGATTTCAAAGGGCAGCTAAGCGGCACTACGGCGAAACAACATATTATTGAGTTATGTAAGTTGTTTCCTGAGTTAGAAGCGTCGCTTTGGCAGTTTTATCAATTAATTGAAAAGTCACAGTATCAACAAAAACCACTTAATAAACTTGAGCTTGGTAAGTTGAAGAGGTTGTATAAATCAATAAAAAGAAAGGCAAGAAAATAGTATGAATGCTGTTATTTTGGGCGTCTTGCTCATGCTGGGGTTAACCCTCTTTAGAATAAATGTAATTGTCGCTATGACCGTCAGTGCAATAGCGGCGGGCTTAGTGGCCGGTTTAGATTTGAAGACAACCTTAAACGCCTTTAATGATGGGCTATCTGGCGGCGCAGAAATAGCCTTAAGCTATGCCATGTTAGGTGGGTTTGCGGTTGCTATTTCGAAGTCAGGCTTAACTCAAATCCTCGCGCAAAAGCTGCTCAAATTGGTTAATGCCAATGATAGCGAAGGCTCAACGTTTTTAAGCATGTTTATAATGGTTATCATTTTGGCTTGCTCGATTGCGTCGCAAAACCTTGTGCCAGTTCATATTGCGTTTATTCCGATCCTCATTCCACCGCTATTAGTCGTACTGAACAAGCTGACGATAGACCGC
This sequence comes from Pseudoalteromonas sp. XMcav11-Q, assembly GCF_040104525.1. NCBI lineage: Bacteria > Pseudomonadati > Pseudomonadota > Gammaproteobacteria > Alteromonadales > Pseudoalteromonadaceae > Pseudoalteromonas > Pseudoalteromonas sp. XMcav11-Q. The sequence goes on from NZ_JBECOX010000014.1 coordinate 30,213, forward strand.
CGTGCGATTGCGTGTATTTTAACGTTTGGCTTAGCGACCAGTTATATGGTGTTGCCATATGGATTTGGTGGCATTTACCTTTACTCTATTTTGCATAAAAACCTTGTAGACAATGGTTTAGAATTGGTTAAGTTCGACGTGCCATACGCTATGGTGATCCCTGCGCTTGGTATGCTGATTGGCCTGTTGATTGCCGTTTTCATTACTTATCGTAAAAAACGAGTTTATGAGGTGAGTCAACAGCAAAGTACTCAGTCAAACACAGTACCTGAAGGCCAAGAAGCAACTAAAGTCATGATCGTCGGCGGCGCTGCGGTGCTGGCTTCTCTCATCGCACAAAATAACAGTGGCTCAATGATATTAGGTGGGCTCGTTGGCGTGATGATTTTTAGCCTTTTTGGTATTGTGAAATGGGAACAAAACTCCGATGTTTTCAGTAAAGGCGTGGCGATGATGGCAATGATAGGTTTTATCATGATCTCTGCTCAAGGCTTTGCCTCCGTCATGAAAGCGACGGGTGATGTGGCAAGTTTAGTAGCAAGCTGTGCCGATTTTGTTGGCGATAATAAACCACTTGCCGCTGCGATGATTTTACTTGTTGGCTTACTTATTACCATGGGAATTGGCAGTTCATTTTCAACCGTGCCAATCATTGCCACGCTATTTGTACCTTTGTCTCTAGAAGTTGGCTTTTCTGCTATGGCTACCGCCGCCTTGGTGGGAACCGCAGGTGCACTAGGCGACGCGGGCTCTCCTGCATCAGATTCCACACTTGGACCCACTTCTGGCTTAAATGCCGACGGCCAGCACGATCACATATGGGATTCCGTGGTGCCTACATTCATTCACTTCAACATCCCACTACTCTGCTTTGGCTGGATAGCCGCGATGGTGTTATAGGTTTATACATTCATGATGGTATCAAGGCTCCCCGCCTTGATACCTTTAGCTCATAAACATACTCTATTTTCTTTGTCTCTAATGTCGCTTTTGTCTTATTAGTTTTCTTGTGCTATACCAATAGGTAAGAGAATTAAAGCAAAAAGACTATGCAAACACTTAAACCAAGCGAAATAGCCAGTTACTGTAACGTACACCAACGCAGTGTGAGTCGTTGGATTGCCAATGGCGAATTAAAAGGTCATAAGCTTCCTGGACGCGGTAACTACCGTGTCTTACTTGAAGACTTTTTATCCTTTTTAAACAAGCACAAAATCCCCCTTTCGCAAGACTTTATTAGCGACTATCAAATCGCAGAAAGTGGTCTACACTCTGATAAAGAACGGGATTTAGCTAAGGTGCTTATCATTGATGACGAGCCCCAGTATAGAAAAGCGATACGACGAGTGATAGGCAACGATTATTTGATACAAGAAGCTGGGGATGGCTTTATGGCAGGCATTGCCATCTCGGAGTTTAAACCAAGTTTAATCACGCTCGATCTTTCCATGCCGGGAATGGATGGCTTTCAAGTGATCTCATTTATCCGCGAAAAAGAAGAATTTAAAGCGATTAAGATTTTGGTGGTCTCTGCGTTAAATGATGTAGAACTTGAAAAGGCCAAAGCGATGGGCGCCAACGATGCCCTTTCTAAACCGTTTGATAACTCTATTCTGTTAGAAAAAATTAATGCGCTAATACAGGGGTAGCTATGAATGCACCTATCATGTTGGTTGATGATGAAATTGATATTCTAAAGTCGCTTAAACGCACTCTGCGTTTACAGCATTATGAAGTGGTATATACCGATGACCCAAGACAAGCGCTTGGTTTGATACAAGAACACAAACCGCATGTGCTTATTACTGATTTCAGAATGCCCAACATGAATGGCCAAGAGCTTATCCAAGAAGTGAAAAAGCATGATCCTAGTATTGAATGCATCGTGCTCAGTGGGCAAGCTGATTATGACGATATGAAGTCGCTGATCAACGCGAATAATACCTTTAAGTTTTTATCCAAGCCTTGGAATAACGAAGAGCTGTACACAACGATAGAAGCGGCACTCACAAACCATCACAAAAACGAATTAAAAACCCAAATCCTGCGTAATAATAATGCACCTTTAGTCGAAGTTAATACCATAGGTAATGTCATTGACTGTAATTACGCTTACACGGAATTAGTGTTAAACGAGGTCAATAAAGGCAACTTCTTTCAACTGTTTAATTTTGAAAGTGATAAATGCCTTGATGATTTTACTGAGCGCAGAATTGCAACATTAAAAAGCTCTGGGGTGTTATGTCAAGTTGAGCTCAAGCTAAAAACAGAATCCAGCTACCTACTTATCATTAAACCCCTCTCCAGCGAGCAGGATAAATATCCAAACTTCTATCAGAGCAAACTGGGCTTTCTTGAACATATCAATCGCACCGATAACTCTGTCATGATCTGCCTGAAAATTCGAGATTTATTGGTTAAGAATATTATTTCTAATACTCCAATATATTCAGATACGTTTAAAAAAATCATAGATCATGCTCTACTGAGCGAAGCGACTCATTTTTCGATGCTTGAAATCAGCTTTGATCAAGCCATTTTCTGGCTAGATTCAGTACAAAGTGAAATTGAGGTACACAAATTTTTAGATGAGTTAATCAACTCAATTAAACAATTTTTCATTCGCAAAAATATCCAAATCAAGTTCTCTGTCTCGTACACCATGATTGAGCCTAAGCAACCACTCTCGGAAGCAATAGACAGTTTAGTTATCTATACCCAATTTGTTTGCGAGTCTCGCACTGACTTCTATATGCGTTATTCGCAATCACTGCTTTCAGAAAAGCTAAACGAGCATAAAGTCTCTGAGGCATTATTTAACGCCGTTGATAATGATGAGTTTTATCTAAGGTTCCAGCCTAAGCTTAATTTAAATGAACATTCAATCAATAGTTGCGAAGTGTTAATTCGCTGGAAGAACACCCAGTTTGGCGCTAACTCACCAGATTATTTTATTCCGTTGGCAGAAAAAGACGGACAAATAGTCAAAATAGGAACTTGGGTACTTGAGCAGGCGTGTATCGCACTGTGCGAATGGCAAAAGGAAGAACTTGAGATCCAAAAAGTTGCAGTGAATGTTTCACCTTATCAACTTTCCGATCCCTGCTTTGTACAAACCATGTATTCGATTATTGAAAGGTATTCGCTCAAACCCGAGCAATTCGAGTTAGAAATCACCGAGAACTTTGTTTTAGAAAATCTCGAGCAAGCTAAAACTAAATTACTACAATTAAAAGAAATCGGATTCTCCATTGCCATCGATGACTTTGGTACGGGATATTCCTCACTGGGCTATATTTCAAAATTGCCAGTGGATGTTATCAAAATTGACAAAAGCCTGATTGAAAATATCGACAGTTCAAAATCAGCTCGAGATCTTGTCCAAAATGTTATTCGATTAGTTCACGACCTTGAATTAAAAGTTGTCGCTGAAGGTATAGAAACCGTGGAACAGCTTGAAATTCTAGAACAGTTAAAATGCGATGAAGTACAAGGATATCTCATCGGAAAACCTGTTTTGCTTGAGGAGTTTACTCACTATGTCTATTAAAAGCCAAGTGCCACGGATTGTGCTCGTTGATGACGATGAGTTAATGTTGAAGTCGCTCCACCGCCACTTCAAAATCAGCATGGAAGGCGCTGAGATACTGACCTTTTCATCACCTAAACAATTCATAGAATCCCTAGATACGTTAGCGAGCATAGACATCTTTGTGAGTGACTACCTTATGCCATCGATTAACGGTGTTGAATTAATCAATATCGTGAGGCGCCGTTATCCGCAAGTCCTCACCGTGTTATTAACGGGCGATACCACGGGCAAGGTACTGTGCAAATCTTCAATTTCTGCGACCTTTATCATCGCTAAGCCATTTCGAAGAGAAGAATTCGATGAGGTTATCACCGCTTTTTATCGACTCAATGAGCTGCCTTTAAGAGAAGCAATAAAGCGTGCGTTAAATGAAACTTTCATTGAAAACGAATTGCCTATCTTGCTAAGTAAAATTGAAGACATTGATTTAGATTTTCACAAGCTTGAAGCGATGCTAGAACAAGAGGTGCTCATTCAAGCTAAATTATTCCACCTGTGTAACAGTGCTTATGTGGGATTATCGACGAAGCAATACTCCCTCTCTACCGCGATTAAGACGCTCGGTGTAGATTTAGTGTCTGCAATTATTGTCTCTGTGTGTTATCACAATATGGTTGCAGCCAGATATGATATCGCGAACTGTGAGCAGTTAAGCGATATTAACTTTAAAAAGGTCAAGTTACTTAAGGAATTGGTACACAAGCTACATGACGCATCAATTGACTCTGAGCGTGTTGTTTTTCTTCAATCCTTATTATTTCTAGGTGAGCTCGGCTCAGAAATAGCTCAGCTTATTACCGAAAGTCAATGTCATTCCCCACAGAGTTGCTATATCGAGAAATTACACATCGCCCTTTATACAGCCACGTTAATTGGCTACGAGTCAGCCATCACAGATCAATTGTATGCACTCATTAATGCCCTAGAAACGGCTAGCTCAGATTGCAATGCCACTAAGCTATTGTTGCTTATAGACACTATCACCAATAAAGAAGTCAATCAGACGGTGATCAACACCTTTTTTGATCAAAAGAGCCAAGATTGGTTGGAGCTTTTCTATGAACTCAGAAGCAAATACTTTAGTTAGTTACAAAGTACTGATATTAGACGATGAAACGTCAATACTTAAGGCGTTAAAACGAGTCATACGGCTGCCTTCGGTAGAGGTTGTCAGTTTTGATAATCCTTTTGAAGCTCTTGAGTACATAGACACGCACCCCGTTCAGGTTATTATCTCTGATTTTAGAATGCCGCTCATGAATGGTGGAGATTTTCTAAAACGAGCCAAAAAAATAAACCCTGGTGCAATTGGCCTAATTCTTAGCGGTTATACCGACTCCGATATGCTTATTGATATGATTAATAGCAAGGTTGCGCATAAGTTTTTGTGTAAACCATGGGAGAACGACAAATTACTCGAAGAAGTTAATGCAGCAATAGACGTATACAATAATAATTATTTTAAAACGGTTTTACAGGAACAACTAAAAAAGCGTGATTGCCCACGGGTATTAATCAATAATGAAGGCCAAGTTGTCGAGCATAATCTCAGCAAAGACATAGAATCTCAGATACTTGCAGAGTTCTCGGCATGCTTTAGTGGTAATGGCATCTACCACACTCCTCTTGGTGTTTTAAGATGTGAGATCCACAGCAATCCAAAAGACGAAGAGTTCTATCTGATCACCATAGAAAAAGTCGAAGTAACAGACGAAATTAACGTCTATGAAGTTATCACCGAACTGCTATTATGTTACTCGATAAACCCCGTGCTCACTTACTATGCGTTGCCAACTTGCGAACTCACCACAGCGAAATTGGCAGCTGCAGCTCAAGAAGTTTTCAGAAACTATAAAATATTACCATCACCGACCCATAACTATCTATTCGTACTGGATAACATTGAGCAATCCTTACTGCCAAGAAAGCAGATAGAGCTAGAAATTCAGTTGGAAAAGTTACTCGATACCGCGCTACCTCACGAGATACAAATTAACACCACTCAACTTGCTGCATTTTTAAATAATGGAGAGTAGGCGTGGATACTTTTGCAAAAGTTGAATTAACACAAGATTTAGTCGAATCAAGCTTTCCGCTCGCCGACCTCAATACGCTACTTACCTCCCTATCTGATTATTTTGAGGTACCAATAACTTTAGTCACTGTAATCGAAGGGCAATGGCAACATCTGATCGCCAGACATGGGATCCTAGCCGATAGGACACCGGAGCAAGATGCTTTTTGTAAGAGCTTAATCAAACATAACAGGTCTTTGCTTGTTCCAGATACCGCCTTGGATGAAAATTATGCCAATAACCCGCTCGTGACTGGCGAGCCTTACATTCGCTCATACTTGGGTGTACCTTTTAGACTCGACGGCAAGCCAATCGGTGGCGTATGTTTAATCGATACCAAACCGAAAAACTATGCCGAGCGAGATGTTCATTTACTCGAGACGATCAGCGGTCTTATCACCAATATTTTAGAGCTACAAAAAAACTATTCGTTATACCTCGAAGATCAAGAGTTAATCCGCTTTTCACCAATCGTGTTAATTAAGTGGAAGTACAATAATGGGCTGCGCATTCGTACGGTTTCTCCGAATATTGAGCGCGTGATTGGTATTGACGCTTTTCACTTATGCTCCGGGGAATTGCATTTTGAAGACTTACTCACCGAGCCAAGTGTTGAGAAATTTCATTTTAACTTACAAAACCACTTGGATGGTTTAGAAGCGTCTGAAATTTTGCTAGAGATGGCATTAGACTCAAAACAGATCTGGATCCGTATGATCACCGTGGCGCACTTTAACCACGACGGCAGAATGACAAGCATTCAGGCTTTTATTACCGAAAATACTGCGCAAAAGTACACCGAAGACAAACTCAATGAGACGAACCGACAGATGCGCCTGTTGTTAGAAGCCTCGGAGCTAGGTACATGGGATTGGAATATTCCAGCAGATATCAATAAAGTTAATAAAAAGTGGTGTGATATGCTTGGAATTGAATTTGAATACGTTGAGACCAGTGTTAATTACTTCCGCCAACTTATTCATCCAGCCGATCGTAGTCACGTAGAAAGAGACCTAGCCAAACACCTACAAGGGTTAACCGATGCCTACACCACGTCCTATAGAATGAAACATGCCGATGGCCACTGGGTGTGGATAGAAACCTATGGCAAAGTGGTTGAACGCGATAATAGTGGGAGAGCACTGCGCCTTGCTGGTACTCACCGGGATATTACCTACCGGATGGAAGCACAGTTGCAAGAGCGAAAGCAAAAGCAATTACTGTCTTTTATCAGTAAAGCACAGTCAGCCTATTTAAAGACAGGTGATCTGTCTAAATCATGCCGTGAAATTCTAGAAGAGCTCATCGACATTGCGGATAGCCAATTTGCGCTGATCGGCGAGCTTGAGCATACCGCCGGTGTACCAAGGCTCTTTATTCATGCCATTTCAGAAATGCAGTGGAATGATTTAAGCTCTCAATTGGTACAGAGATATTATGATAACGATCTCTATTTTACTGATTTTAATAATCTGTTTGGATCAGTGATCCTGACGGGAAAAACCGTCATTAGTAATGAACGAGGCAAGCACCCTGCGTCGAAAGGCACGCCAAAAGGACACCCAAGGATCTCTAAGTTTTTAGGGCTGCCGATAAAGCTCAATGGCGAATTGGTCGGTATGATAGGACTTGCGAATAAGTTTTTTGACTATACCGAAGAAGATGCAAAATTCTTACAACCACTGGTCGATTCTCTAGCGGGTTTATACTATGCGGTTAAACTCGATAAAGAGCGCCAAGAAGCAGAAAACAAACTGCTTGAACTTGCAATGACCGACACCTTATCAGGCCTGCCCAACCGACGTGCCTTTATGGAAAAAGCCGCCGAAGTTGGTGAGATATCCTTCCCCTATTTAATTGGTATGGTAGATATCGATAACTTTAAGTCTATTAATGATACCTACGGTCATGATGCTGGTGACAAAGCTATTAAACTGATTGCTTACACCATAAAGGATGCGCTACGCAGTGATGATTTTACTGCGCGAATGGGAGGTGAGGAGTTTGCATTTGTGTTACTTGATGCCACACATGGATCATCTAGCGGACTGATCGAGACCATCAGAGAATCTATATCCAACTTGGAAATTACTCTGTCAGAAGAAGAGAAAATACATCTCACGGTCAGCATTGGTGTAAAAGCAGTACTTCCCGAGATGGAAAAAATGTCTATTACAGGACATTTAAATGATGCTGATAAAGCTTTGTATGAGGCTAAACATACTGGCAAAAATAAAGTAGTTTGGTTCGAATAACAAAATATTTCATATTGCTTGATATACTTTAATTTCGCGTCAGAAATAAAAATGGAAAAATGATGAAACAGCTCTCACTTAACCTAGCTGCACTTGGATTTTTAGTCACCTCATCTGTAGCTTATGCCGATTATACTGCTGAGTTAGAAATTGACCGAATGCAGGACACACCGTTTAAAGAGTGTAGCGACTACACTTTTCGCCAAGTTATGAATAATTTTTTTACCGAACTCACTTGGGATTATCTCACAAGCGATTGGGGCAGAAACTACATAAATATTGATGGTTATGTAGAAGAAGAAGGCGAAAAGTTTGATTTTCTTCTTCAATACGAAGTCAAATCTGATGGGACGTTTGAATTTAACGCTATGGAGTTCTTAGGAAAAGCAAAAGACGACTCGTTTATTATCATGATGCTCGACAAGATTTGCTATCATTCAACCGGTGATTCGCGCTTCAACTCGAAGCGCTAATCTGCTTCTAAATTTAGTCTACTGTAACTTTGCACTGGATGGGCTGTTGATAATAACCCCAAGTTAATATTGCTACATTACTTTGTACTTTAAGGTGATAATCGCCACCGCGGTAATGAGTATCACTGGCAGAGTTATCGATGAACATCAGCTTTTCACTGTCATTAAATTCTGCGACTATGCTTGGTGGCTGAGTATCATAGTAAAAAACGGATAATAACTTATCGTTACAGAGATACGTCGTATGCCCGGAGCTAGTCACTAATGCAAAACGAGCCTCAAGCTCGGCAATACGGTGAATATACGACTGCTTCAAGCAATGCGTGCTATCGCTAGATTTCCAACACGCATTGCGCCCTTTTATCCACCCTCTTTGCTCGGCTTTAAGCTGCTTCGAATGCGGCTCTTTTACAATTTTTTTATACACAGAATTTAGCCTGCGATCCAGTCGAGACAACGCCGCACTATCACAAATAACGGCTTCCATGCTTCCTGCTCTTACCTCGTTACAAGCGAATGAAGGCGTATGTAGGGTATGTTGTTTTAAGTGCTCGTCAATATAGCGACACCAATCCTGCGTGCTACGGTCAGGCTTATCCAAGTAACTTCTTACACCAAGTTTAAACTCAATGACCGATTGCCATTCTTGGCTGCCAAGATCAGGACCATGCCCGCTACCATCGCCACTTATTAAAAGATCATCGACCTCTGTCATCCACTGCTCGCCACAGTGAAACGCTTCAGCGTTCAATTTCTCGGTGGGTGTTAAAACTGTCCTATTTTGTGACGCACATCCAAATAGAGTGATGGCTATAACTACAGCCAATCCATGATAAAAATTACGGGTTAATGTAGTCGCTTTCAAGCTAATTTCCTTTTAATCGCGTAAACAAGAGTTGAGCTCACCCCAACAGTAACGTCATGAAAAACATTGAGTTATTGTCGTCGGCACATCCGCTAGAGTCACTTCTTTACTGTGAGCATTTAGCTTAATGGCCTCTTTTGGCATTCCAAATACAATGCTGGAGCTTTCATCTTGTGCATAAGTCTTCGCCCCCGATTTCTTCATTTCTAACAAACCAAATGCACCATCTGCGCCCATTCCGGTTAATATAAATCCGATAGCATTACTTCTAACTTGCTTCGCAACAGATTGAAACAATACATTGACCGAAGGCTTATGGCGCTGCACTGGCGGCCCATCTTTGAGCTGAGTGTAATAGAATGCACCACGACGAACAAGCTGAAGGTGATGGCTTCCTGGCGCGATGTACACATGGTTAGCCAGTACGCGTTCGTTATGCTCAGCCTCCTTAATCTTTAATTTTGAAATATCATTTAGCCTTTGAGCAAAGGCTTTAGTGAAGTTGGCTGGCATATGTTGTACCACCACAATACCAGGCAATTCGGGTTCTAATTGACTAAATATGTACTCAAGCGCTTGCGTCCCCCCTGTCGAAGTGCCGATGGCTACCACTTTATCAGTGGTATTAATGGCAAGGTTGGTATTGCTCATTGCAACATTGATAGCAGGCGCACGGCTTATGTCTTCCGTAGAGGACTTTGGTCTGTAGAATCTCGCTTGCTTAACCACTTTAATAAATTGCTCGCGTTGAGACTCAAGAAATGATTTTAAGCCACACTCTGGTTTAGTTAAGATTTCAAATGCGCCAAGGGAGAGTGCCTCTACCGACAATTGAGCACCTGTGGTTGTTAGCGATGAACAAATGATCACGGGGATAGGTTTATTGGCCATGAGCCAGCGTAAAAAGGTAATACCATCCATCTGTGGCATTTCTATATCAAGAATAATTACATCTGGCGGCTCTGCCAACACGCTGGGCTGCGCCAAGACAGGGTTGCTAAACACCTTAGTCACGCAGATTTCAGGCGAATACTCCAACATCGCAGTGACCGTTTGCCTTACCACAGCAGAGTCATCGATAATATAGACGGAAATTTTATTCGACATCAGGTTGCTCTCCTGCTCGATAACGCAACATGAAAACGGTCTACCCGGCATGCGCCGTCCTTGAGATCCACTTGAATTCTCCGATAATAAGGGCCGCCAACATCACGCGCAATAAGCCTAAATCCATAATCGTCAATCAGCTTATGACTCATTTCGATGTTTCGCATACCGACAGTCTCTGAACAAGACGTTTTGAACATCTCTCCACCACCAAAAAGCTTAATCTCCACACAACCCTCAGGGATACTAAACCGCTTTAAATATTGGCGAACCAACGAAAAAGTCTTATCGACATATTTAGCCGGCTCATCGTCATTCGGTTTTTCTGTGGTTGGCAATAGCATATGACTCACAACAACTAGTTGGTGCTGCTTAGACACTAAAACAAATGAAACACAGGACCCCAGCAAGGTATTGAGCGTTGCTGGACGAAATGACTCAATCGCCAAACTACCCGGCTGCAAAAATATTGATTCAACGTCTCTGTTTGGCATCAACATTTTGCATACACCGCAGGGGCGATTGATTCAAATTTGTCATACACGCCATTTAAGCTCTCGGAGTGTCCTAAAAACAAAAAACCTTGCTTCGGCATCGCCCTATAAATATTTTCTAGGATTTTTACCTTTTCATCTTTTTCAAAATAGATCAGTGCATTACGGAGGAATATTATGTCAGCTTTACCACCGATATAAGGCACAAGTAGATTATTTTTGAAAAAATTAACTTTATGATAGAGCTCATCATTCACCATGATATAGCCGGTCTTCTCTCCGACGCCATTTAGACAGTATTTCCTTAGGTATTCGTCAGGAATGTTTTTAGCACGATGTAAGGGGTAAATTGCCTTTTTCGCTAAATCCAGCATCCGCTCAGAAATATCGCTGGCACGCACCACCCAATTCCCGTGACCATAATGCTCCTGCGTGCACATGGCCAAGGTGTATGCTTCCTCGCCAGAAGAGCAAGCCGCACACCAAATATCTGGTGCAGACTTTTGGTAGTACGTGGTAAACAGCTCTGCGAGCTTTTCAAAGTGTTTACGCTCTCTGAAGAAATAGGTTTCATTGGTAGTCAGCAAGTCGATGCACATATTTCGCTCACCTTTGTTATTGGGTATCTTTAGATACTCAATGTACTCACCATAGCTACTTAATCCTAAAATCCTCAGTCTTTGATTTAGTCGTCCACAGACTAAGTTCTTTTTATGATCCCTAAGATGTATTCCTGATTCGGCTTTGAAGAAGTCAGCAATACAGGTAAATTCTTGATCGCTAATAAAGTCCCCAATCATGTGGCACCTCCTTAGAACTGTTCAAAGTGCTCTTTTGAGCGAGCTTGCCCAGCACTCACTTCTTTTCGCTCGGCGACGGGTTGTGCTTCTGTTTGCGGCTTGCCTCCTTCTAACACTCGGATTTCGCTTTGGCTTTCAATGTCTCCGATTTTAAAATAGGCGACGAGTTGGGTAAGCGTCTCTGCTTGACTGGACATTTCTTCCGCGGTGGCTGCAAGTTCTTCTGACGATGACGCATTTTGCTGCGTTAGCTGGGTGATTTGATTCATCGAGTCGTTGATTTGGCCAACACCTGCCGCTTGTTCGTCTGACGCTGCGGAGATCTCTTGTACTAAATCAGAGGTTTTACCAATTGCAGGTACGATTTCAGCAAGTAGACTGCCTGCCCGCTCGGCTTTGCTCACTGAGCCAGATGCTAACTGAGATATTTCCTGCGCGGCAAATTGAGAACGCTCAGCAAGCTTTCTGACTTCTGCAGCCACCACAGCAAACCCTTTACCATGTTCTCCAGCTCGAGCCGCTTCTATGGCAGCGTTGAGTGCCAACAGATTCGTTTGATAAGCAATGTCATCGACAATACCTATCTTAGACGCAATTTGTTTCATGGCCGATACGGTCTCTTCCACGGCGCTACCGCCTTCTTGTGCTTCACCTGCCGCTTTTGATGCCATACCGTCGGTGATTTTGGAGTTTTCTGCATTTTGGGCAATGGATGCCGTCATTTGTTCAACAGAGGCTGATGTCTCTTCAACTGATGAGGCCTGTTCGCTTGCACTCTGTGCCAATGACTGTGCTGTAGAGGAGACTTCAGTTGATGCCTGCGCTAGCGATTCAGAGTTAGAACGAACATCACAAATAATGCGACTTAAACTGGAGATTGTACTATTGACGCTTTGCTTCAACTCGTCATAGACACCTGAATAGCTTCCTGCAATCTCAACATCAAGGCGACCTTCTTTTAACCCATCCATGACGTTAGCAATTTCTTGAATTGGCTTTTCGGTCGCTTCCAATACCTCGTTAAGACCATCAGTCATGGTTTTAAATGCGCCGGCATAGTTTGAGGTGTCTGCGCGATTTTGAATGTTTCCTTTGACCGCTTGTGAAACCAACTCGACGATATCGGCCGCTAAGGTATCTAACACATCGGTGAGATTGGCTGTACGTTGCGCCAGCTCACCTAAAAGCCCTTGTGCTTGTACTTTGGGCTTTAATGATAAGTTACCTTCACTCACTGCGTTGAGCACGGCAAAATTGTCCTCAAGTACCGATTCCAGCACTTCCATCGACTTATTATATGCCTCAGCAATTCTGCCTATCGATCCCTCTAACTCATTGGCTTCAATGCGTCTGTCAAATTCCCCGCAAGCTACCGCTTGGAAGGCAACACCAAACTCTTCTTCTAACAAGCGCTCTTTGCGCTTTTCATCAGTTACGTCTTTCCACTCAACCGTAGTAGAAATACGCTTATTGCTTTCATCAAATACGGGGGTGATCATGAGCTCCAAGCTGTGCTCGCCAAACCCGAGCTTTGCAACGTGCGTAGAGGTTAAACTCGCTAACATAGTGCGCTGGTGGCTTGGATTACGGTGGAACTGGTCGATACTTCCTCCCACCAGTTTGTCGACGCAAAAGGTAGGTAACGTGCTTTGGATCGCAGTTTCTAACCTGAGTAACATGTCTCGCATGGCACGATTTATATAAACAATATCGTAATTTTCATCAGCCAGCATAATACAAGCGGTACTGTAATCCATGGCTTGCTTATAAAAATCGCTATTACTTCCAGCGCTCAAACTCGATTGGCTGATTAATTTAGCCACGAAACTACAGTTAGCAATGGGCTGTGCTAAATTCATAATTTCTAATTGATAAGATCCGCTTGGCATATTAACTTTGGTGGTCTTATCTATCAGCTCGGAAAAGTTATTGTGCAACGACAGCATATCAGTAATATATCCACCATCACTTTGTGCGTTATTTGCAATAAGCTGGGTGAATTGATTGCTTTGATGAACAATCCGACCAGCACCATCTAGGAGAGCAGCAAATGTGCCTGTAGTCTCGATAGCCTCTAATTCTGCATTGCCTTTAAGCAAACTTAATACATTGGTCGCGAGTGTTTTGGCTTCCCCTTCATATAAAGCGGGGTTTACTTGGGTAAGATCTGAGTGTTCAATCGCGTTTACGACTGCCTTCGACAGTTGAGTAACTTGTTTGTCAAAGATTGCTGGTAAAATTCCCATTATGTATCCCCTTATTAAGAGTTAGCTAATTTTCTAGATTCAGGTTCATGAGCAAAATCATGAATAAGCTTTGGTACATCAAGAATGAGCGCAATGTCTCCTGACCCTAAAATACTTGAGCCACTGATCCCCGACATCTTTTCAAATAACGCACCGAGTGGTTTGATGACCGTTTGAAACTCACCTAACAGCTGATCGACGACGATGCCAGCTCGCAACTGACCGTACTTCACAACGACAATACTTGGTCTGATCTTAGGGTTCGTTGGTAAGTCGAAAATACGACTCAAATGAATAAATGGCAGCACCGTACCGCGCAGATTAATGTAATCGGTTTGACGAGTTGCCCCATTGCCAAGCGGAAGTTCAATACACTCTGTAACCATATCGAGTGGAATGACGAACTTAGCATCAGCAACACTCACCATAAAACCATCGATAATGGCCATGGTTAACGGCAACCTGAGTTGGAAACACGTACCTTGGTGCTCGACAGATTCAACACTCACCGTTCCACGTACCGCTTCAATGTTTTTTCTCACCACATCCATGCCAACGCCGCGTCCCGAGATATTTGATACTTTTTCGGCTGTGGAAAAGCCTGGTTCGAAGATTAAGTTAGCAATTTCTTTGTCAGTAAGCTCAGTATCAGGTGAGATCAGATTACGCTGAATTGCTTTTTCTTTAATTTTTTCTTTGTCTAGCCCGCGTCCATCGTCACTGATCTCTATTACAATACTGCCCGAATCATGAAAGGCTTTGAGTGATAAGGTACCGTATTCAGGCTTTCCACTGTCCGCTCGTTGTGCTGGTGACTCCATACCATGATCAATGGCATTGCGAACTAAGTGCGTAAGGGGGTCGACTATCTTTTCAACCATTGATTTATCAAGTTCGGTTTCAGCCCCCATAATTTCTAAAGAAACCTGTTTTTCCAACTCCTTTGAGGTGTCGCGCACCACACGGCTAAAACGATTAAACGTTTCGCCTATCTGTACCATTCTGAGTTGCAGTGTACTGCTTTGCACATCACTAACGAGTTGTTGAATATGTTCAACAATTTCAGTAAGGGCCGAGTCACGTATTGTTTTAGTGTGATCTTCAAGTGCCGCAGACACGATAACCAGCTCGCCAAGTTCATTGACTAATTCATCTAGCTTCTGCGCCGGTATTTTCATCATTCGCTCGGGATTCTTTGGTTTGACTTTGTTATTTTTGGTGGGCTGTTTATCAGTTTTGACAAGTGTTGGCGTTGGCTTATCATCTTCAATTGGGGCTATCTCAATATTGGATTCTGCAGCAATAAACTCAAATGCTTCATCGATATCTTCTCGCGTAGAGTGATGTATCTCTAGCTGCATTCTAAAATGGCATAATTCTAGTTCATCTGGTGTGACCGCGTTAAGCGCAGGTACCTCATCAATTAGCCAATCTACTTCTACCGTACTACCTTTACTTTCGATGTAGCGAATAATCGAGAGCGGATCAAAACCATCCACCATGCAGGCCTTATAAAACTGCGCTGAGACTCGAAAGCTCTGCGTTGCTTCTTGATTTTCGACAACGGTTTGCTCACTTGAGACTTGGTCTTGCAAACCACTATATGACTTTAAACTTTCTAGCAGCCCAGTTTCAGCATCGGTCAACGCCTGAGGAAAATCTTCGTTTGACTCTAAGCACTTAATTAACGCATTTATATGGTCATTACATTCGAGCAAAGTCGAAATCAGTTTTTCGCAAGGATTTAGCGCGTGATCACGAAGAAGCTCCATTGTTGCTTCAACAAAATGCGTAAAATCGACAATATGGTCATAGCCAACAACACCGGCTGAGCCCTTTATGGTATGTGCAGCACGAAACGCCTCGTTTATGATCTCGTCGTCACTATTTGGCAGTATAGACTCCATTGCCAAGAGACTTTCTTCAAATTGAAGTACCAACTCCTTGGCTTCTTCAATAAAGACCGCTTGAATTTCGGATAAATCAACCATTTTACCTCCTTTGCGCGCAGTTTGATGCAACTAAGGTATTGAGTAGCCATAAGGCACAAGGTGAGTGATGCTCATCGACACCTATCACAGATAACGGCTTTTCCGTACAACACTGTGCGAGTGCTACAACTAATTGAAAGCCTGCAGCGTCCACCTCCAACAGCTCGCTAAGGTCAATTGCTATCGCCGTCGTGTCATCGCTTAACATGAGCTGCCATTTTGCTGCCACTTTGCTCACTTCATAAATGGTCAATACTTCTGGCAGCACAATGGTTAAGTTGCTCATATTTATGCTCCTACGCCAAAATACGTGAAACGGTATTAATCAGCTTTTCGGGTTTAAACGGCTTTATCATCCAAGCCTTTGCTCCCGCTTGCTTGCCTTGACTCACGAAATCCGAGCCCGATTCTGTGGTTAGCATCAAAAAAGGCGTAAAGCGATATTGGCCCATTTCTTTCACTTTCTTCAACAAGCTCAGCCCGTCCATGTTTGGCATATTCAAATCACTAATGATCAGGTTGATTTTGCCGTCATCTAGTTTGTTGATTGCGTCGAGACCATCACAGGCATCAATGACTTCATAACCTTCAGCGAGTAGTGTCATTTTTGCCACCTGACGAATTGAAGCCGAATCATCTACTATCATAATTTTCTTAGTCATAAGACCTCCTAGAAAAATGTTACTTCGTCTTCAACATGGTCGTGTTGAGACGTATTTTCAGTGGTTGAAACATGACATTCCCTTTCTTCTTTCATGGTGTAAGAGTTGAACATTTCTTGCTGTAATGCAGCCAACCCGTCCTCGCCTAGCTCACCTTCGGTCCTGTATAGTGAGACTAATGAAGTAAGCCCTTTGCAAATGTGCTCTAGCTTTTGGCTCACTCTATCTTGAAATTGAAAATCGGTTATCGCGTCGTCGACGTTCGCTTTTATCTTGCTTGCGGTATTATCTAATCCATGTACCGATTGCGTCAGCTCATTAGCGACCGTCGCCATCTCATTGAGCACTTTTCGGATATGTAATTCAGCGTCATCCATAAGCGTAACGTCTTGTGCCTGTGATTCGGTGAGCTTTTCAGTATTGTCAGCAACGGCATTGGTTAAGCCGTTCATCTTTTCAATAATAAGCTCTGCAGCTTCTGAGGTAATATCCGAAAGCTCACGCACCCTTTCCGCTACCACGGCAAACCCCCGACCGGCTTCCCCCGCTCTTGCAGCTTCAATTGATGCGTTGAGTGACAATAACGTGATCTCTTTTGATATTTTTTGAATGGATTTGGTTTGCTCAGTTAGTTCTTTGGCAGCATGACTTACAGCTTGATTGGAATTGACGACCTCGAGTTTTGAACCGAGAGCCACGCGCAAACTATGCAGGACTTCATTGAGTTCTTCTTGACTGTGTTTGGCAAAACAGTGTTCATCATCACCAAAATTTTCTACAGAACCTCGTGCCGATTCGATCGTGTTATTTAGTGCCTGCCTTAGCTCTGAAAACTGCAAGGTCAGCCCAGAAACCGAGTCATTACCCAAGGTTTTAATACTGTAGACCTGATTAATAACGGTTTCTAAAATCGCGGCAACAGATTCTGTATTGTGCTGCTCCACCTCGCAATGCTCTTGCATCTCACTCGAATAACTAGCAAATGCCTCACAATCAAGAATGACTTTTGCAGTTAAATGACGCTGCCTTAACGTTACCGCTAAGAGTGCACTGGTGATGAGCACAGAAGATAGCGACAAAATATCAACGCGAACACTGAGTAATAGCGTGAGAGACAATACTAGGCTGAGCAACACCGCAGCGCTAATGTAGTACTTGTAGATTGCCTTTAGCTCATTAATTGGAAGTATCTGCATTATGCTGACTCCCCAAGATGACTACCACGCTCGCTTAACTCTATCAGCTCAGCCATCTCTTCAACTGAGAGAACTTTTTCAAGGTCTAGCGCGATGAGTAGCTCATCTCCGCGTCTTACCATGGAAGCAATGAAGTCGGCTCTGATTTGCGCGCCAAACTGAGGTGAGTTGGTTAGATCTTTTGCGTCAACTTCTATGACTTCATTAACGCCGTCAACAATGACACCCATCTCAATGAGGTTGTCAGAAATACTGAATTCACAAATGATAATGCAGGTTCGTCTGCCAACTTCTATTACTTCTCCACAAAGCCGAGCTGACAGATCGATAACGGGTACGACTGAGCCTCTTAAATTAATCACTCCTTTAATAAACTCAGGCATCAAAGGGACTTTTGTCACGGAGCCCAATTCAATAATCTCCTTTATTGACAGGATCTCAATTGCATAGCAATCCTGTCTTGACTGAAAAGTGAGATATTGCAATGACTGTGTGTTTTCTGTGATCGCTTGCATTTTTCGCCCCGTCTCATTTGTCTTATATGTTACTTTAGTCTCATATTTCTTATCTGTCAAAATTTGAGCAACAATTTATTTTATCTATTTTTGAGTGGTAAAAATAAACTTAAAAACAGCTAGTTATAAATTATTTTTCAGTATTTAGCATTGTCGCTGTGACGGTTTTGCATTGGATTTTATGATGATGAAAGCGTCAGAAAGCTAAAGCCAACTGATTGAGAACTGGATAATCAGAACAAAAACAATAAGGGAGTACATGAATTGCAAAGAAACGCTAACCTAATGAAGGCTAATTTTATTATGAACTGGGTTTGATTGATTAATTATCCGTAAATTCGTCGGAGAAATCTGCTTCGCTGAGCTTAGGAAAGGATACCGTAAACGTTGTGCCGACACCGACTTGTGAGTCAACTTGAATGCGACCCTTGTGCTTGGCGACGATGCTATATGATAGAGACAGCCCAAGGCCAGTGCCTTGACCAACAGGTTTGGTGGTAAAAAATGGATTAAAAATTTTATTGATGTCCTCAGCAGGGATCCCTTTGCCAGTGTCTTGGATGGCAATAACCACCTCGTTTTGTTTATCTTCGATAGAGATAGTTACCGTACCGCTTGACGCTATTGACTGCGCTGCATTGATAATTAAGTTTAAAAATACCTGATTAATCTGCATTGGCTGACAATATAGCAACACTTCATCATCGAGAGAGTAAGTTTTGTTGATAACCGCATGGTACTTAATTGAGTTGTTGGCTATTTTCAGCGTACTTTCAATCCCTTTAATGAGATCTGCCTCTTGCCACTCCTGGTTATCAACATGAGAAAAGGATTTTAAACTCTCAACTATCTTAGAGACTCGGTCCAGCCCTTCTAAGCACTCTTGCAGTAATTCAGGCACATCCTCCTTTAAAAAGTCGATACTATGCTGACTTTGGAGCTGCTGCTCCTGCTGTGCTAAATCACTGTCGGCAAGTGTACTAAAATTCGATTCATAAAAATCGAGCATCGCAAACAGTCCGCTAGCCTGGCCTTCTAAACTTTGAATATTGGAATTCACAAAACCAATTGGATTGTTGATTTCATGCGCCACGCCAGCGGCTAGTTGGCCAATTGCTGCCATTTTCTCAGACTGTAGTAATTGGTTTTGTGCAGCTTCCAACTTAAGGTTGAGTGTTTTTAACTCCTGCTTTTCTATCTCTAATGCTTCGGTTAGACGTTTTTGCTCTTGATAATAGCTCGCAAGCTCCGTCACATCTTGTATGATCACGCATACCTTTTTCACTTCTTCAGAATGCTCAAAAATCGGCACATATTGAATATTCTGATACATTGAAGTTTCATCACCAGTAACAGGACGACTGCTGCTTAGTTCAAAAACATGAGGACGATGCTCCCAGTAGCTAAAACTTGCTGCTTTTAAAGCAAAAACACTCTTCAATTTCCGCTTAATGATTTTTGCAGCTTCAGGAAATACCTCATCGATAGACATGCCCTCAATATTTTTGTGAGTGTTATCCGGTAGTCGGTTTTTCAAAAATTCATTCGCAAAAACCACCGTATGTGATTGGTCGAGTACACAAATTCCAACCGGAATATAACGCTGCAATTCGTTAAACACAGTCAGTCCTCTATTCCAAGCATGGCATTGAGTTTTTGGATCACAGTTTTAATGGATTTCTCATCCAAACAAATAATCACTCTCGAATCAAAAGCAATAGACTCGATTATAAATGCAATTTTCATCACCAATGTGGTTTTCCACTCGGCAATGTCGTCGGATAGTTGATGTTTGTAAATAGTCGGCATAGTCAATGAGGTTTTAAGCTCTAACTGACTAGAAAAGCCGTTTAAACATGCACCAGCCAAGATATTAGATAAATCTAATAAGACTTCATTAAGATCAGAGTCATCCAGTGGACTATCGTAGTCCATAAGTTCGGCTATTTCTTGTAAGCCTTGCGGTGACAATAGATTAATGACTTCACCTTTAATTTCCCCTAAAAATGACTGCCTCGTTCTGTAAACATGTGCGGTATTACAGATCTCATTGAGTTGATTTGGGCTGACCGAAGTAATTTCAGGGATAGATAAACTAATTTTCGTTTCAATTAATCGAGCTAAAGAGTTCGCTGCTTGGCCCATGGATATATTCATTAGCTCTTGCAAGCCGTCCCTTTGCTCTTCACTGAGTGGCATGTTCATAATAAACCTAGCTCTTGTAGCGTGTTATGTAACTCTTCTTTTTGTAATGGCTTTTGCAAAAAGCGAAATGCGCCGAGTTTATCTACCAACTTCTTCGCTTCGGGCTGAATATCGGCGGAAATAACGATTACCACGGTTTTTGCATGGTGTTCGTGTAGATGCGTAAGAACTTCAAAACCATCCATTTCTGGCATAGTTAGATCCAAAAATAACACCTCTGCTTTGCCCTGCTCAACCATCACCAATGCTTCTTTGCCATTTTTTGCCTCACTGACTTCGACATCCCAGTCTTCAGGTATTGCCCTAAGCACAGCCTTTCTCGACATCATAGAATCGTCTGCAACGGTTACTGGAATTGCCATGAGCACCACTCCTATTTCACTATATTGGTAAAAAGTATGGTCTTTGGCTTTTTGACTGTCAAAAAATTATGAGTAAAAAATGACTCATTTGTCCTCTGAACGAAAGAGATTCAACTTAGAAATAACAAATAATGGCTCGATTAATTATCGTAAATGAGTTTTAGCGGTTCTTGACGAGTAGCAATTTTACAATTTTGTATGATGTGTTCTTATGGGTCGGTAAAATATAGGGCTTAGCCCTATATTTGCTTTAGAGATTTTAAAAATAAAATCTTAGCGAAAAACTAGCTATCAAAGCCGTTTAGCATTTTGTCACAAACAACAGGAGTTGGCCTATGATTGTCATCCACGGCAACAAAGGTAAAACTACCTGTAATTGCTAAGTGTTTATCATCTTTGTGCATTCTTTCAAGATAGATTTCAACATCAACCTTTAAGCTGGTATTACCAACATGCACTACCTTCGATACTAATTCTGCGAAAGTACCTGCAGGAATTGCCTCTTTGAAATCAACTCTGTCTGAAGAGATAGTCACCAAAGGTTTGCGGCAAAAACGCGTTGCAGCAATAAAGGCAACTTCGTCCATCCAAGCCAGTGCGTCACCACCAAATAAAGTGTTATGGTGGTTTGTTCGGCCTGGGAAAACGGTCTTTGTTACATGTGTGATTGAGCTTTTGATGCGTTGCTCAACAATGGCTTGTCTTTGTTCGTCTGTCATTTTTTTACTGCTTTATCCGCTAGTGTATCTTTCATAAGTAGAGCTGGATCGAGTCGTTCCCCGAACCAATTAAAGCGCCAATCCAAATGCGGGCCAGTTACCCTGCCCGTCGCGCCAATTTCAGCGATTTTATCGCCTGTTTTTACCGTATCGCCAACCTTAACATCCAGTTTACTAAGGTGGATATACGTAGAGGTAATGCCGTGACCGTGATCGATAATCAAAGTGCCGCCACTGTAATAAAGATCTGGATTTGCAAACACCACTTTACCCGATACCGGCGCTAAGACCGGCTCACCCGTTTTATTTGCGATATCCAATCCAAAATGTGGTCGTTTTGGCTCACCATTAAAATACCTTTGGCTACCATAAACACCTGAAATACGGCCCTTCGCAGGTCTGAAAACAGGGTCTTTAAAGAATAATAAATCCGAATTGCCTTGTCTTGCTTTTGACACAGCTTGTGCTTCTTCACGTATGCGTTTTAGCACCGACTCTGGTGGCGAAACATACTTTTTCGCCACCCCCGTGATCTTGTCTATATCGTAATCTCGTTTCGTGATCACTATCGCTTGGCGATGCTTTTGGCCATCATCAGATTGCCAACTCAAGATGTGGTTAAGTTCAGCATCACGACCAAAACCAAACACGAAATAGCCATCTTTAGAGCGCTTTAATTCTGTTTCGTTTAGCTTTATCTCAGTTGCATTTTCAAGCTTGCCGACGACCATGCCACCTTGTGTCAGGTTACCTTTTAATTCAAGCGCCTCAGCAAATAAAGTGGTGCTCGCAAGCAATATGACAATTGCACGTTTAAGCATACGCAATCGCTCCTTTTCCAACCCCTTCGTATGCTCTTACTTCAACCTTATCATGTGGGTTTTGCAGCTTTATTTGGCCAGCAAGATACTCCGCAATACATTCAACTGTTGTATCACAAGGTAATATATCGCAACGTGATTTGCTGATCGCCAACTCAAAATATCCCTGCGACGAGGTATATGCGAACGCATAATCTTTATCATGCGCGGTTACGTACTGAAGCAAACTAGGATCAATCAAGTCTTCTTCACTGCCAAGATAAATATCCTGCCATTTATCCGCCCATTGTTTTTGTAATCTAGGCATGCTGATATCGTTGAGCTTTACACCAATCAGTGAACGATGACCATGAATAATACGCTGACAGTTGCCATCGTGTTTCTTTAAGCCATGGCTATAGTGATAATAGAAGCCAGTTGCGGCCTCTGGACGCAGTGTTATATCTAAATCTTTCACGTTTTCAGGCATATGCGGCATAATAACAGACTTAAGGTAAGCGATTGCATTGGCTTCATTGATTTCATCCCCTTCCACTACACACACCGCTTCTTCTGGTGCATTCATGGCTAAGTGATTTCCATCAAATTGCATATCAAATTCAAATCGGCCTTCACTGTGTTTTGCATTACACGCAAGTGCACTGGGCACCGCTAATTTGTGGTCCAGCTTTTCGTCGATAATACGTTTGATTTGCTTTTTAACTTTTGCAAAGTCTAACACCATAGACTCTTCGTTTAACTCACCATGCAGCACAATATCGGTGATCCAACTTTCACCTACCGCACCACGACGTGGGCAGAGGTACGAAAAATCAATTACGGTCAAAGAGTCAACAAAAAGGATCATAGAACACCCAAAATAGCCTGCTAAAAAATCATCCCCGATTATAATGATTTTCACATTATAAATCGCCCCTAATTGGAACTGATTTGCATTTAATCTCTTCAATTTTTTGAAATTTAATCAAATAGACATATCTTTAGCGCAAAATTTACAAGTCTCCGTACGCTTTTTAACTGTTCGGAGTTGTTTAGCGTACATCTGTACGCTAAAGTAGCGTCAATTTGCAAGTTAAGAAGAAGATTTATGGAACCGAAGAACAGCTATACAAAAGAAGAACTTATTTTATGTGGTCGCGGAGAAATGTTTGGTGAAGGCAACTGCCGCCTACCTAGCGACAACATGCTAATGATGGATCGCATCGTTCAAATTAATGATGACGGTGGTGAGCATGGTAAAGGTCAAATTATTGCTGAACTCGACATCAACCCTGATCTGTGGTTCTTCGACTGCCACTTTAAAGGTGATCCAGTAATGCCTGGTTGTTTAGGTTTGGATGCGATGTGGCAATTGGTAGGCTTCTTCCTTGGTTGGTCTGGTGGTCCAGGTCTTGGTCGTGCACTCGGTGTGGGCGAAGTGAAGTTTACAGGTCAAATCTTACCGACTGCTAAAAAGGTAACTTATCGCATTGAAATGAAGCGCGTTATCAAACGTAAGCTATTTATGG
The DNA here is from genome assembly GCF_040104525.1 of Pseudoalteromonas sp. XMcav11-Q. Lineage (NCBI taxonomy): Bacteria > Pseudomonadati > Pseudomonadota > Gammaproteobacteria > Alteromonadales > Pseudoalteromonadaceae > Pseudoalteromonas > Pseudoalteromonas sp. XMcav11-Q. The sequence goes on from NZ_JBECOX010000014.1 coordinate 54,099, forward strand.
GTCTAGCGGATGGTATCGTCGAAGTTGATGGTCGCGTGATTTATGAAGCAAAAGATTTGAAAGTAGGTCTTTTCCAAGATACCAGCGCATTTTAACTTTTTCGCTGTTATCGTTTTATAGCTTTAAAAACACACAAAGCCCCATCTGGGGCTTTGTTCTCCTAAAATTCGGTATCAGGTTTTAAAGATGTTGCGATTATCCATCGCTTCTCGCCATCCGCCTAACCATTCTGATCTGTGTTCTACTTGTTGATAGGGACAATTTTCTTTCGACCGACCGGCTAATCCTGCCTTAAATCCTTGTGAATGTGCTCTTTCTAAACGGTCTCTTTTCTGTCTCTTCATAGGTAATATCCTCACCTTTTTCTCGATCAGCATTAGCGTTTCTAATACTGTGTAGTTCAAACTTGAGCGAACGTCATTCAAAACGAAGATATTGACTTGCGATATAATGACAATTCGTACTAACAATTTAAATTAAAGATTTTATTGAGAAAAGTTAAACACGAGCGACATCGTATTTCATACAGATGTGCTACTTACCGATGAGATTTGGCCAAACCCATACCTTCAATAAATCACATCTCAGCGAGTCATGCAATGATCAGAAATGTAATTCTTGTACAGCTGAGCACAAAAAGCATATTTATTTTAGTTTTATATAGATACCTAGATATTCAAGACTTAAATTGTTGGTTGACGATCTTGTTTTTCTATTTTTCTCTGTAAAAAAACATTCATAATATAGTAATAAAAAGAGGCTGGACGAATCCAACCTCTTTTCAATAACTTGAGTTTTTAAATCGAGCAAAGCTCAATTAAGCAGTACTATCTTAGCTTGCTTTAATAACCTCTACACCACCCATATATGGTTTTAGTGCATCAGGCACAATAATTGATCCATCTGCCTGCTGGTAGTTTTCTAAAATCGCAACTAGAGTACGACCTACCGCTAAACCAGAACCATTAAGAGTATGAAGTAGTTCTGGCTTCTTCTCACCACTACGACGGAAACGCGCTTGCATACGGCGCGCTTGGAAATCCCACATGTTTGAACAAGAAGAGATTTCTCTGTAGGTATTTTGTGCTGGTAACCAAACTTCCAAATCGTACGTTTTCGTCGCACCGAAACCCATGTCTCCAGTACAAAGCACCACTTTTCTGTAAGGTAAACCAAGTGCTTGTAAAATTTGCTCAGCATGACCTGTTAACTCTTCAAGCGCTGCCATAGAATCTTCAGGTTTTACAAGCTGGACAAGTTCAACCTTATCAAACTGGTGTTGACGAATAAGTCCGCGCGTATCACGGCCATAGCTACCTGCTTCGCTTCTAAAACAAGGCGTGTGCGCCGTCATCTTAATCGGCAGCTCTTTTTCGTCATAAATAACATCGCGAGCGCAGTTAGTTAACGGTACTTCTGCCGTCGGAATTAGACTAAAGCCATCTTGGTCTTCAGATAATGCTTCTGTGTGGAATAAATCTTCTGCAAACTTAGGAAGCTGACCCGTGCCAAACAAGCTCGCTTTATTCACAAGATATGGTACATACATTTCTGTATAACCATTTTGCTCCGTGTGGGTATTCAGCATCAGTTGTACAAGTGCTCTATGCATACGTGCTACGCCACCGCGCATCACTGTAAAGCGAGAACCACTTAGCTTAACACCAGTCTCGAAATCGAGACCCTTATCAAGCGCTTCACCAAGGTCAACATGATCTTTAACTTCAAAGTCAAATTGCTTTGGCTCACCCCAAGTGCTTATTTCAACATTCTCAGACTCATCAGCACCTGCAGGTACCTCTTCAGCAGGGAGATTTGGCAACGACATTGCGTAGTCATTAAGTTCAGCAAGAATTTTATCCTGCTCTTCTTTCGCTGCACTTAATTGGTCGCCCAAGTTTGCAACAGCATCTAGTAAAGGTTGAACGTCTTCCCCTTTCGCTTTAGCTTGACCAATCGCTTTGGAGGAACTGTTACGCTCACTCTGTAATTCCTGAGTTTTGGTTTGTAGCGCTTTGCGCTTTTCTTCTAATTCGGTGATCTTAGCAACATCGAGTTCAAAACCACGCTTTTTCAAACGCGCAGCGGCTTCCTCGATGTCTTGACGAAAGTATTTAGAATCTAACATTGTTTTTTTAACCTTTTTGCATGATGAGGCAAAGACCAACCCAGGCCATAAAGATACACGCCACCACGTTTAATGTGACGTTAAACGCCATTTTCACATATTGCCCTTGTTGAAGTAACAACAAGGAATCCATTGAGAATGTAGAAAAAGTAGTCAGCGCACCTAAAAAGCCAATACCTATCAACGTTTTAGATGGAGAAACTGAAATAACTTCTTTTTCAATTAAACCGTAAAGCACACCCATCAATAATGAACCAAGAATATTAACGATCAACGTCCCAAAAGGGAATCCCTTACCTAAGAGTTTTATCGACATATCGCTGATAAAAAAGCGTAACATTGCACCAAACGCTCCACCTAGCGCAATTGTGAGATAATTTATTAGCATCGCTACTTGTACCTCTTGGTGCTACTTTGCGCATTTTGCGTCTGTAGATAGTTGAGCTTGTCGGCTATTTGTTTCTCAAGTCCCCGATCTGTCGGATGATAGTATTGTCGCTCTTGAATGGCTTCTGGAAAGTAATTTTCTCCGGCGGCAAAGGCGCCAGGTTCATTATGTGCATAACGGTATTCTTCGCCAAAACCGAGCTCTTTCATTAGTTTTGTCGGTGCATTTCTGAGATGTTCAGGTACGGGGTAATTCGGATCACTTACAGCATCGCGTTTAGCTTGATTGAACGCCATGTAGACCGCGTTACTTTTTGGCGCACTCGCAAGATAAAGCGTTGCCTGTGCTATCGCACGCTCTCCTTCGCTTGGCCCAACACGATGAAATATATCCCAAGCATTTAACGCAACTTGCATCGCTCTTGGGTCTGCATTGCCGATATCTTCCGTGGCGATCGCAAGCAATCGCCTTGCAACATAGAGCGGATCGCCTCCGCCTGCTAATATCTTGCAATACCAATAGAGCGCTGCATCTGGTGCGCTGCCGCGAACTGATTTATGAAACGCTGAGATTAGGTCATAGTATAAGTCGCCCTTATTGTCATAACTTGATAATTGGCTGGGCAACACTTGTTTTAGTACAAGTTCATTCACCAAATGAGTGTTTGAATTTGGCTCAAAACTTAAGTCAACCGCCTGCTCCAGTAGATTAAGCGCCTTTCTCGCATCTCCCGAAGCGGCTTTGGCAATGAGTTCAAGTGCGCTGTCATCAATGGTGATGGCTAATTTCGACAGCTGTTCATCTCGTGACAACGCGTCTTTAAGTACTTGACCTAGTTCGTCCTCTACAAGCGATTGTAAGGTATAAACACGCGCGCGGGACAAGATCGCGTTATTCAGTGCAAAAGAAGGGTTTTCAGTGGTCGCGCCAATAAAAATAAAGGTGCCATCTTCAATGTGAGGTAAAAATCCGTCTTGCTGGGATTTGTTAAAGCGATGTACTTCATCAACAAATAACAGCGTACGTCTACCAAATTGAGCTAATCGGTTTTTAGCATCGACGACCGCTTCACGAACCTCTTTAATTCCTGCACTGACAGCGGAAAGCTTGATAAGCTCTGCATCCGCATAGTTGGCAATGATCTCAGCAAGGGTGGTTTTACCCACTCCGGGTGGCCCCCAAAGGATCAGGCTATGACAGCGTCCAGATTCAATCGCACGATAAAGTACAGAGCCTTTGGACAAAATATGACTCTGCCCAACATAATGCTCTAACGAGGTTGGCCGCATTCTTGCGGCCAACGGTCGTACATCTGGTGTAAAATCAAACCCTAAACTAGTCACTGCCTCTTTGGTCGTCTACGACCACTCCTTGTGGAATTGTAAACTCAAACAAACTCTCTTTTACTGGCGCATTGACTTTGCTTTCCTTAAAGCTAAACGTAGAGACTTGACCTGAAATATCGTTCACTTTCAATAGTGTTAAACCATCGTTTTTGTCATCAAAACGCAGTGTTAATTGCTCTACCTGCGAGTCTACTTTATTTTTTGGCGTGATCAGATATTCTTGACCGTTAAGTGCTACGTTGTACTTCAACCATTGACTGTCCTCTTGTGTCGTAAGTAGCACAAATGGCGTAGTATCAATAAGTTTAGTCGTATCTAGGATGGTCACTTGCTCAGCAAACGTATCATAGTAATAGGTTGTTGCTCCGCTTGATACAAATAAAGTGTCATCCGGCATCTCTTGTTGCCAGCGGATTTTAAGTGGCTGCGCTAAGGTTATCGCCCCTTCACCGGTTTGCAACTCATTGCCTTCTTGATCTTTAACGATTTGCTCAAACTTACCTTGAAAGCTGGTTAATTCAGCCAGTCTTCCTTTTAGACTTTGCATCGCAGCCTCATCAGCCCACACAGGCTGAATAAAGAGGTTTGATAGTACCGTTAGCAATGCAATTTGCTTAAATTTTTTCATTAATTGGCTCCACCTTTTACCAATACATCTCGTGCACCATTATGACCAGGAGCACTTACCACTCCCGACATTTCCATTTGCTCAACTAATCGAGCGGCACGGTTATAACCAACTCTTAACTTACGTTGTACACTCGAAACAGACACTTTGCCTGTTTCAATAACAAACCCAACGGCTTCATCATAAAGTGGGTCAGACTCTTCATCCCCACCTTCCGGTGCTTCGCCTGGTAGTAAAATATCCTCGGTTGCTTCACCGCATAGAATTTCTTCTACGTAGTTTGGTTTGCCTCTTGCTTTCCAGTCACTCACTACCGCATGTACTTCATGATCGTCAACAAACGCGCCATGCACACGAACCGGAACACTCGTTCCTGGCGGCAGATAGAGCATGTCACCCATACCCAACAGGTTTTCTGCACCTTGCTGGTCTAAGATTGTACGTGAATCAATCTTACTTGATACTTGGAACGCCATTCGCGTTGGTATATTCGCTTTGATCAAACCCGTAATGACATCCACTGATGGACGCTGTGTTGCCAGCACTAAATGTATGCCGGCCGCTCGCGCTTTTTGTGCAATACGTGCTATTAACTCTTCTACTTTTTTACCAACAATCATCATCATGTCGGCAAATTCGTCTATAACGACCACGATACTCGGTAATTTATCTAGCTCTTGTGGTTCATCCGCCATACCGTCTGTATCTTTAAAGAGTGGATCTAAGATTGGATGACCCGCTTCTTTGGCGTCTTTAATCTTTTGATTGTAACCTTTAAGGTTACGGACACCGAGTGCCGACATCAGCTTGTAACGGCGTTCCATTTCCCCCACACACCAGCGTAGCGCGTTTGCAGCCTCTTTCATATCAGTAACCACTTCACATAATAAATGTGGGATACCTTCGTAGACTGAAAGCTCAAGCATTTTTGGGTCTATCATGATCATTCGCACATCTTCTGGCGGCGACTTATATAACAAGCTAAGGATCATGACATTAACGCCCACTGACTTACCAGAGCCGGTTGTACCGGCCACCAGCAGGTGCGGCATTTTGGCTAAATCAGCGACGACCGGCTGGCCTGCGATATCTTTACCAAGCACCATAGTCAAAGGAGATGGATTTTGTTCAAACTTAGGGGCATCTATCACTTCGGACAAACGTACGATTTCGCGGTGTTTGTTAGGCAACTCTAAACCCACATACGTCTTGCCAGGGATAACCTCAACTACGCGCACTGAGACTGCAGATAATGAACGCGCTAAGTCTTTTGCCAGACCGGTGATCTTAGCAACTTTAATGCCCGGCGCGAGATCTAACTCAAAGCGCGTAACGACAGGGCCTGGATACACACCAACTACCTGTGCTTGGACATTGAAGTCTAATAGTTTAGTTTCAACTAACCGCGAAACCTGATCTAACTCTTCTTGCGAAATTGGATTCTTAGCCTTGTCCGGCCTATCCAACAAATCTAATGAAGGCAATGGTTCTGCAGGTGGCTGAGCCTCTAGAAGCGCTTCAAATTGCTCTTTTGCACTTGGTGGAGGCTGATAACCATTGGCCGCCTTTTCAGGTGCTTTAGGCTTAAGAGGCCTTGCAGGAGAAACCACTTTGGTTTCGTGCACAGGTGCTTCATCCAAGGCATTTAATGCCGCGACAGTATCCAGTGGCTCATCCTCTATCGCTGAAAAGTTGATTTCTTGCTCAAGGATATCATCTAGCTCATCGAACACCGACGGTTCTTTCTTCTCTTGTAGATCAGTGTGCTGTGCAGACGAAGTTTGAGGTGTAGATTCAGTGTTCGTTTTGCGGAACAATTTATCTTTTAATTTACCAAGTCCACTAGGTTCTTCTTCAACATCGAAGTCAATATCAGTTTCAGTATCGGTTTGCTGCTGGAGAGCCTGCTCATAATCATTTTTTTTCTCGGGAGGTATTATTGGTGTCTCACTGTCTACTCTATCCGTTTTGGTGCCAGCACCCTCAGGTTTCTGTGAAACTAACTGCGTTTGCTCTATATTGCGCTCTGCTGTCAGTCTATCGCGTAACCATCTAAAGCCGGCGAGTACCTTTTCACCCAAATAATCAACAAATTCAACCCAAGACACACCGGTAAGTAGCGTCATTCCTGCAAAGAAAAAGCATAGTAACAGTATAGAAGTACCGGTAAAGTTAAAGGCGGGCATCATGGCCCCTGCAACCACATCCCCTACTACCCCACCAGATGAGAAATTATAGATATCATCAAAGTTGATACTGCTGATTGCACTCGCAGAGGTGATAAACAATGTTGCGCCAATAAGGCGTAAACCTAGCGTGGTGTAATCGAGTTGCAGTAGCTTATGCGGCTTTTTAAATAGCAGATAACCAAGAAACTGCAGCGCCGCTGGGATCAAAAACGCCAGCCACCCGAAACTCAGCAGCATAATGTCTGCCAGCCAAGCTCCGGCAGCACCCGTTATATTGTTTACTTTTACGTACTCACCGGATTGAGTCCAAGCAGGGTCTGCTGGGTCGAAACTTATCAACGCACACAACATAAATATTGCTGCAGCCGTGCTTACAATCAAACCTGTCTCTAAGAGGCGTTGCACACCATTTAAGCGCATTGTAATTAAACCTTTTTTCTGTTTCTTTTCTGGACTATGTAAGCCCAAAACGTCAGCAAATTAGTGATTTGCGTTAGTATTGCTGTATATACTTACACCTTACCAAGAAATACCTCAAGGTGCACAAGGTTTTATTACTTCTCCTTCTTCTCCTTTTACTTCTTCCATGACCACAAAAGTGCGACTTTCACTGATACTTGGCAGCTTAAGTAAAATTTCTCCTAATACTCCTCGATATTCTGACATGTCGGTCACTCGTGTTTTCAATAGATAGTCGAAACTACCGGACACAAGATGACATTCAATAATTTCGTCATGCTGCTTTACTGCTTGATTAAATCTATCGAATACATCAGGCGAGTTTTTATTCACTGTAACTTCAACAAACACCAAAAGTCCCTGTCCAAGCTTAGCAGGATCGACTACGGCTTTATAACCCCGAATAAATCCTTCTCGTTCCAGCTTTTTAACGCGCTCCAAGCAAGGCGTAGCGCTCAATCCTATGCGTTTGGCTAATTCTACGTTTGAAATTCTGCCATCTTTTTGAAGTTCGACTAAAATCTTTCTGTCGATTCTGTCTAGTTGTTGATACATAGTGTAGTTTTTTATCCTGAATGAATCATTAATTCAGAGTATATCACTACATTAAAATATTAAAACAGTGAGACACACTGGCTATAGGTAAATATAATAGTCAAAAATTTTACCCCGTTCTTATTTTGAGGCGAATATTATGATTATTGGTGTACCTAAAGAGATAAAAAACCACGAATACCGCGTAGGTATGGTTCCTGCGAGCGTTCGTGAACTAATCAATCACGGTCACGAAGTCGTTGTTGAAACAAATGCTGGTATCGGCATTGGTTTTACTGACGAAGATTATGTTCAAGTTGGTGCTAAAGTTTTAGACACTGCAGCAGCCGTTTTTGCTACTGCTGATATGATTGTTAAAGTAAAAGAGCCTCAAGCTGTTGAGCGCGCAATGCTACGTGAAGATCAAATCCTATTTACTTACCTTCACCTAGCACCAGACCTTCCACAAACAGAAGATCTAATCAAGAGCGGTGCTATCTGTATCGCATACGAAACGGTAACTGATGCGCGTGGTGGTCTTCCACTGCTAGCGCCAATGTCAGAAGTTGCTGGTCGTATGTCAATTCAAGCTGGTGCTCAAGCGCTTGAAAAGTCGCGTGAAGGCCGTGGTATGCTGCTAGGTGGCGTGCCAGGTGTTGAACCAGCTAAAGTCGTTGTGATCGGCGGTGGTATGGTTGGTCGTAACGCAGCGCAAATGGCTGTAGGTCTAGGCGCAGACGTTACTATTCTTGACCGTAACATCGATGTTCTACGTTCTTTAAATGCACAGTTTGGTAGCCAAGCTAAAGTTATCTACTCAACTGCTGATGCACTTGAAAAACACGTACTAGAAGCAGATCTTGTGATCGGTGGCGTACTAATTCCAGGTGCAGCGGCTCCTAAGCTTGTAACTGCAGAGCACATCAAAGCGATGAAGCCAGGTGCTGCTATTGTTGACGTTGCAATCGACCAAGGCGGCTGTATTGCTACTTCTAAAGCGACTACACACGCAGATCCAACATACATTGTTGATGACGTAGTTCACTACTGTGTAGCTAACATGCCAGGTGCTGTACCTCGTACTTCAACGTTTGCACTTAACAATGCAACGCTTCCGTACATCATCAAGCTTGCAAACTTAGGCTACAAACAAGCGCTACTTAATGACAAACACTTTATGGACGGCCTAAACGTTCTGAAAGGTCAAGTAACGTGTAAAGAAGTGGCAGAAGGCTTCAACATGGAATATGTTGACCCACGCGCTGCACTAGAAAATGCTTAATTTTGAATTTTAAGTAGTAAAAAGGGCTTCAATTGAAGCCCTTTTTGTTTGCTGTTAGTTTGTCTCAAAATTCACTTCGGTATCTTGCGTCAACGTAACGTCTTTTGTTTGATACAAACTAAAATCTGCATCTATCGTTTCGGCATCATCTAAATGACCTAAGCACGAATACCCTAGTTTGTAGTCTCCAGAACCAATAAATGCTATCTCATATTCACTCTCAGCATCTAAGTTTGCAGTTGCTACTGGCGCTGAATCTTCATCACTGATGTCGCTTGGCACTGCAACATCCGTTTTATAAAGATAAACAACATGTTTGTACTCTCCGACAAGAGGGGCTAAGTCTGCGTTATCTGCTATACATGCATTTTTCACAGACTCGCTAACCATACCCTCAATCTCGAAACTGGTTAACAGATTTTCCAAACGGACAGCTGTTGGTTTTAGATAAACGGTGTCATCATTTGTGCGCTTCAATAGCGCCTTATTTAAGTCAAACTCCAATACGATTTGGTTTTCACCTTCATTTAACGAGAAGTTATTGAGTTGGATTTCACCCACACCATCATTACCTTTACGGGTTACGGCTAGCGGTGCTTGGCTACCATCTAAAAAACGCACGCTAGAGGTTAAATCAAAATTAGATCCCGCACCACCGTTTACAACATCGGCTCTAATCCACTCATAATCACCGGCATCGATCTCTTGGTCGTTTACAACCAAATAGATATCATCACCCGTATACTCAAGCAGATTGATCTTCATTGGATTACCCTGCGCATCCAAGGTATCAAATGTCACATCTTCTTTTCCTGATGCTCTAAATGTCAGCCGTTGAATAACGAGGTTTACCTCTGCAAGATTATTCACAGCAGCATCTGAAACACCAACACTTACGGTGGTTTTTTGAGTTGGTTGTGAGGTGTTGTTGTCGTTTGAGTCAGAACCTGAACCGCCACCGCATGCAGCGAGTATCATTGCCGAGGCAATCGCTGTTAAAACTGGTTTGTACATGATGTTTTCTCCTCTTCTAAGTCTTAAAGAATAGGAATTGCGCCATGAATAAATAATTAATATAAACGCAATAATTTGAAATACCTTCAAATGCAGTGCAGAAGGTTTGGCATTTTCTTATTAAATGTCATAAGTTTAATGTATCAAACTTATTGGAGTGTGGCCGTGAAGTTTAAACACAAAGTCGTATCCGTCTCTGCGCTTGTGCTGCTTGCAGCATTACTGATCTTATCTGTTATTCAATATATTTCGGTGCAATCAGCAATCAAAGCGCAAGCCGAACAAAGTGTGAATGAAATAATTCAGGGAATTGGTAATACTGTCACTGCGCAAATGAAAGGAGCAACCGATCTCGCCGCTCTTGCTACCAACCTCGTAGCTTCCACTGACACCTTAGACGCGGCCTTCCCTATTCTCTCTCAGCCACAGCTCACAACCTCCTTCCTACTAATAGGTTATGGCGAAGAGCAAACAGGAAAGTATGTCGCTAGCGATCCAAAATGGAACCCAGGTGCAAACTGGGATCCGAGAAAGCGGCCTTGGTATACCGACGCAAAAACTGCACGAAAGCTCATTATCACAGCACCTTACGCTGATGCTGTAAGTAACGAAATCGTGGTATCAATTGGTACACCTGTGTTTAAACAAGGCCAATTTAACGGCGCTATTTTTTACGACGTTAGTTTGGCAAAACTCGGCGAAATGATTAACTCGTTTAACCTGCTAGGCGCAGGCTTTGCCTTTATGGTGAGTAAAGACGGGTCGACTATCTCACACCCTGATGTAAAACTAAATGGTAAGTCTTCTCGTGCATTTCTCGGTGACATAAGTATCTCAGAAAATATCCAATACGTTGAAGTTAACGGCGAAGACAAATTAGTGCAGTTTAAAGAGGTCGAAGGCTTAGATTGGTATTTAGGGGTGATGCTGGATGAAGACACCGTTTTTGCTGCGCTTTCACGACTGCAAAGAGATGCAGTCATATTTGCCTTTATTTCTGTGGCACTCGCGACTGTGCTACTTTCTTTTGTGATTAGTTTATTATTAAAGCCACTTGATGAAATCAACACCGCCATGGCTGCTATCGCACGCGGTAATGCAGACTTAACCGTACGATTAAATACCGAGCATGAACCCGAATTTGCAGCACTGGCACAAAATTTTAATGCCTTTACCAGCAGCTTACAGTCTTTGATAGCGAATATTCAAGGTTTAGGCCATGAGGTATTAAACGATGCTCAACAAACATCTAAGGTCGCAAATAAAGCCAAACTTTCCATTCAAGAGCAATTAGCGAGTATCAAAGTCCTTGATGAAGCAACAACACACATGTCTGCAACTGAGCATCAAGTAACACAATCTGCCCATGAAGCCGCTGAAGCAATTAAAACCACCGATCAAGTTGCTCGCCAAGGAGAAACAATCGTTGCAGAAACAACGGAAACAATTCAAGAGCTATCTAATCAAATCAGTTCGGCAATGACCGTAGTTACTGAGTTAGAAAGCTCGTCTACGGCTATTGAACAAATACTATCTGTTATCAACAGTATCGCCGAGCAAACTAACCTCCTAGCGCTCAATGCAGCCATTGAAGCCGCAAGGGCTGGTGAGTCTGGTCGCGGCTTTGCCGTCGTTGCAGACGAAGTAAGATCGCTTGCACAAAGAACACAAGAAGCCACAACTGAAATCCGTGGAATGATAAGTCAACTGCAGTCGGGTTCAGAAAGCGCGGTCACTGTAATGAAGCAAAGCCAACATTATGTCGATAAAACGGTTGAAAAGGCAGACCAAACCAAAGCCGCGCTTGAAGATATGCGCAGCGCCATTCGCCACATTGTCGATTTGAACTCTCGTATTGCTGATATGCTGAATGAGCAAAATGACATTGTAAATAACGTGAATAGTAGTAGCTCATCAATTCGTGGTATTTCCGAGTCGGTGTATAGCGAAGCTAAGAGCGTTGATGCCACCATGCAGTCTCAAGTAGAAAAGATAACAACCCAAGAACAACTACTAGAGCAATTCAAGGTTTGATTATCGGTAAACTAAACCGTTACTATAGAGACAGTTGTAAAGCGGCGCGATGCCAAGAGATAAAACATGAAAGCGAATTTGCAGGAATTATTTGAACAGTATTTTCAGATAGCTGAACAGGTTCAGATCAACCTCTATCCGGTTGATGACAATATGGTTCCAGAGAACGAATATCAATTAGAAGCTGCAATTCCGCCGCTATTTAAGCTTGCGAACGAAATTAATGAGTTAGATCTTAATGCCCTGCGACCACTTCGTAATCTGGGTGATATTGCCAATGAGTTAGCAGCTTATTTGCAGGCGCAATCACGTAAGATTGATTTAATTATCAGCCACATTCTCGCAACTGAAGAGCCTGACGACAGTCATCTATTTTGTGACAGCTACGGCGGTGGCGGCCTGACCGCAACGTTAGAAGCAGATTATGAGGTCGGACAATCATTGCGAACTAAAATATTTTTGCGCAATGAAGCCAGTGCTATCTTTTGCTACTCAGAAGTCATTGCCAAGCAAGATGGTAAATTCACTCTCGCCTTCACCGCTATTAGAGAAGCGGATCAAGAGTTGCTCGTACGGGCGAGCTTACACGCCCAGACCAGACAACTTAAGCTAAAGCAGCAAAAAGACGAATAAGGCATTTAACGCATTAGGTGCCTTCTTTAAATGCTCAATTATCTTCATAAAACTTACTGACACACCTGAGGTTAATGATAAACTATAGGCTTATTATTATATGGTGATGATTTAATGAGTTTTACTTTACTCCCAGAATGGGCACCACAAGACGCAATCATGCTTACTTGGCCGCATTCTGATACCGATTGGAGCGACATTCTCAGTGACGTTGAACCTGTGTACGTTGCACTTTGCCAACATATTACCCAAGTTCAAGAAGTCGTTATCGTGGCGCATAATGAAGCGCTAAAACAGCATATCGAAAACTTACTCAGCACAGCTGAGGTTAGCTTAGCTAAGTGTCACTTTGTTGTTACGCCTTGTAATGACACATGGGCCCGTGACCACGGTCCACTTACGACGCAAACAAGTACAGGAAATCTATGTATCAAAGATTTCACCTTTACAGGTTGGGGTAACAAGTTTGCTGCGGATTTAGACAATAAGATCAATCAGCAGCTTGCCAAACAGGTCCTCAACCCAAACTGTACCTTTGAACAGGTCAACGTGGTACTTGAAGGCGGCGGTATTGAGATTAACGAGTCTAATGTCTTATTGACCACTTCAGAGTGTCTGTTGAACCCAAATCGCAATCCACATCTAAGTAAAACCGAATTAGAACTATTGTTGCAAAAAGAGTTGGGTGCTGAGTCATTCTTGTGGGTAGATCATGGATACTTAGCCGGTGATGATACTGACAGTCATATCGACACTTTAGTGCGTTTTGCACCGGATAACACCTTGGTATATGTTAAGTGCGATGACAAATTAGACGAGCACTATGATGCCCTCAATAAAATGGAACAGCAGCTACGCACATTCCGCACCCCAAATGGCGATCCATACCGTTTAATTAGTTTACCTTGGCCTAGTGCTAAGTTTGATAACGAGGGTGAGAGATTACCTGCAACCTATGCAAACTATCTGATCTTGAATAAAACGGTGTTAGTACCTATCTATGGCGACGACAAAGATCAAGAAGCACTGGACAAAGTCTCTCTTGCCCACCCAGAAAGAACGGTAATTGGCGTTAACTGCCTACCAATCATCCATCAATTCGGTAGCCTGCACTGTATTACGATGCAGTTACCAAAAGGTTTTTTAAGGTAAGTACCATGGCTGAAAAAAACATCAAAGTTGGTATTGTTCAACATAGCAACTCTACAGATCTCGTAAACAACTTTGCGAAAACCTGTGACGGTATCCGAAAAGCGGCAAGTCAGGGTGCTAAGCTTATCGTGTTACAAGAATTGCACCGCAGCTTGTATTTTTGCCAGACTGAAGACACCGATCTCTTCGACTTAGCGGAAACCATTCCAGGCCCAAGCACAGACTCACTAGGCGCACTTGCAAAAGAGCTTAATGTTGTCATCGTTGCGTCGTTATTTGAAAAGCGTGCAACAGGGCTTTATCACAACACCGCTGTTGTACTTGAGTCTGACGGTACGATTGCCGGCAAATACCGTAAAATGCACATTCCCGATGACCCAGGTTTTTATGAAAAGTTTTACTTCACCCCTGGCGACATGGGCTTTACTCCAATTCAGACTTCTGTTGGCAAATTAGGCGTACTGGTGTGTTGGGATCAATGGTTCCCAGAAGGTGCGCGTCTGATGGCGATGGCGGGCGCTGAGTTTTTAATCTACCCAACTGCAATCGGCTGGGATCCTCGCGATGACAAAGCAGAGCAAATCCGTCAACGAGATGCTTGGATAATTGCACAGCGTGCACATGCAGTGTCGAACGGAGTACCTGTGATCAGCGTTAACCGTGTTGGCCATGAATCAGACCCTTCAGGTCAAAGTGAAGGTATTCAATTCTGGGGCAATTCTTTCGTTACCGGTCCACAAGGCGAAATGTTATTGCATGCATCTGAAGCAGCTGAGGAAATCTCGGTTGTTGATGTTGATCTTGCACGCAGTGAATCTGTTCGTCGCATCTGGCCGTATTTAAGAGACAGACGAATCGATCACTATCAGGATCTTTGCAAAATTTATCGCGATTAATAAATAGGAGTAATCAATGGCGAATGTGCAATGGAACAATTTACCTTGGGTAAAATCAAACAAGGATAAAATTTCGTGGGGTAATTTGGTTGGCAGTAGCTTATCACTGTGTTTGAGTGAGCACATCCAACAACATGACAACTTAGTTGTACTCGTCACTCCCGACACCCCCTCTGCACTTCGCCTTGAGCATGAACTGGCGTATCTTTTAAAAGATACGCCAGTCATGATGTTTCCTGACTGGGAAACATTACCCTATGATCACTTTTCACCACATCAAGATATTATTTCTCAGCGTCTTGCGACGCTAAATACACTCAAACAGGAAAAGCAATCCGTACTCATCATTCCTGTTTCAACCCTTATGCTACGTACCGCACCACCTAGCTTTATCCACGGCATGAGTCTTCAGGTAAAAAAAGGTGACACAGTAGACGCACAAAGCTTGCGTGATACCTTAACTCAAGCGGGTTATCGTCATGTTCAGCAGGTAATGGAACATGGTGAGTTTGCTGTTCGAGGCTCCATTATCGATTTATACCCCATGGGTAGCCCACTCCCCTTTAGACTAGATTTCTTTGATGATGAGTTAGACTCAATTCGTCATTTTGATATCGAAAGCCAACGCTCAAATGATGAGATTGATGCTATCGATTTATTACCGGCGCACGAATTCCCAACCAATGCAGAAGACATTGAACGCTTTAGAATTAATTACCGCGAAGCGTTTGGCGCAAGTAGTGAAAAAGACAGCATCTATATGCAGGTTAGTAAAGGAAACTGGCCTGCTGGTATAGAGTATTATTTGCCGCTCTTTTTCGATTCGTTAGCGACGGTGTTTGACTATTTGCCTGAAGATACCGTATTTATGCCTTTTGGCGACATTGAATCTGCGGCGCAAACCTTTTGGCAAGACGTATCTAAACGCTACGAAAGTCGCCGGGTTGACCCACTTCGTCCGCTACTTTCACCAGCCAAGCTATATCAGCCAATAGAGACCTTGTTTGAAGGCCTTAACGGCTTCTCTCGAATAAAGCTTAGTCAAGCGATGCTGGGGACCAAAGCGGGCAATAGCAATGTCGCAGCTGAATTAATCGACGATGTTCGCATTGAGCATAAACAAGCTAATCCATATCAAAAAATCCTCGATTACATCGCTGCTGAGAAAAAACAAAAGTCTCGCGTGTTATTCAGTGTTGAATCAGAGGGCCGACGAGAGTCACTGCTTACCTTATTAAAACCAACAGGGCTAAAGCTTAAGCCTTATAAGCGCATTGCAGAATTTGTATCTAGCGACTCAGATGTTGGTGTGGTCGTCACTCCACTCGCTACCAGTGTGAAACTACTGGATAAAAAATCGCTGTCTATCATCACCGAGCAAGAACTGTTAGGTGTTAAAATCTCCCAAAAACGCCGCCGCAAACATAAATACGAGCAAGGGCAAGATGCGCTGATCCGAAACCTCGCTGAGTTAAAAGAAGGTCAACCTATTGTTCATTTAGATCATGGTGTAGGTCGCTATTTAGGGCTAGAAACCATAGATGCAGCGGGTATTGCTACCGAGTTTGTGACTATCATCTATGCCAATGACGCTAAACTTTATGTGCCTGTCTCTTCACTCCATATGCTCAGTCGTTACTCAGGAGGTGAAGAAGCTTCTGCACCACTTCATAAACTGGGTAATGACGCGTGGGAAAAAGCAAAACGCAAAGCGGCTGAAAAAGTCAGAGATGTTGCTGCTGAACTCCTAGACATATACGCAAAACGTCAAAGTAAACCGGGTTATGCATTTAAGCTAGATGCAAGTGCCTATCGAGACTTTTCTGATAGCTTCCCATTTGAAGAAACAGACGATCAACGCAATGCAATCACAGCCGTACTTGCGGACATGCAATCAAGCCTAGCGATGGACAGACTTGTTTGTGGCGATGTTGGCTTTGGTAAAACCGAAGTGGCCATGCGTGCTGCGTTTGTTGCCGTCAACGATAGCAAACAAGTGGCCGTCTTAGTGCCAACTACGCTACTTGCCCAACAACACTTTGAGAACTTTAAAGACCGTTTTGCCGATCTGCCAGTTGAAGTCGGTGTGCTTTCGCGCTTTAACTCAGCGAAAGAACAAAAAGAGACGTTACAAAAACTTGAAGAAGGCAAAATTGATATTGTGATAGGCACCCATAAGCTTATTCAAGAAAACATCAAGTTCGCCGATTTGGGTCTGCTGATTGTCGACGAAGAACACCGCTTCGGTGTGAGACAAAAAGAAAAGATTAAGCAGCTAAGAGCAGATGTCGACATTCTTACCCTGACCGCAACCCCAATCCCGCGTACGCTGAATATGGCGATGAGTGGTATGCGTGATCTCTCTATTATTGCAACACCTCCAGCCAAACGATTAGCGGTAAAGACCTTTGTACGAGAGCGCAACGACGAGCTTATTCGCGAAGCAATTCTGCGTGAAATAAAGCGCGGTGGACAGGTTTACTTCCTCCACAATAACGTCGAGACGATAGATAAGGTCACCGCTGATATCTCGGCACTCGTGCCAGAAGCTAACGTTACTACTGCCCACGGGCAAATGCGTGAAAAAGAACTTGAGCACTTGATGGGTGAATTCTATCACCAAAAGTATAACGTGCTTGTATGTACAACCATTATTGAAACCGGTATCGATATACCCTCTGCTAATACCATCATTATGGATAGGGCTGATAAACTCGGATTGGCACAATTACATCAGCTTCGCGGCCGTGTAGGACGAAGCCATCACCAAGCATACGCATACCTACTCACGAAGAATAGCCAAGCCTTAACTAAAGACGCGGTCAAGCGCTTACAAGCCATAGAACAACTCGAAGACTTAGGCGCAGGCTTTGCCCTTGCCACCCACGATTTAGAGATCCGTGGTGCGGGTGAGCTACTGGGAGATGACCAAAGCGGTCAAATTCAAACCGTTGGCTTCACGCTGTATATGGAAATGCTAGAACAAGCAGTTGAAGCCTTAAAAAATGGCAAAGAGCCAACACTCGATAACCTACTTCAGCAGCAAAGTGAGGTTGATCTTAAGTTCCCAGCACTGCTACCGGACGATTACATTCATGATGTAAATATTCGTCTTAGCATGTATAAACGCATCGCAAGCACTAAGTCGCTGGCGGAACTTGATGAGCTGCAAATCGAATTAATCGACCGTTTTGGACTGCTTCCAGATGCGGCGAAAAACCTTTTTGCGGTGCAGTCTGTTAAGCTAAAGGCAACTCAATTGGGCATTAACAAGGTCGAAGCAAACCCCAAAGGTGGCTTCTTTGAGTTCAGTAGTCATACAAAAGTTAACCCAACATTCATCATAGGATTGATACAAAGTAGCCCGTCAACCTATAGAATGGAAGGCGCGAATAAACTGAAGTTCCTGATCGAAGAAAAAAATGGCCAAGAGAGATTAAAACTGGTTAATGCGATGATTGATGACTTTGAGAAAAAGGCTGTAGCATGAAAACAATAAAAAGTCTGGCCATCCTAGCGGCTTTGGTCAGTAGCGCGTCTGCACATGCCACCCGTTGGTTTGAAGTAGAAATGATAGCATTTGAGCAAGAGCCTAGTTTCTCTTTGCGAGAAGACTTTAGTATTGAACCTGAACCGCTCAATAAAAAAACCATCAAGTCACTATTATTCGACGGTTTTAATACCACCGGCTATAAACTATGCTTGGAAGGCAGTGAGCAGTTTGCTGAGCAAGATTTTATTCGAGGATTAACGTCGGGCGCGCACTCTAGTTCTTGCGATCCAGATGCAAACTATGTTGAAAAATTCGACACGTTGCCTCTTTCACCAAAAGTTGATCCACAAGAACACATGGACTCTATCTACTTGTTGGATGAGTCCCAGCTTAATTTTTCCAACAAGATTGCAGAGCTAAAACGTAAAGGGCTCAAGCCACTGTTGCACACTGGTTGGCGATTCCCAGAACAAAGTAATAAGCGTGCTCCTAATATCGAGATTATTGCTGGCAAACAGTTTGCATCGCCATCCAGTTATAGCGTAATAGAAAATGACGATCAGTTTTCGTCACTATCGAAGCGTTTTAATATCGAAGAATCGAAAGAGCATGTGCATTGGCAGCTTGAAGGCTTGATTAAAATTCACGTGAGACATTACCTTTACGTAACCACAGATTTAGATTTAAAGTACGAAGACGGTAACGATATTCGTACTGCTCGTATGTCTCAATATACGCGCGTGTATAGCGGCGACATACATTACTTAGATCACCCTAAACTTGGGGTCATCTTTCAAATAAGAAAATACAAACATTAGACGGGCAACCCTATGAAAAAATTACTAACTGCTGCTGCGCTACTTACCCTAGTCGGCTGTTCTAAAGTAAGTTTAGAAAACTACAATAAAATAGAAGTGGGCATGGACAAAGCTGAAGTTGAGAGTATTCTTGGCTCTGCTGATAACTGTGAAGAGAAAACACTACATACCAATTGTATTTGGGGAAGCGAAGACAAGCATATTAAAGTAACGCTACTTTCTGACAAAGTCACCCTTTATTCAAAGAAAGGGTTAAACTAACCACAACTCAGTGCTTTATCGTTTATGTGATAGAGCACTCTAGTGTTGAGTTCCGAGAAACAACTTAAGCTAAACCTAAAAAATCGTGTAAATTTCATATAGTACTAATCAAAATCACAATTTAGGAAAAGCGAAAGGTATTCCTTCAAATTCGCTTCGCAACAAAACCACCAGAGTAAAGTGGAATAAAGAGCACACATGTAGGCAAGTTTAATAACGATTTGTCTTAATACTTACTCAATCTGTAGGAGCGAATCTGACGCTAACTGCGTTAAGAACTGCTTATTTAGAACAACTAAATAGAAAAGCTTTTGGCTTCCCTAGATGGATTTAGGTACCTTGGAGAGTAGCTGGATGTATCAGTAGTATTATCGGCAAATATCACTTAATTAAGCAAATTGGTATAAGTGAAAGTTTATGAAAAAAGAGTACTACTTTGAGTACTCTTTTCTCGTATTTAGATTAGAAATTATATTTCAAATTCACAAACACTTTACGACCCCAAGGATCATAGAGTGAAGAGTTTGCACCTCGGCCATCTACGTAATCTGGTAGAATTTTGTCGAATACGTTTCTAAACCCAACCTCTACTGAAGCTTTGTCGAAGCGATACTTAGCAGAAATGTCATGCGTTATAAAGCTACCAGTATATGAATGCTCTTGGTCTTCTTTCGACTCGCCTCTTTCTTCTCCTGATTCAGTCAGTGTATCTTCTAAATCAATCAAAGCTGAGCGATCAATAAATCTTGCATACCATGTTGCAGACCAGTTATCTTGAGCATAAGTTGCTCTGAACGTGCTTTGCCATTCTGGATCACCAAGCTCGCCATGTTCGCGTTTTACAAGCTCAGGGCGGTTTTGGAATTGGAATGTATTTCTTTCGATCAAATGGCTAACAAACCACTTTAATTTCAGATCACCAGGAAGTCCAATAGATGTCAGATCTGTATTATAATGAATATCAGCTTCAACACCTTTAACTTTTAGTTTAGCTGTATTTAAATAGCCAGACTCAACACGCGTAATTGACATAGTAGCCGGATCGCGAGTTACTTGTCCGCAGAAGACAGAATCTAGATCAGGACCATCTACACAGTTATCCGCTACGGTTTGTATTGTTAGCGATTGAATTGCGTCTGTGATCTCGATATCAAAGTAATCAATACTCGCCGACAGCCCCTCAATTGGCGTGAATACAAAGCCTAAAGTTAACGACTCAGCTTCTTCTGGGTTAAGATTTGGGTTACCGCCTGTAAGCGTCTCTTTTGATACATTATCTTCAGCTTGGAAATTAGCCGGGATCCCTAATGCCGCACAGTTCTTGATACGGTTTGGGTTATCGGAAATATTATCGACGTCACATGGATCGGTAACTCGACCAAAACCTGGTGATCGTGGAGAGAACGACTCTGCAATGTTTGGTGCTCTAACCGCTTCGCCGAAAGTACCACGTAAGCTATAGCCTTCTAATGGAGACCACATAAAACCAACTTTCCAAGCATCAGCCTCACCGGTATGTGAGTAATCTGCTCTTCTGAACGCTGCATCAACAGAAAGTTCATGGGCTAAAAATACATCAGCCAAAATTGGTAGGCGTGTCTCGACGAACCATTCTGATACATTATACTCGCCATATACATTTGGTGTAGCAGAATTTGATAATACATTTGAACGAGTTAATTCATCGGTGATAGTCTCTGACGACTCCCAACGCTTTTCATAACCAAACGCAAATCCAACTGCACCACCTTGTAATTCAAAAAACTCAGCGGTATCAAACGATGCAGAACCACCCACGAAACGCTGTTTCACAGCATCGCTTCTGGTAACATCGGCTGTGATCCAATCCATAGCTTCAGCTGAGGCTTGGCCAAATCCAAATGGATTGTAAGGTACACATCCGCCAATATTTACTGTCTCTGGACTCTGGTAACCTTCCGGCTGAGCTTCAGAAACATTGCTACGGCAGTCTGCTTTACCCGTATTCGGATCGATCACCGCATCGATTGCTGCCGCCCAATTCCCCAAAATTAAATCATTTTCAGTAATTCGGTCATTTTCAGTGCGGCCGTATGAATAATACACATCGTAATCAAATATTGTGTCACTCAGAGTAAAGGCACCACGTAACCCAGACATAAGCGTAAACGTTTCTCGTTTGTTTTTAGCCGAACGGTTACCAATTTCGTCTAGAAATTTATTAATTTGAACTTCTTCTAGTCCACGATCTGCAAATACTTTCTTATCTGCAGCAGATAAATAAGGGTTATCTGCCACTTTGATTCTATTTTGGCCAAATCGAAAACTTGGCTGGAATTGTTGAGCGATATCAGAGCGAACGTACTTGAAATCACCATAAAGCTCTACATTATCGTTAAAGGCATAGTTAAACAACGCCCCTGTTGAAACTTTGTCACGCTGAGGAAGATAGTTCACATAGTCTTCAGGAGAGAAACAATATTTACAACCATCAGGGAAGCTTGCAAACGCACTATTGGCGAATAAGCCTCGAGTTGGCATGAACTCACCAATGCCGTCATTCGAGAATGTGTAGTTAATACCGCCACCTCTCAATACACCATTAGGGCTAACATACTCCGACACAACGTTTGGAACCCAAAGCTCATCAAAGATCCCGTCATCTTCACCAGTATTTTCAGGATTTGGCATATGACCACCAAGATTGAAGTTTGGCATATCTTTTGTCATAACTTCTTCTATAGTGTCTTTTGTTACGAAAAAGGTTACATTCCCTTTGCCGTCCTCTGAATTCACACCACCAACTAAGCTATATGCACTATTTTTACTACCCACGCCCTCTGTTGAGTCGCTGTAACTAGCGCTTAGCTCTAGACCTTCAAAATCTTTCTTCAAGATAATGTTAACAACACCTGATACCGCATCAGAACCATAAACTGCTGACGCACCACCAGTTGTCACTTCAACTGTTTTAATCAATGCGGAAGGTATAGTCGATAGGTCAACTGTAGAAGAACCGGCTTCACCCGAAACATGTCTCTTACCATTAACGAGCACAAGGGTTCTGGCTACTCCAAGCCTTCTCAAATCTACAGTACTCATACCTGCAGAACCGTTACTATTTGAGTTGGCTCGAATTGTTCCGGTCGCACCAATCGCAGGTAATTCTGCAAGTACAGAAGCTAGGTCTGGAATACCCGCTTGTTCAATTTCCTCACCAGTTATTGAAATAATGGGCGCTGGTTGACTCAACTCAAAACGGGCAATACGTGAACCTGTAATCTGAATCTTTTCAACTTTATCAAGTGATTCATCTGAAGCAACTTCTTCTGCAATCGCTGTTGATGCAATGATACCTGTCAATGAGATGGCTAATGCAGAGTGAATAGCATTACTCAGTTTGCTTTTTTTCATATAGACTTTCCCTAATTATACTTTTTCTTTGAGACAAAATTAGTCTCGCGATCAGATTAACTTAATTTAAAAAAAAGCAAATACAACTAAACGCAATTTCCATTATCCCCAAAAAGTGTACAAATTTATTTTTACACTTTTACTACACAGAGCTAACCCGCATCCATTGTTAATTAGTTGAAAAAATACCATTTTAGTCATCCCACCCACTCTAGTAATTGTAAAGAAATAAATACGAAGTACAATTATTGTAATGGGATCTTTTTAATATTTTTTTGCAAAATAATTAGCAGTTGCTCCTTAAGCTCTATTCCAATTATCTTTTATATACAAAGAGTTAGAATGTAGAAATGCAGATAATATCTAATAAACTTTCGCTCAATTTGAAGGAACGAATCTGACGCTAACTCCGTTAAGAACTTCCTACTTAGAATAGAGTTTTTGCCTACATGAATGTAGATACTTTGACGATAGCTGGTGACGTAGCAGTGTTATCGAAAAGGCTTTCTTGCTTCAGAATAGCTCTCTAAATTAAGCAAACAGGTATTACAAGTTTGTTTTCACGGTGGTTTACATATATATAGCGGGACATAAAAAAGGGCCGTAAAGGCCCTTTACAACAAGTAGAAACTAGCAAAAACAAGGATTAGCGCATTGCCATCATCATTTTAGCCGGCTCCTCTAGGAAGGTTTTCCATAAATTATTGAAGCGTGCGATCGTGCCACCATCAATAATACGATGGTCGCCAGACCAACTTACTTGCATGATAGAGCGCGCAACCACATTACCTTGTGCATCAAAGCGTGGTAACTGCTGAACTTTGCCAAGTGCAACGATAGCAACTTCCGGTTTATTGATAATCGGCGTCGCAACCGTACCGCCAATCGCCCCTATGTTTGAGATTGAGATAGTACCGCCTTTCAGAGAATCAGGAGATACACGCCCTTCCCTAGCGGCTTCTGTCAGTTCAGTAACAGACTGGGCAACTTCTACAATCGATTTGCTTTGGCATGATTTAATATTTGGTACAAGAAGACCGAGCTTGCTGTCCACCGCCATACCAATATTGTGGTCATCAAAATAAGTGATTTCCGTACAGTCATCATTTACTTTTGCATTCAAAATTGGGAATTCGTTGATTGCAAGTGACAACGCCTTGATAAAAAATGGCATCATAGTAAGCTTCACGCCTTGTTTGGCATATTGCTCTTTCAAAGCACCACGAAGCGCTATTAAATCGGTTAAGTCAATCTCGTCACAGTAAGTGAAATGTGGGATCGTCGAAACAGAGGCCACCATCTGTTTGGCCATCGCCGCTTTCATACCACGTAGAGGCTCAACTCTTTTACCACCTTCTGAGGTAGGAGTCGGCTTTTGTGTTTGAGACTGTATCGTTGTGTTAGCTTCATTCGTGGTCGAAGCACCACTTACACCGTGCTCAAGGAAATGTTCGATATCCTCTTTATACACGCGACCATTTTTACCAGAGCCTGGTACTTCAGAGAGGTCAACACCAACTTCGCGCGCCTTGCGGCGTACTGCCGGAGAGGCAATCGCTTTACCATTTTTCGGTAAACTACGCGTAGCCTCATCGTTTGCAGTAGCAGCTTGTACTGTACTTTCTTTAGGCTTGTGAACATCAGCGATTGGATCGTCTGATTTTCCGGCGTGAGATGACGCCAACTTCATTTGAAATAGCGGACTATGCACCTGTGCTATTTCACCTTTTTGATAATAGAGTTTTTCAACAATACCATCGTACTTGGCTGGAATTTGCACTAGCGCCTTGTCAGTCATTACATCACAAACGGCCTGATCTTCTTTGATTTCATCGCCTTCAGCAACAAGCCATTCAACGATTTCGCACTCAACAATGCCTTCACCAATATCAGGTAAGATAAAGTCTTCAAGTACAGCACTGGTTGAAGTAGTTGGCGAGGACTGAGGTGCCGATTGCTCAGGCTGAGCAGCTTGCTCGCCGGCAACATCCATTGCAAACAAAGGCTCATGCACCTTTGCAATTTCACCTTTTTCGTAATGCAGCTTGGTGATCACACCGTCATGTACCGCTGGGATCTGCACTAGTGCCTTATCCGTCATTACGTCACAAATAGGTTGATCTTCTTTTACTTCGTCACCAACAGCCACCAACCACTCGACGATTTCGCACTCTACGATGCCTTCACCAATATCTGGTAAGATAAATTCTTTAGCCATAACTTATCCTTAAAATTCCATAGAACGTTTGATAGCGGCGAACACTTTCAGTGCATCTGGCACATACTCTTTTTCAAGTGCTAGAGGGTATGGCGTATCTAATCCACAAACTCGCTCAATTGGAGATTCTAAATGCAGGAAACACTCTTTTTGTATGGTTGCTGCGATCTCAGCACCAAAACCATTTGTGATTGGCGCTTCGTGGCTCACGACCAAACGACCCGTTTTAACCACTGACTTGGCTACCGTGTCCATATCCCAAGGAAGAATACTTCTTAAGTCGATTATTTCACAGCTAATACCCGCTTCTTCAGCTTTTTGTGCCGCTTGTTCGATGATTTCCATCTGCGCGCCCCAAGCCAATAGCGTTATGTCAGTACCTTCTTTAATTACTTCAGCTTTACCAAGCTCAATGCTGTAATCTTCTTCTGGCACTTCACCAACAGAGGCGCGATATAAGCGCTTAGGTTCAAAGAAAATAACCGGGTTATCATCTTTAATGGCAGCACGCAGTAGGCCTTTTGCTTGATACGGGTTACGCGGTACTACAATTTTAAGACCAGGTGTATGTGCAAAGTAAGCTTCTGGTGATTGTGAATGATATAGACCACCTGCAATACCGCCACCGTATGGCGTACGAATTGTTAAGTTACCCACATCAAACTCATTACCTGAGCGATAACGGAACTTGGCCGACTCGTTCACGATTTGGTCAAATGCTGGGAAGATATAATCCGCAAATTGAATTTCAGCAAGCGCAGGGGCACCAAACGCAGCAAGACCATTAGCAAAACCCAAAATACCTTGTTCAGTCAATGGCGTATTAAAAACACGGTGTTTACCATATTTTTCTTGAAGGCCTGAAGTTGCACGGAATACACCACCAAAGTAGCCAACGTCTTCACCAAAAATACAAGCCTGCGGATGCTCCGCCATCGTGATATCTAGCGCCGAATTAATGGCGTGTAGCATGTTCATTTTAGCCATTATTTAATTCTCCCTGCTGTGACTGGGTATGCGTCTGGATAAGCTTTAATATGCGCTTTCAATTCATCATATTGCTTCTGCAGCGATGGAATTGGCGTGTCATAAACATCTGAGACCAGATCTTCTAATGCAGGCTTCTGTACTTTTTCTGCAACCTTCAATGCAGCCAAGATATCTTCACGGATTTTCTCTTTTTCCGCATCATCTTGGGCTTCATCCAGCCAACCTTGTTTTAGAAGCCATTGCTTAAATCGATTTACTGGGCAACTATTTTTAAATTCAGCTTCTTCGTCTTTAGTACGGTAACCAGACGGATCATCAGATGTTGAATGTGCACCCAAACGATATGCGATAGACTCAATCATCACAGGCTCACCGTTTTCAACTGCGATTTTACGCGCGGCTTGTGTTGCGGCGTAAACAGCAAGCGCATCGGCACCATCCACACGGATGGTCTTAATACCATAGCCCACACCGCGAGCGGCGATACCATCACCTTTGAACTGTTCATCCGCAGGTGTTGAAATCGCATAACCGTTATTACGTGCATAAAAGATGACCGGTGAACCATGCACCGCGGCCATGTTTAGACCAGCGTGGAAGTCACCTTCTGACGCAGCACCTTCGCCAAAATAGCAAATCGTGACGTTGTCAATTTCAGACGTTAGCTCGCCAGTTTCTTTATCAATGTGTTTTAGCTTTTGGCCGTATGCATAGCCCGTTGCTTGAGGAATTTGCGTTCCTAGCGGCGACGAAATAGTCAAGTAATGTAATTCTTTAGAACCATAATGCACAGGCATTTGGCGGCCTTTGCCTAAGTCCTTCTCATTCGAGAATAGCTGATTCATAAACTGCTCAAGCGAAAAACCACGATAGTGAATTGCGGCTTGCTCACGGTACTGAGCCATGATCATGTCATCTTCTTTAAGCGCTGCAGCACTTGCCGTAACAGCGGCTTCTTCGCCAAGACATTGCATGTAGAAGCTAATACGTCCTTGACGCTGAGCCCCTTGCATACGCTCGTCAAGTAAACGGATAAACCGCATTGTTGAGTAAATTCTTAATGCCGTTTCTTTATCAATATCAGGTGCTGTTGCACCGTCTAAAACATCGCCTTGGTCACTTAAAATCTTTAATGTAGGGATATTGAGTGCATGACCATCTATAAATTCCAGCGCGTGGCTGATATTTAAGGATATATTATTGGGGTTAGTCATAACCTACCTTCTCTTGTTGTCATAACAAACTTACGGAGTTCAAACCCGACTTTCTCATACGAGATCTGGCTTCAGATTGCGTAAGACGAAAAGAGTCTTAACTCACCTCGCATTTATGATTGTGTTAATTGGTCTTGATCACATTCGTGGTTAGTATGAATAACTGGTCTAACAACTTATCAAAGACTGAATAATATTTGCGATTTAAGTAAGTAAATTAAATTAAAGCGTTTCAACTTTACGTTAACGTAAACGGTTATTCAACTAATCCTAGATGAATAACCGTGAAAATGCATCAATGTTTTTGGAAAGATTTTGATACGAAGGCAAGTAGAATTTTACATCTATGATTTATATAAAGTTTTCATCAACCTCTAACGGGATAACCGTTAGTAATGCACGTTGCCCCAAAGCAACATTGGCATTTGGGAAGATAATAGCTTCCCCCTCAACTTCAGCGAAATATTGCTTATCTCCGTCCGTCGCTAGTAATTCACCTTTCGAAAAGCCTGTAAAATTCTCAGCAGAATCAGCGAATGGAAAAGAAAATTCGGCTTGAGTACGATTGATTGTACGATGAACCGTAAACAGCTCGAACTCATCTGCATTAAATTCTTTATATTCTAATTTTTCTTGGCTAATTAATGCTTTTAGCGTTTCTTTGGTTTTTGCAAAGCTTGCCATGTTATTCTCACCAAATGGCTTAACCTGTCCAAGTTCGATAGTAAAAGCGTCGGCCCCAAACTGATAAGAAGAAAAATAACTAAATGTCGTAGCAGCCGATCGCATCATTAATACAGTGTTGACACCGCATGACAATAAAAATTGCAGCTGCGATTTCTTCCACGGCTTACCATGTAAAAATGGATAGACTGCAAACTTTTCGTTTTTAGATCCTCGAATAGCAGTGTGAAGGTCGTAATGACATCGATAGCGCTCACCGCTTCCCTGTTCAAAGAAAGCCCTAACATAACCTTCTAGTTTTTGCGCTCGGACCTTTTCTGGATTATCTGTTTCTTGATTATGTGCGCCGTTAAATAGGCGGTTTAGATTTTCATCGACAAAACGCTGCCCAATATTAATGGATTTCGGGTTGCCAAAAATAAATAACACCCGTTGTACCAACGCTAGTCTGCCAGTAATAATATGTTGGATAAGCTCATCACATATCTCAATTGGCGCGGTTTCATTACCGTGCACAGCGCTCGATAGCACAATATCTTTCGTTGTTTCACCTACAGGCGTAAACTGGATCACACCAGTATCATGGACTTCCACCAAGGTACCGTTGTCTAAAGTGAAGCTCACGGGTTCAAGTGTAAATTCGTTATTTCTTGTGATAGTAAGAAAGTCACCGCTTTGTTTTAATTCTGCTAAGTACGTCATAATTCCAAATTGATGTTGTTGAGTAATACCAATTATCTTAATTAAGTGATCTATTTTGAGGCGAGAAAATCTTGTCGATAACAAGGCTAAAATTTTGCTATTTAGTTATTCTAAATAAGAAATTTTTAACGCGGTTAGCGTCAGATTTACTCCTTCAAATTGAGCAAGTATTACGACTAATTGGTATAACCCGCATTGGGATACAAAAAAGCCATACGAGGAGTATGGCTTTTAGAAGCTTTTTGTTAACTAATCACTGAGTCAACCAATGTCTTTGCCTCATGTTCAAGTTCAGCTAAATGCGCGTCACCTTTAAATGATTCAAGATAAATTTTGTAGATATCTTCAGTACCCGATGGACGCGCCGCAAACCAACCATTTTTGGTAACGACTTTAAGGCCACCAATAGCCGCGCCGTTACCAGGGGCATTGGTTAATATCTGAGTAATTTGATCACCTGCCAGGGTGTCCACCTTGATATTGTCCGCGCTTAATGCCTTGAGCTTTGCTTTTTGCTCAGTATTTGCGGGTGCATCGATACGCTTGTATACAGGCGCGCCAAATGCTTGTTCAAAAGCGTGATAATGCTGAGATGGCGATTTACCTGTAACAGCTAGGATCTCAGCAGCAAGTAACCCCATGATAAAACCGTCTTTGTCTGTACACCATGTGGTGCCATCTTTTCTTAAAAACGCTGCGCCAGCACTCTCTTCACCGCCAAACGCGAGCTCTCCAGCCGCTAACCCGTCTACAAACCATTTAAAGCCTACTGGCACTTCGTAAACTTCTCGGCCGTTTGCGCCACACACTTTGTCAATCATGGCACTAGATACCAGTGTTTTACCGATTTTTACTGAGCTCTTCCAGCTTCGGTGTTTAATGAGGTAGTCAATTGCAACCGCTAAAAAGTGATTAGGATTCATCAGGCCATCAGGGGTAACAATGCCATGTCTGTCGAAGTCTGGATCATTACCAATACCGATATCGTAGTCGTCTTTTAGTGCTATCAAATTAGCCATCGCAAAAAGCGATGAACAATCCATGCGCACCTTGCCGTCTTTATCAAGTGGCATGAAGGCAAAACTCGGGTCGACCACGTCATTTACAACCGTCAGCTTCAAGTCGTAGTGTTTGGCGATCACTGGCCAGAAATTAACACCTGAACCACCAAGAGGATCCACACCAATATTAACTCCGGCTCGAGCAATGGCTTCCATATCAATTATGTTACCCAAGTCTTCAACATATGGAGTGATCAGATCTTCATACTTGATAAATCCAGATCTTCTCGCTTTAGCAAACGGAAATAGTTCAACTTCAACCAAATCTTCGAGTAGTAACTGATTCGCCCTATCTTCAATCCATTTGGTGACATCGGTATCGGCAGGTCCACCATTCGGAGGATTATATTTAAACCCGCCATCTTCTGGCGGGTTATGTGATGGCGTAACGACAATTCCATCTGCAAGCTCATGAGGATTAACTAAATTGTGCGAGACAATCGCATGGCTGATCACTGGGGTTGGAGTGTAGTCATCATTTTGTTGTGTGATAACTTGTACTTCGTTGGCAACCAAGACCTCAATAGCCGAGTTAAAAGCGGCCTCCGACAACGCATGAGTGTCTTTACCAAGAAAAAGCGGACCGTAAATATTGTTGTTTTTACGGTAATCGCAGATCGCTTGAGTGATGGCCAGAATATGCGACTCATTAAACTTAAAATTAAGTGAGCAACCTCGGTGGCCACTTGTGCCAAAGGCGACACAATGCTCTGGATGCGCTTCTAAGTCAGGCTCATTTAAATAGTACGATGAAACCAGCTTAGGTACATTTACCAATAATTCTTTCGATACCTTTTTGCCAGCTTGCGGATGGATCGCCATAAGATTTCCTTACTTATAGGTAGTCTCTAATTTTCTCGGCAGCTTCATCTGTGTAACCTAACACCTTAGCTACTTCATGAAGCATCATTTTCTTTCTAGTCGTATTTGAATTTGTCATCACCCAATATTCGCTGTCTGCTATATTTTTCGGGTTCATACTGCTACCACTTTCGAGTAGCGCATTTTTACTCGTGGCGAAGTAAATCCTATCGCGGCCTTTAATTTCGAGCACACAATTAAATTCGGATTTATGTGTACGATGAAGCGCGGATAGGATAAACAAAAATCGCCCGACCACGCCCTTTTGCATGGCAAGCTCTTCTTTATTTAGAATATTAAAGACATTCGCAACGGGTTTTACAGGTTGGCTTGGTGTTTTTGTTTGTGACTCAGCTGTAATTTCTGGTACTTGTTTTTCTTCCTGCTGTGTGACGGCTTTAGATTCTGTCCCAGAAGTAAGTTTTAATAAACGACGTAAAATCTCAGAAGCACTTTCTCCAATACTTTGTGTGTTACTTGCAATGTATTGATATAGCTCGTCATCTATTTCTATCTTTTTCATGCGTTTCCTGTCATCTATGCTAATTAGGAGCAACTCATTTCAATTGCCACTTAGTATATCCAAATTTAACTTATTACTCTATGGCTTTGCATTTTTACTCTTCAATGTCACAATTAGCGCCAATTTTGGAGGATTTATGCAGTTAAACTATCAACAAATTGGCGACCAAGCCAAACCTAGTGTATTTGTTATGCACGGACTCTTTGGTTCCTTGGAAAATTTGAATGTGGTGGCAAAAGCACTTGCTGAACATTTCAGTGTGATTAACGTCGATTTGAGAAATCACGGTCGCTCTTTTCATGATGAGCAAATGTCCTATCCAATAATGGCAAACGACATCAAAGCGTTATTGGATGAGTTAAAACTGGATAAAGTCAGCCTAGTTGGCCACTCAATGGGTGGTAAAGTGGCAATGCAATTCGCCCAATTATTCCCAGAAAGCATCAACAAACTTGTCGTATTAGATATTGCGCCTGTTGATTATCACTCAAGGCATGACGCAATAATTGCCGCGCTTAACGAAGTGCAGAAAAGTGATGTATCAAGTCGTAGTGAAGCAGATACCATAATGTCCCAATATATTGAAACAGTCGGCGTGCGTCAGTTTTTGCTTAAAAGTTTGGCAAAAAATGAAGAAGGTAAGCTTACTTGGCGTTTTAATTTAGATGTAATTACTGAAAAATACGACGCAATTACATCTAATATTAATGAAACGCATTCCTGTTTATGCGATACTTTGTTCATTAAAGGGAATAATTCTGACTATATCCTGCCTGAGCATAGGGAGCCCATCGCTCGTTTTTTCCCAAATGCGCGAGCAAAAATAATACAAGGTGCGGGACATTGGCTACATGCTGAAAAGCCTGAAGCTGTAAATCGCTCAATTATTGATTTTCTTCAATAAAACGAATTGAATTTACCGTTATAAACTTAATTTATGCATGTAGGTTATGGTATAGTAGCCGCCGTTTAAGTATTGAGTAGAGCTCAGATGGTCAGTCAATTTATAAATGAATTTGAAACGCTAGGGCTGTGGTTTGCGCTAGCTGGTATATTCTTTTTCATCGGTATGGCAATTCAGGACGTACTGAAAAAAGGTGATGTGCCAAAGTTCGGACGCTACATCGTTTGGCTAGTGCTGTTTCTCGGCTGTTCTGGATTTATAGCAAAAGGCTTGATCCAAGTATTTTGGCAAGGCGCAGGTGTTGGATAATGGCCAAGGCTGAAACTGATAGAACAACTATCGACCTATTTGAAAATGAAAAACGTCCAGGACGTCCTAAGACGAATCCACTGCCACGAGAAGTGCAGTTAAAGGTTAACAAGCGCAATCAAATTAAGAGGGATCGCGCGCGTGGCCTAAAAAGAGTAGAATTTAAGGTTTCATCAGAGTTGTATCAAGCGCTAAGTGATATGGCGGAGTCGCAAAACATTAGTCGAAGTGCACTCATCGAGACCATCTTACAAGAAAAGTTAGCGGTTAATAGATAGAAGGTAAGAAATTAATGGCAAGCGTAGGTATTTTTTTCGGCAGTGATACTGGTAACACAGAACACGTTGCTAAAATGATTCAAAAAGAGCTAGGTAAAAAGCTCGTAGACGTAAAGGACATCGCTAAAAGCAGTAAAGAAGAGATTGCCGAATTCGATTTACTACTTTTCGGTATTCCAACATGGTACTACGGCGAAGCTCAGTGTGATTGGGATGATTTTTTCCCTGAACTTGAAGAAGTCGATTTCGAAGGTAAGTTAGTTGCTATTTTCGGCTGTGGCGACCAAGAAGATTATGCTGAATATTTCCTTGACGCGATGGGCATGGTTAATGACATCGTTACCGAACGCGGTGCGATTGTAGTTGGTCACTGGTCTACCGACGGTTATGACTTTGAAGCATCAAAAGCTGTAGTTGAAGAAGGTAAGTTTGTTGGCCTTGGTATTGATGAAGATCGCCAGCCTGAGCTAACAGAGCAACGCGTTAAACAGTGGTGTGCACAAGTATATGACGAAATGTGCTTAAGCGAGCTGGAAGATTAATTCCATTTGCTTTGCACTTGCTGCCCGAGCAAGTTATTCTTAGGTTATAGCGTCGTGAATATTGACCTAAGACAAATTATAACTAACAGATTGAGACAGATTTAATGACTGATCACAACTTAGAGCTTAAAAAGGCTGGTTTAAAAGTAACGCTTCCACGCATCAAAATTTTAGAGATCCTTCAGTCTCCTGATAATCAACACATCAGCGCAGAAGATGTGTACAAGATCTTATTGGACAAAGGTGAAGAAATTGGCCTAGCTACAGTATATCGCGTGCTAAACCAATTTGATGATGCTGGTATTGTAACACGTCACCACTTTGAAGGCGGTAAATCTGTTTTCGAGCTGTCTGGCAGCACGCACCATGATCACTTGGTATGTTTAAAATGTGGCAAAGTTGTCGAATTTGAAGATGACGTTATTGAAACACGCCAAGAAGAAATCGCGAACAGCAATGGCATCAAACTCACGAATCACTCACTATATTTATACGGTGAGTGTGAAGATAAAGAAGCGTGCAAAAAGTACGCTGAGGAAAATGGTAACTAACCTACCTTTTCGCCAATTTAAGCATTAAGCCAGCAAATTGCTGGCTTTTTTAATTTGTTGCATAAACACCACCTTCCATTTATATAGTCACTATATTCTAGAGTACAATTCCAGCTGATCTTTGTATGCTTTTTTAAAAGCAGCTCTAGAAACACATTGCTCTAGATACTTTCGGCAATAGCTATATTGATTTAGCCCATCAAACCTATCGACCAAACGAAGCACGTCAGCCATCGCGATATCTGCAACAGAAAATTGCTCAGCCAACGAAGTTTTTCCCCGAAGATATTCATTCATGTGTTTCAAACGGCTATGTAAAAATCGCTCTATCGCTTTGCTGCCATCACTCTCAAAAGTATCTTCAGAAAATTTCAAAATTGTCCATGGAAGAGTTGCCATTTCTACAGAGTTGAGCGCGGCGAATAACCACTGTATTACCGATGATCTATTTTCTGTCGATATTAACTCATCGTTATGTTCAGCGATGTATAACAGACCAGCACCACTTTCAAATATCTCCTTATCTTCATGGCTAAGCCAAGGAACTTGACCAAATGGTTGATGTAAATAATGCGCATTTTCTCGTTCATTGAATGCGGTAAGTTCTATATCATAGGGTATGCCCGCCTCTTCTAGCGCCCAGCGCAAACGAATATCCCTGACATATCCTCTTGGCAGCTCAGGCACCCAATCAAACGTGGTAATGGTAAAGTTCGGCATATATCAGCTCCATGTCTATTGGACTGATAACTCAGCCCAATTTAATAACTAAGATTAACACTCTACTATTGTCATAAAGCCACCATAGATAAGCCTTTTGCCATCAAACGGCATTGGATTAGCTTCTTGATCGCAAATAGGATCTTTAAATACTTCTGCCATTCCAGCATCACGCACTTCTTTTGAAGGCCAAGTGATCCAGGAAAACACCACTGTTTCATCAGGCTTACATTTTACAGCCATTGGAAAAGAGGTAAGCGTACCATCAGGAACATCATCCCCCCAGGCCTCGACAACGTGTTCTGCTCCAAATTTTTTAAACACTTTTGCCGCTTTGCTGGCGTGTGCTTGATATTCTTCACGCTTACTGGTGGGTACAGCGCATACAAAACCATCTATATAACTCATCTTTGACCCCTCTATTATTCTCGTCTTTGTGCTTCATAGCTGACATTGTTCTCGTCTTGTAACTCGCGAACAGGCCGAATTTCAATGCTGCCATAGCGCGCTGGCGGAATTTTGCTAGCCGCTTGGATGGCCTCATTTAAGTCTTTGACATCAAGTAAATAAAACCCCGCAAGCTGCTCTTTAGTCTCTGCAAATGGGCCATCGGTAATATCGACTTTACCCGCTCGTACCCGCAAGGTTGTCGCACTTTGAGTTGAGAGTAACGCGTTGCCCCCTATCATCTGCTCGCGCTCTTTTAATGATTCCCCACACGCGATACATTCACGGTTAAGTGCGTCCCATTCATCTTGTGAGAGCTTTTCCATTGCTTGTTCATCGTAATAAACTAAAGCGACATATTTCATAGTGTGTCCAGCTCCTTATTAACTAGTATC
This sequence comes from Pseudoalteromonas sp. XMcav11-Q, assembly GCF_040104525.1. NCBI lineage: Bacteria > Pseudomonadati > Pseudomonadota > Gammaproteobacteria > Alteromonadales > Pseudoalteromonadaceae > Pseudoalteromonas > Pseudoalteromonas sp. XMcav11-Q. Next base: position 89,146 of record NZ_JBECOX010000014.1, read on the forward strand.
TGAATAGCGAACGTCTTTTGCTGCTCGATCTGACTTAGCTATTCCGTGCTCAAGGTTAATTAGTATTACTAGGTAACATCACCATCCACGCAACACCGAATTTATCAACGACTTGACCATAAAGGGGGGACCAAAATGTTTCTTGTAATGGCATTCTGACCGTACCACCATCGGCTAGCGCATTAAATGCACGGTGAGCTTCTTGTTCAGAATCAATGGTTATAGACAGACTAAATCCTGCAAACGAAGCATCATCACCACAGCCGTCAGATGCAAAAATCTTCATATCGCCAATGCTAAACTCACAGTGCATTACTTTATCTGAGAAGTTTTCTTGTATCGCACCATCAGGAATAGGATCTGGACTTTCGTTAAAACGCATAAGCAGACCGACTTTGGCATATAGATGCTGTTGATAGTATTCAAGTGCCTCTTCGGTACGCCCTGCAAAAAACAAATAATTGCAAACATGTGCAGTTTGCATCGCAATCTTTTGTCTTAATTGTTCTTCGTCTGCGAGGATTTCGCCGCTGGGATCGATATCAGCAAAGTCAGCCATTTCATAAAACGGTCGAACTTCAATATCAGATTCCTCATTCATGGGATTAGGGCAGCGCTTAACCCATTCTAACGCCTCTTCCATTGATGTTACTTCCCATACCCAATAACCCGCAATTAACTCATTAGTCTCTGCAAAAGGCCCTTTAGTTACTATGCGCTCTTCGCCTTTAAAACGAACGCGAACTCCCTCTTTACTCGGCTTTAAACCATCACCAGAAGTCATTATTCCAGCATCAACTAATGCATTATTGAATTCTCCCATCGCAGCCATTAATTCCGCGGTTGGTAACTCCCCTGCTTCAGACCCTTCACTTGCTTTTACAATCACCATTACTTTCATCGTCAATTCTCCTGTTGTCTTTTATAAATAGAGCTGAATAACCAAAGGTTACCTGCGGTGTTAATAAATAAAGTGCTCTATACACTCTAGTCGAATGCATTCTTTAGAGATCGACAAAGTAAGGAAAATTTTCTTAATTAATTTTCACCTAGCTTGAGAAGCTTTTGTTTGAGAACCCTTTGCTCTGGTAATTGCGTTGTTAAGTTGAGAGCCGTTTTAAATGCATTAATCGCACTAGCCGTTCTGCCAGCACGAGATAATAGTTCGCCATAAGCCGCATGAGCCAAGTGATATCTTTGCATTTCTTTGTGCTCAAATAGCCGCTCTATAATGGTAATACCCGCATCCGGCCCCTCTTTCATAGCGATTGCGACCGCTTGGTTGAGCTCAATAACAGGAGACGGGCTTACTTGGTGTAGCTGAGCATATAATTCAACAATCTGTGACCAATCTGTCGCCGCTGCAGTTGTCGCAACAGCATGAGTCGCAGAGATAGCCGCCTGAATGGTGTAAAAGCCATATTCACCGGCGCGCATTATTTCAGCGACCAACTGCGTACCTTCGGCGATCATACCTTTACTCCAAAGGTTTCGGTCTTGATCTTCCAGTAAAATGATGTCACCGCTGGCATTGGTGCGCGCCGCCTTTCTTGCATCATTCAAGAGCATCAAGGCGAGTAACCCCGCCACTTCTGGATCTGGTGTTAGAGAATAAAGTAAACGAGTTAAGCGGATGGCCTCGGACGTCAGTTCACTGCGTATTGCAAGTTCGCCTTGTGTTGCTGAATACCCTTCATTAAAGACCAGATAGATAACCGTGAGCACCGCATCAAGTCGGTTGTTAAAGTCAGTGTCGTCTGGCAGTTCGAACGGAATACGGGCATCACGGATCTTCGCTTTGCCGCGCACAATTCGTTGTGCCATTGTTGTGTTAGACACCAAAAATGCACTGGCAATTTCTTCTGTTGTTAGTCCACAGACCTCCCGCAGAGTAAGCGCAACTTGTACCTTTGGATCAATAGCCGGATGGCAGCAGGTAAAAATTAATCGCAATTGGTCGTCTTCAATTGCATTGGCGTTTTGCTCTTGAGCGTGGCCTGCGATATCAGAAACCCCATCCAAGTCAGTAGCAGCAACTTCTAGCTTTTCTCTTTGACGTTGCTGTTTACGTATTGCATCAATCGCTTTAAAACGACCAGTAGAAATAAACCAAGGGACTGGGTTTTCTGGCATGCCTTGAGTAGGCCAGTGCTTTAACGCCATATTAAACGCGTCTTGCAATGCTTCTTCTGCTAACTCAAAGTCACCTAAAAGGCGGATCAGTGTCGCGTAAATTTTCCGGCTTTCTTGCTTGTACAGCACTTCTATAGACTTACGAATAGCATTGCTATCGCAAGCAAGTTGATTGCTCATCACTTTCCTTCGTCAGCTAGGTTATAGCAATTAGAATTGGTATAGTCACTATTTCATAAATCAGCAAGAGCCTCAATAACTGGCCAGAAGCGGTACTAACACCTAAGTGTTAACGACAAATGTTTTGGGGTTTTTGGGAAAGAAAAAGTCAGGCTGGCGGTCGCATAAAGTAAACTCACGTGTATTTTTATAGGGCAGCTTCATAAACCCTGCTACGCCATAATCTTGAATACTAACCGCGTATTGCATGATCCGAGTCAGTAGCGCCTTAAATTGCGTTTCTTTATTAGCATCAAGTAGCCGGTAGTAATAATGAATTTTCATCCTATCTTGCAACGATTCAAAAATGATGCAACCTGTATGGTGGATCTGATTTAACTCGAACACGCATTGAATTATCTGTCTTGGCAGCTGCAGTTGCTCGTCTGGATCTTTGCCGTCTTCAAAGTATGAATGCGGGCGTGTAATTTCATTGCTCGAAATATCGCTAACGCTAAACTCTAGTTCTGGCAGATGGTCAAATTGGAACGCACCGGTGCCGTCACGAGTCAATTGAATAGTTTGCCGCGCGTCGAATAAACAACATTTAAATAAACCTTTTTGTTTGATCCCCTGCGCGAGCATTACGGTGGCGTTCAACGCGTCTTTAAATGCAAGACTCATTGTTTCATCGTGTAAAATAAGACTCGACTCAACAAATACTTGCACGTCTTTCCAGTGAAAACTGAGACCACCAACGACCGGATATTTTGCCAGCCTGCTGATTGAGGCCAAAAAGGCTTTCTCGGTATCGCCGGTATCAAACAAAAACTCTTTATAATATCTATCTAATTGCGCGTCGTTTACGTCTCTTAGATTGTGTTTATCGTCAGCACGACGCAAAAACTGCTTGCGTGAGCTATAGACGACCGTTTCAGGTTTAACTGCGGTTTCGTAGGTCCAAAAAGGAATGCGGGATTTTTTCTCTGACAGTGTTAAATCAGGTAAATACATTTTTGCCATTGCTGGCATATTACGAACAAAATAATCCCCTGCGCTATCCCTCGTTGCTTTATCTTTGCTAAGCATGCCATCTAGCACCTGCGCAAATACTTTTGGCAGCCCCAAAGCGCAAGCAGGAATGACCTGAGCACCAAAGCGACATGATTGTGCACTAGCCAGTGCATAAATCGTCGACGCAACGCCTTGTTCATCAAAACGAGGAGAAGATTGTGCACCCGACATTTGCTCATCGCCAATAAAGTACACATCTCCCATCCGAGCGTTAGTCGTACTTACATCAGATGACATCAAATCCATAATATTGCTGGCGATAGGCTCGCCATATACATCCACCTGAGCATAAACTGAGCTTCCCCAATCAACCAAAGAGAAACCATCGGAAGCTTCATCCCAAACGATATTAGATGGTTTAATATCTCCATGAACGATAGGCTGAGGAGACATGCCATTGCGACGCTCGCGCAAATCAACCAACACATTTCTGAGTTTTAACGCGAGGCTTACCAACTCATGCGCTTTAAAACGGCCCTTTTTGAGTGAGATCTTTTCTAAATCTTCACCAGGGGCACGCTCCATCATTAAAATGCCTTGCTTTTTTACTCGCTCGAAGGCATAGAAGTTTGGCACCATAGGGTTGTCAATTTGCGACAACATATAGCCTTCATCTTCAAGCCTATCACGCACACTTTGGGCAAGCGTGATCCGAGAAAATTTAAACACCCAGTCTTTCCCCATATCACTTGTACCAGCAAATACGAAGCCAAATGCACCAGAGCCAATTACCTCAACATGTTTATAGCCAAGTTGGCTCAATTGTTTTTTACAGATATTCAGCCATTGACGATGCTTTTTTGCATCATGATGAGACAGTAAGTAGATGGACTGCTGTTCGTTGATATAGAAGTGTTGGATGGATTTTTCAGACATAATTGTACGTAGAAAAAGCAATAAAAAAGGTCGACATTAGCCGACCTCATTCAGTATTAACCTTGCTGTTCTATCTTAGCCCACGAATCACGTAGACCAACAGTTTGGTTAAACATTAGCGCTTCTGACTTGTTATCACGACAGAAGTAACCTAAACGCTCAAACTGATAACCTTGCTCAGGCTTAGCGTTTGCAAGTGCTGGCTCAAGTTTGGCATTTGCAATGGTTACCAAAGAGTCTGGGTTTAACACTTCCGTGAAATCTTCAGCAGCCGCTGGGTTTGGCACAGTAAATAGACGATCATACTGACGCACTGGCGCTTCAATACAATGTGAAGCAGATACCCAGTGAATTACGCCTTTTACCTTGCGGCCATCTTCTGGGTTTTTACCTAAAGTATCAGGGTCGTAACTACAGTAGATTGTCGTAATATTACCGTTTTCGTCTTCTTCAATGCGCTTAGCTTTAATCACATAAGCATTACGAAGACGCACTTCTTTACCTAGCACCAAACGTTTGAACTTTTTGTTCGCTTCTACGCGGAAATCTTCTTGTTCAATGTAGACTTCGCGCGTAAACGGTAGCTCACGCTCGCCCATGTCTAATGTTGGGTGATTAGGCGCTTGTAGCATTTCAACTTTATCTGCATCAAAGTTTTCAATTACTAGCTTAACAGGGTCAAGTACCGCCATTGCGCGTGGTGCATTTTCGTTTAAGTCATCACGGATACACGCTTCAAGCATACCCATTTCAACCATGTTGTCCATTTTGGTTACGCCAATGCGCTTACAAAATTCGCGAATTGCAGCTGGTGTATAACCACGACGACGAAGCCCTGCAATTGTCGGCATGCGCGGGTCATCCCATCCTTCAACATGGTTATTAACAACCAAGTCATTGAGCTTACGCTTCGACATCACCGTGTATTCAAGATTTAAACGAGAAAACTCGATTTGCTGTGGATGACACTCGATGCTGATGTTATCTAGCACCCAGTCGTACAAACGGCGGTTATCTTGGAACTCTAATGTACAAAGTGAATGCGTGATCCCTTCAAGCGCATCGGAAATACAGTGCGTAAAGTCATACATCGGATAGATGCACCACTTATCACCAGTTTGATGATGGTGTGCAAAACGTACACGATAGATGATAGGGTCGCGAAGCACCATAAATGAGCTTGCCATGTCAATCTTAGCACGAAGAACACATTCCCCTTCTTTAAACTCGCCATTTCTCATTTTTTCGAATAAGGCTAAGTTCTCTTCAGGTGAAGTGTCACGATAAGGGCTATTTTTGCCAGGCTCAGTCAGCGTGCCACGATATTCACGCGCCTGCTCAGGCGACAGGAAGCAAACATACGCTTTACCGTTTTCAATTAGCTCTACGGCGTAGCTATACAACTTGTCGAAGTAGTTTGATGAATAACAAATTTCACCATCCCACTCAAAGCCAAGCCACTGGACATCTTCTTGGATAGATTTAACGTAGTTGATGTCTTCTTTTTCTGGGTTGGTATCGTCAAAGCGTAAGTTGCACTTACCTTGATAATCTTGGGCAATACCAAAATTTAAGCAAATTGATTTAGCATGGCCAATGTGTAAAAAGCCATTTGGCTCAGGTGGAAAACGTGTGTGCGTAGACGCATGTTTGCCACTGGCAAGATCCGCATCAATAATGTTGCGAATAAAGTTTGATGGGCGATTTTCAGTTTCCGCCATAGGAAATCTTTCCTCTGAATTATGCTCTTAGTTAACCTCGGCATTATTACAAAAACTCAGCCGAACTTACAGCAATTATCTGCGCTGTATCAGGATTTATTCATTTGGTTAAATGTTCATCAGATTTTTGTGACAAATTTTGTTCTAGCGCAATATTTCCGTCACAACTTCATCCTATAGTTGCGCCATCTCAGTGTTTATACCACAAACACTGCTTAAGTCACGTTACCGAGGAAAGGACAAAAGTAATGGCTTCAATGAATTTGAATCGTGTTTATATATCAACTAAGGCTAGGAACAACCACTATATTCTTGCTGAGTTTAAACCGGATGATGCATTCTATGCATGTTTTGACTCCAGCAGCGCGTGTTACGAGCGTTTGTCTCGCCAGCTATTCGCACTGTGTGACGAATATGAGCTGCATAATGTACATGTAATTGCGAACGATAAATTGCCGGTGGTGCGTTACCACGACGAAGCCTATACCATGCAAACAGAAAAGCAGATTTTGTTTTTCTACAACCCTAAGTTCCACGAAGCGCACCAAACTTATCTCAATGACGGATACCAAGCGCGTAAAATCCGCTTATTATTTTTAGCCACGGGAAATGAATTACGCGCCAATGCTGCGACCTTCCACAGCAAAGTGAAAAAGGTGCTTGATGCACTTAAAGAAGGCTTTTCTCCGGTAGAACCTCAGTTTAGAGTGAGAGACCATCAACATTTAACCTATGACCTTTTTGCCAAAGCTAAAGGCGACAAAGAGTCATATGGCTATAAGTTGCGTGCGCTTTACCCACGCTATCAAGCCAGAAACTGCACGTTACCAGAAGAATATAGCGAAATGACTTACGCGACCTTTAACATTCCAGTGTCACGAGCAATAAAAACAGAGTTCCAAAGCCAAATGCGCCCGGGTGACTACGGACAATTCTATCGCACACTAGAAGATGCATTTATTTCTTCTTGCAATGATAAACAGCTCAATATGGTAGCAATGGTAGCCGATGGCCGTTTGCCTATCGTCAGAAGCGCCAAAATCGATAAGTCCGATACTAACCGAGAGCTACAAAAACTGAGTTTTGATACCGGCTCCGGTGACAATCAAATTTACTCACTGTTTAACGAAGCAAACCTAGTAGACACCATTCGCTTTGTCATCGTCGCCAATGACAAAGACAAAAAAGACATGGGCTATGGTCGTTTTATGAATCACGTAGAAACGGCGATTAAACGCTTTGTTGCACAACTTCCTGTTAATGTTGAAAAGCAAGATATCAACGTACGCTTCTTCCAACATATTAGTTACGACTACTAACCATTAAATATGGTTTGGGCGCTTCCGAGCAAGTCATTGCGCCCTACTTGTTTACCAGAATAATATAAGCACCAATTTAAACGACGAGATAATTAACTCTCGTAATTGAAATTATAATTTTTTATACCAAGTGAGGCCTGAATAAGGTTGCTGCTGCAAACTTTTTAACCGACTTTGCAAACTACCACTATGGATCTCAAGTTTATGATGATCGGGGTCATAAATATAGAGTGAGTCTCCTTCACTGCTATTTTGCTGCCATACGCCAACCCCGTTTTCCAATAATGTTTTAGAAAAAGTTGTAAAGTCTTCGGCAGCAATATTGAACGCTACATGACTGTAATCTGAGCTTGGAGATACCTCACCTAAAGATAAGCAAAGCCATACCTCACCAAGCGTTAAATATGCCCCTTTGTCCCAAGTTACCCAAAGCTCAAACCCTCGCAAACCGCAGTAAAAATCCAGTGACGTATTTAGGTTAGATACCGCTATTGTGATGTGATTTAATCCTGATAACATATTTATTCCTACCGCTTTTTATCCCAGACACGAAAAAAGCCGCGACCAAAGGTACAACGGCTTTAACAACCAGAATTATTTTTCTTGATGTAGGCTAGCTACAAAAAGAAGCGTTACAGTGCCTGTTCAAGCTCTGGTAACGCATCAAATAGATCCGCAACAAGGCCATAATCAGCCACTTGGAAAATCGGGGCTTCTGGATCTTTGTTGATAGCGACAATGACCTTAGAATCCTTCATACCCGCAAGGTGTTGAATTGCGCCGCTGATCCCAACTGCAATATATAAGTTAGGCGCCACAATCTTACCGGTTTGGCCCACCTGCATATCGTTAGGCACAAAGCCCGCGTCAACAGCAGCACGCGATGCACCAATTGCGGCCCCTAGTTTGTCAGCAATACCATTTAGCAAGGCAAAGTTTTCACCGTTTTGCATACCACGGCCACCTGAAATAACAACCGGTGCGGCAGTTAATTCAGGGCGCTCAGATTCAGTTTGTACAATGCTCACAAACTCACTCACTTGAGAGGCAATACTTTGCGAGCGATCCTCAATGTCACATGCTGCTTGAGTCTCTACGGCATCAAATGCTGATGCACGCACAGTGATAACTTTTTGTGAGTCTAATGATTTTACAGTCGCAATTGCATTACCCGCATAAATTGGACGCTTAAAGGTGTCTGCATCAATCACATCGATAATTTCTGAGATCTGTGATTTGTCGAGTAACGCCGCGACACGTGGCGCGATATTTTTACCTGTGGTAGACGCTGAAAACAAAATGTGTGAAAAGTCACTTGCTAATTCAACAACTAGCTCAGATGTGTTTTCTGCCAACTGATGTTCGAATGAAGCATCATCAACAGCAACCACCTTTTTTACACCAGCGATCTGTGCAGAGTGATTGGCAGCCTCAGCGATGTTGTGACCTGCAACTAATACGGTGATGTCGCTTGCTATTTTTGTTGCAGCAGCAACCACCTTAGCGGTTTCAGGTTTCAATACACCATTTTCGTGCTCAGCAATAACTAATACGCTCATGAGATCACCTTTGCTTCTGTTTTTAACTTGTTTACTAACTCTTCAACGCTCTCAACCATCACGCCACCAGAGCGCTTAGCTGGCTCTTCAACTTTCACCAATTCAATACGAGGAGCTAAATCAACGCCTAACGAATCCGCTGCGATTACGTCTAGTGGTTTACGCTTAGCTTTCATGATATTTGGCAGTGAAGCATAACGAGGCTCATTCAAACGCAAGTCTGTTGTCACGATCGCTGGAAGTGATAGCGACACCGTTTGCAAACCGCCATCAACTTCACGCGTCACTTGTACTTTATCGCCTTCAACTACAACTTTAGAGGCAAAAGTGCCCTGAGCACGCTTAGTTAACGCCGCTAGCATTTGTCCTGTTTGGTTATTATCAGAATCGATAGACTGTTTACCTAGAATGACCAGCTCTGGACTTTCTTGCTCCACTACCTTAGCCAGTAGTTTTGCAATGTGCAGAGATTCAAGCTTTGCGTCTGTTTCAATGTGAACTGCTTTATCTGCACCTAGTGCAAGCGCCGTTCTTAGCTGCTCTTGACAAGCTTTATCGCCAATTGATACGGCAATAACTTCCGTTGCGGTGCCCGCTTCTTTTAAACGAACCGCCTCTTCTACCGCGATTTCACAAAATGGGTTGATCGCCATTTTGACATTGCTCAAATCAACATCACTGTTGTCAGATTTGACTCTTGCCTTTACGTTGTAATCAATCACGCGTTTGATTGGCACAAGTACTTTCATGGTTACTCCATCATCTGGTTATTCTCTAAGCTGACGTCTACGTCAACAAATTATTTTATTGGTTTCAGACTACTTCCTGTTGACGTAAACGTCAACCTCAAATAACCTTAGTTTAACGAAAATCAAACTAAAGCCTCTCTTTAGTTAATCTACCGTCAAATAGTGTGAGGTTAATAATGGTCGAACGTGAAACCATGGAGTTTGATGTTGTGATAGTTGGTGCAGGTCCTGCGGGCCTGTCTTGCGCTATCCGACTCGCTCAACAGGCTCAAGAAAAACAACAAGAATTAATGATTTGTGTAGTCGAAAAAGGCTCTGAAGTAGGTGCACATGTCTTGTCAGGTGCAGTGTTTGAAACCAAAGCACTAGACGAACTTATCCCTGATTGGGCTGCAAAAGGCGCTCCCGTGACAACAAAAGTGACGGGTGACGACATTTATTTATTCAAAAATGAAATCAATGCCACCAAACTGCCTCATCTAGTGGTACCAAAAACATTTAAAAATGACGGCAACTATATTGTTTCTATGGGTAATGTTTGCCGTTGGCTCGCTGAACAAGCAGAACAACTTGGCATTGAAATTTTCCCAGGCTTTAGCGCCCACTCTCTAATAATAGAAGAGCAACAAGTTAAAGGTATTATTACCGGTGATATGGGCCTAGATAGAGATGGCCAGCCTAAAGACAGCTACATGCCTGGAATGGAGCTTAGAGCGAAATATACCGTATTTGCTGAAGGTTGCCGTGGCCACTTAGGCAAACAACTTATAGCTGAATTTAAACTGGATAAAGACGCTTCCCCTCAACACTATGGCATCGGCTTTAAGGAAATTTGGCAAGTAGACCCAAGCAAGCATAAAGAAGGTCTTGTTGTACACGGCACAGGTTGGCCACTCGACAATGATACCCATGGCGGTTCATTTATGTATCATGCTGAAAACAATCAAGTCGTGGTCGGGTTAATCATCGACTTAAATTACACTAATCCACACCTAAGTCCATTTGATGAGTTTCAGCGTATGAAGCATCACGACACCTTTGCGAGTGTACTTGAAGGTGGTGAGCGCATTGCCTATGGTGCTCGAGCAATCGCCAAAGGTGGCTTTCACAGCCTACCTAAAATGCATTTCCCAGGTGGTTTACTGATTGGCTGTGACGCAGGTACCCTCAACTTTGCCAAAATTAAAGGCAACCATACTGCAATGAAGTCAGGTATGCTTGCAGCCGATGCCATCATTGAGGCATTAGGCCAAGAAAGCGCTCCGTCAGACTTGGTAAGTTTTGCCGACAAATTTAAGGCAAGTTGGCTTTATGATGAGCTTTATCAATCTCGTAACTTTGGCCCAGCAATGCATAAGTTAGGTCGTATTATGGGTGGCGCCTACAATATGATCGACCAAAACATTTTCTCAGGTTCGCTACCATTTACTATTAAGGACGAACATCAGGATCACGCACAGCTTAAGCTTGCATCTGAATCGCAAACTATAAGTTACCGAAAGCCGGATGGTAAATTAAGTTTTGACAAACTTTCTTCCGTATTTTTATCGAATACCAATCATGAAGAAGTGCAACCATGTCATTTACAGTTAAAAGATTCTGAAATACCAATCAAAGTGAATTTAGCTAAGTTTGATGAGCCTGCGCAGCGCTACTGCCCTGCAGGCGTGTATGAAGTAAACGAAAACGAGCAAGGTGAGAAGCAGTTTGTTATCAATTCGCAAAACTGTATTCATTGCAAAACCTGCGATATTAAAGATCCGAGCCAAAATATTACCTGGGTCACCCCAGAAGGGGCTGGTGGTCCGAACTATCCAAACATGTAATATCAATAAATCCTAAATTGCGGGGGCGAAATGCCCCTTTCTTTCCTATACTTAGCGTATATTTTTAAAAATAGAGCTGAGCCTATGCCACAACAATCCGTCACCTTTCGATTTTTAGCAGAGCCCACCGACGTCAACTTTGGCGGTAAAGTACACGGTGGTATGGTCATGAAATGGATTGATCAAGCTGGGTATGCTTGCGCCGCGGGTTGGAGCGGCAGCTATTGCGTTACCGTTTCAGTTGCGGGCATGCGTTTCCACCGTCCGATTCTTGTGGGTCAGATTGTTGAGGTTTCCGCGCGCATTGCCCATACCGGGAACACCAGTATGCAGATTTTTATTCAGGTGCGCTGTGGTGATCCAAAAACGCAACGACTTGTCGAAACCAATCACTGTATTATCAGCTTTATCGCCATGGACCAAGCTGGGTATCCAATTCAAATTCCTCAGTTTAAAGCGAAAACCGAAGAGGAGAAAAAATTAGAAGCCTATGCGGTGAAAATGAAGGAAATAGCGATCCAGACCGAATCGCTATTAGAAGAAACCTTGTCCGATAGTAAATAACATGAAGGTTTGATAACAAAAATTAAAGTGTAGAAGTTCAACTACGATTGAACTTCTAGCAGTTTAAAGGCGCTATTCGGCTCACCAAAAACCACGACATTACACTCACCCCAACTTTTCGATATATGCCACTGCATATTTTCAGCAAATTTAAATTGTGAGAACTGGTTACAATGACGAACTTCGGGGCATTTGGACGGATTTCTTGCAAGTGGACCAGCATTAACAATGTTGACAAGTGCAAATTGGATTCGCTCTATGCAGAGATACTAAAGCTGCTGAAACTAAGTACCATTGAACTAGCGATTTAATCCAATTTTACATTTAAAAGCTTATCCAACAAAGAACATTACTTATTCAAACTTTAAGTTAAATAGCAATTTCACAAAAGGTTTCTTGCAAGAGAAAAAATAACTTTTTCACTAGCAGCTAGCGCATCGCGTTTGCTTAAATTACCTTCTTTTAATAATTGTAAGCTTACTTTTTCAGCCTCTTGACTGAGCAGTATATCCATTTTAGTTGGACTTACTACCCCTTCTGTTAAATCATTAATTATTGCTTGCAATGCAGCTCTACGCTCCGATATAGCGCGGATCAAAATAGGCTTTAAAGGGGATGATTTACAGAGCACTTCTTGACAACTTTGGTCAACCTTTCTATGAAACTCCATTATTTACACTCATCTCGTTTCAGGCGATTAAATGCTTGTAATTTTTCTCGTAAACCTTGAATTGGCTTTATATCTTCTACCAATTGCTTGTACTCGTACGCTCGAGTACCAATAATTTGTTCGTTATCTGTGCGTAAACTCGAACGTAAGCCATTTTGGGGCGAAAAAGTGTGCCGATTCATGTTGCGACTTCCACCAGCAATTCCATTATTTACAAGGTTATGCGAAAAATCTGAATAGATAAATTACATGACATTACAGGGCTAATTACGAGCAGGGTTTTGTGAAAGTCAGGATCAATAGTAAACTTCGCTCATCTTAATTAAAACAGAGACCATAGTGGAACAAATCACTATCGAGCCCATCGGCTTTATCCAATCTCCTTATAAACAGAAGTTCGCTATACCGAGACAACCAAGGCTTGTCCCAGAGGCAAAAGCCAAGCTTAGATTTGTTGGTGAATTCAATCGCGAAGAATTTGTTCGTGGTATTGAAGCGTTCACGCATATATGGTTGTTGTTTCGTTTTCATGAAACCGCTGATAAAGGTTACTCCGCACTTGTACGTCCTCCGAGACTCGGTGGCAATGAACGTAAAGGCGTGTTTGCGACTAGAGCGACTTTTCGACCCAATGGGATTGGCATGAGTGCAGTAAAGCTCGAGGGCGTAGAGTATAAAAATGGTCAGCTGGATCTATTGCTCTCCGGCGTAGATTTATTGGACGGTACACCAATCATTGATATTAAGCCGTACCTTCCCTATTCAGATGCCTTGGTGGATGCCACGGCTGGCTTTGCTGATACTCGGCCAGAAACGCAAATGTCTGTTAGTTTCTCAGACGAGGCCAACATTTTTATCGAAAAACAGAAAAACTATCCTGAACTTCGACAGTTCATTACCAATGTACTGAAGCAGGACCCTCGTCCGGCTTATAAAAAGAAACGCACATCACAGCAGGACTATGGTATGAGTTTGTATGATTTTAATATTCGCTGGACTGTGGATGGTGAGCATAACCATGTCACTGAAATATCGTTAGCAAAATAGCAAATTCAGCGGCTTGCCAATAAACTTATAAATTATGAAGATGTTTAGGTATTAAAGCTTTTTAAGCGGCTACTGCACTGCTAGAATAGCCGCCAATAAGAGAACAATAAGTAACTTATACTGGAATAAGAATGCGTACGAGTGAATATATATTAGCGACTCTAAAAGAGACGCCGTCTGATGCAGAGGTGGTAAGCCACCAGCTAATGCTTAGAGCGGGTATGATCCGTAAATTGGCTTCAGGTCTTTATACTTGGCTACCATCAGGCCTAAAAGTTTTCCGCAAAGTAGAGAGAATTGTCCGTGAAGAAATGGACAAAGCGGGAGCGATTGAGCTGCTAATGCCAGTGATCCAGCCTGCAGAGCTATGGGAAGAGTCAGGCCGTTGGGAACAGTTTGGTCCCGAACTACTTCGTATTAATGACCGTCATGGCCGTCCATTTGCACTTGGTCCAACGCATGAAGAAGTGATCACTGATCTTGTACGTCGCGAAATCAACAGCTATAAGCAACTGCCGATCACACTTTATCAAGTCAGTACGAAAGTACGTGACGAAGTTCGTCCACGTTTTGGTGTGATGCGCGCGCGTGAATTCACCATGAAGGATGCCTATTCATTCCACATGACTGATGAGTGCCTTGAAAAAACGTATCACAAGATGTTCCAAGCTTACTGCAACATTTTTGATCGTTTAGGCGTTGACTACCGTCCTGTTATTGCTGACAGTGGTTCAATTGGCGGCAACCTATCGCATGAGTTCCATGTACTTGCAGAGTCTGGTGAAGATGCAATCGCATTCAGTGATGAAAGTGACTACGCTGCAAACATTGAAAAGGCAGAAGCACTTGCACCAACTGAAACTCGCCCAGCGCCAAGTAAAGAACTTAATACGTTTGACACGCCAGAAGCTTTCACCATCGCTGAACTAAAAGCAAAACACGGCGTTAAACCACACCGTGGTGTGAAAACACTCATCGTGTATGGCGCACCAGACGAAGACGGTAAACGTGGGCTTGTCGCGCTTATCGTTCGTGGCGATCATGACTTAAATGAGCTTAAAGCTGAGAAATTGGCACTAGTGGATTCACCGCTCGAGATGGCAAGCGAAGAAGACATTGTTAACGCTATTGGTGCAAAACCAGGCTCTTTGGGACCTGTCGGTCTTTCAATGCCTATCATTGTCGACCGTAGCGCAGCTATCATGGCTGATTTTGTTGCCGGTGCAAACAAAGATGGTGTTCACTATAGTGGGATCAACTGGGACAGAGACGTAAGCGCTTATACTGTTGAAGATATCCGTAACGTGGTTGAAGGCGATCCAAGCCCTTGTGGTAAAGGTAAAATCCTTATCAAACGTGGTATCGAAGTAGGTCACGTGTTCCAACTTGGTACTAAGTACTCTGAAACGATGAAAGCTGGTGTACTTGGCGAAGAAGGGAAAAACCAAACATTAACCATGGGTTGTTATGGTATTGGTGTTTCTCGTATCGTTGCCGCAGCAATCGAGCAAAATAACGATGATTACGGTATCAAATGGCCTGTTGCTATTGCGCCATTTGAGTTGGCAATCGTGCCAATGAATATGCATAAGTCTCACCGTATCCCAGAGATCGCAGAAAAGTTCTACACAGATCTACAAAATGCGGGAATTGATGTGTTATTCGACGACCGTAAAGAGCGTCCGGGGGTTATGTTTAACGATATGGAACTTATCGGTGTTCCTTATACCCTAGTGATTGGCGAGCGTAATCTTGATGAAAATAAGGTTGAGCTGAAAAATCGTCAAACTGGCGAAAAACTGATGCTGGATATTGGATCTGCGGTTGAAACAATCGTTAATGCAATTAGAAGTAAATAAACCTACGTAAATTGCATGACAAAAGAGCATACAGATGTATGCTCTTTTGTCATATTAGCTTCTCCTAACTGCCCCGCCACTGTCATCTTTGCCTCTTAGCATTGTCATTATTACGCTAAAGAGCCAAGCCATGAAAACAACATACTATCCGAGTATTTGGATCTCAGACGTACACTTGGGCTACAAGGACTGTAAAGCAAAGTTCTTGCTAGATTTTCTCAACAAAACCGAATGTGATGTACTCTATCTGGTTGGTGATATTGTTGATCTATGGTCAATGAAACGCCAGTTTTTTTGGGATCCATCCCACTATCAGGTATTAGAATGCATACAAAAAAAAGCGGGATCTGGTACACGCGTTATCTACATACCGGGTAATCACGACGAAACCTTCAGAAACTATGTTGGGCAAACGCTTTTTAAAGTCGAAGTGCATAAAACCTTTATTCATACCACTTCCGCAGGTAAGCGGTTTTTATTATTACACGGTGATGATTTTGACTCGGCAACAAGATATAACAAACTGATCAGTATCATTGGGGATGCCGCTTATGATTTTCTACTCTTCTTAAATCGCTGGACCAATCGCGTAAGACGTTTATATGGTGGTCATTATTGGTCGCTTGCATCTTGGCTGAAAAAGCGCGTGCATAAAGCCAGAGAGGCCATTGCCGCATTCGAGAACGCAGCAATTCATGAAGCGAAGAAACAAGGTGTCGACGGTATTATCTGCGGGCATATCCACCAACCAGAGATCCGTGTCGTAGATGGTATTGTGTACTGCAACGATGGTGATTGGATAGAAAACTGCACGGCATTGGTTGAAAACCAAGAAGGTCGTATCGAATTGCTGCATTGGTCAGATGTACAATCTGTACTCAACGTAGTTGAAATTGACAATGTTAAAACCGATAATGTTGAAGCCGCTTAATAGCGGCTTCAGTTCTTCCAGTCATTCTTCTTTTAATAGCTTATGCAGTAAGTCAATGCGCTTATTGATACGCTTGTTTTGCACGTATGCCTCTGCGCTTAAGCGCATCATTAAAATCAAAAAGATGTATAATACCAATTGAATTAATTCTCTAATCAATTTGAAGGGTGAAATAGCATATTAGCTTCGTTAAAAATTTCTCATTTAGAACAACTAAATAGCAAAATTTTTGCCTTGCCTATATGGAGATAGGTACCTTAGCGGTAGCAGGACGCGAGAGCGGTGCTACTAAAGCTATTTCCCCGCTTCAAGATAGATCATTTACTTAATACAACTGGTATAAAACGGGTTGTTCAATAATTTCTGGATAGCGATAGATTAAAAATACTATTGCCACTAGCATACCGATATTCTGGTAGAATCGCCGCTTTTGTCAGGTGTGTTATATCACAAATGTGGTCATTGCCCAGACAATAATACCGATAATAAATACTAGAATACCATATTGAAAGTGCCTCACCATTGGGAACACCGCTTTATCCGTTCGTTCAATAGACAAAGGATATTGCCAATGCGTTAACGCAAGTAAGAGTGGCTCGGCTTCTACGCTCATGCCAGAGAGTGAAACCGTCGCACCATACTCAGTATCAAAGACCAAATCAACAATATGGTTACGACGAGTCGAAGAGGTTAACCTATCTAAATCGCTGACTGTAAACGTATTCCAGTGTACCTTAATATCGTTAACTTCATCCTTTTTTACCTCTCGTGCTTGTTTATCTGTAAATAGTAACGCAGGTAGCAGCAAACTATCTTCCTCAACCTTAATTTGGTTACAGGGTGAGTGATAGACAAAATAGTGTTTATTACTGATAAATAATGACGTCAACCAATAGCTCAAGTACGTGAGCACCAAAAATACCAAACCAGCTATGTAATTTTGTGACGAGTAAAGAATAAAGCTGGTCATTAGAGCAAAAGCCCCTACCACCATCCAAACAATATGCCGCTTATGCTTAGGCGTCGGTAGTGCACATCGTAACACGGAGAATCGCGCTTCAATATCGCGATTGCGATTCATAAATAAAGGAAATAATCTTGCAAGGCTAGTGGGAGTTGAGCTCGTAGCTGATCTTCTATCTGCATCCGCGCCCGCCGTTGGTTGAACGTTATGGTCAAGAGCTGATGCAGACAAAAGTGCATTGAGTTTATCAGCTTGCCGTAAACACGAAAATGAATAGACCGCAGGCTCCTCACTTTCTGAAAGATAACTTATACCAATATAATTGAGTTGCTTGTTACAACCCGAAGATACATCAGTCACGGTTGAAAGCGGTATCACACACTCGTCTATTCGCCGAATATTTATATTCAATAACGATAGTTGTTTAGTGATAACAAACTGCTTTTGTGCAGGGTCAAACATTAAACGATTACGGTATGAAAATAGTAACAATGAAATCACTAAGTAGATCGGAGCTTCCAAAAAACTTGACCCGACTAAGTGCAACACCGACGATAAAAAGAATAAAATAGCTATGCCGTTAGTAACTGATTCACTGACTGACTTAAGTACCGTGGTTGGTGTCATCCTACATTCCTTGAGTGACTAATATTGAAACCTACTACTTGCACAAGCTACCTAAACAGGTAGAAGACTAAATTACAAAAAGTTAAGCGCTGAATAAGGCGTTTATCGTACAGAAAAACGCCACAATTCTCAATGACTCACGCCTAACTGAAGCTTTACCTAAACAAAACAGTTTCTTTATTAAACCATTTAACGCAGCACACGAGTAACCCTGCTGCTAAAACGGCAGAAGCGCCAAAAATTAACGCAACGTAGCCATAATCAACCGTGCCCTTGATGATTTCTTTAATCGCTAATGCCACATTGGTAATTGGGATCAATGCGGTTTTTGCGGTTAACTCCATATTTGGCATTAAAGACATCACAATGGGAATGAAGATCCCCATGCTAAGTGGTCCCATGTAGTTTTGTGCTTCTTTAAAGGTTCTGGCGTAAATTGAGATGGCAAGTGTTAGCGACGAAAGCATCACAGCAACAGGAAGCAACAACGCAAAAATCAACACAAAGTCTATTAATGCAACCGACGAGAAGGCGTTTTTAATAACGTCTAGCTCGACGAAGCTACTGGCAATTCCTATCCACAGTGCCATGCTGGAAACCGTGATAAGCGCACAGAATATTGAACTGCTCAATACGGTTAAAAATTTACCTAACACCAGCTCCGTGCGTGAGATTGGTGTTAATAACAGCGTCTCTAAAGTGCCACGCTCTTTCTCTCCAGCGCCTAAATCAATAGCTGGATAGCTCGCCCCCATCAATACCAACGGAATTAACATGTAAGGGATAAACGCACCTAACTTCTCGCCTAAATTTTCGCGTTTGTCAGCAGTATCCACTTTAGTAATCGATATGGGTTGGAGCACTGCCGCTTGCTCCGCTTGCGACAATCCCAGTGAGGTTAACTTCACCGCTCTGAGTTCATCAGAAAACTTCTTAGCAAGTTTAGACAAGCGGTCGTAAATAAAGTTGATAGATTGCGCATCGTTAAACACGATTTTCCATTCACTTTTTACGCCAGACTCTAGATTTTCAACCGGATCGGATGGAATAAAAATCCCAACATCGATCACGCCACTTCGTACCGCATCACTCAATGCTTCGACGCTATCAAGCTTGAGCTCACCTGCATATTTCTTAAAACTTTTATGATAAAAAACCTGCTCAGAGAACTTTTCAGCATAGGCTTCATTTGCGATGTAATACGTATGAACTTCTTGCTTCGCTTCCATGGCGGCTTGTGAAGCCATAAAGCCGACTAAAGCCATAATCACGGGAAATACCAACATCGGCAGTGCAATCACAAAAAACAGTGTTTTGCGGTCGCGCAGCAGCTCTCTAATTTCTTTTAAAAATACCTCAAACATGCTGTGCTCCCGTTAACAAATTTAAAAATGCTTGATTTAGCTCTTCACTTTGCCCCTTCACTTTAAACTCAGCCAAACTGCCATCAAAACAGGTGATCCCTTTATCGATAACAGACACCCTATCGCACAATAATGCAACTTCATCTAAGTGATGGGTAGAAAATATAACGGGTGTACCACGCGCTTTGAGGTCGCGAATAAAAGAGATAACCGTTTGTGTGGTCATAATATCAAGACCCGTCGTTGGCTCGTCTAATACGACGACTTTAGGATTGTGTACCACCGCCCGTGCAATATTGGTCTTTTGTTTCATACCGGTCGATAGGTGTTCAGCCCTTTTATCTAAAAAGGTTTCCATTTCCAGGCGCTGAAACAGCTCATCACATTTCGCTTTTAATGCTTTTCCTTTTAAACCATGAAGTCGTGCAAAATATTCAACATTTTCTTTGGCAGTAAGACGTCCATATAAACCAGTTGACCCTGATAAAAAGCCGATGGCTTTGCGTGCAACAACAGGCTTTTTCACAATATCCTGACCATCCACTAAGATAGTGCCGGCATCCGGCGTCAGCGCTGTTGAGAGCATACGCAAAGTGGTGGTTTTTCCCGCCCCATTGGGGCCTAGCAATCCAAGTACTTCGCCTTGTCCACAGTGCAGGTTAACCTCTTCTACACTGTGAAAAAAGCCATCACGCTCGCGAGGATCCGTCTGACTCTTTTTCTTTTTGTGCTCGCGAGTCAGGGCGAAGCGTTTTTTTAATCCATTGATAGCTATCATGCTATTTCCTTCTTTTCGGCCTGAAATAGTCCGTATTTTGATAAAACTCTAAATCTTGTGGCTCATGCCAGTTTGGGATCCCAAGCAGCGGAATGGGTGACATTTTGGTATTGTCTTCAAGCAGCCCATCATTGATCAGTGCAACCAATTTATCATCTAACCAACGATATTGTTCGCTTAGTGAAAGTTGCCAAAATGCGGCATCAACATTGATACACACCAGTTTTCCCGTCAGCCCAATAAAGGGATTGGTTAGCATCTCGTAGTTTGCGTGGCCAAATACGAAAGGTTTTAGGTTTTGCTGCCATTCTGAACGATTATCGTAAAATACATTCTGCCATTGGTGTGATTTAAAGGCATCACGCCATTTATCATCATCGATTGCCAACACCAAACCACACTCATCAAAGAGTGTTAACGCGTTACGCTTTTTACTCCGCTGCTTTAAACCAAACTGTGCTATTTCTTCGATATGTAGGGCATTTAACAAAGCTTTTGTTTTTGGGAATAAACACCAAATCAACGCGCCAAATAAATCGTGCCAGTTTTGACTACGCGTCGGTACCTGATGGGTTTCAAAGATAATCTCTTCATAGTATTTATCGCCAAAGTCTATCGTTTCATCGGCCACAAAGCGGGTATCATATTGTTGCAAGCTAATGCTGTTTACGTGAGAAGACAGCCACTGGGGGCTTGGCCAGTCTTGTTGACTTTTTAAGTCAAAAAGCTGATTTAAATGGGAAAATGGCTCAGCATGTAAACATGCAACCTGCCACGCCTCAGGCGCTGTAAACTTTTTCATTTGATTGAGATACTTATCATGCAATTAGTCGACTATTTTACTGAAGCGCCTGATACTTGGCAAAAGCCAATTGTAAATGAGCGTAACAGGCTGCGTCACACGCTAAAATGAGGATAGCGATTAAAAACAATGCAATGATCTGTTCCACAACGGTTGTTTCATTAATTTCTATCTCCTCTAGCCGTCTTGTCCCGCTCGAACTTTTACGCATTTTATGTTACTACTTATGGGTTCCTAACAAGTAAAAGAAAGGCAATTATGAAACTTAAACTGACGCTCAGCGCTCTATCTATGGCGGTGCTGGCGGGCTGTGTTAGCACTAGCAATAGCCCCCAAGACATCGATACTGCATACAATAGTATTAACGATTCTCAACTCAGAGCCCATATTAAAACCCTTGCCTCTGACGAATTTGGCGGCCGTGCTCCGTCAACAAAAGGTGAAGAGCTAACGCTTGCCTATTTAACCAAACATTTTAAAGCGCTTGGCTATCAGCCTGGCAATGGCAACAGCTTCTTGCAAGAAGTGCCGCTTGTTTCGCTTGAAGCCGATCCTAATATGACGTTAACAATCGGTGGTAAAAATTACGAATATAAGAAAGACATGGTGATGGGCTCGGCCCGTATCAGCGAACTCGAATCAATCAAAGATTCAGAGCTGGTTTTTGTTGGCTATGGCGTAAATGCTCCAGAGTACGACTGGAATGACTACGAAGGCCTAGACGTGAAAGGCAAGACAGTGGTGATGCTAGTAAACGATCCAGGTTTTGCTAATCCTGATTCGGGTAAATTTACCGGTGAAGCTATGACCTATTATGGTCGTTGGACGTACAAATACGAAGAAGCTTCACGCCAAGGCGCAGCAGGTGCGATCATTGTTCACGAAACAGCGCCGGCTTCTTATCCTTGGAGCGTAGTAGAAAATTCTTGGAGTGGCCCCCAGTTTGGCTTCCAAAAAGAAAATAACAATATGGACCGCGTTGCGGTTGAAGGTTGGGTAACGGTAGACGTTGCTAAAGAGCTATTTCAAAAGGCTGGACTTGATTTTGACACCGCAAAGAAAAAAGCTGCTGAAGGCGCATACCACGTTGATATGGGCAACCTAAGCGCGTCAGTTACTGTCAAAAACACCATCAAAAAATCAACTTCGTATAACTTTATCGCCACTCTGCCAGGTAGCAAAAAGTCTGACGAGCACATCATCTACTCAGCACACTGGGATCATTTAGGTACCGATCCAAACCGTAAAGGCGATCAGATCTATAACGGCGCGCATGATAATGCCAGCGGCACAGGCGGTATGATTGAGGTAGCTGAAGCCTTTACTAAACTGCCAACTCGCCCTAGCCGTTCAATTACGTTTTTGGCTGTGACGGCTGAAGAGCAAGGTCTGTTAGGCTCAAAATTTTATGCCGCAAACCCTGTTATTCCAGCAGAGAAAACCGTTGCTAACATCAATATGGATAGCCTAAATTTATTGGGTAAAGTAAAAGACATCAGCGTAGTTGGTATTGGTAAATCTGAGCTTGATGAAATGCTAGAAACCGCAGCAAAAGCGCAAGACCGTGTCGTTTCGGGAGATCCGCGTCCTGCCGCTGGTGGTTACTATCGCTCTGATCACTTCGCATTTGCGAACATGGGTGTGCCTGCAATGTACGCAGGTGGTGGAACTGAAGCACGTGACGAAGAGACTGAAACCTATCGTAAACGTATGGGTTTAGTATTGCGCGGTTGTTATCATCAGCCGTGTGACCGCTACCGTGAAGAGTGGGATTTAAGTGGGGCGATACAGGATCTACAGCTGTTCTTTAAAGTTGGCTATGATGTCTCTGAGCAAGACGCTTGGCCAAAATGGAAAGCAACCGCAGAGTTCCAAAGAAAATAATGCAAATGATATTGATTTTCATTTAAAATGAAATTAAAGTGCAACTTAGACAATACACGGGTTGCACTTTATGTTTTCATCTCTACTTCGATACTCTCAACCAGCACATGGCGCTAAGGTGAGTTTGTTGTTCAACAAGCGGTTGATTTTACCCCTCGTTATTATTGTACTAATGGCATTTGAAACGGCGAGACCAATTGTGGTCAGCGCGCTGAGCGATGCATTCTTTCAAGTCAGCGTTTTTGTTGCCGCTACCCTGCTCGTGTACTACTTTCTTGTTGACAGAATTCCACAGCTTAATCTCAGTTATCTGAGTACCAAATCCCCTATTCTCGAAATAGCCATGGCCTCAATATTAGGCGCGCTGCCCGGCTGTGGTGGCGCGATTATCGTGGTCACCCAATTTACCAAAAAACAAGCGAGTTTTGCTTCAGTTGTCGCAGTACTTACTGCGACGATGGGAGATGCTGCGTTTTTGCTACTCGCCAAAGAGCCCCTGACAGGCCTTACTATCATTGCGATGGGCGTTGGTGTGGGTATCGTGAGTGGGCTATGTGTGCACTTAATTCATCAACCCGACTTTTGTGTCCCGCAGACCATCAATGAGGTCGAAGAAGAAACCTTACACGCGAGCCGTGCGTTTAGTCTAAGCCGTAAGGTGTGGAAGCTGTGCTTACTACCTAGCCTTGCTATTGCACTCGCGATTGCTTTTAACGTCGATTTAGCGCCATTTGATACAGAAATTGCTTGGCTTGGTGCAGCATTATGTCTTTTTGCTGTTTGCGTGTGGGCACTTAATTCAAAGGGCGTAAGCTATAAAGATATCACCTGTGAAGAAGGTGAATGCGACCCACCGTCAAAACTCACTAGAGTGCTACAGGACACGCATTTTGTGACCGCTTGGGTCGTTGCAAGCTTTTTGCTTTACGAGCTATCTACTGCGTATTTAGGGCTTGATCTCGCGGTTTGGTTTAAAGACTATGCGCTATATGCACCACTGGTGGCCATTCTTGTCGGATTATTACCAGGCTGTGGCCCCCAAATTGTTGTTACAACGCTTTACCTGCAAGGTGTCGTGCCATTTAGTGCCCTTGCAGCCAATGCCGTTGCTAACGATGGCGATGCGTTATTTCCAGCGATCGCACTGGCACCAAGGGCGGCGCTATTTGCCACTATCTACTCTGCAGTGCCTGCGTTTATCGTGGGCTACGGCCTCTACTACATTAACTTGGCTTAATACTTGAGTACGTCGACGAAATGCTCTGACGCAGCTCAGTGCGCTGGTGTTAACAAGACTTAGTGCGCTGGCTCATACACGATCTGGCAGTTTAGGGTTATGAGTTCAACCAAATCTGACCGTTCGTAACTGATTAATTGCCGAAAGAGCGAATAGCGGACGGTTAAATAAACCTATTTTTGGACAAAAAACGTTTCAGGTCTTCGGCTGTATTAGGCAAATTTCGCTTAAAAGTTTCTATGGGCTAACGCCGCTTTAAGTAGTGAGCAACGCAATACAAAAGCCTCAGCATGCCACCTTAATCACTAAAATCAACGCATAGCGAAAATGCCACGCGTTGCGAATCACTCTTATACAGACTGTTAGGGCTGAAACTCTTTCATTTGCCCATTTTCCAATATATGCTCAATAACCCCATATGATTCAGATGCTGAGATTTTTACAAATCCACTTTCTTTCAGTCTAGTAATAGCAATATTGGCTGACATTTCTGCACTGATAGGGAAAAAAGCACCCTCCGGTTCAGAATGCATAAAAAAGTCACCTAGTGGGGCTTTGCAGTGTTGACAATGATTCATGTAGTAAAATGAATCGGTCGTTGCGGAATAATCCAAGTAATAACTTTTGAAGTGTAGATCCAAGTATACTCTCAGTCTCTCTGGGATAAAGCTGACGTATAAATACTTGGTTAATCCTTCAGAGCGCTCATCACTTTCAGTGTCGATTGTGCCATGACTAGCAAAGGTAATGACTTCAGATGGTTTGTCGCACTTCCAGCAAAGCTCTGTCGATTGAAGCAGATAAAATGGAGAGATAGCTTTTTGCGATGCATGATCATCATAAATCGGTAGCCAATTTTCGAATGGTCCCGTATCTAAACCTTTTGGAACAAACCACTTCTTTCTCTCTGAGTGCCAACGAGCGCCCAACGACTTTACTTTCTCTTTATCCTCAAATGGAACTTCTAAATATGTTATTTCATCCATAAAAAGCTACCTATTTCGATAAGCCCTAACGCCGCGTAAAGGCGTGGAATAACGTTTGCTACGCTTGAGCGAAGCGAAATCGGCACACGTTATGGAATCGCTCTTAAACGCTTTGTTATGTACGTAGTTTGATATCTTGCGTTGAAAACAAAGGTTTTACTTGCTTGGCTTCATCTTGATAACGATTTCGTGTATCCCACAAGTCCACAGCATGTTGAATGTTAAGCCAAAACTCAGGTGTATTCCCAAGTGCAGCCGCTAGCTTGATTGCAAGTGGAGCAGTCAGAGTACCACCATTAATTAAGTTACTGATGGTGTTCCTATGTACACCCATAGCTTCTGCTAATGTTTTTGATGTAATCTCCATTGGCTCCAAGAATTCAACTTTGAGCATTTCTCCTACACCAACTGGACGACGTTTAGTTCTGCGCATTATCCTAACCTCAGTACTTATGAGGGTCTAAATAGGTGTCTTCTGCTACACCGTCAACCCACTTAAAAATCAAACGATACTGTTTATTCACCCGTATCGAACACCAACCTTTCAGATTGCCTTCAAGATGTTCAAACCGATTACCCGGTGGAACTCTTAGATCTGATTCAGCTTTTGCTGCATCTAGGATTTCAAGCTTTCGATACAGCGCATTCTCTATAGTTTTAGGAATCAAGCGATGACGCTTATCTTCCTCATAAAATGCTTCAAGCCAATCATCTTTAAAATTTACTGACATATCCTCGCACTGTTTTACTGTGCATCTATAGTGAAATACTATCGCACAAAAGAGATGTGCACAAGTTGGAAGGACAAGAAAGTACATAACGCCGCAAATAAACGGCAAAAATTAGTTGGCTATAATTTGTGAGGTACTAACAAAGCCAACTGGTTTTTGTCCGAGCTTTTAAGTTGCTTTGTTATATGACCAATAGCTTCTATTTTGAAAAAAGCTTTTTGAATAACTCTTCTGATTGCTTAATGCCTTCATCGGTCAATTGCACTGACTTTGCCTTACCAACCGGATCACAAATTAGACCTTTTTCATAAAGCCTATTCATAACTTCCCAGTCAATTTGTTTCCAAGCTCGGCCATAATCATGCAAGGTGAGATGTAATAAAGCTAAAGCTGCTTCATCTATTTTATTTTCATCTATATCCATTCAACACTCCAAAACCTGATGGGCATATAACGAGCCTGTAGAATAACTCGTTTCAAATTTGTTTTTGTAATCAACAAACGATAACTGAGTTCCTATTTTGATTCAATCGTTTAGTTGGGTGTGAGTTGTTATTTTAGGGCGTTTTTTTAAGCTGGTTTGTTGTGGTTTGAGAAGCGCTTCGGAGCTGTTAAGTCAGGTTGTTCTTGGCTTACGACACCCTTTCTCGTAACTTTTCGATATTGTGAACAAGGCAGTATAGCTGCCATTGAGCATTGACTTTTACTTGGCCGCGTAATGTGAGCTTATTCATCCCTTTATTCACCGTGATGTTGCCGAATACAGGTTCGATACATCCAAGTCGTTTGCTGTATTGTCGTCGTCCTATTGGGCTGTCTTTTTTTACTTTCATTTTGTCGATGCAACTGATTTTTTTTGCGCGATTCATCACTCTTAAACTGTACTTGCCGCCACGTTTGTATCGGTGGTTTTCGCATACATTGCTGTTGCAGGGAGCAAACTTTACGGTCTTTTAAGTAACCGCAGAATCGTGTGTTTTGTTGATGATTGCTGTTTACATTGATACCACTTCGCCACTTCTCATTGCCTGCGGGGCAGCGGCAGGTTTGTGTTGCTTCATCATAATGGAAGTCGTCTGAGGTAAATAAGCGTGGCTTGCCTTTACTGCGTTTTAATCGCCGCTTTTCTTGCTCTGTTTCGTAGGTTTCGCTCTCTTTAAACAGTGGGTTGCGTTTTCTAAATTGGTTATCAGCTATGTAAGTATCAAAGCCACTTTGCGCCATGAATTCAAGGTTCGCTTCACTATTAAATCCACTGTCTGCGGTAAATTTAATGGCCTGTTTGTTAGAGAATTTATCACTGTTCAGTTTTTCAAGTTGTCGTTTTAATTGCTCAACGGCTGGCTGCAGTGTTTGTTGCTCGCCCACAGAGCCCCATGCCTGTGCTTGTAGTATAATTTGATGTTTATCATCGTTTATCGCTATCCCGTTATAGCCTTGAATTGTGCCTTTTGACGTGGTCATTTTCGCGCTGTCTGGGTCGGTAATATTACTTATTACTTTTAACCGGCTTACCTTTACTGCCTGTTTTCTCTTCGTGAGTAGCTAAGAACGCGGTGATTTTATCTGCTCTTTTATCTAGCTTTTCTTTTTGCTTTAAGTCTTGAGTGACCAGCTCTTCACTTAAGCCATCTTGCGCTTGATGGCGCTCAATTATGCGTTTGCTTGCGCGTTCTAATTTGGCTTTTTTACGGCCTAGCTCATCGAATGTACCGCTCCACTCCTTGCTCGCATTCGACTTCAATTTGCACCCATCAATGGCAAACATGTTGCGTCCTATCAAGCCTTCTTCATCACATATCATCAGCACTTGCGTAAATAGCGGTTCAATCTGCTCGTGCATTTTGGCCACGAAACTTGCTATTGATGTGTAATGCGGCTGAAGATCCCCTGACACTCATGAACAGAATATTGTTCTCACAAGCCTTGGCTATTCGGCGGCTACTAATTAATCCATGAGCATAACCAAGTAAAATTATCTTTAACATCACCGTGGGCGGATACGCCGCAGCGCCCGATTTATCATTGTTATACCACGCGTCAAAGCTCGACAAGTCGAGTTTATTTTCGACAATATAACAAAGGGCATATTCAAATGTACCAGGCAAAATTTGCTCAGCGAAATTGATAGAAATGAATTTATTTAGGCAGGATAAGTCAGGCTTGTAGTTGGCCATAACAGTTTACCGTGGGTGAATAATATCTATTAGATCACAGTAACCAACTCGATTCAAGGTTAAGAAATAGTCAATCCAAAACCAACAATCCAGTACCTGAAAAGAGTAATTCTACAGCCTCAACGCCGCAATATGGGCCGAATTAAGCTTGGCTAAAATTAGCGAAGAATGAGCGCCAGCCAAGCTTGAGACGTCCCACGCATAATTGCCTTGTTATAACCCGCCCAACATATTCTTTAAAGCAAGGTTAAAAGTTGATTTTTGGTTTATTTGTCTAGCCCTAGTTTGTATGGGTTCGAAGTCTTGGTACATAAGAATACCAACACGTATGCATTGATAAATTTCATCCGCATAATCACTTATTTCGAATTTTTCTTTATTTTCGGCTATATGCATCAATAAACTAGTGCCATGTTCTATTAAGGAAACAAGTCTTAGTTTTATATGAACTGATCTATCGGCAATGTGAGAGCCTAAAGTGGCTGCTTCTTCATCGGAAATGAAGGTTTTACCTTCAATGATATTTTGTTTATAAGTTTTCTGTGCTTCAAGAAATTGCTCCATAACTTGTGGAGTGAACTTATTAAACTTTTCTGATATTTCCTTATGATCAAATTTGAGCTCAGGATCTTTGTTTTTTATAGCATCACGTAACTCTTTGAGCTTACCTTCATACTCTTCATTTACAGCTAAAATATCTTCTGCGTTTCTTGATCTAGAATATGCCTCGATTTTATCTTTTCTCCATTGTTCACCTACATAAACTATAGAAAAGATATCCCAGTCAAGTATGTTTTGATTCCAGTAATTTAAGTAAGCAAGCAATCTACTGGATGCATTTTTTTGGATATGAGCTTGTTTTAGTGCTTCCCTAAAATAAATACCAACTAAAGCGGCGACTACGCCAATTATTACAGTGTAAAACTTCCAGTCTTCCACCAAACTCTCCTAGGGTTATAACGCCTTACTAATGGGCGCATAAATGCTTGGCTAAAATTAGCGACGAAGGAGCGCAAGCCAAGCGTTTTGCGTCCTTTTGAGTTACTTGTTATAAGCACGGCTACTCCTCGCTACAATATACCGATAAAGCTTTCCCACCGATAAAACAAAATTGCTTATCTTTAGCCCCAAGAACATCGTATTTCAGAGAAATTAATGCATTTGTCCGCAAAGTGTCCCTATTAACAAGGCTTTTCGATTCAATACCTTCAATGTTTTTTAAGAGCAGCTTTTCAACATTCTCAAAATTCAGTCCATTTACTTCATTTGCTAACAAGTAGTTTATTTTATCTAGGATAGATTGCTTTTCGTTGGGCAAAACCCTTATTGAAAAGTCTACACTAGCGAGAACAGGCTTACTTATTTTAACTGATTCAAATTTTTTATATTGCTCAGGATATTCGGATTGAACCTTATCCTTTAAAGCTAAATATGCGCCCTCCAAAGGCTCGCACCACTTACTGCTGTAATGTTTAATGAATCTTGATTTGCGTGGTTTTGGTTCAAAGTCACACAGTATTTTGCATACGAGCTTGTTTTCGAATACTTCTCTAAGACTGTAGCTTGGGTAGTCTTTTTCAAAAAAAAGGTTCAACAATATATTTTTGAGAACCTAAAACTTGGCAAATTCCATCTTCATTTATCAGCCAATCATTTACTTCAAACTCTCGAATATCATTCATAACTTAATAGTGCTTATAACGCTTGCCTAACCGGCGCAAAATAGCAGGCTAAAATTAGCGACGAAGGAGCGCAAGCCCGCTGTTTTGCGCCCTTTGGTTTAGGCACTTGTTATATGAACTATTTACCGTGAAAAATAGCCCAAAAGGTTTCTCTGGCTTTATGTAGACTCGTTAAATTTTCACCTTTTGAAATACAAAGTCCTGATCCAGCTAATATTAATACTATAGGTAAAATCAAACTGAACATTTTGGCTTCAGCATCACTCCTCTCAACACCATTTAAATTAATGGTTACATTAGGATCAAATAATGCTTCAAAAGCTGAGTAACCTAAGAGCACTCCTACACATATAAATAAAACACCAATTAGGCGCAATGTATTTTTATAAACACTAGCTGGTAAGTACACTCAGACCTCAAAGTTCATATAACATTTTAGTATTTATGCGACACGCAGTTTGTGTTGCATAATCGCTTGTTGGACTGAGCTGCTACCTGCTCGGTGTGACAGAGTTGGTGTTGTTTATGCTATAGGAATTTGCTTTTTAGAGGCTCTCACTT
>NZ_JBECOX010000015.1:0-103862 GCF_040104525.1 Pseudoalteromonas sp. XMcav11-Q
ACTCAGAGACGGATGGATAAAAGTACATTACCCAAACGGGTAATCTGTTAGATGAAACGCCCTGTGCGGACCCGCATGCAGGGTGTTGTGGGGGCTGAGGGCTAGATACCCTCGGCTACCCGATTAGGCTGACACTCTAATTTATGTATAAAATCCCAAATTCTGTTTTTGGTTGTTCCCGCTGCTTAAAACGAATATTCACTTTACTATTGCTGATGTCAACTTTATCCAAAGTATACTTCTGATTTATAGTGATCCCCGCTTTCTCATTTAATATTGCACTTGATTCAGCATGCATAAACTCTTGTTGCCAGAAATTACCTATTTCTTCGCCCAAAGATGG
The DNA here is from genome assembly GCF_040104525.1 of Pseudoalteromonas sp. XMcav11-Q. Taxonomy (NCBI): domain Bacteria; kingdom Pseudomonadati; phylum Pseudomonadota; class Gammaproteobacteria; order Alteromonadales; family Pseudoalteromonadaceae; genus Pseudoalteromonas; species Pseudoalteromonas sp. XMcav11-Q. The sequence goes on from NZ_JBECOX010000015.1 coordinate 344, forward strand.
TGGCACGTCTATGCCGCAATATACCAACTCTTCACTCACTCTAGAAAAGCATTTTTTCTGTACGTTTGGAAGTTTGCTAGAGAAGTACTTTTTAGCCTCAGATACATCAGCAAACTCTTTAGAAAACGATATTTCTATTCCAAAGTCACCATGCTGTAGCTCTGCAAATATGTTAGCTGGGTTCATTAAATGGCTGTCTAGTTTAGCTTTAGGGAAGTATATTGATGACGATTGGTCATTGCCCGCTAAAGACAGATAATCATTATTTGGACCAATTTTAAATTCGTCTTCATAGCTTATCGAAAAACCTCCGAAACCTACAATTACTACTTTTAGAGCGTCAAGATAACTTTCAAAGCCAGCCACTTTCGTTATTCGTGAAAAAAAAGTGTGTGGATTTGACATTCCGTCCCATTGCGAAAAACTATTTCCTTGCTTTCTAAATGTAAAACTAATTTGAGAATCTGTGGCCTGGTAACCTGATGCTAAAGTAGAGAGCAGAGTAATTCGGTTTTGCTCCGCGAGTTGCTCACGAGTTTTGGAAAGCGTTTCACGTAAATTAGACAAGGTATTATTTGCGTTTGTAAGATCACTTTCTAACTTCTTCTGACTCAGATCTGATTGTATTTTGTTTTTAGTTTCATGAACTTCCTTAGCGATACCAACAATCAACGTAAGTGTTAAACATAAAAGTGAAATATAACCTCTTTGGGTGATTCTCAAATAAAGAGGCTTATTTCCTTTATGCCAGGTGTCACCACCAAATGCACTCAAAGCAGCTGTTGAGCTTAAGATAAGTAAAGCGATATTTATTAGTAGTGTCACTTATTTCATCATCCCTATCCTAACTAGCTTTCGGAAGCCTAACGCTCGCATTTGCGGCTGATTTGGAGCACAGCGGAAAATCTGTCCGACAACATGCGTTTGTTATACAAATTTATACCAACCCAATTTGCAGCTCGTCGATTGAAGGAGAGACACCTCTCCCCCCAAGGTAAAAACGTGCTATGCCTTCGTGAGGCTTCATAAAGCTCCGGTACCTATGATGAACCAGACAAATATTATTTAGATTAATTTCAAAACAATCGAAGGAATAGCTATTAATCGACTTTAAATATTTTTCGTAACTGAATGGCAGCTTTCTTTTCAGAAATGCAACTGTACAATGAAGCAATATATGATTTTCTTCAATTTTAGGTTTTCTAGACCTCAATCTAGAGATGCTATCGAATGAGTTTGAAACTGGTTGAATAAACTTGTCGTGATATGTAGAGGTAGTACTTATCAATCTCCCCTCGACAAAAAGATCCGTTCCATCTTCAGACACCCCCAATCTATCCATGCATACCTTAATGCCATCAATGTTGGTAGAAGCATCAGAAACTTTTTGAGCGATTTCCTTGATACTATGCCCAGGAGTGAGTAACTTTTCTTTCTGTATTGGGCCGGTAGGACTACTTCTGCATAATGTTATGTGTGTAACATGCAGTTGCTCAGGGGAGAGAAATTCAAAGTATTTCATGCGATCAGATGAAATCGATTTACTAAGCCCCCCTAGGTACTCAAAAAATCTATTTACTTCACTCTGAACTTTAGAAATATCTTCCCTTTGCAGAAAGGATGCTATCGATAGCCCCCATCTTTTCTCCAAGTTCTGTATGATATTTTCTACTGAGTCGCTCTCGCAATGAGAAAAATCAATGGTTACATTTTTAATCATATTTTCCTCATAAAAAATATACAAGAATTGACAATGTGCCGTATATAACCAAAACCGCATTTAGTATTCGATTTGTAGACCAGTATTCTGAGTGTACTGTCTGGTTTAACCTTTCCTGAAAATTACAGCCAATCTCGCTTTCTAGATCTACAAGGTAATCCGATACGCTCTGATTAATACTTCTATATCTTCCATAGAGCAATATTCCTAACGACAAAACCAAAAGACCAAAAAGCCTTGTTATCAGACCCATTAATTCATTTTCTTGATTCAATCCAAATACAAGTATTGCTGAACTAGCTGTAACAAACAAAGAAAGCACACTCCATTGTGTAATGCCTATGCTTCGTTTGTACTCAATTGTCTTGAGATATAGATTTTCTTTAAACTGAGAGTTGCAATTCATTTCTTTTTCCTGGGATGATTTTTTTAATAACCTGATAGGAAGACAGCCTAATATCTTGGTAATAAATTATATCGACACAATTAATTAATATATCGTCGATAACGATTTTTCTAAATTCTTTTTTTATTGTGCTTATATAGGACGCATCAGTGAGATCACTTTTACCGATGCACCCTAATGTACACCAAGCATGAGATTGGACCCTGACATCAATATCAAAATTCGCAAAATATTGTTCAAATGTCCTAGTATCAATTTTTCTTTCTATATCCAGTAATTTGAAGGCCGCCCTTATGGCACCATCCACTCCAACTTCGATACCTTGAAATGAGGCTAAGATATCACTATCTATCTTTATTGAGCGTGCGGCTTCTTGAATCGACTCTAAATCCAAGGGATGATCCTTAGACTTTCCTCTGATAACTGTGATATGTAGACTGTCAGAAGAAAACCAATCAATACCGTCTAATACTTTTTGTGACAATTGACTGGGAATTTCAAAAAACACCTTGTGTGCCAAGCATGATTTTTTAGCAAAAAAAACGCCCGACACTCCGTATCGTTTCTGTTGTCTTCGCAACCTCCAAAGGTTAGATTTGTGCTCACATATCATTGTTTACGAACTCATGAATAGAGTTACAAATAGTAAACATCTCGCTCACCCCAGAAAACGTATTTTCAATCACTAATTTCTTTTCCGCTTTGTCAAATAGCTCTTGGTTCTTTAATAAAACATCTCTATTTTTACTAGTTGACGGTTTGTTCTTTTCCTCTCTAGAGTGTTTTGCTGAATCAGCTGGATTTGCAGTAATGAATACAGTTTTTATATGGGAGTGGAGATCCAACAGAGCCTTAGCTCCTGTGTTCCTAAACATTAAAATACCGATAGATCCTTTATTTATAACTCTGAAAATGTCTTCAACAAGGTAACCGTACATCCCCCTTTCCTTTTCACAGAAAAGCATAAAGTCATTATTTTTTATCATTGACTCGTATCTATCTTCCGAAATATAGCTAAAATGACCTGAACGATCATCGCTCCGTTTATACCGGGTCGTATAGTTTCTTATGATTTCATACTGAGGCATTTTATTTAGGATCGAGGAAATTGAAGATTTTCCTGATCCGGACGGCCCAACAACCAAGAGTATATTACCTGAAATATCTTTTGCTCTTCTTCCAAACAAATATTCATGTGCATAAAAATCACCATAGATCTCTCTCATTGATTAATCCCTATATCAGGAAATCCATATATACCTTTCATTCACTGGTCATAGTCGGCTGTATAACGCCCGCATTTGCGGCTGGTTTGGAGCGCAGCGGAAAACCAGTCCGGCAATATGCGCTTGTTAGAGCTCATCGGGGCTTTTGCTAATCCACTCAGGTGAATGTAAAAGAACCGGCGCCCTATCTTTTCGATTCCAAATTGCAGAAGAAAGCCCCCAATAGAAAAAGTGCGCCGATCTACCACCTTTTAACTCTTTCGTGTTTTCTTTGCCCGACTTTGTATAAAGCACCACCAAATCACCAGACGAAACAGCTTTATAAGGAAACCAATAGGTCTGATACGTTCCTATAGTCACTTCTCCATCATTAAATCCTGTTTGTATGACAAGGTAATCGCCTACATCTGCATCTGATCTTACCTTCAAAACGAGGCGCTCTTTTTCAAATACACCTTTATCTGCGATAGACTGAATTTCAAATTTCATCGTTTCACCACCTTAGAAACGACTCCGCCAACAATCAATACAAAACCCAGAGCCAAAGAGATCCACCCATGAGGTTTATCAGGAACCCATAATGAAGGAGTAAACCCGAGGAGGGCAGCGCCAACTGTAAGGCATACCCCAAAGACAACCTCTTGTGCTACGTTAGTTTTTAGCTTTTCATCCAAAACAGCTGATTTCTTATCGGCTTTGTAAAATGAGTCTTGGTAATCGATAAGCTTTCCGTTCTCCTTTTCCAAGCGTTCTATGTCGTCCAGAAGTAATCTCTGAACTGCTGGAGACGATAGCTCTTCATCAGTCAGCTCGCGCCGCAGTTTACTAAATGCACGTCGTCCTTTGCTATGCGATATTGGAGTACCATCCCCAGTATCCTCAGTGTCCTCAGGCGCAAACTCTTGATCATTATCTTCTATCATTCAAAGTTCCATAATTGATATTAAATTGCTCTAACAATTTAATATCGACCCAATGGGTCGTTTATCTACCGGGTCATGGGTCATTATTCTCATTGTACCAGTTTTATCACAATAACTAACTTGTTGCTACAGATATATTTTTCATCATTATGAAAAGGATGAAAACGACCCAGTGGGTCGTTTTCTTGACTATAAGAGAAATACGCCAACACTGTATATAAATACAGTTTCTTTTTAGAGCTAATTCAATGAGAACTCGTTCACCATTTCTAAACCACATCGCAGAGTTTATGCTGACTAAGCAATATTCGCTCAGAACAGTTGATACATATCTTAAGTGGATTTCTTCCTATATTCATTTTCATGATAAGCGTCACCCAGCTTCAATGGGCGATAACGAGGTTGTCGAATATCTCGACTACCTTGTGCTTAAACGTAATGTGTCGCCTAAAACACAAGCGACAGCGTTAAATGCATTATCTTTTCTGTATAAGCAAATAATTAAACAGGATTTGTGCCCCAATCTAACGTTTATCAGAAGCAAGCGCCAATCTAAGTTGCCAATTGTTATGACCCCCGAGGAGGTTAAACGTCTCATGTCGTTTTTAAGTAAACGATATTATTTAATTTCAGGCTTAATGTATGGTAGCGGCTTACGTGTAATGGAAGCTGTTCAACTACGAGTTCAGGACATTGACTTTGACTACAAGTGCATTCGGATCTGGAATGGAAAAGGGAATAAACATCGGGTGGTTACTCTCGCCACAGAACTTATACCTTTGCTAAGAAATCAAATTGCTCAGGCTGATGAATACTTAAAATTAGATTCCCAGAATGAACGATATGCAGGTGTTTGGATGCCAAACGCACTAGCAAGAAAATATCCTAGCGCCAATAAGTCAATTGCTTGGCAGTATCTATTTCCCTCATATAAGTTAAGTGCAGACCCTGAAACTGGGGAGATCCGCCGACATCATTTTCATCAAACAGGAGTACGTAAAGCGGTTAAAGAGGCAGCCAAAAAAGCACAAATAACAAAACCTATAACGCCCCACACTTTTCGCCACTCTTTTGCTACACACCTGTTACAAAGTGGGGCAGATATTAGAACAGTACAAGCTCAGTTAGGCCATTCAGACGTTAAAACCACTCAGATTTATACCCATGTTTTACAGCAAGGCGCAAACGGTGTTGTAAGCCCTTTGAGCAAAATTTTCTAGCTTGTTTTGGGGCATAAACGAGTTAGTGGAACGTGCGCTTTGTGGAACAAAAGTAACGTTGGCGGCCGTCTTTTGTTCCACAAAGCGTATGTCAGGTAAAGTCTCGCCCCGTTCTTTTTAAACGGTGAGTTTCGGGTATGGGCTACTACATTTTATACCTGGTAAAAAGTACAAATCCCAGCAAACAATAATGATCACGGTAATCAAGTCGTGCCAGTTACAGGCATATCCGAATCAAAGCCAACACTGGTAAATAGGCTATCTAATTCAAGCTCAAAATCTTTGCGATTTACATCCAACGCTTTTAATGTTGTTCCGCCAAGTAACGCCTCTTGGCCCTTTTCTAGGCGTGCATGTAAACTTGCAATTACCGCACGAATGCGATCTCTATCTTGCTGCACCAATGCTTTTTGACTTTCAGTTTCATGGTCAAGCTTTGCTAACATTTCCAGCCGCTCAGAGAGCTCCTTGTACGCTAAAAAATCTAACTCTAAATTTTTAAACAGTAATTGCTGCGCTTGATCTTTACTACTGATATCAACCTTTACAGGCCCTGTCATTATATCAGCCAACAACGCTCGGAGCTTTTCGTAAGCAGCCTCATCTTGAGAGTTGATGCTTGTAAGGTCGAATAGAACTTCGTGATCTGCAAATTGGAACTGCAGTAACGCTTCATTTTTGTCATGTTGCGACGTTTCGCTAGCCGAGCCATTGCTCATGGCATTCATAAAGTTTTGTTTAAAGGTGTGAGCACGACCCCCACCTGCAGCAAGGTGATTATCATTTGCTGTAAGCTGATTATGAGCGCTCGGGATCACTAGTTTATCTCGCTCTAAGGGTGAAAAGTTCAGTGAAGTAGGCTCTATGAGCGCTACTTGATGTCCAGTTAAAAACGTTGGCATTGGGCAAGTCTAAAAAAACAATCTCGGTGAGGGATCTTTGCAAGCATTATTCCAAATAAATATTTTCAACAATCAGCCGATGAATTGATATCAATAGCCACTGAACACGGAAATATTTCATTTTCTTAAATAACACGTACAGCTTCATGGGCAATTCATTGCCGCTTAGGTACGTTAGATTGCCCTATTTGAAGGCTAAATGGCAACAAGTCTACTGCTGAACAAATTGCAAAGCCCGTACTTAAAAAAGAAACGCCGCAGTAGCAATCAAAGCGGAATTTGGTATAAACCTTGCTGTATAAATATCAACCACCCAATGGATGTGCTTAATCATGAAATTGACGAAGGAAGAATTACAATTCATTAACCGAACCCTAGCCGGTAATCGCGTTACAAGCTCGCTATTGCCGGAAGCTAGGGCTCAAAAACAGCAAACGCTCAGTGAGATTAAAAAGTTACTTGCGAGTATTTCAAATAGTTCTCAGTTTAGTCTCGTTGCCAAAAATGCCAACGAGCAGGTCGAGTTTCCACTTAGCGACCTATCGGCATTGATGGAGATTTTAGACAACAACCTAGAAGCCCCTAATATCGTAGAAGCCGCTAACTCTAGTGCACCGCGAAGCTGGCGCACCTGCCCATCAACGCCGGTCAGGTTTAGATTGTCCCCTCAAATGATGCCATTTAACATGGTCTCCATATCCCAATCCGGTGGACTGATTAATACTTTTCCCTATCAAGCAAGTGCAATCCAAATTAATGTGATCAGTCGGATAGCTAAATTATATCTTGCCGACCCTATTCCACTGTTTGCAAACGTCCACTCGATAAAGGTGACAAGCCCATTGGAGCTCGCCGTATCCTTTGCAATGAATAAAACCGATAACGAAAAACTCAAAGCATTTATTCTTCATAACTACATACAGCGCAAGGGGTTAGATTAGTTCAGCTTGATAAGCGCGAACTGGCGATCCCCGCTCCCTATGCATATTATGCAATCATTCCTGATGGGCGCACAGATAGAGCGCCTGCCAAGAGTGCTTACATTGGCTATAAGGATTGGTAAATCACTCGTATGGCGAGCAGTAAAAAGGCACAGCCAAGAATTTTATCAATCACAGCTCGCTTAGCCGTTAAATCGAATTTATCTCTTGCTGAAGCACTCAAAATTGAGACAATAAAATACCACAACGCATCTATCGTTAGCACGGTGATACACATGATAAAACCTACCGTTAAAGTCATCTTTTCTGGGTCGATAAACTGCGAAAAGAGCGCAACGAAGAAAATAGCTAATTTCGGATTCAAAAATGCAATTGCAAAACCATCCTGTGCCGCTTTGCCATACGACGTTGCCACTTGAGACTGTGATACCGCCAACCCTTGGCTCTTACTCATTAGGATTTTTATCCCCATCCATGCCAAGTAGGCAGCACCACCGTAAACCAAAAATTGATATACAATCGGAAATTGATGAATAAGCCCTGACAACCCTAAAATTGCTAGGCTGGCATAAATCCCAACTCCCAAGCCATGCGCAAGGCTTGCGACAATACCGTGTTTGGCACTATGAAATAGGCTATAACGCAAGACAACCGCTAAACTTGGACCTGGTGACATCGCACCAAAAACACAAATAGCAGCAAGGCTTAACCAGGCTGTAAGCTCCATAATTTTTCCGTAGAGAATTGCAAAACGAGTAGGATAACAGATTTGAAAAAATAGATGGCACTTTGTAAGTAAAAAGGAGCTACCAGCCCCTTTCTACGTGTTTTTTATACAGACTGCGTTTGTAATTCACATTCTGTTTTATGCTGACCAATAAACCAAATGCTGTTGGCTTCGCCATAGTAAGCTCTATGCTTTGTCTTATCTGCCATTCGCCAAAAAATAAAACCTAGGATCATAGCAGTTAACTCTAAACCAATAGAAGACCAAGCTGTCGCAGGCCAAATACCTAGACTTGGGATTGCAAACGCAATGACTGAAGTCAGTGGCAACGAGAAGCACAAAATGGCAATCGCCTTTTGTGACCAAATTGCCGTTTTACTCATACCGATAACGAATGCTGCAATCAAGGTAAAACCAAAACACAGATAATAGACCCACATATACACAACATTGATGTTTATTGTGGTCAAGGCGGCCCATTTTGTTACAGCAAACGCGGCAGCTACACCAAGTAATGAGCCCATTGCCACGCCAATAGTCAATTTACCCATCACTCGGGTTGATTTTGACTGCTCCGGCTGCTTTTGCTTACGGCGCTTCTCAAGCCACAATAAGTTACCCGTATAAAACAGCACTGCGCCTAAAATACCCATAATAAAATAAGCCCAACGACCAAACTCACCACCGTAACTCCCAAAATGAAGACCGAATAACGTGGTCACTACCGCACCCCAAACCCCTTGCGCATCATCCGCGACGCTGCTTGCCGATACTTCAAATGTGTAAGGGTTCATAAACAAATAGTCAGTTTTAGGTCCACGCATCAAGTGTTTATCACTTAACAGTTGAATTGACGCAGAAGGCATGGCGCTATTTAATCGACTCAGGGTTATACCTTTGACTTGGTAGTCAGGTGCGTAGTCTTTCGCTTTTTTCAAAATTACGTCGAGACTTGGCAAGTTTTCAACCTTGTATTCAACAGCTGAGGGGGCTTGACGTGAAAAAAGAGGTTTATCTCCATATAATTTACCTAACCCATCGTACAAAATATCGTGGAATGCGAATACAATCACAGTGATGGCGATAATAATATGAAACGGTAAGCTAGTGATCCCAATTAGGTTATGAGTATCAAGCCAAAAACGGTTCGCGCCTTTTTTATCTCTTAGGGCAAAAAAGCTTTTTACTAAGCTCGGCAATAAGAAAATAACGCCCGAAACAAGCGCAATAAAATACAAAATTGCCGCAATACCGAGTACATAAACCCCTGCCTGATCATGGCCAATTTCCCCCGCAATGCCTGCACTGCGGTGAAGATAATCCACTAGTGATGATAGTTCATTAATATAGCTGGTATGCGCCTCAAGCTCCCCTGCTTCATTTAAAGTGCCGTGCCAGAGCGTTTTATCAAGGCTCAAGCCCCGAGCGCCACCTTGCTCATACCAATTAACTGGAGAATTGTCTGCTTCGAAACTAATATTGATACCACTTAGAGCTTCAGGATGTTGTTTAAATACACGGTGGATAAGCGCATCATATTGGCTGGCATCGACTTGAGGCAAATGGTGAGAAGGAGGCGTTGCCCACTTGTCGATGCTACCTGCAAACATGGTGATAGCGCCAGCAAAGAAACCGATAAACAGCAGTAGACCGGTCGTTACTCCCGTCCAAGTATGTACACTTTGATAAATCCTTAATATATCGGCGCGGATCTTCATGCCATCCCTCTTACAACAAATAAAATAACGTAAACAACTAAATTAGCGCCGCCAAGCCAAAGTACTGCTTGTTTTGAGTTTTTGAACATAAAAACAAAACTCAAAGTGAGCAACCAGATAGGAGAAATCATCCACATACTAAATTGAGTCCGCCAACTTTGTCTCGCAGGAGTTAACGTCTCCATCAAACCATCACTGCCCACCCAAGCGAAAAGACCAACGATCCCAAAGCTTAGTGCCAAGCCAAGTATGACACCTGCAAGTGTCTTCCCCCACCAGTCAGGCTGAATTTTATCAGCATGTGACAACCTGCTCATTGTGATTTCCTAAAAAGTATTAAAATGGTGAAGGGAATAAGCGCGGTAAGTACCATGACACCGATAAGCCAACTAAATACGACCGCAGCACCAGTGAAAATTTGTATTGCAAAAATGAATGTAATTGCCAGAAGAATGTAGCCAGCAGTTCTAGCATTGTTTGGCAGTGGTCGCTTTAACAAGCGCTGATGCTTGTTTGTGCAGTAAATTAACGTAATTGCAAGGCTCAGAAGAGCGACAAAAAACACACTTAACAAGGTAAAACTCCGTTTTACAATTAGATTGAGGATTAAGGTGAGGTTAAGATTATAGCGAATGTTTTATTTTCAGCAACACAAAATACAATTGATATGATAATCATTTTTATTACATACAAGATATAACGAATAGCCTGATACTTCTGGATGCAACGGTCAGCTAATAGCGGCCACATTGAATTGATTTATGTATAAACGTAAAACAGTCATAATATGTTCTTTTGTTGCGCTTTTTCCAATCTATCATTACGCTTAGAGAAGGTAATTTAGGACAAACTTGCCGATGCGCATTTTTTTTATTTTGCTACTAACTCTCTCCAGTATTTGTACTCAGGCAAAAACGGATAGTCGTGCGGTACACATTTGCTTTGAACGGTGGTGGCCTTACAGCTTTGTTAACGAGCAAAAACAAGTTCGGGGCATAGAGGTTGATATAATTAAATCAGCACTTATAGGTACTCCCTATCGAGTGACATTTCATGAACTTCCTTATCGTCGCTGTTTAGCAGGCGTTGCCGATGGTACATTTGATTTTACCTTACATGTGGATGAGGCAGATGGCTTTCCAATTATCGATGTGTCATTCACCACCTGGCTGCTTTCTCTTGCAGTAAAACAAGGTCGCTTCAGCAACCCTGATGACTTTTATCAACTTGCCGCCCCAAGAGTCATGATCTCAGAGGATTACAGCTACCCGGAAGCGGCTGTACAAGGGCTGAAAAAAATCAACGCAGCCATTGTCAGACGTTCGTTTTATGAGCAAAACCACGACGACGGAAAAAAGTTTTTTAGCGTACTCAATAACAACAGAGTTGATGCCATTTTAGTCGATAAAGTGTGGGCTTTAGAGATGATCCGCTGCCATCAACTCGAGGTCACTTTTCTACCGCGTCCCTTTCATGCTGAGCAGCAATTTATGGGATACAACATCGCGAACCAAACTATGGCGAGGCGTATCGAGTCGCTCTTAGAAAGGGTTCCAGATAAAACAATTAAAGCTATTGAGATTAAATACCTAGGCGATGATTTTTAATTCTCAACGCAATAATTTCATGTTCAAATAACAAACAAATAACCACACTACGATGATCTAGTCCTACACTTATAATATCCGTTTATCCATTTGCCTAGCACTCGAAGGAGCTCATATGAAATCCTTATTTTCTTGGCTCATCACATTATTATCTTTGATTGTTCTTGGCGCTTGTGGCTATTGGTTTTGGCTAACGAGTGAGCAAGAAGAAATTTACAGCGTAGAAAGAATAGCAAGCAGCGAAAGTAATCCTATTCTTGAGTTTTATCCGCATATTTCAAAAGTTAACAGGCCCGTCGATACCTTCGTATTTCCGATTGCGCTAGGAGATATTGGTCCGAATACCAACCTATACTCTGGCCCTAACCAATATCCTTTTTACTGTATGACTCTGGACTCTGGCCTTGGTCAACCAGAAATAGATAACCACTCGGGACTCGGTGTGCCGGTGATGGATGAGCAATCAAACCAAGTACTTGGTTTTAGTAAAGATTGCATGGCAAAAACGCGTTTACGCTACTTTGCGATAACTTCTGACAACCAAATCAAGCCGCTAGACGAAAGAAATAAAGCGATAGACACAAACTTACTGTTACGCGTTGAGCAAGGCACCATCAATCGCTTCATTTACACTATCGTTATGCCAATTACAGTTGACGAAGTGGGTGATAGACAGGCTAAGTCTCAATGGAATAACCGGCTTATCTACCAATTTAATGGCGGTTCAGGGATTGGCTTTAGACAAGGTAGGCAAAAACCGGAGCGTGTAATAGATAGACAGCTAGAGCAGTTAAAGCTTGGCTACGCAGTTATAAGCTCTAGTGGCAATAAAACCAGCTACACCTACAATATGTTACTGGCCGAAGACACTGCAAGACGGGTGAAAAAGCAATTCACGAGTTTATACGGAGAGCCACTCTATACAGTTGGGATTGGAGGCTCTGGCGGTGGGCTCGCTCAATATTTGATTGCACAAAATAGCCAAGGGATCTTAGATGGCCTTATCCCACTTTATAGTTACCCTGATATGATCACCCAAACCACTTACGCGTTAGATTGTGATTTACTGAATAATTACTTCACCTTTAGAGCCAATGACAGAAAAGCATGGCGTGATTGGACCCGCCGCCGCCATATTGAAGGCATGAATGCAATCAACGACTTTCCGCAACGAGCTGGTTTTTTACAACCACTCAACCAATTAATGTCCGGGTTTGTGCCCTCCTTTCCTGACGGCAATAGTGAATGCATCAATGGTTACTTTGGATTATCTACTTTTATTAATAATCCGAGGCAAGGGTTTTTAAGGGCCTTTTTTGAGGATGAGGTAGTAGAGAGAACAAACTGGAGTTACTGGCAGGACATGGCCAACGTATTTGGCACGGATCAATCAGGCTTAGGATTAAGCACTTGGGATAACGAAGGCGTTCAATATGGACTAGAAGCATTAAAGGCTCAGCAGATCACGATGGCTGAATTTATTGATCTCAACAAAAAAATAGGCGGATGGAAGCCCCAAAACCAAATGCAACAAGAAGAAATTGTATTACCGTTTGGCCACAAAGTACCTATTTGGCTCACTCTTTGGGGCAATCATAATATCACCACGCCAGATGACAATGGTATAGCACCAAGGCACAGTGGCAGCCTTGCGGCGATGGAAAAAGCGTATCGCTCTGGACAGGTATTTATTGGCAAGGTTGATATCCCTATTATTGATGCCAGACATTATCTTGAGAATGAGTTAGATATGCATCATATGTCTGCTTCATTTTATACTCGATTGAGAATGTCCGCCGCTGATTCAACCCCAGAGAATCAAGTGATTTGGGTTGCACATCAAGCGTTTAACCCAACTCAACTCGCATTTGAAAAAATGGATGAATGGTTACTCAATCTCAAAGCGCAGCCGAATTTATCCGTTGCAGACGCAAAACCGAAGACACTTGCTGATACGTGTTTCGACGAACAAGGTAAAGTCATCGCCAGCGGCAACGCAGTGTTTAATGGTATCTGGAATAACCAGCCGCAAGGAACTTGTACCGCCAGATATCCAATGTTTTCTACCAGCAGAATTCAAGCTGGTGCAAACTGGGCTGGTGATATATTTAAGTGTCATAAAATATCGATTGAAGCGGCGCTCGCCCAAGGGATATACGGGGATGTAGATATCTCAACACAACTCACCACACTTAAACAAATTTATCCTCAGGGCGTATGCGATTATAGCCAGTCCGATATGGGTAGACCGCAAGATCTTGATTGACCATGAAAATGTCGCAGCTTAGACTTAAAACTTACAGGAGAGCAACGGATTAGAATTAAGTGATGCAAGCATTATTTTCGTACGGCACACTGCAGCAGGAGCAAGTGCAACTTGATACATTCGGCAGACGATTAGAAGGCGAGAAAGCGGTACTTTGTGGATTTAAAATTGACAAGCTAAAATAACAGATCCCGCTGTTATTGCCAGTAGCCAAAAAGACATTCATCCCATTTTAATCGCGACAGGTGATGCAGAGGATAAGGTAGAGGGCACTGTATTTTTAATCACGGAAGCTGAATTAGCTCATGCAGATGGGTACGAAGTGGATGAATATCAGCGCATTTCGGCAACTGTTGTTTCTGGACAACAATGCTGGATTTATGTAGCAAACCAAAAAGCAATTCTCGTAGAAAGTCTATAAAATGATAGAGCTTTCCTAGCTCTATCATTAGCTACTACATATAAACTACTCACACGCCTTACCGCAGTTACTTATTGTGACTTGTTTCTGGCCCATATAGCTCGCAACGCCATATACTCGATTAAACGCAATCGCGCCGATAAACTGCCCATCATATAAAATACCTGGAGTCCAATCACTGCTATGCCAGCGACCGCTTGTTAACGCGTATTTATTTATACGATTCGCACCATTGGCAGCAACACTGAAGTTACCTCCCCAAGAAGAATTTATAGTCGGAGTACTCTGGTACACTCCAATTTGAGCAAAATGTTTGCCATAGCCATTTGCATCACGCTTTAAATCAATATAAATATTCATACCTGTAACCAAGTTAGCGATTGTTTCTTCAATATCGATATTTAACGCTCGTTCAGCACTGCTGATATTTGCAGATACGCGCCTATCCGCTAAAATTTTCTGCATTCCAAACAATGCCCCTGGCTGCTCTAGCTCACTGAACTTTCTTAAATTACTTTTGATCAAATCATCAACTTTCGCTTTTGCGTAATCACTTGCAAAGTAATCAACAAATATACTTACGCCTGGTATGGAAAATAATCCCGTTGAGCAACTTGCATCAACCTTTCGATTGTAGTTAATCGCAAGGTCTTCCAAAGCCCCTGTATAGTAGTTATATGTTGCGGTAGGAGCTAAGTTATTTAAACGTGCCGTCACAGTTACGCTGGGGCAAAGGATATCAATGCCGGAAAATTTGACCTTGGCATATAAGTTTATATTCTTGAGCGTCAACTTTACTTTGTAGTTAGTTGTTCCCGAAAAGGTTGCTGACACTCGCTTGGCATCAACGTCTATCGCATAAATACTTTTTACTTTACTCATGCCTGCAATATCACGACGCATACCCGATTCAGTTTCTACCTCAAAGCTCCTCAGATCAGAAAACAAATTGTCGGCTACTGAGCCAATATTTATCGAGCGAGCAGACTCCACCGGTGAGGGCAGGCCGCTTGGTTTTGATAACTTAAGTGTTGTCTCTCCGGCATTAACACTTAGTGTGGTAATACCAATCAAAATCAAACCAGCAAGTTTACAGATGTCTTTCACGTTCACTTTCCTTATTATGAGTTGAATGAACCCATAATATGTACAAATGATGTAACAGAAAAATGATGTGTTTATGTCGGTACTATTAACACAACTGAGCTGTTTTACATCCAGATACTGAATTAAGCCACCCCATTTGATTTAAGTCGTATCATTTGCAGCCTCATCCTTTTTACATACACAATTGCGACATAGTATATCGGCGTTTTCTAGAGACATGGACGTCTCCTTTACATAATTTCTTTTAGATATCCACTTACTTAGTGCTTCATGCATTTAAAAAGCAAATTGTTATAAATTGTAATACCCTGTTCTAGAAACATTAAAATAGCGCTACACTATTTTTGTACATATTGAAGAAAAGGAAAGATTCGTGAAGCGATTCAGCGTTATCGCAACTAGCATAATAATTGCCTCATTAGTTGGTTGCTCGACCGAGTCAACGCAGTCGGATATTGTAAAAACAGAAGGGATTTGGGCGGATATCCGCGTTACTTCAAATGGTGACACATCTCGTGTTGTTACAGAGTTCAATTTAAACAACAGTTCTGGCGCAAACATCATTCTTTCCGAAGGTGATAGTGTGGTTGCCAAACTAGGAAACGAAAAGAAACAATTAGAAAAAGATGACGACTTATTTGATGTCGATTATCAAGGCTATTTTACAGCGACCGAAAAAGACACTGAGTTAACTCTTGAGTTTCTTCGAGATAAAGAAGATGAAACGCTAACCTCCAAAGTTAGACTTCCTACTCCAATTAAACTTTACTCTCCTGTTTCTGAACAGTTTAATCGTAATGATGATCTTTTAGTCGAGTGGAAACCGGAAAGTGACATAAATACCACGTTACTTATCAGCTTAAACTCAACTTGTATAGCGAATAATGGCGCTTCACATTTTGTTAATTTTGAGTCTGAAATCTCTGAGTCTAGCGGCCAATATAAAATCCTGTTGGGTGAATTAACTGGCTTTGATAACGAAGCACTGGATAAAACTAAACCGTGTGAGACAACAGTTAAGTTGTTCCGTATCCGAAAAGGTACTATTGATAGCAAGTTTAAACCCGGTAGTCGAATTAATGCGATTCAAGAAAAAGAATCTGAAGAATTCAAAATTACTTTAAATTAGTTTATTAGCGTAACTTACCCCTCTTCTAAAAGTTCGTTCGAATAACTAGTCTAGAGTAAACATAGCCCAAAAGCTCTCGCAAGAGAGCTTTTTCTTTAATGTGTATCCCACTTCTTATCCGCACTTTCCGATTCAAAGCAGCTGAAGATTTCCAAATAAGCTATTGAAGAGACTTACCTCGTATCAAAATGGCTCCATCATGAAACAAGCTGCACCGAGTGACAGCCAATATAAAAAGGCCTCAACATTTAGTTGAGGCCTTTTCAATGCTAAAACTGCAGTTAAGCTTAAAAACGATAGCTCAAATTAAGAGCTAGGTCATTTACATCATTTGCTGAAATGAAATAATGGCTATAATCGACTCCAAGTGATAATGATTCACTTAACTGATAGTGAACACCACCACCTATGTAACCGCTAGTACCGCTGTCTTCATAACGAGTGGAAAATTGACCATCCCGAACGCTGTTAATCTTGTAATCCCAATTAAATGCGCCCAAGAACATCTTCCCTACAAATTTGTCTGCAAATGGTTTTGAATAATTGAACTGCAACGCAAGACCATCAGGCAAGACAGGAGCAACTCGTGCCAAAGTCATTTGGCTTTGTTCAGGATCAGCACTTAAGCCCGAAAACTCAACGCTACCTTGGCCAAGATCGATATAACGAAGTCCAATATGCCAATTGGGTATTAATTCGTAAAATGCGCCTATCGACCAACTGCTACTTTTCTCATCTAAGCTGACAACGTTTAGCTCAGTAGAATTAATTTCACTGTCTGCATTTGACTGCCCAAATGTCGCCTCTAACTCCCAATTGCTCGCCTGTGCCTGTGTTGTTAATAAACAACTACTACTTACTAATGCAAAGGCAGGTAAGAGTGATTTTCTGCGGCGAATCACCACCGCGCTGATTAATAGTATCAACATTCCTCCCATAGTCCCTGAGGACTTGTTAGTTATTGATGTAACTTGTTTCACCGCTACAGTGACATTTACTTGGCCTTCAGCCGTCGCACCAAACTCATCTTTAACAACATAGTTAATTGTATCTGTACCTTCAAATCCCGTTTTTGGTGTGTAGCTCAACGTACCATCGATATTGACGGCCACAGAACCTTGGCCTGCTGTTGCAGAAACAATGCTTAGCACGCCACCTTCAGGGTCACTATCATTTGCAAGTACATCAATGATAATTTTTGAGCCATTTGAGGTTGCCGTATCGTTCGCAACTTGTGGTGGTTGATTAGCAATAATAGAAACCGTTGCGGTACTATTACTCGATCCCCCCTGACCATCAGTGACACTATATTGAATAGTAGCATTACCCATAAATGCAGCTGGTGGTGTGTAATTCAGTTGGTTATTTTCTATACTAACCACACCAAAATCAACGCTTGCACCAGTTATGGCGAGTACATCATTATCACTGTCCGTATCGTTTGCAAGTACGTCAATAACAATAGTTTGCCCCGAAGCAATTGTCACACTGTCGGCGTTAGCTATGGGTTGTGCGTTATCCGTAATTGGTACTGCAATTCCACCTGGGTCGACAATACTGCCATTGGCAATACCATCGTCATCATTTGGGCCCCCATCAACTATACGTAGTTGCACACACCAATCACCATCGCTAAGGCCTGCGCTCCATTCGTTGCTTCCAGGTGGTGGACAGAAACCTGGCTCACCTTGAGTTGAGAGCAACTCGTTACCTTCTCCAATCACAAAGTCTTGCCACTCACCGCCAATTAATTTGCGATAAACCGCATTAAGTGGGATAGGTTTGCGTTGTGGTAACACGATACTATATACATCTCCCGGTTGTGGTAACCCCGTCGCAATAAAGTCGAACAAACCACCTGCATTATTTGCATCCGGATCTGAAGGTAACTCAGACTCTAACAGCTGTAAGCCACCCGTATTATTCTGCGGTACAGTTGCACCTTTACGTAAGCAAACACCAGGATCACCTTCCACCAAGAACTGATTTGATTCTAATGCTTGTTCTTGCACCACATTACAATCGGTGATCGCATCCATGAAGTCAGGAATACCATCACCATCCTGATCGACATAGCCTTCTTGATCATCAGGAATTAAATCCCCATCAGTATCTTCTCCGGACAATAATCCTAATGACGGAACAACCTCAATAAACACGGTTCGAGATGTCGACAAACTGGGGGTCGCATTATCTTCTGCCGTAACCCCTACTTTATAAATACCCGTAGGTACATTTTCAGGGCTAAACTCAAAGATAAATGGATCATCCGATGTATTGACTAACACTGCATCTGGCTGCCAACTGACACTCACTTGATCATTCGGATTAGGATCAGCAACCAAAGCTTCTATGGTAACCACATCATTAGAGGCGGTAATTAGGCTACGCTCTTCACCACTTTGCTTCACGACCGCCGTTAAGCTTGGTGCCACATTCTGCTCAACAATTGTTACTGTTGAAGTAGATTTAGCGCCTCTGTTAACTGAGTCACTCAAGGAAATCACAATGGTTTCGTTATCTTCACTTATACCATCAGCAAAGATATTAAAGGTGATGGTAGCACTAGTACCTGCGTTTATTACCACTTCACCCGACTGCAAATCGTGATCACTACTATCGGCTGTACCAGTTACGGTATAAGGCACCGTTACTGGGTAACTTGGTGCTGTGCCATTTAGATACACCTTCACAGAATGACTACGATCTTCGGCAACTCGACTATCTTTTTGCAGCGAGATCAGAGGATTGACGTTTAGATTTTGACTCGCAGTGGCTTGTTGTCCTTGATTATCAGTTGTCTGCCAATAAACAATATGTTTACCAGGTGCAAAGATAGGTGTACCTCTAACCAATGATACTGGCAGTGGGTTTCCTGAGCTATCTGTAGCGACAGCAATACCAAGGTTCACTTTTGTGAATAACCCAGTTGCATCCACTGTTAAATCACTTGGCGTAGTGATTGAAGGAGCATTGCCGGTGCTTGTATTATTAATCGTAATACTTGCATTAGCCTTTGCTCTGGCTTTACCTTCATCTTCAATCATATAAGTGACAACAATTGGCCCTTGTGTATTTTGCACGGCTTGGTAAGTCAAGGTGTTATTTGAAATAAACGCAGAGCCTATCGATGCTTTTGCACCTATAATTCTTAGCGTTCCGCCATCTGGATCACTATCGTTGCTCAAGACTGGCAGAACATACTGATTAGAAGCCACAGCATCGAAGGTGAAACTGTCATCAACGGCAATAGGTGCATCATTTACGGAAGTTACTGTCATCGCGACTGAAGCCGTATTTGACTTAAATTCACCGTCTGACACTGTGTAAGTAAATACATCGGAACCATTAAAGTTTGGCAATGGTGTATAACTAAACACGGTACCTTGAATTTGAACTGCACCATTTTGTGGCTGCGACACTAACTCCATTGTTAATGCATCACCATCTGGATCGCTAACATCTGCTGAGAAGCTTGTCGTTCCATCCTCAAGCACGCTTCTTTGCATATTGTTTGCAATCGGCGCTGCATTAACTGCCTCAACATTGATTTCAAATGCAGGTAAGCTTGCTTGCAAGGCACCATCGCTTACGCTAACGACAATATTGCTATAAGTACCTACATCTTCTCTAGTCGGCGTCCCCGCAATATTACCAGAGGACGTATCAAAGCTTGCCCAAGCTGGTAAGTTGGTCACAGCAAACGTCAATGTTTGAGAATCTACATCAGATGCCGTCGGCGTAAAGCTGTATGCGTCGTCTTGTTTAACACTTGTTGATGGCGTACCTGAGATAACTGGAGCGTCATTCACAGCGTTTACCACTATGCTGAACGCAGGCAACGATACATCAGCTTGGCCATCTGACACCGTAATAACAATACCGCTATATGTACCATCTTGTCCTTCAGTAGGTGTACCTGTAATAGCCCCTGTTAAGTCGTTGAAATTCGCCCAAACTGGAAGGTTTGTGACGCTAAACGTTAAACTATCACCATCTATATCCGTCGCCGTCGGTGTAAAGCTATATGCATCATCTTCATTGACAGAAGTTGAAGGCGTTCCCGAAATAACAGGTGCATCATTTACTGATGTCACGGTGAGATTCACTGTAGCCGCGTTTGAAACTAGCCCTTCAGTATCCTGTACCGTATAAGTAAAGCTATCATTGCCGAAGAAATTAGCATTTGGTGTATAAACAATATTACCTGTTGTGAGTACTTGTAGTGAACCGCCTTGAGGCTGACTAACAATAGCAACACTTGCGACATTAAGCTGGCTATCTACATCCGTATCGTTACCCAATACGTTGATTTCAATGTTGCCATCCTCAAGTAATTGAGCCGTGTTGTTAACAGCAACTGGCGCATCATTAACCGCAGTGATATTAACAGTAACCGTTGCAGGGTCAGAACGCAGCCCTTCACTATCTTCTACGGTGTAAGTGAAGGTCAATGTACCATTTTGGTTTTGTTTTGGTGTGATCGCGAGCACACCATCCGAACCAACCGTAACGGTAGCGAGATCGTAGTTGCCTGCACCATCACCTTTATCTTCAAGCGCAACATCTGAACCATCAAAACCTTGGTCTTCAACATCAGAGTCATTTGCAAGAATTGCCAATGTTGTCGCGGTATCTTCGTTTGTTGTTACCGTGTCATTACCCGCTATAGGTCGGTCGTTTACAGCGCCAATATTGACGGAAATAGTCGCAATATTTGACTTCCCACCCTCACTGTCAAGAATCGAGTAAGTAAAGCTATCACTCCCCGTCTCATTGGCATTTGGTGTATAGGTAATAGTGCCATTATTCAAGTCTATTGCCGCTTGACCTTTACTGGGCTGAGACTCAAGTGCAATAGTACCAGTTGGGTTGGTATCTTCGACATCCGTTGCATTTGCTCTCACGGGCAATGCTGAAGTTGGCGTGTCTTCGTCTATATTCGGTGTAAAGTTAGCCACGACTGGTAAATCATTTACAGGTGTAATGGTTATACTAACCGTTGCCTCATTAGATTCAGCCAGAGTCGAGTCTTTAACCGTATAAGTAAATGAATCCGAACCATTTTCATTCGCGGTTGGCGTAAAGGTCACTACCCCATTAGTAACGCTTAACTGTCCCTTAGTCGGTTGAGTTTTGATAGTAACCGATGAGGCAACCATGTTGTTTTCAGGGTCACTATCATTAGCAAGCACATTCACTGAGTTTGAGGCATCTTCAAGCGTAGTCAGCGTATCATTCACAGCCGTTGGTGCGTCTTCAATCGCGTTCATATTGATTGTTACGGTGTACACCGGTGAGCTGGCATTAGCACTGTCTTCAACATGATAAGTGAAGCTATCGGTATGATTCTCACTCCCCCCGTGAACATAGCTAAAACTACCGTCGGTGTTGAGGGTTAACGTGCCGTATTGCGGATCGGTGTCTTTCACTATCGTTAGACTGTCGTTGGAATCAAGATCATCGTCACTCGCAAGCGACAGTAGACCATTATTAAAGTCCCGCGTTAGTGTTGCGCCTTCATCTATAGTGAAGCTAGTACTTTGCCCAGTTGGTGCATCATTGGTATTAACAACTTCAATATTAAATGCGGTGAGTGTATCGCTATCCGTACCATCGCTCACCGAAATTTCAATATTAGAAGTCGTGCCAACATGAGAGTCATCTGGAGTACCTGAAAGTTTACCCGTTTGCGTATCAAATGTTGCCCAACTTGGTTTATTCGTAATACTAAAGGTATGAGTATCGGCTGTGTCAGAATCAGTCAAGGTCGGCGTAAAGTCGTATTCACTGTCTTCATTGACGCTCGTTGCCGGTGTGCCTGTGAGCACAGGGGCAACATTATACTTTTTAGTGACGGTGTCAGTTACTGCACTCGATTCATTCCCAGCGTTATCAGTTACAGTAACAGATAACGTCAATGTTCCTTCGTTTAATGAGGTGACATTAATTCCAGTCTCTTGGTGGGTAGTACCCGTTATAGATATTGCACTTGAGCTAGTTACTGAACTGCTACCGTCTGAGATTTCATAAGTAAAACTACCCGCTGATTCCAAGCCCGTTAATGTGAAGCTAAATGCAGTTTCATTACCTGCATTGATTAAATCTTGGTCAATCGCAGCTGAAATCCCACTTGGTGCGGAGTTGTCTAGCGTGACTGTCGTGCTCGCTGCGCTTGAGGTATTGCCTGCAGCATCACTTTGCGATGCCGTTACCGTCAATGTGCCATTGTTAAACGTGCTAACATCAAATTCTGAGCCACTTATTGTCCATTCGCCGGAACTATCAGCAGTGACAGTACGATCCGCACTATTCACACCATCATTGATAGTGACAACTACGCTATTTCCAGCTTCCGCTCCCGTTCCTACTATCAAAACATCATCATCTTCTGATGCATTTATTAAATCATCGCCTTCTATAGGCGTTGTGATCGCAGGTGCTGAAGGTGCTGAGTTATCCAATGTGATCGTGGTGCTAGCTGCACTTGAGGTATTACCTGCTGCGTCACTTTGAGTAGCTGATACAGTCAATGTGCCATTGTTAAACGTACTGACATCAAATTCCGAGCCACTTATAGTCCAGGCCCCTGAGCCGTCCGCAGTGACCGTTCGATTAAAACTATTTGCACCGTCATGTATAGTAACGGTTACACTATTACCCGCTTCAGCGCCCGTTCCTACAATCAACACATCATTATCTTCCGCCGCATTTACTCGGCCATCACCTTCAATTGGTGTCGTAATTGTCGGTGCAGAAGGTGCTGTATTATCGAGTGTAACAGTGGTACTTGCTGCACCAGAGATATTTCCTGCTGAATCTGTTTGCGTCGCCGATACAGTTAATTCGCCATTACTAAATCCACTAACATTGAACTCACTGCCACTGATAGTCCAGTTCCCGCTACCATCGGAAGTTACATTTTGATTCAGCGTTGCTGAACCGTCAGTAATACTCACGCTAACAGTCACGTTAGCATCGGCACCAGAGCCAGCAATCAAGACATCATTGTCTTCAGCGGCATTAATTTGACCATCTCCCTCAATTGGAGTCGTAATACTAGGCACTGAAACACTCGTATCGATGACCATTGATAAGCTACTGCTATTGGTAATATTACCGGCGGTGTCCGTTGATCGCGCTGTGATTGCGTGCGTACCACTGGTCATCGCCGAACTTGGAGTAATAGTCCATGCACCTCCCGCAGCTGTGGCTGAGCCAACAACGCCATCAAGATCAGAAATTAGTGTCACTGTGTCGCCCGTAGTTGCACTTCCTGTGAATGTGGGCGTTGTATCATTAGTAATGTTATCTGCATTTGAGGAGCCGGTATCACTCCCAGCGGTCAGATCTGGCGTGCTTGGCGCGGTAGGGGCTGTATTATCGATCGTTACGCTTAAAGAACTAGAGCTACTACTTACGTTCGTGCTCGCATCCGTGGCAGTCGCAAAAATCGAATGTGATAACCCTGCAGTCAACGGATCCGTTGTAATTTGCCAATTACCACCTGTTGCTGTGCCAGTACCAATGACCGTGGTGCCTCCACCTACCTGATCACTATATAATTTAACCGTCGCCCCGCTCTCAGCAGTACCACTGAAAGTTGGTGTGGTGTCATTGGTAATGTTGTCTGAGCTTGAAGCCCCAGAGTCTGAAGCCGCATCCAAGTCTGGTGTCGATGGCGCATTTGGGGCCACGTCATCGTTGACTGTTATCGTGAATGACTCTTGATAACTTGCGGTTCCATCACTCGTTTGAATACAAATAACATAGTCACCCGGAGATGTTGATGCTTGCGTTTGTAACGTAGCTCCTGAAAATTGGAAACTGCCGTTACCCGTATTTGCGCTACATGTACCACCATCGCTACTGCCAGCCGTAACCAAGCTATAGGTATGACTGTCACCACTTTCCACATCTGTGGTGCTGG
This sequence comes from Pseudoalteromonas sp. XMcav11-Q, assembly GCF_040104525.1. Lineage (NCBI taxonomy): Bacteria > Pseudomonadati > Pseudomonadota > Gammaproteobacteria > Alteromonadales > Pseudoalteromonadaceae > Pseudoalteromonas > Pseudoalteromonas sp. XMcav11-Q. Next base: position 24,587 of record NZ_JBECOX010000015.1, read on the forward strand.
CTGTCGCCACGGTCGCAGCAGTTCCGGTATTCGATTGGTCTATGCTTGTTGCTGTCAATGCAATATCGGTAGGGGCATCATTTACGGGAGTAATAGTAACTGCGGCCTGATTTGTACCAGTACTGTCTGCCGTACCATCATTAAAGGTATAGTTAAGTGTTACAGATGAACTTGGATCCTCAGAGCTGTTACCATAGCCAATTGATTGCAATACATTATCCACTAGCGCAGAAGTAGCACTGCTGTTGAAAGTAAGTACCAGTGTGCCTGCAGAGTTAGTTGTTACTGTACCGACCTCAGTGCTATTGTAACTTAGCGCGCCTCCCTGAGTCAGTGTGCCTAGCAGCCCTGTGTTACTAAATACATCTTCACTATTAGCACCACCTGAACGTGAGATTGTTAGCGATGCACCGTCATAGTTACCATTTCCACTATTGAGTGCGTCAAGTTCAGTATCTGCAATGGTTACATCGCTGTCTATCGCAATCGAAGTTCCATTTTCAGTAAAGGTATTACCACCATTTAAATTACTAAAGATAGGCTCATCATTCGCAGCTTCAAAGGTGATCACTGTATCACTGCCAGAGTCAGCGACCGTGAATGCTAGGTCCTCCCCTGGGGCGTTCGTAAGGGAAAGCGACACTTCTACACTGGCGAAATCAGTTGCATTGGTATCCACCTCTAACGTGCTCGTGCCGCTGAAACGAATATTGCTGGTTGATAATCCTGTGACGCCTGTAATTGTTATCTTATCTCCGATGCTAAGATCGGCTATTGTGTCACCATTTAAATCACTTTGCTCACCGACAAAATTATCGTTTCCATCGTTACCTGTCATGGTATCTGTACCGCCGCCAGGACGTATAGTGTCTGCACCACTACCACCTGTGATCGTATCAGAACCATCCAAATCTGTTGCCGTTATTTCTAACACATCACTAGAAAACGCAGAAGCGTCTATGACTAGGTCAGACGTGATTGCACTGCCGCTGCCATTTGCAACCGACACCGATTGACCGTCAGCATTAAAGTTGTCTGTGAGTGTGATCGTTGCTGCGCTGTTTGTTCCTATAGCAATACCTTCAATGGCAGAAACCGAGGAGGTTGAGAAGTCAAATGTTCCACCATCCATGAGTTTTAATGTCTCGCTGCCCGCAGCCCCTGAAATCGCTGTTGCAAAATCACTCAAATTGGCTACATCAATCGCGACAGTTGCGCCACTAGATAGGCTGAGGTTTCCTACATTGAAGAATCCACCTCCAGTTACATCCGCACCATCTGACGCTAAAACGGAGTCTGCTACATTTGGATCGCCAGTTAAATCGCCAGTGTAGGTGCTACCACCAATATTAAAGGTAACAGCATCATCGCTCGACGTTGCAGAAACATCAGTGGTACCGTTACTGATGGTAATGGTCCTAGTATTGCTAGAATCGTCACCAACACTATAAACTTCAACCGAAGAGAAAGTGGTGATATCCCCATCACCAGAGATATTGATAGTTTCTGATCCAGCTGCTGAAATATTACCAGTAAAACTTTCATGTTGAGCTACTGTCATGGAAACAGACGCGCCGGAGGCTATCGTTAAATTACTGACCGCGTTTATACTTGCTGCCGTAATATCAGCACCAGAACTTAAAGACAAAGTATCGGCAGTGGTATTTTCGCCTGTAATTGTTCCAGTATAAGTGAGCGAACCTAAATCGAAGGTAATTGCGTCTGAAGTTGAAGTACCAGTAACAGAATGACCTGCACCGCTCACGGTCACCGTTCTTGAATTGGTTAAATCATCAGATAAAGTATAATTTTCAAGCGCTGAGACCGTTGTAATATCGCCATCACCAGAGACAGTTAGAGAATTAGTGCCGTCGCCGGAAACCGAACCAGTAAACGATGACAACTGAGATACTGAAACTGTTGCAGAGCCACCAGTTGCTACAGAAAGGTTTTCAAAACCGCTTACTGACGCGCCTGCGATATTTCCGCCATCACTAATTGAAAGCGTATCTGTACCACTGCCTCCTGCTAGAGTACCAGTAGCTGTGAATGTACCAACATTTACGGTGTCGTCACCACTGCTGCCTGTTACACTTTGCCCAGCAGCGCCAAGCGTAAAGGTATTAGCCGCTGAAAGTATGTAAGTTTCAATTGCACTGTTACCTGTTAAGCCATCACTCACATCACTGATAGTGATACTCTCAGAGCCTGCCGCAGTAATCGTCGTAAAGCTGTCATGCTGCGCTTCCGTCATAGTGACCGATGCATTATCGCTTAAGGTCAGTGATTCGAAACCACTGAGTGTAGCACCACTGATGTTTGCACCATTATCTGCTTGTAGAGTATCTGTGCCTGCGCCAGCTGCGAGCGTACCTGACGGCGTAAACCCGGTTACATTAAGCGTGTCATCCCCGCTGCTACCCGTCACGTTTTGTGCCGCCGCTCCCATGGTAAAGTTCATTGCAGCGCCTAACACATAAGTTTCAATATCGCTATCACCGGTTAGGGTTTGATCTCCATCAGCGCTAGATATGGTAAATTGGTTTGTACCTGAGCCATTGATGGTAGTAAACGCATCATGCTGCGCTTCGGTCAGCGTTAAAGCACCGTCATTGTCTGGGGTTAATGTTTCAAAATTAGCTAGCGACGTAAAGTTAGCTAGATTAGAGCCAGTTACTACAAATAGTGTATCGGTACCTGCGCCCCCATCCGCAGTTGAACCCGTTATATGGCTAGCGTCAGCAATAGTCAGTGTTTCATCGTCACCAGTAAAGGTGATTGCTGGAGATAAGTTTGTGCCGTTTGTTGTATTAAAACTGGCTGCGGTACTGCTTGCTGCAGTGACATTACTCACGGAAATAGTCGCTGTGCGAGAAGCACTATTAACTGTACCATCATTTATAACAACAGTAACAGTTCTTGCGGTTTCATTGGGACTACTGGAGGTGTTGTTGTAAGTGACTGCCTGTAAGAAGGTTTGCACTTCTGCTGCTGAGGCTGTAAGGCTCGAAATGCTAATCGTACTTGCTCCCTCAAAAGCTGAAGATCCTGATGTACCTTTTAACGTATCTACAGCGGAAGCGGAAACATATAGTCCTTCTCCTGTATCTCCCTGCGTATTTGTTAGTTCAATCTGTACTGAGCTTATCGTATCACCATCAGACTCAGTCACACTCGCATTTGGAGCTATGCTAACGGCCCCACCCGCTTCTGAGAAAGACGCGCTACTGTCATCACTACCACTTGTTGAATCTAAATCGACCACTGGCGCTGTGTTGGCCGCCTCTATCGTCGCCTTAATTTGAAAGTTATAAGGGTTTTCGTCTGAATCGTTATTATTAAATGAAACTGTTGCGGTCTGTTCACCGACACTCGACGGATCTAATGTTACGACAAACGTTGTACTACCACTTGATGAGACGCTGCTAGCTGGTTGCGTAGTCACACTAAAATCAGAAGAACCAGAAATCGAGACCAAAGGTGAGCCGCTCAGCGTCAAACTCCCAGTTCCTGAATTACCAATAGTGAAAGTGCGGGTTAAGTTAGCATCACCTGAGGTATGTGTGCCGAAGTCGGTATGATCTGATGTTGAGGGTGTCGCATCTCCGTCGACTATAGTCTGACCATTACCTGTTACGTTTACCTCCGGCGTGAGTGGTGTTGAAGCACAGTCTGTATCGCTTGTGCAGGCCTGTCTATCATTCGGACCACCATAGCAAAAACCGTCATAACATACACCGTCAGCCGCGGTATTGATTTTCCCTTTAGTATCGTTATCCCCGATAAAAGACTTATGATTATTTGAAAACAGCTCAAGCTCTTTCATCACTTGTTTTAATACAGGGCTATGACGGTTTCTAGCTTTTGAGCCCGCCAAAAAATCATCGAGATCAAACTCAACCGAAGGCTCTAAAGGCTCACCTATCTGCGCACTGGAAGCTTTTTCAGGATGTTGATAACTAGACGTTTGCGCTGAGCTAGTCACACTATAACCCGCGGAAAACCCCATTAAAGCAAATGTAAGTACCTTACAACCATTTAAATGAAGGATGCGTTGATTGTTCTCTCTCCAAGTTTTTCTATCATCAGAATGTAAAACTTGGCTAGTCGCGGTTGTGATCTGCGAAAAATTAAAACTCGAACGATTCATACTGGTTCCCTAAAACTCCCTGCATTAATGCAGTACTGAAAAATAAACTAACACGCAGAAAGAAAAGCAAAGCCGTCATTCCAGTTTTGCTTCTAAATGCCAAATATTTTCAAATAACCAACTAAAAATTGTAATCCGATCAATATAATTATTCAATTACATGCAATTACACTGAATTTCTTATTTTGTATCGAAATTAAGAAGAAGGTGCAACCTTACGAGTTGCACTGAATTTTGACTTAACTATAGACGATTATCTCACTTACTTCATTCTCGTCCATCTCAAATATTTTAGGGAACCGTTCGCCTTTTATTATCGTAACATCGTAAATTTGATCTAATACTCCAGAAAAGTTTAGTGTGGCGATTTCTTCTCCACTTCTAAGATCAAAAGCCACAATACCGCTTGATAGCTCATCGGTGTTCGACAGTAACGGCATATCACTAAAACGCTTACTACCGTCTCGTGCACCGCGTATTTTCGAGAGACCAACAAAACCGAGCTTACCAGTCAAAGTAAGCCCTCTTGTAAATCCGTTTACTTCAATCACTTTTTTGAGCCCGCGTACATCCCAACACCAAACGCTTCCAGTACCTGACTCACAAAAATACAACGAATCATTATGCCATTTTGGGCTATGTGGCAAACTGAGCTCGTTTGCAATTACCTTCTCATCACTAATACGCATAATTCCCCCAGTAAAACTGCTTTCACTCTGCCAACTAAGCTTACTATCTAAATCGCTAAAATATGAAACAAACTCAGGCTTGCCACCTTTCATCGCCATACCGTTTAAGTGGCAGTGGTCTTGCGCAACTAATTTACTAATAAAAGGGGGTCGCCAAAAAGACTTAAACTGTTTGCCATTTTCTATCGTCGCTATACAGTTGAAACGTGTATTAACTAAGTATATTGGTTCGTCATCGTTGAGTCCTCCAAATGCTACGTCATGAGTATCTAAAAAGCCCGTGACGTGTGTTTGTACTGGATGATAAAATGAGTCGTGCTTAGTCTCTAAAGACTGCAAAACTGGGTGTTCATGTGGCTTCATTACTCTGTCATATCGCAATAATTGTGCATAGGCTGCAAAAGCCATTTTAGTTTGTGAAGCATTAACAGCAACGCCCAGCACTCGTGGCATTCTCACCACTTGTAACTGAATTTCACAACCATCGTTCGAACTGATAATCAGCAATCCATCTAAGTTATGGCTTGATACGAGAATAGTAGAACGCATTGCGTGTAATAAGGCAGGAAAACGTTCGCAATATTCGATGCCAAATGATAGTTTAGTCTCTGCCGTCATATCTAGATCATTAATATTTATCAATAAGATAGATGAAAATGTATAATATAGTTACAGTTACCGCTACTGATTTCTTCCTTTTCGCAACATATTTTTGTGGTGGTAATGTATTTAACTCATTAAAGAATCAAAAGTTAAGTTTTGGCAAGTGTCTAAGGAGCCAATGTGCGATTAACAAAACCCTTGCTCACAATAGGGCATGTAGATATCAACGATATTTGTTCCGCGGTCGATGCTTTGGCCGAGTCTCATTGGCAAGAAAATACTTATCGACAAACTTCTTATGAGGTACATAAGCAAACAAGTAGCATTGTTTTACTTTTTAAATCGGATTCATATACGGGAGTCAATGAGCCTCTGCTCAACGTATTTCAGCCATTACTCGCACCAATTTTTGCAAGATTTGCTCAGTACTATGGCTATCATAAGTTGGATATATCAAAAATAATGTTTGCTCGTTTACCAGCAGGTCGCAGCATTTCACAGCATTACGATTCAGATCCAATGTTTGCCAGATACCACCGCGTACATGTACCACTTAAAACCAATCCCCTTGTTGATTTTCACATAGAAGATAATTCCTACTCTCTTAAAGCAGGCATAATGTACGAGCTTAATAACCTTGCTTTACATGGCGTTTTTAATGGTTCACAAGAAGACCGCATTCATCTGATTTTTGATGCTCGGCCAATAAAACGCGTCGCTCAGGCAACTACACACTTATTTATTTTAAGTCCAAATAATTCAGGCTCGACCCTATTGTCTAACACATTAGCAGCAGGAAAAAATGTACTTAGCCTACCAACCGAGGGCCAATATCTGCCTGAGTTTATCGGACCAAACCCTGCTCATGATGCTAGCATGTACGTGTGGAGCCAATTTAATACACTAAACCGCCTAACTGATCCTCGAAGTTACAACTGGCCAGCTATCAGAAAAGGGTGGAGTAATTGTGTTACACAGCCTCAAAATGGTGCCAACTTGTTTATCGAAAAGTCACCATGCAATATCGCTCGCATGAATATGCTTATTGAAGAATTTGATAACGCCAAGTTCATTTTTTTAGTTCGAAACCCGATCGCAACCTTTGAGTCGATAATTCGTGGTCGAGCTGACCTTTACAATATTGAGCAACTCGCTGTCGACCACATTATTTGGTGTTTTATGCAACAAAAACAAAATATAGAGTCTTGCGCTGCTCCATATTTGCTTATTCACTATGAAGCTATTTGTGATAACCCTACAATAATTTCGAAGCAGTTGGCGGAGTTTGAGCCAACTCTTGATTCTGTGGATTTCTCAACAATACATAACGTCAAGGGTCGGACATCTCCGTTAGTCAACTTTAACAATCAGCAAATGGAAAGCCTGAGTGAAGCACAACTAGCCTTTGCTATTAATGCCTTCACTCCTTATGCCGCACTGTTTGCTTATTTCGATTATGACCTCTTAGTATAGTCAAACATAGATTTTAGATGCTGCCTGCGGGTACCACATCATCTTTTCCGACGGGCCTTCTATGCTCGTCACTCTGAACCCCAGTCTTAAGTATAAACGTTTTGCTGCGAAATTATGAGAAAGCACACACAAACTCATTGAAGCACCAATTTTACCTGCTATGTGCATAAATGAGCGTAATACAGCCTCCCCAAACCCATTTCCTCTAGCCTTTTTAATAATAGCTAAGTCTACTAAATGCACTTGATTCTCAGAAAAATCGATTACAGCTCTGCCAATCGGTTCATTCTGCTTTTCGATGATAAAGTACATTGCATTTGGAAATTGCTCTCCATATCCTTGATTCATTGCTTTGAATTGTAATTCAATTAAGGACTCTATAAAGTCTGGCTCGCCCTCTACTAGGCGTAAATCGTCACGCTTTTCATTGTGTACTCTTTGTAAAAATCCGCTATCGCTTGGCTTCGACATTCTTACATGTAGTCCTTTTGGTAATACGAGTTCGCTAAAATTCATAACCTTCCTCTTAAAAGTATTCGCTTAACAGTGTTTTTGCTGGCGATGTTAGCCGACTGTCCAGTATATTTTTTATATTATCAATTTGTGGCTGCGAAAAATGTTGGATATGTCCGTTAACCTTCCCTTCTCTCGCTCGCAAAGAGTTTGGATTAGCAGGGTCTATTACTATCCGTGAGTTTGGAAACCCTTTTTCTATTTCCAAACGCCTCAGCGAATCAAAGGTTGAACATGCTATGGCTTGCGTTAATTTATCAACTTCCAGCGGCAGTTCAAAAAACTCGATCACTGAGCTCATCACAGCTATTGTATTTCTATGTAAACTCTCATAACTTATCGTCTTTAACTGTTCGGAGCGTTTATTGATGAGTGTTGCTGCAAGTTCGTTGTAAAATTCAATTAGTGAAAAAATACCTTGTGTTACAGTGAACTCTGATAGCGAAGGCAAATCTCTATTGTGACGATTTAACAACTGGAAATAGTATGAAACCAAAGTGTCTAATGGACAGCGTTTGATAATAAGCAACTTATCAGCTTCTTTGCTATGAGATACTGCATGACTAAAAGTAACGAAAGGGTCTTGCTGTGATAAAGCATATGCAGGGAGCCCTCTCTCGGGATCTAAGTTATAATTGGGGCATAAGGTGAACACGCTAAAAAAATCTATTGACTTGTGTACTTTTACATACTGATTAATATAATTAGCAAGTATGAATCTGACCCAGGTTCTACCGCATTTGGGGAAAGAGCATACTAAATTAGTTTTCAAAACACATTCTCTCTCAATTATGATACTTTAACTATTTATTCAGGACGCCCATGTGTTATTTCGATGGAAAAATACGTCAATTAACAACTGTTCCAGACTCTATCTTTGAGCCACTGTATAAAAAAGTACAACTAAGCAGTACAAAATGGGACAGCATAAATAGCGCTAAACCTAACAATTTCCAATGTTTTCATAGCACAGAGCACATTGTTTTCCAATTCCCAAAAAATCTAGACAATCACCTAGAGTCATATTACACCCATCAGTGGGAAAACTGGAAAATGACTATACAGCCATTAATTGATCATGTAATTAAAGTTTACAATTATCACAATGGCAGGACTGCTCGAATTATGCTTGCAAAGCTACTACCACACAGCCATATAGATTTACATATTGATCAACATGTTTCAGCTGATATCCCCCATAAAATTCATATCCCTATAATAACAAACAAAGAGGTTCTTTTTATTGAGGAAGATAAAGGCTTCCATTTATCACCAAAAATAGCATATGAAGTAAACAACAAGATAATGCATGGTGTAATCAATAAGTCAGATCAAGCTAGAATCCATTTAATATTCGACTTTTTTGACTCTCCATAATCACCTTAATTAGCTCGTTTACATTTAGGTTTTTACTATTATTGCGCTTAACAAAGTTAATAAATTGCTCTCTTGTTAACTCAGGATACGCACTTAAAATCGCTGCGGAGACTCCTGTGAATGCAACACTAGCAGCAGATGTCCCTGTATAAAATGCGCTGTAGTCAGCCTGATTTTCATTATAAACCGTATAAGGAACAGGCAATGCTATAAGTATATTTTCCCCTTTTACTGGCCCATAATTTTCGCCATGCATCGCATTAATGGCGATCACTTGACTTTGATTTGCTAACATAAAACCGCCATCTAACTGCATAGGTATGTTACCAGCTGCTACAATCACCAATGTCCCTCTTCCTTGCCGACCGTTTTTTGCTAGATCAGTCAAAACCTGCTGTAGTGAGGCCGGTACAAACATTAATGTCCAAGGGCAAGAGATCACATCCGACCCAGACATTTTTGCCAAAAAAAACGATAAGATAATATCGGATGTCCAGTTATACTCTCTAGCGATTAATACTGCATCCGCTTTAGGCGCTAAACCTTGATATTGCTCATGTGTTGACCAAATTAAAGCACTACCTGAATTACCATGAAAGCCATCTTGTTTTAGATTTTTTAGCTGCTGGGGATTATCGGATCGAGCCTTTAACTCATCAACACTATAATGGAGTTTAATAGGGGTACGTCTCAGAAATGGGTCTTCTAATGTAAATGCTTTATCTATTATTGCAACGACAGTCCCCTCTCCAGCTCTGTCAAACCAGCGCTTAACTGAAAGTGATTCTCGAACTGGTGTATGAGTGTAAATTTTCCATATATCAGGAGTCTCATTATTTTTTCGTTCTAGTCGAACTTGCAAAAAGTCTGGCTCAAAGTCTATTATTCCGTCTACATGAGCTAAATTTTCCAACAACTCAAACGTATGATTTACACCATCTGTAAATACTACGCTCCAAGCTTCACCCAAAAAGTTATAAACCTTAAAGTGAGACAGGGAAGATATTTCTTTTATTTTATCTATCTCAACACTATGCTTTATTAAAATACGTTCACCAATAAGTAAGCCAAAATTATCTAAGTTTGGATGATGGTACACTGGAGCTTCTTTGAAATCAGAGTGATAATCTAAAGTAATTGAGCTATTACCATATTTAACATTCAGATTCTTTGGCCACCCAACAGAATTTAACGCATAAGAAGAAGCAATATTAAGGAAAGAAATTAAAAATAAGTATAACCTCATCAATTACAACCATATAAAACGCATAAAGCATTAAATAACTAAAATAAAATACGGAATTAACTCTTAATAAAGCCTTAGGTATCTACACAGTACATTGTATCCTATGTAGATACCTTTGGAAAAGAGTTAACTACGAGACGGATAAATCCCATCAAGGCAAATGAAAAATTTTATTGCAAGCCAAGGTTGCCTATTTTCATGGGCTTGCCCACCTCCGGTAATTGCAACACTCCCATCATCTAGCTCGCTACCGTCACTGTTTAAATCGAAATGATCAAATATGGTGTTATTGCTAATTAATGCAGCAGGTAAATTACCCGGAATAGTAGACTCCACATTATTACTCGTGCTCCCCATCATTTGATGAGTATGCGAGGGTATCTGTTCTGTTGTTAACTCCACACTGCTAGCTCCTCCATGTTCAGACACCGCCCAATCAAATAAGCCTGGACCTTGTCCAGAATGTATTGGCGTGCGCCCTATCAAGTTTGGTATCGCGAAAGAGACACGGCCGTCTCCCCCGTACATGTTCCCAATAAGTGAAAATAGCGCACTATTTTGGCCAATTGGCATTAGTTGCCCCTCACAAGCAGCCCAACGTTCAGGCGTGAAAGTATAAGGCATCATTGAAATTTCACCGTAAAACGAGTCGCTCATAACGTTTCCTTTTAGCTTCTAGGGGGATATACACCGGCCATACAAATAACAAAATTGACAGCTAAGCTTGGCGCGACATTCAAATGTCGATCACTTTGACCAGCTGAAGATACAGCAGCAGCACTCATGGGCACTATCGAACCACTTTCCGTTTCAGGCGCAAATTGCTCTGCTGCTCCAAGCACAGCACCAGATGGGTCTCCTAAATTTGCAGGTTCAGAACTAGCCCTAAATGAGTGGGTATGGGATGGGATCTGGGATTCAGTCAATGTTTCGAACTCTGTACCAAATTTTTGACCCAAAGCTCGAGGCGTCAATCCAGGCCCAGAGCCTTGCCCTACAGGTACTCTTCCCCTCATCTCTGGTAGAGCAAAGCTAGCTCTCCCATCTCCGCCAAATGTAGTCCCCAATAAAGAATATAAAGCTTGATTTGTCGAAACTGCAAGCTGCTGGCCGTCACAAAAGGACCAATGCATTGGAGCAAACGTGCCCGCAAACATAATAATTTCTGATAAATACCTACTAGACATAAACTATTCCTTATTAGCTTCGCTGAGGGTATAACCCGTCCAACGCTATACAAAAGTTGATAACGCAACTAGGCTGCATATTATTATGGGCTTGCCCACCCGATGCAGGGCTAGCTGTCAATGTTTGCAAGCTGGTATCTTTCAAACTAGATGGGTTTGAAGGTGCTTTAGTGTACGCTTCGGCACCATCAGGATTTACAGAAGCAAATACAGCAGGTTTTGCTTGTTTGTTATTATTTGGTTTACGCAGCGTCCCGCTTAGACTTGAAACATTCACTTTGTGAGAATGAGCGGGCATTGTCGCATTGGTAATAAAAACGTTTTCCAAACCACCGAATGATCCCTGATGTTCTCCAGCTTGGTAGTTCGGGTGAATAGGTACTCTCCCACATAGATTGGGGAGGGCAAAATTCGTTCGACCATCACCACCAAATTGAGCTCCCAATAATGAATACAACGCTTGAAACTGGTTTATTTGCATCAAGCTGCCGTTACAGAAAGCGTAATCCGCAGGAGCAAAATTACATGCAAATTGTTGAATCATACCAAAATAAGGTGTCATAAGACCTCCACTCTACGGCTCGTTAAGCACTTTTTTACGTGAGAAAATAATTTCAATTTCACTCGGTGAATTGGGACACATAAATAACTCCACAGAGCCCAGTTCAGGATGACTTACCATATAATTTCCCTGTTTGGGTACGTTGCTGGTATCTGTATTTTTTAAATAGACTATATACCCTTCCCAGTGTTCATTATTCGTGGGGGAATAGGTAACTTCTGAAATTTGCAAATTCGCCTGATAATCAGGTGACTTTATTTCTAGCGGTTGTCCTTCTATTGATTTTAAATTTTCAAACGTATATTTTTCCATATTAAGCTCCTAGCCGGTGACGTTTGGACAGTATAAAAACATTAACAGAGCCCCTCGTATTACTGATACTTGGCTCTTTTTCATTTAAAGCTAAGTTTGTTTCGTTACTAGGGTTTAGTACATATTTTACGAGCCTACAAACTTTTATTCTTTATATCTGTGGCTGATAGACTCACATAGGCACCTACAGTAAGCTCTTATTTTTATAAAAGTACATTGTTAGCGACACGACTAACATTAATCAACACGCCACTCGATGTATATTCGAACTGCTGTTGTCGCATACCGCAGAGCACAACAATATTGCCACTAGAATTCAACTCCAACGATTTAATCCCATTAACTCTGTTAGGAGCGTCATACGCGAGCTCACCAATTGTCATCAAATGCGTGCCGTCGAAGCTTAATTGATCTATGGTTGATAACTGCCTGCCCACAACATAAATTAATTGTTTTTCGGCATCGACAGTAAAATCGACAACCCTATTGATATTATTTGGTAACGAGATGTGATCTACACGATGACCATCAAGTGTGTAGATGTCTATTTGTCTGGACAATTCAAAATAAATGTATAAGTGATTGTCTCCACGTCGAATAATAAGAGGCTGGGCATCGAAAGTTACCAACTCCCCCTGCGGATTATGGATTGAAATCTTAGGTCGAGAGATACCTAAACTATCAAATTGCTCTAAGGGCAATTTGGGGATAACTGTGATGCTTCCTCGATAAGCAGCAAAGGTGAGAGCTGGCACAAACGCCATTCCAAAAACACCAGCCATGGCTACTTTAACAAATCCTCTTCTATCCATTGTTGCAGTTCCTTATTTAAAAATTGTTATTTACTGCATTCAAGTTCGAAAATTCTATATGGTTACCAAGATGTAGACAATTACACCTCATTACACACAACTATACCTGAGTACCAAAAAAAATAAAACTCGTTAATTATCAGCAACTTGAAAATCTTGAGAATAAAAAGTAAGCCTAAACAGTTTGGTTTTTAAGAACAATTAAAATTCTCATACTAGACAAGTATTTACATTCCAATTACCCTATACCATTAACAAAAAATAAGAATTAGTAATCATATGTCTCTGACACAGTTTTCGGATAGCCATATTGTCGATGTATTCCAGTCTGACAAATACCAACTACTTGAAAAAATTGGAGAAGGTGGATTCGGTAAAGTTTTTAAGGCGCGCCAAATAAACACAGGGCAAATCGTTGCACTAAAATTTTTGGCGTTAGAACCACAACTAGAAGCGACGAAAAAACAAAGATATGCAGAACGTTTCAATCGTGAAACCTTACTTTGTAGTCAATTAAACCACCCAAATATCGTACGATTATTAGATAAAGGACAATTAAATGAAAACTTAATGTTTGGAGTCTTCGAGTATGTGGAAGGACAAACATTAAGGGACTATCTAAGTCAAAATGGCGCGATTGATTCTGTGTATGCAACCGACATCATGTTGCAGGTGCTAGATGCACTTATTCATGCCCATCAACAAGGCATCATTCACAGAGACATAAAACCAACCAATATTATGCTAAGCCAATCTGGTGCTAAGACTTACGCCAAAATACTTGATTTTGGTATCGGTACACTTGCGCAAGAAAGCCGCCAACATGACTTTGAAACAATCACGCTTACGCAAGAAACATTGGGCACGCCTTCTTACAGCGCACCAGAACAATTACGTGGCGAGCCAGCTTCTGCCAAATCAGATCTTTATGTATGGGGTCTAGTATTCTTAGAATGTTTAACTGGCGTGCCTGCGGTAACGGGCACTAGCGTCGCATCGATTTATCACAAACAATTAAGCGATGTACACATTCCAATTCCAAGCGCCCTACTTGGCCACCCCCTTGCGGGACTGCTTAGGCGTGTACTCAATAAAAGTGCGTTGGAACGTGTGATCACCGCAACCGAGGCATTTTCTGAACTTGCTCGGATGAACGTATCGAACCTTGTTGGTGTGCTAAATGATGTTAAAGCCCAGCATGGTTACGACGAAACCACAGTAATGATCCGTGATGACGATCCTAATCATCGCGCCATTCAAGAATATACTGCGCTTACCGAACGCAAACAGCTAACCGTTCTTGCGGTAAGGTTAAGTGTCAAAGCACTCGACAACAATGAAAAAGACTTCGATGTCATAGACACGGTTTATAAATCTCAACGCAATCACTTTATTGATATCGCGACTCGTTACGGCGCTTATCATGTGGGTAATCTCGCCGATACCAGTTTGTTTTATTTTGGCTACCCCGTTAGCAGCGATAATGATGCGCGATTATCTGCCCGTACCGCACTTGAAATGATAAGCGAGCTTGCGAAGCGTAACGCGCTAATGCAAGAAGCTCACAGAGTCGCGCTTAACGCCCATATAGGCATTCACACTGGGATATTTATTACCTATGCTAATGCCGTACCTGAAGGACATCACGCGAATATTGCAGCAGCACTCTCCCGTGAAGCTGGCGAGCGCCAAGTCTTATGTAGTGCAGAGTCACGCTCACTCCTTGATGCTTTTTCTGAATTCAATCTGTACGGTCAAGTACAAATAGGCCCGTTATTTGAACTAACGCCGGTTTATAACTTGCAAGGAGAACGTCGCATCGAAGCATTTGGCTTTATGCGTGGTACAAAGAACCATCACGAACTTGTTGGTCGTCACCTTGAGCTTGAACAGACACTTTCACTCATTAATAACGAGGTCGAAGGTGCAACCCGCATCGCTCACATTCATGGTGAGGCTGGCATAGGTAAATCTCGGCTGCTGCAAGAAATTCGTGCTAATGCACCGCAATATCAACATTTAGTCGCCCAGTGTTTACCAGAGCATCAAAATAATGCTTTGTATCCAATTTTAACGCTGGTCAAGTATCTATTTAACACCGAGCAGCTAGATGCTCATTCAGCCAATACCGTTTTTAGTTATGTATTATCCAACATGGATAGTAAGCTCGATTTAGCACAAGCTATCCCTGTGTTGCTAGTTTGGCTCAATATCTCACTTGATGATGAAATCACGCCTTCTACACTTTCTCCCGATGAGCAAAAGCAAGTGTTGTTTAAAGGGCTTTGTGCATTGTTATTGTCAAATCGCCATGGACTCAGCAAGTTTAAGCTCTACATTATCGAGGACATTCACTGGGCAGATAGCACCACCTTAGAGTTTTTACATCACTTTGTCGGTGCGCTCGCTTCAGGTGATGTTTTACTAAGCACTTCAAGACAAGCGGTACCAACTCAGTTAAAAGACCTCACCTTAGTGGATGTTTGTCTGAAAAAACTAACCGAAAAAGCCACAGAAGATTTTATCATTAATTTGTTTGATGGCCGCCGAGTGTCAGAGCAAGTTCTCAAATTACTTACCAGCCGCACCGACGGGATCCCGCTATTTATTGAAGAGCTCGTCAACATGCTTAAACAAAAGGCATTAGTTGGAGATAAAGGCGGAGAGATTGACTTCCTCGCACCAGATAAACTTGACCATGTACCTACGAGTTTAAGGGAGTCATTACAACAAAAACTAGATAGCCTTAGTCACGCCAAAGAAACAGCCCAACTAGCAGCCACAATTGGCCGAGAGTTTGAATATGATTTACTCGTTGCGGCATCTTCTTTAAGCGAAAACCAGATCCAAAACGACTTAAATGAGTTGATAGCAAACGACCTTATTGTGCAGCAACGTCGTGTTGATAACGATAGCTATATTTTTAAGCATGCGCTGGTGAGAGATGCGGCTATAGCTAGCATTCCTAGCTTTCTACACACACAGCTTTATAAAAAGTTAGCAAACGTTCTTTTGTGCAATGATAGTACTCACTTTAATAGCCGTGTTTCTTTACAGCTCCAAGCTGAATATTACATTGGTGCAGAACTCATTGAACTTGGAATAGGCTCCCTGATTGCCGCTGGTAATGAACAGAATCAAAAAGGTGCCTATAAAGAGGCAATGAACCTATTATCAGGTGCTGAAGGCTTATATCAAAGTAAAGCGCTTGATAAGGTAGAAATTGCGTTGAGAATTTACCTTGGGATTGCGCACAGCCTCTCAGCAACCCTTGGTTTTTCTGATCCTCATGTCGAACTTTATTATAATAAAATTAACGAACTGGAGTTATCGGCAGCTGATCCTGAGCTAGTGTTGGCTGCTCACTTTGTATCTTCAGTCTTTGGTATTGTTACCTGCCAACATCACATGACAAAAAGAGCGCTTGATAGCCTCTCAGAAATAGCAAATGAAAAAAATGGTCAGCATTTAAAAGTACCAGTTTTATTTCAGCTAGGGCAATTTGCTACTGTAAGCGGAAAGCCAGAAGAAGGTTTTTCATACTTAAAGCAGAGTTTAGCTGTATATGACCCCACGCACCGTAAGTTTTATAGTGAGCTAATAGCATACGATATAGAAGTTGCGATTCGAGTTTATGGCGCGCTAAATGCGGCACAGATTGGTGATCGTAAAATCGCTTTAGACTGGCTTGAAAAAGCCTTAAATCAGGCAAAATCTATAAACAACCCCCACACTATAGCCCATAGCTATGTGAGAGCATCTCAGCTTTATATAATACTTAGGCAACCAGAAAAAGTACTTGAATATGCTGATTTAGCACTAACAGTATCCAATTTACACGGCTATCAATTATGGACAGCTTTTGCGAAATGCTTTAAAGCATGGGCATTAGCAACACTTAACGGCAACCGTTCGGAGGAAAGCCCTGTTTCACTGTTTGAACAAGGAACACAGTTTCTAGACGCTGTAGGACTAAAATCTCATGCACTCTGGTTAGCTGCGTTAAAATCCCAAGTTTTATATAAACTTGGCCACAAACCTCAGGCTTTAACACTTATTTCAACTACAATCAAAGATCTGAAGACTAGCGATGAAAAGCTATATCAACAAGAAATTATCGACACAATAAGGATGATTGAAAATAATGAATAAGTTATTAATTAAACTAACTATTAATTTATCCTTTGTATTCTCTATTGCTTCCTCATGGGCAGCCGATCCGCTGACTGAGTTAAAGAATGAAATAAATAAAAGTATAAATTCCAAAAACTCTAGATTCCTAAAATATGGCAATACGAATAAAAAGTCTGAATTCCCTAGAGTGCCCAATCAGTTTATATGCACTTTCCCTGATGGAAGTCAAATTTATAATATAATCAAAAAAAACAATGAAATTATTGAAAATATTACCGATAAATCAGTGCAACTTGCAATGGTTCAGGAGCTAAGGGCATTTGAAGAAAAAATAATGAACATTTCCGCTTGGGATTTGTTTCTCTCGGTAAACAGTAACATAAACAGTAAAGACAGTGCTTTTCCAGGTTCAGTGAGTTTTACCTCTGATTACATCCCTCGCTGGGGAACTTGGCTTCACGACACGACATCGTCCCCCAAATTAGTTGATGCGAATACATTTGAGATGAACGCAAAATCAGTGAGTGATGGTAATTGGAAGTGCCAAGGTGATTGTCTGAAGAATACACTCGACTTGGAACTGTTTTCTAAAGAGCAAAGAGTAGATGGCGGTGGTATCCTAATCGACCAAGCTGGAAATCCTATCTACTACGAAAGCCGTGCAAACGGGCTGTTATATCAAGATCTTGCTGAAGGGTTTCAATATAGTGTTCCTATGTCTTTTCCTCTTGGGCAATGTACTGAATACATAGACATTGGACTTGAAGTAGGTGGAGAGGCCGGTAAAAGGCAAAATATTTTACCTGTTGTTTCTGTGAAACTTGGATGGAAAATTCTTACAAAGCAAGACGATCCAAACAAATACTTTTCAATGGAAAACATTACATTAAATCAAAATGGCAAGACAGTTCAGTCCAAATTGGGACTAGTCGCAATGCATGTTGCTATTAAAGAGCAGCGCCAATATCAGTGGCGTTGGGTAACATTCGAACATATTGATAACCTCAACGAGCCAGAACAACATAGCTCTGAGACGCCAACTTTTAATAACCCTAATTGTCATGATTGCTGTGACAATTTACTACCAAAGAAAAGTGATAGTCCAGCTCAGCTAACACGACTTGAGCCCCTTTCAACTAATACAATTTTGCTAAATAATAAAATGCGCTCATTATTGAAAAGCAATAACTCCGTTTTTCAGCACTATAAGCTAGTAAGAACTCAATATACGAGTCTTGTCACTCCTAATTTGAAACAATTTTTTATCGAGCGAACACCTAGTGACGCAAGAAATGCTGTTTTAGAGCCATTTGTATTGCCAGAAATAACAAATTGCTCAAATAAAGAAAAATACATCGTACCTATACATACATTCAAAACTGGCTGTATGGGGTGCCATAAGTACGCAGAATATAAAACGAAAAATGGTAAATCTGAAACCGCAGACTTTACTTTTATCTCTCCATTAAATATACAAAAGGAAAATACAAATGAGTAATAACAATATCGATTTCGCATATGCAGTGATCCATAATATTGATAATGCAACGGAAGATTTCAAAGCAAAACCAGAGATCCTTATGGCAAAGTTTGAACTAGAAGAAAACGCTAAAGAAAAGCTAAGAGAAATAGGTAAGGCTTGGAGTAATGGACAAACCACAGATGTAGAAAAAGGCTGGGCAGAATTTGCAGAGCAATTCATAGGCCCTGAACTGTTCGCTGCAATGCGCTGGTAGTCATAATTATGCAGGTTGTTATGTCAAACTATATCAAACTAGTCGAAAAAAGTCTTATCGCTCTGCGAGTAGATAACAGTGCGATAAGTAAGGTGCTGGATAAAGTCAATCCTATTGAAGCTTCTACTTCTAGTATATTTATCGAAACAAGACCTTTAGATCAAAGTAAGCTGGATATAACAACCTGCCACCACTTTACAAGAGATTGGGAATGCGCAGGCCTAGACAACTTAAAATTTGACCTAATAAAGAAACTGGATTTCAAATATAGACCAAAGACAGTCTGGTTGGAATACGATGACATTGCTGAAAGTGAGACTTCACCCGGCTTGCACCTTAGTGTAAACCAACAGACCATGGTCAATATATCTGAACTATGCGATATCCTATTTAATAGCGGCACACCTATCAACAATGAGCATTTTGAACGGTTATTACAATTAGCTGAAATACAGCATATTTCTAATCTTCACAGAGACCATGATGAAACGCTGAAACTACACCTCAAACCCAATAATTTGAGCAGTATCAAGCTCATAGAGGAGTTTTCTACATTTATCACTGACAACTCTTGTATGGAAATGGTTGAAAGTGTTTGCCAACTAGATGAAAGTTATTTTGACTATATATTTCTAGACTTAAGCTTTTATAACAACGCCCCTCTTCCCATAATTGGGATATATCTTTCTAATAAGAATAAAAAAAGTAAAAATTATTTAAGTGACTTTAAGCGGATATTAGCCTTCTTAGAGCTGGAAATTTCAGCTGTGGAAGCAATATTTTCGCTCATTAATAATGAAGAAGATGTCTGTCTAGACATAAAAATCGTCATCACAGCAGAAACTATTTACACTAAGCTTTACACCGGTGTCATAAATAGCCAAGCAGTAGATGTGGAAGAAATGGCAAAAAAACTGAAATTGGTTTTTAGTTAATGTAAAAACCAATGTCAGCGTATACGAGTTTTAAAGAGCCACTTTGGTATTTGTTAAGCACATTAGTGAATAATACTTACATTAATGTTAACTCGATAAGAAATGTTAATAAAGGTGCTAAAATCTCAGCACCTTTAAGTTTATTTTAGGCAAATTTCCCTCTTGCTGCATGAAGCTTCTTATAACTTTCAATAAGACGCAGGTGCTTATCCAAACCTTCTAGCTTCATGTTAGTTGGCGTTAAGCCATAGAATTTCACATCGCCATTAATTGAACCAATAACCGCATCCATCACGTCTTTAGAGAACATGCGGGTAAAGTTATGAATGTAATCTTCAATTTCTAGTTCCTCATCCAACGCGACTTCAAGTGTGGCATGCATCGCTTGGTAGAATAAGCCTCGCTCAACAGTATTGTCGTTAAACTGCAAGAAGGTTTCAACTAGTTCAATAGCCGCTTCGATATCGCCAAGCGCTAGATAGATTAAAATCTTAAGCTCAAGAATTGTAAGCTGACCCCACACCGTATTTTCGTCAAACTCAACACCAATTAGGGTGATAATATCGATATAGTTATCAAGCTGGCTGTCCTCTAAGCGCTCAACCAAATTAGCTAATGCCTCGTCATCTAGAGAATGGATGTTGAGAATATCTTCACGATATTGCAGTGCTTTATTGGTGTTGTCCCAAATAAGATCTTCGGCAGGGTACACCTCAGAAAAGCCCGGAACCAAAATACGACAAGCGATCCCTAACTCTGTAAATTCCGCAATATAGGCTTCTTTACCTAACCCTTCCAAAATGCCAAATAACTTATCGCACTCTTCTTCATTCGTGCCTGTAAAATCCCACTCAACAAAATCGTAGTCATGCTTTGCACTAAAGAAGCGCCAAGAGATCACCCCCGTTGAATCGATAAAATGCTCGACAAAGTTCTCCGGCTCAGATACCGCCATGCTGTTAAACGTAGGTTTTGGTACGTCGTTTAAGCCTTCAAAACTACGACCTTGTAACAACTCGGTTAAACTGCGCTCAAGTGCCACTTCGAAACTTGGATGCGCGCCAAAAGAGGCAAATACGCCGCCTGTTTTAGGGTTCATCAAGGTCACACACATCACAGGAAATTGGCCGCCAAGAGAGGCATCTTTCACCACCACAGGAAAGCCCTGTTCTTCAAGCCCTTTTATCCCTTCAACAATACCTGGATATTTAGCAAGTACAGACTCTGGCACGTCAGGCAACACAATTTCCTGTTCGATGATTTGCTTTTTCACCGCGCGTTCAAAGATCTCAGATAAACACTGCACTTTCGCTTCAAACAGGTTATTACCAGCACTCATACCGTTACTTAGGAATAAGTTTTCTATTAGATTTGACGGAAAATACACGGTTTCACCATCTGAATGGCGAGTGTACGGAATAGAACAAATACCGCGCGCTACATTACCTGAATTTGTGTCGATTAGATGCGAACCGCGTAGTTCACCTTCTGGGTCGTAAATTTCACGAGTGTAGTCGTCTAAAATTTCAGTAGGAAGCGCATCATCAGCTTCGGGTTTAAACCACTTTTCGTTCGGGTAGTGAACAAATTCAGCATTTGCGATTTCTTCACCAAAAAACTGATCATTATAAAAGAAGTTGCAATTTAAACGCTCAATAAACTCACCGAGTGCCGAGCAAAGCGCGCTTTCTTTGGTTGCCCCTTTACCATTGGTGAAACACATTGGTGAAGCAGCATCACGAATATGCAAAGACCAGACGTGTGGCACGATATTACGCCATGATGCGACTTCAATCTTCATGCCTAAATCCGACAGGATCTTGGTCATATTTGCAATAGTCTGTTCAAGCGGAAGATCTTTGCCTAGGATAAAAGTGCTGTCGCTTTCGCTGGTATCAACCATCAACATCGCCTGAGAATCATCTTCAAGGCTTTCAACCGCTTCCACTTGGAATTCAGGTCCTGTTTGGATCACTTTTTTAACGGTACAGCGGTCTATTGAGCGCAGGATACCTTGGCGGTCTTTTTCAGAAATGCTTTCTGGAAGCTCCACCTGAATTTTAAAAATTTGGTTATAACGATTTTCAGGGTCAACGATGTTGTTTTGTGCCACACGAATTCCATCCGTTGGAATGTCACGCGCATTACAATACACCTTCACAAAGTAAGCAGCACAAAGCGCTGAAGAAGCTAAAAAGTAGTCAAATGGACTTGGTGCTGAGCCATCGCCTTTATAGCGAATTGGCTGATCTGCAATGACAGAAAAGTCGTCAAATTTAGCATCAATTCTGAGATTGTCGAGGTAATTTACTTTGATTTCCATTGGAAGGTTCCGGTGTGTTGCAATCGAAAACGCTAATTGTACTTGAGGATGCAAAGCGGTGCCAATGGAAGTTTCTGTTTATTCGAGTTGAGTTAATATAAGCAAAATCCACAATGTAACCCACCGTAATTGCGCTAACTGGCATTTTACGACACTATAGTCAGTGCTGTAGCTGAGACAGACTCTATTGGCAGGCGAGTGAATATACTCGACAAACAACACTTAAGTCTGACAAGCAACAAAATAACTAGGAAGTACACGCATGACGATTGTGAGCAAAAGCAAACTCGATTTTTACAAAAACAACGGCTTCGTTTTATTTGAACAAACTTTACCCGACACACTGCTGGAAAAACTGAAGCGACTATCTAATGCGCTCGAGAGTAAAGCAAAACAAGCACAGCAAGATGGAAAAATCGCGACTCAATACCATTTATCAAATGAATCAGGTGAGCCAAAACTCTTTCGTTATAATGATTTGCTTTTTGAAGCGCCCGAGTTAATTATCGAACTACTCGCAACACCAGCAATGTTAGCGATCAGTGAACACCTTTGTGGCGTAGGCAGCGTTCCATTGCAATGTGACTTAGTCTGCAAATATCCACATCCCCACCCTCACATAGCTTGGCATCAAGATGCTCCTCATTCTCGTCATTTTGCATATTTAAATGTCGGTATCTATCTTGATGATGCGAATATAGATGACGGGTGCTTACGCTATTTGCCAAATTCCCAACACCAAATTTTGGATATTTATTCTCTCTCGAGCGAATATGGCTGGAACATTCCAGGGGTTGTACAGCAACCAGCTAAAGCCGGAGATATCTTAGTTCAAGACATGATGGTTTTACATGGCTCAGAGCCGAAACGCAGTGAAGGTCCGAGAAGGACAATATATGTAGAGCTTCGGCCACTTGCAGGTGTCAATGAGAATCAAAGTAGTGAATGGGCTGAGCTTAGAAAGCAGTGGATGGCGCACGTTATTCAGGCTGCAGACCCAGAAGACGTACCTGAGAATTGGCTAGCCGTTTATGGTGAACCCAATTATGATTTGAATACACTAGTAGAGCGTATCAAACAGAAACGAGAGGCCGTGATCCCAGCAGTTTGGGCACCGAAAATTGTTGAGCACCCAGACTATCCTACACCCGCCGACCTACGTTAGTCTGCATGAAGTAATTGTCACCGCTTATCGATGACAATTACCTCTGACCATACGGTGTTTGAAATTTCCTCTCACTTCACCTTAGCTAAAATCAAAAACACGATTTACTTCAATGCCATAGCACACTTCTTCAAACCTAAATCGTTTCATTGTTATCCCTTGGGCTTGGTCGAGGTTTACCGCCCCATGCTTTTCGTAAAAGCGTCTTGCTTGTTTGTTCTGCTCATAAATCCAGGTATACGCGCTTTGGCAACCTTGCTCATAAAGCTTTAATAGACGCGCCTTCAACAGCGCTTGACCTAATCCACGGTTCTGATGGCTTGGTAAAATGTAACCACGATAAAGCTCGCCAGCATTCGTTCTCGATACTTTTTGGCTAACCGGGTTATACATTCGGCGATAAATCCCAGCAGCACCGCAGCCTAATATTTTCCTGCCATCAGTCACAAGCAAAGCCGTTTGGGTTGCAGAATTCTTAATGATATCAGACCAAATGGTTGCGAAAAATTCGACGGTTCCCCCTGCTAGCACTTGCTCTGGTAAAAAGCCACTGAAAGCCGCTTGCCAACTCACTTTGGTCACAAACGCCATTTCCTCTATATCTGCGGTACTGGCAGTCTTTATGGTGATTTTTTCTGGCAGGTTAAATACGTCAACAAATGCCTTTTCATCTAACTCAGTGATATCCATATAAACACTCAAAAGCTCTTTTAAGTAACAATTAACACATTATTGTTACAAGTTATGATTTATACAAATATTTATTCCAACTTCCTTCTTGTTTTGATAGTTACCGTTTTTCACAAGGCTGACTACTATCAAAATTTATACCCAAATTGATAAATATCATCTAGGAAAAGCTCCTCGGCCAATTTTAACGCTAAATCAGAGTAGTAATGACGGTAGTGCCTACTTGATGCTTGATTATAATAAGGTAAATAATAATCTTTGCTCCCCAACTTCCTTAAAATTCGCTTACTGTCTTTTTGATAGTTTTCAAAGCGGCAAATTTCATTAACGAGTGAATTTCCCAAATGGTCAGATAACTGGGACCATTGACTCCACGCTATTCCGGCGTGCTGCTCTGCAACCATCTCTTGTACAAATAGTTCAAACCTCTCTTTCTCATCATAATGACGTTTCTCAGATACCGCTTCTGAGTGTAGACTTTTACCTTTCTCTAATAGTGAATACCAAGAAACGAGTCTTTCCCATGGGTTACGTACAAAAGCAAATTTAAACGTACTCTCAAACGCTTCCGGCAATGCCGCTCTAGCCTCTAGAAGCGATGCATGCTGGCTGCATATCATCCTTAGGTCTGGCGCCGTTTGCCTGAGGACACTACATAACGACGTACCGCCAGTGCGGCTAATGTGGCAGAACAAAAAATTGTACTTTTTAGAATAAAACATAAGCCTCAATCATTTCAGACTACAAAATGCATTTTCTTCACTTTGTTAAAGCATCCTTGGTCAAGAATAACTACAAAGTCGAAATCAGGTCTCGCTGACTCACCTTACCAAGTTTAAGCTGTTCGTAAGAATGATAGATAGCCTTTTTGCTATCTTGCAGTCGCTGGGTAATGTCTTCACCTTCAAGTAACGCGGCTTGCGCAGCTTCTAGCCTATCTTGCGTATCGGTAATAATTGCGGTTAGTTTTGCTTTATCTGATCTAATTAGCGTACTGTCCTGCTCAACTTTTTGCTCAAGCATAGTTAACAACTCTGAACGCACTGAAACGGTTTTATACTCTTTAAAGTCTAATCCCAGATGATTAAATAACAGCGCTTGATTCATCTCTTCTGGTGCAATTTCTACTTCAATCGGCATCTCTACAATGTTCGTCATCATTTCACGATACATCTCGATGTTATATTCACGGCTGCCTATTTTGTGACTTGAACTTACCAAAGATTCATGGGCTAGCTTTTCAGCTTGCTCAAAATGCTTGGTAAGGTAAGTCGATTTTGTGTTGTTCGGCGCTTTTTCTTGAACGGCCTTTGCTGCTTCCATAAACGAAGGTGTTTCCGAGTTTTTTGCAGCCGAATTAGAAATATCTTGATCACTCACAACATTATTGTTCTTACGACTATAAAAATCATTCGAACTATACATTTGTGAATAGGGTGAATTTTGAATGTACATACTCGCTCCTTGGTGCATTGGCTATTCTAGTACAGCAATAAGTGCGCCAAGGGAGCGTTGTTAACCTGCTCTCGGATTAGTTAGGCTCCTAAGAATCTTTTAACCACTTTTTCGATGTAATCGGGTTCTACCAAACCAAAGTTTGCCGTTCAAGCGCTTAATATTACTGCGCTTGAGGCAAACTTTTTCCGCTATTGATTAATTAACCTGAGCTTCGGATAATTAATGCCTTTCTAGCAGTCAATTTTAGCGCTAACTGCGTTGAATTCACTTCCAATAGCCAGCTATTGGTACGTAAATTCGTCTAGTTATCCCTAAAACTCTCTGGCTAGATAAGGGGATAATTTAATGTGTGTTTAAAAACAATTAGTTAGTTCATTCCTTATCCAAACCTCAGGTTAATTATTAACTTTCTCACGCCAACGGATCATCAACATATACACTACAGGTAACACCACTAAGGTAAGTAATAGTGCGCTTGCCATGCCGCCTACCATAGGCGCGGCGATGCGGCTCATTACCTCAGAACCTGTGCCCGAACCGTAAAGGATTGGCAATAACCCGATAATAATTGTTGCCACCGTCATCATGACTGGACGAATGCGTTTGCCCGCACCTTCTAAAATGGCATTATTAATGGCTTCAAGGGTTATGATCGGTTGTTTCTCCTTAAGCTCGCTGATGGCTTGGTTGAGATACACGAGCATGATAACGCCTATTTCAACGGCAACACCAGCAAGCGCTATAAAACCAACGCCAACTGCGACCGAAAAGTTAAACCCCTCAAGGTATAGCAGCCACAGTCCACCAATCATCGCCATAGGTAACGTCGCCATGATAATTGCCACTTCGCTAAAGCTTCTAAAGTTCAAATAGAGTAAAACGATAATGATCCCAAGCGTGAGCGGCACCACATAAGTCAATTTAGCTTTAGCACGCTCCATATATTCGTATTGACCAGCCCAACTGATGGAATAACCTGCAGGTAACTCCAACTGCTCGCTCAGTACTTGTTTAGCGGCTGCCACATAGCTGCCAACATCGACACCATCTAAATCAATAAACGTCCAACCATTAATGCGAGCGTTCTCGCTTTTAATGCCCGGTGGCCCATTTTCAATATAGATAGTTGCCACATCACCTAGGGCAATATTTAATCCCTCGGCGGTGACTATAGGAAGCTTCCGCAGTGCTTCTGGAGAATCGCGTAAGTCTTGCGGGTAGCGCAAACTAACCGGATAGCGCTCTTGTCCTTCAATGGTTTGCGTGACGTCCATTCCACCAATTGCAGTTGCGACCACTTGCTGTACATCAGCAATATTGAGCCCAAATCGCGCGGCTTTATCACGTTGAATATCGACCTTGATATAACGCCCCCCAGCTACCCGCTCTGAATAGACCGAAGCTGTACCCTCTACCTGACTCAAAATACGTTCAAGATCTTGACCAATCTTTTGGATAGTATCTAAATCTGGACCCGCGACTTTAATCCCGACAGGCGTTTTAATCCCCGTCGCGAGCATATCAATACGCGTTTTGATGGGCATCACCCAAGCATTGGTCAAGCCCGGAAACTGCACAAGCTTATCGAGCTCTGCTTTGAGCTTTTCAGTGGTCATTCCCGCACGCCACTGATCTTTAGGTTTTAATTGAATAAAGGTCTCGATCATCGTCAACGGGGCAGGATCGGTTGCGGTTTCCGCGCGACCGATTTTACCAAAGACATTTTTTACCTCAGGCACCGTCGCTATCAACTTGTCGGTTTGCTGCAAGATTTCTCTGGCTTTACCAATCGAAATACTTGGATATGTAGTCGGCATATACATTAAATCCCCTTCATCCAAAGGCGGAATAAACTCACTGCCGATTTTATCCATTGGATAAAAGCCAACGACAGTAATAGCAGCAGCAGCCAACAACGTCAGCTTAGGAAAGCGTAAAACTTGTTTCAACAAGGGCATATACGCGCCAACCAACATTCGATTGATTGGATTTTTATGCTCGGGCACAACTTTACCGCGAATAAAGTATCCCATCAGCACAGGAATAAGCGTAATGGCAAGCCCTGCCGATGCGGCCATCGCATACGTTTTAGTGTATGCCAGAGGGGCAAACATACGCCCTTCTTGCGCCTCAAGAATAAACACAGGTAAGAAGCTTACGGTAATAATCAGCAAACTAAAGAACAGCGCAGGGCCTACTTCAGAAGCCGACTTCGCGACGATTTCCCAGCGGTTTTCATCATTGAGTGGCGTTTTTTCCATGTGTTTGTGCATGTTTTCAATCATCACGATTGCACCGTCGGTCATCGCCCCGATAGCAATGGCTATACCACCAAGGGACATGATATTTGCGTTCACCCCTTGAAAATACATCACGATAAAAGCCACCAGAATGCCAAGTGGCAAAGTGATCACCGCAACCACGGAAGAGCGAATATGAAATAAGAACACCACACACACTAAGGCCACCACCACCAGCTCTTCAAGTAACTTAGACCAAAGATTATCAATGGCTTTGGTGATAAGCTCGGAGCGATCGTAAACCGTCACCACTTCCACCCCTTCAGGTAAGCCTTGTTGTAGCTCAGCAAGTTTTTGCTTTACCCCATCTATGGTCTTTTGCGCGTTTTCTCCAAAGCGCATGACTACAACACCGCCGACAACTTCTCCTTCACCGTTAAGCTCGGCAATGCCACGACGCATTTGCGGTCCAATATTGACAGACGCAACATCAGCTATCGTTAATGGCGTGCCTTTGACAGCTTGCCCAAGTGGGATAGCTTCAATATCTTTAACGCTTTGAATATATCCCGTACTTGTCACCATATATTCGGCTTCAGCCATCTCAATCACAGAAGCGCCCGATTCTTGGTTACCGCGTTGCAGCGCCTGCTGTACATGCGTAAGCAGAATACCGTAAGCGCGCAATTTGTTGGGATCAACCTGTACTTGATACTGTTTCACCATACCGCCAATCGGCGCTACTTCTGACACGCCAGCAACCGATTGCAACTCAAACTTTAAAAACCAATCTTGTAGGCTGCGTAGTTGGCTAATATCGTGTTTACCGGTTTTATCAACTAATGCATAAAGATATACCCAACCCACCCCAGTGGCATCTGGGCCCAACTGCGGCTTAGCCGCATCGGGTAATTGTGGTGCGACTTGACTTAGGTATTCAAGAACACGACTGCGCGCCCAGTAAAGATCCGTTTTATCGTCAAAAATAACGTAAACATAGGAATCCCCAAAGAAGGAATAACCACGTACGGTTTTTGCGCCCGGCACAGAGAGCATGGCGGTGGTCAGCGGAAATGTCACCTGATCTTGCACCACTTGTGGTGCCTGTCCAGGATAAGGTGTTTTGACAATAACTTGTACATCAGACAAATCTGGAATGGCATCGACAGGCGTGTTTTTAAGAGTAAATAGCCCAGCCCCCACCAGCATAAGTGTCAGCAGTACCACAAAAAAGCGGTTGTATACTGACCAGTGAATTATTGCTTGGATCATTGTAAATGCTCCTTAGTGGCCAGAGTGCATATTCATCGACATCTCGCCTGCAGGTTTGATATCAGTCACCACAAATTCGTCACCCACTTCAAAGGTGAAAGTCACCTTCATTCCTGTCATAAGCTGGCTTAAATCAATGTGCTCAGCTGCAACAAAGTCCATCGTTGTTGCGGGACGGTCCCATTTTTCAATGGCATCGCGAGAAATATTAAGCACTCGGGTGTCAGGGGTGATGGTGTTTATCACACCACCCACGGTTGCTGTTGGTAAGGTATTTTCGGTCGTATTTCCTTCGGACATAATGTGAATGCCTGTCAGTAATACGCTACCGTCATCCTGTTTCGTGACTTCAAAATGCAAAGTCTGTCCAGCGTTTAATTCGTCAACATCGACACTTTCAGCCACGGTAAAATCCATCACCATTTCAGGCCATTCCCACTCGGGTACGGGTTGATGATCGATATTCACTACTCGACTTTGGTAGTTCACGCTTTGAATTTCTCCTTCAATCCAAACTGACTTAGTCTCAGCAACTGGCGCCATACGCATAAAATCAGAAGTAATGCTCGATTGAGAATCAATCAGGAATTGGGCTGACGTAACAATCTTGTCTCCTTCGTTAAGGCCTTTGAGGATTTCAATGTTTTCATCACCAATTTGACCCAGTTCAACGGCAACCGATTTAAAGCTACCGGGTGCAACTTCAACGACAACACGATTTTGTTTGGCAGTGCGGATCACAGCTTCACTCGGCACTTGCAATACATCGTCACGAGAATCGGCATGAATGTTCACTTGCGCAAACATATTTGGCTTTAATAGCGCATCACTGTTGTCAAATCTGAGCCTTACTCTAAGTGTCCGTGTTTTTTCATTGAGTGAGGGGTAGACGTAATCGACTTGTCCTCGCCACGTTCTGCCGGGTAAAAAGTCTAACCTCATGGAAACCGCTTGCCCCTGAGCGACCAACATAGCATCACGTTCAAATACATCAGCTTCGACCCAAATCTCGTCTAGTTTGGCGATACTCATGAGCGTTGTGCCTGGTTTTACGTAAAACCCTTCTCGGATCTGGAGTCCATCCAACACCCCAGATTGACGCGCATAAAAGGTAATGCTTTGATGCACTTCACCCGTTTTTTTAAGCGTATTGATAAAGTCATCACTCAGGTGCAATGCCTTGAGCCTTTCATGCGCTGCGTTTATCAGCGCCTGATTATTACGCTTTCTAGCAATAAGATATTCTTCTTGCGCATTGACCAGTTGCGGCGAGTACAAGGTGTACAGAGGTTCGCCTTGCTTCACCGGGTCTCCTGCTGCTTTCACGTAGAGCTTTTCAACCCAGCCCTCAACTCGAGGATGAATGTGAACTAAGCTATCTTCGTTGTACTGAACATACCCAACCGTACGGATTTGGTGAGACATCGCTTGACGCATGGCCACCGCAGTACGAACGCCCAAGTTGTTTTCAACGTGAGGCGCTATCTCCACAACCCCCTCACCAAATTTTGCATTCGCAGACTCTTCTTCGTACACAGGTACGAGATCCATTCCCATCGGAGACTTACCTGGCTTATCACGACGATAGTTCGGATCCATAGGCGCAACCCAATAAAGCGGCGCTTTTTCAGTGTTTTGCGCTACCGCAGACTCGTTACTTGAAGAGAGATTTATCCCAACTAGCACGCCTGCCGTTAATGTCGTGACGGCAACCAGCGTCATTTTTAAGTTGTTATTCATGGCTTGCATCCTCTTCAATTTGAGCCAAATAGTAGTTACTGCGTACCACCGCTTTTAACAATGCAATATCAATGGAAAGTGCTGATAACTGCGCATTCAGTTTCGCGATACGCGCCCTCACTACCTCGGAAAAGTCGCCATCATCATTGGTATAAGCAGTCAACGCAGCTTCGGCCTGTTCAGCGCTTTGTGCCACAATTGATTTTGCGTATAGCGATTGCCTCTCTTGCAATCGTTGGATAGTTTGAATTTCTCCATTTAAGTTTGAAAACAGCTGCTTTAGCACCAGCAACCGGTCGGTTTTACTCGCCTCAACTTGTGCAGTCGCTGCCACTTTTTGCTGATCTTGTTTTCCATCTGTGAATAACGGAACGTCGAATGACACACCAACGCTAAAAAAGTCGGTGCGAGACATCTGATCTGGTGCATCATCCCGATACGCGTAACTCGCATTGACTGAAAACTGTGGTTTATATGCCTGCTCAGCTAACTTTACCCCTTGATTAGCACGGAATGTATCAACGTCGGCTGCAACAACCAACGGGTGATGAGTCAAATGTTGTACTACAGCTTGGCTATCAACTGGGCGTTGCTGCATCAATTTTGGCGCAATTGAGCGGATCAACGGCAGTGTCACTTCGTTTTGGTCAAGGACACTCAGCGCATTTGAATTAGTGAATGCATCATTTAACAGCCATTGCGAAAGCTTTGCCTTAGCAGTGTTAAGCTGCTGATAAGCCGCGGAACGCTTGTCATCTAATTGCATCACCTCAAGCTGAGCACGGATCACATCTTGCTGGCGTGTAGCACCAAGCGCATTGGAGTAGCTAGCATTGGCAATTTCTACCATTTGGTCAAACAACACACTATCGCGTTCAATCAATTCTAACGTCTTTTTGGCTTGTACAATATCAAGCCACACCTGAGAAACATCGCGGCGCACTTGCGCTTTTCTATCCGCTTGTAAAATCGGTTGCTTTTTAGCGTCAAGTGCCAATTGTTGGCTCTTAATTTCGAGGCTATCTCCTCGCGGCAACATCTGCATCACACCAACTTTAAGCTGGGTCATCCCCTCTTGATTAAACTCCCAACTATCAACAGGCAGGTTCATCATGCCTATGGACACCTGAGGATCAGGATAGCTTAGTGCTTCTCGGCTCATCGACTGCATCGCAGATCGCTTGTATTGGCTAGATTGAAGCCAAGGATCGTTGCTGATGGCTGCATCTATCGCTTGCTCTAACGTTGCAATATTGGCCTGTGCTATCTGTGGCAGTATCAGAGTTGCAATAAACAGGGAAACTTTGATTGTCATTAGAATTGCTCCTCATAGCTGTCGATTTTAGCAAAAATCTCATAGCTCCCATCTTTTTTGAGTAGCAATACTTGATAAGGCATAAAACGCTCGCCAACTTCCATACCGGGCGAGCCAAGTGGCATCGCAGGCACACTCAAGCCGATGTTTTGTATGTCTTGAGTTAACGTTTCGTTTTGCAAAAACAGTTTAATAAACTTGGCAGGAACATGCCCTTCAAAAATAAAGCCACTTTTAGAAACCCCAGTGTGGCAAGATTGATAATTTTGCTTAATACCAAACTTACTCTTAAGTGAGCCAAGATAATTTAAATCGGTGGCTTTGTGCGCGATACCTTGTGCAGTTAAATGGTTTAACCACAGTTCACAACAGCCGCAGGTTGGGGACTTAAAGACTTCCAATTCTATATTAGATTTACCATATGCCATGGCGCTCATAAGCCATAGCGTCATCACTAAATAAAACTTTTTCATGCTAACCTCGCATGTAATACCTATTGCGTTACTGCAACTGGTATCAATCAATTCGTTGAAAATTACGCCAAAAAAGACGATTAATCGTACAAAACTTTGAAATTAAGGCAGATCTGCCCTGAGGTTAGGCAAGTATTGGGGGTTTATAAAGAGAGCGAGGATAGTCGCTAAGCTGACCAGTTGTGAAACTTAATTTATCGTTTTTCAGTACAATAGGCGCTATCCACTCTCTTGGCGAAAACGCTGCAAGATTTGTAGAGCACATATGTGTAGGGCAAGTGCAATCACTGCATTGTGCTGTGTTCTGAGGGTCACAGCAATCCATTTCAATCATCATTTCATGGTGATGAGGATCAGCCAATTGCACGTCACTTTGAAGCATTTGATGAGATGTTTTATGACTTGCAGTACCATGCATTTCACATGCTGCCCTGGAGGCAGCCGCGTTTTGACCACTGAGTGTAGCCACCACGAGCAATGTGATAAGTAAACGTAAGAATACTCGCAAGGTACTTTTCCAAATCAAAAATCAGATTAATAATAAAAACCTAACCAAAGAAATGCAAGTAAATCACCCAACCTCGTTATTATTTTTTTTCATCATTGATATACTAGCGCCCAAATCTAAAAAAACTCCTCCAACTCAAGGAAATGAACTATATGAAATTAGTTACAGTAGCAACTATTTTAGCTTTGGCAGCATCTTGCAACGTCAGTGCTACAGATTTCGGAGACTTTGGTATCTCTATATATGGTGGCAAAACTTATAGCAGTGATATCGAAACTTCTCGCCACCAAAATTATGAATTAGAAGACGATTCGCATTTTGGAGTGAGCGTAGACAAATATGTGCCTGAAGGCCGTTATGGTTTCTACTACAGTAAAACCGAGACTCAGCTTACCGCATACCCTCTAAATAAAGTGGAAATGGAATACCTACTATTTCAAACTGCAGTACTACGCCCTATCAATGATGATTTAGATGTTTATCTAGGTTTACAAATTGGTGCTACCTTCATGGATCCAAACTTTATCGACTCTGACACTTTTTTTGCATCAGGGTTATACACGGGTTTTGAATACAACCTTGGTGCAGGTTTTCATCTCGGTGCTGAAGCACGATGGATTGCAACTATCCTTAACAACAACTCTAAAGTCAGTTGTGATGTCGACCCAGACACCAAAAATACCTGTAGCTGGCACTTCGACAGTGAGGTAATGAGCCAATATCAAGCGAGTGCAACATTAAGTTATCGCTTTTCGCTGTAATTATTACGAGCGGGTTTTAGTATACAGTAAAACTCAACAACCCCTGGTAAGTCTTTGTACAATAAAGTCAGCAAAAACACTTACTTTTGCGGGAATATGGCGAGTAGCTGGGTATAGCATCCACAGCTCGCCAGAATAATTCGTTTCAAATTGCCATTCTGGTAATACCTGTATCAACTCCCCTGACGCTAACGCATCTTTAGCTACAAACATAGGTAAGCTTGTGATCCCAAGCCCTTGCAGCGCAGCATCTAACCTTACTCTAGTGTGATTTGCCTTATAGCGCCCGTTAACTGGGGTTGTGTGTTTTTGTGTGCCTTTTCTGAATCGCCACTTAGCATCGGCATCCGTTTCCCCCAAAGCAATGCAGCTGTGTTGTATTAGTTCTTTAGGGTGAGTAGGAATTGAGTGTGTTGCAAGATATTTTGGTGATGCCGCTACTATATGTTCTATCGTCATTACGCTTCTGCCTATTAAACCCTGCGGTGGTTCGTTAGTAATTTTAAATAGAATGTCTATTTCATCTCGGATCAGGTCCAGTGCGTTGTCATCCAACACCAAATGAACATCAATGTTTGGAAATTCGCCTAGAAACGCCATTACACTTGGATGAATTAGTGTATGTGCGACCGCTTTTGGCGCTGCAATTTTAACTGTTCCTTGTGCCGTTTGATGATGGCTTTCACAAAGCGAGATGACGTCTTTGGCGGCTTGTTCCAACTGAGTACAGCGCTCATACACAGCTCGTCCTGTTTCGCTCAATCTTAAGCTGCGGGTGGTACGCTGAAGTAAACACACCCCCAATTGCTGCTCAAGTTGTTTTATGGCACGACTCACTGATGACGGCGAGACACCTAATTGCCGAGCGCTTTCAGAAAAACTTCCAGTATTCACTACCGAAACAAAAATCGACATTTCTTGCAGTAGTTCAATATGTTTACTGGTCGCCATAGCTCTCCCATTTGTGCGCTCTACGCAAAAGTTATTTCTATTTTTAGATTATTATCTTCTCAGGAGAATGAAAATACAATGTTCTCAATTATTCAATATTATATTGGGAGCTTATTATGGTGCAGTATTGGCCAGAGTTTTTGTCATTAGCCATCATTCATTTTGTTGCAGTGATCTTGCCGGGCCCCGACTTTGTTATTACAGTCAGACAGAGCTTAAAATACGGCAGACTACATGGCGCAATGACAGCCTTGGGGATTGGCGCTGGGCTTAGTGTTCATATCTTATATACCTTACTTGGTGTCGGCGCACTGATGCAGGCCTCACCTTGGGTTTTACAAGTAGCTAAATTAATCGGCGCTACGTATCTTATCTACATCGCTATTCAACTGCTCAAAAGTGCAGGAACGATTCAACTGGATACAGAAAATGCCCAAGCTGATGTAAGCTCACAGTCGCTCAAAAAAGCCTTTAGTCTTGGTTTTTTAACTAATGCAACCAACCCAAAAGCAACCCTGTTTTTCTTAGCCGTGGTAACCAATGTCGTCAGCCAAGGAACTCCGTTACATATTCAACTTTTTTACGGCGCTTGGATGTGCAGTGTTAACGCTTTATGGTTTATCTGTGTCAGCTTATTATTCTCAGCTCCATCTTCTCGCGCTTGGTTCTTGAACAAGATGAACTTGGTTGAAAAGGCACTTGCTGTGTTGCTTATGGCCTTTTCATTAAGGCTGTTGATTGCTTAACACAAGAATGCTGAATAAGGGTTTCAGCCTCATGCGTTAGCCCTCATTCAATCACTAAGATATGGATATTAGGGCATCAACGCTTCCCACCAGCTGCTACTTGATAGCGTTTCTGAAAGCGTCAATACTTCACCCACAACAGGTGTTACCAGTGCTACTTGATTTTGCTCAGCTGCGATTTTCACTCTTGCGAGCGGATCAAACCAAGAGTGAAAGGCCAAGTCAAAAGTACCATTATGAATGGGGATCATATGCGTTCCTCGCAAATCTATATGAGCCTGTACGCTTTGCTCTGGCGTCATGTGAATATCAGACCAATCTTTATCATAGGCACCAGTCTCTACTAAGGTTAGATCAAACGGGCCAAGTCTTTCACCTATTTCCTTAAATCCAGCAAAATAACCAGAGTCTCCACTAAAAAAGATATTTTTGTCTGCTGTGCGAATAGCCCACGCTCCCCAAAGGGTTTTATTTGCATCTCCAAGTCCACGTCCAGAAAA
Organism: Pseudoalteromonas sp. XMcav11-Q; assembly: GCF_040104525.1. NCBI lineage: Bacteria > Pseudomonadati > Pseudomonadota > Gammaproteobacteria > Alteromonadales > Pseudoalteromonadaceae > Pseudoalteromonas > Pseudoalteromonas sp. XMcav11-Q. The sequence goes on from NZ_JBECOX010000015.1 coordinate 60,458, forward strand.
ATGCTGAGTAGGTGTAAAGGTGAGTGTTAACTCAGCGGTTTCTTCAAACTGCCACCAGTCAAACTGCTTTATTTTTTCAGCGGGAACTCCCCACTTTTGCAAATCCCCCTCTACACCCAAAGGTACATAAAATGCCCCCACTCTGTCTGCTAATCGCTTTACGCTTTCCTTGTCTAGGTGGTCGTAATGGTTATGTGAAATCAGCACCTTATCAATTTGAGGCAATGATTCAATAGTAATCGGTGGTTGATGAAAACGTTTTGGACCAATAAATGAAAACGGCGATGCTCGTTCAGCAAAAACGGGATCAATCAGAAGATACTGCCCTTGCGCTTTAATGAGTACTGATGAGTGTCCCAGTTTAATAACGTGAGTTTGCGTATCTGAAAGTGCCTTTAAATTCGCCTCTGTGAGCTCTTTTATTGGCATATCAACCTTCGGCACCGCATTGACTTTTTGTTCGGTAAAAAAGCGCCAAAAAATTTCCAGCGTCTTACCTAGGCTCGTTTTTTCCGTTTCATGAGTATTATGAAATTTACCATCACTATATTGGGTTGATGAATACCCACCTTGATTTACCGCAGCATTTAAATTAGAAACCATAACTCCCCCTACTCCTATCAGCAAGACCACAATCAAGCCAAACCATGTTCGCTTTTTCATACAACCACCAAAAGTAAACTACACAGTGTAGTTTACACATCAAGAATAGAAAGTAAACTAAGCAGTGTAATTTATTTTAGTTTTGCTAAAATGCGGAGTATCCATTTGTTGATATTCCCTTGCCTGTAATAGATAAAATGAAACAATCAGAAAGAAAGCGACTGCAAATTCTAGAGGCTGCCCAACAGTTATTTGCTCAGCACGGTGCTCAAAATACCAGTATGGATCTCATCGCAAAGCACGCTGAAGTGTCTAAACGAACGATCTATAATCACTTTGAGACCAAAGAGCTACTACTGTATAACGTACTTGAACACATGATGCTTCAGGTTGACCAAGGTGATATTTATCAATATCGACCCGATGTCTCGATTGCAAAACAACTTCAAGAAATCGCTTTACGAGAAGTCAATCTGCTCACCTCTGAATCATTTATCAAAGTGGCTCGCGTGGCATTTATCGAGTTGTTGCAAGACTCTACATTGGCTGCGCATTTCAATAACAGTAAAGTAGGTTGTATGCGTTATTTAGAAACGTTTTTAGCCGATGCTGTCGCTAACAATGCACTGTATATCGAACATCAGGCATTCGCAGCACAACAGTTTTTATATCAACTCAAGTCTTTTATCTTTTACCCACGGCTTTATGGATTTGATCTCACAAATACGGAGGAAACGGACTTTATTGTAGAGCAAAGCGTTGCGCTTTTTATGGCGAGATATGGGACTGAACAACGCGCCCAAGATTAATGATAAGGTATGCAAATACAAGGATTTAGATAAATTTCATACAATCTTGTATAAGGCTATATTTTAAACAAATAACTTCCCTGATATAGTCATCCACGCTAACAAGAGTAAGGAAATCAGATGAGCGAATTAATTGCAATTGGTAAAAACATTTGGATCCACAATGGCCCAACTGTACCATTCTTTGGCATGCCATACACTACCAGAAGCACCATAGTAAAGCTTTCTTCTGGCGCATTATGGGTGCACTCTCCTGGAAAATTAACGGAAGGATTACTGAGTGAATTGACGCAGCTTGGGCAAGTGGCCTACCTAATTTCTCCAAATAAACTTCATCACCTATTTATGGGAGATTGGCAGGAAAAGTTCCCACATGCGATTATGTTTGCTTCTCCAGGTGTCGACAAAAAACGGCCTGATCTTACTTTTCAGCGCCAACTGGGCAACATGGCAGAACCCGAGTGGCAAGGAGATATTGAGCAACTCATTTTTAAAGGCAGCGCGGTGATGGAAGAAGTCGTATTCTTCCACAAAGAGAGCAGTACATTAATTTTGACAGATCTTATCGAGAACTTTCACCCTAACCACTTCTCCGGTTTTAAAAAAGTATTAGCGAAAATCACCGGGATTATTAGCCCTAACGGTAAAACCCCCATAGACTGGCGAACTTCGTTTATGTTTGGGAAGCAGCAAGCCCGAGCCTGTTTTTCAAAAATGGCCGCATGGCAACCCCAATATATTGTTATTGCCCATGGTGAATGCATTACAACAGGCGCTGGGGCATTTTTACATCGCTCATTTTCTTGGCTGGGTATCAATAAAGCCGCGTAAGGCGCAGAACAAATAGCAGTATATAAAAAGCGCTGTCACTTTACTGAACAGCGCTTTTTTTACTTAACCTAAAATTACATACCAGCAGGGTATGTATAACTTGCTTGTAGACCTAGCGGAATACCAAGCATCCAATAGATCAATAAGAAGATGCTCCAACCAATCAAAAAGGCAATTGAGTAGGGCAACATCATCGCTATCAAAGTACCTATCCCGGTCGACTTAACGTATTTCTGGCAGTAAACCACAACCAACGGGAAGTAAGGCATAAGCGGCGTGATTATATTTGAGCCGGAATCACCAACACGATAAGCCGCTTGTGTTAAATCTGGTGAAATACCCAATTGCATTAACATCGGAACAAAAATCGGCCCCAACAACGCCCACTTCGCAGAGCTTGACCCTACAAATAGGTTTACAAATGCGGTGAGGAAGATAATACCAACCACGGTAACATAGCTTGGCAGCGCCAATGCCTTTAATATTTGGGCCCCTTCAATAGCAAGCAGTGCGCCCAAATTTGAATGGCTGAAGGCACTGATAAAAAGTGCACAGAAAAACGCCATAACAATATAGTAAGACATGCTATTCATGGCTTTAGTCATGGCATCAATCATGTCTTTTGAAGTTTTGAACGTACCAACAACGAAACCGTATACCGCACCTGGGATCCAAAACAGTAGGAAAATAAGTGGCACAATTGATTGCATTAACGGTGCACTAAAATCAGTTAAAGCACCCGACGGACTGCGTAGTGCTGAATCTTCACCGCTTGATGCATAAACCAATAACGCGATACCTGCTAACATCACCATAGACGCCACCACAAAGCCCTTCTTTTCTTTGCTTGTGATCTCATCAAACGAAGGCAAACTATCAGTATCGCCGTCAATTTCTGTCGCTTTTAGTCTTGGCTCTATGATTTTATCGGTGATATACCAACCTAATAAAATAATGAATAAACTCGATGCTGAAGTGAAAAACCAGTTATTTAGCGGGTTAATCGCGATTTCTGGATCGATGATCTGCGCTGCACTTTGGGTAAAGCTTTGTAGCAACGGATCGATACCAGAAGGAATAAAGTTCGCGCTAAATCCGCCGCTTACACCAGCAAATGCCGCAGCAATACCCGCAAGAGGATGTCTTCCCATCGCATAGAAAATAACACCAGCAAGCGGAATAACTAACACGTATCCAGCGTCTGTCGCCGTGTGGCTTACAATTGCGATAAGAATAATAGAAGGAGTTAGTAGTGCTTGAGGCGTGCGTTTAAGCATGATTTTAAGGCCAGTATTAATATAGCCAGAATGTTCAGCGACACCCACACCTAGCATAGCAACTAGCACCACGCCTAATGGCGCAAATCCCGTGAAGGTTTTTACCATCGTTGCCATAAATCCGGCAAGCGCATTTGGGTCTAATAAATTGTGAACGACAATCGCCTGATTGGTTCTTGGATCAATAGCGCTAAATTCTACGCCTGAAAATAACCAAGATAGCAGCCAAATCAGCAACATTGCTGATAAGAAAATGATTGCAGGATCAGGGAGTTTATTCCCCACCCGCTCAATCCCGTTTAAAAAACGGGTGATCGCAGAGTTTTGCGAGTTCGCTTGTTGTGTTTCGTGCATACCATTGCCCTAAGAAAAAAATTGCTTAACCATAACTTAATATTTACATGTTAAGCAAGAAAACGTGCCTATTGACGAGACACTTTGCCGAATTAGTAGCCGACTTGGTATTTTTTTGTCTCAAGTCAGTGTTCAATAAAGAATTTACGCTATGCTTTTTATATGTCTGAAATTAAGGATTTTTAGATGATAGATCTAGACGACAAAGTGTTAGCTGACGTCAAACATGGTTTCAATTTACCACCTAAACCTGCGCTGATAAGCGAATTGCAAGCAGCACTTGCTACAGCAGATCCAGATCTGAACGACATCGCTTCTATTATCGCTCATGATGTCAGCACCTCAGCCGCGGTGCTAAAAATCATCAACTCGCCCCTATACGGCTTGGCAAGAACGGTCACTGATGTAAAACAGGCTGTCGTCTTTCTAGGTCTAGACTCTATTAGTAAGCTGGTGACCGGCTTTTTGCTCAAACAAACCTTTGACCAACGTAAGTGTTGTATTAGTTTGGAGCGGTTTTGGGATAACGCTTCAGACATCGCGGATAGTATCATGGTGATTGGTAATAAACTTAAATCGCGTGTTCCTATCGAAAACTTGCACTTACTAGGCTTATTTCACGACGCAGGGATTGCCGCTATGGCAGTAAATTACCCCGATTATATGGAAACGCTCATTGCCGCTAACAAAGATTATGACAAGCTGTTAGTCGAACACGAAGAAGAAAAGTACGAGACCAATCACGCTATTATCGGCTACTTCCTCGCGGCTTCCTGGAACTTGCCACAAAGTATTTGTCAGATGATTTTATGCCATCATGACCCCGAGTTTTTGGGGAACTGTAAAGATGAAGAACAGAAATTAGCTTTCTCTGCTCTAAAAATGGCGGAAAATTTTGTACATATCAATAAACGTTTTGTTGCAGCGCCTGATTGGCACTTAATGAAAGCGGATGTATTGAAGGTTTTAAATTTAGATGAAGATGATTATCAGGACATCAAAGAAGACCTAGATGAATACTTCTTAGAGCAGGATGGGGTAAGCAACTAGTTATCTCACACTCAACACCGCCTGTGAAATGCGACTCAACGACACTGTTGCGGCAATTCTTAAAACTTCGTAGACTGGCAGCAAAATTAAAATAAAAAAACTTAAGGAATTTACATTGCCAGCGCTGCTATCTCTTAAAGGCAAATTTGCCATCTTTGGGCCTGGAATATTAATGGCAACTGCTGCTATCGGTGGTTCACATCTCGTTTCATCAACTCAGGCTGGAGCACTATTTGGTAGTCAATTGATCTGGTTAATAGTTGTTGTTAATTTGCTCAAATATCCCTTTTTTAAATATGCAGTCGAGTACACAAGCCACTCTAAGCATAGTGTCGTCGAAGGTTATCACGCACATTACCGCTTCGGATTTAAGGTTTTTGTGCTACTCAATATTTTCGCAGCCATTGTAAATACCGCGGGTGTGCTATTACTTACCGCAAGTCTCTTGAGCTACTCGCTGCCATTTCCAATAAATATTGAATTGTTAAGCTTTATACTTTTGACTAGTTGCTTGGCAATCTTACTGGTTGGACACTACAAAATACTCGATGTAACAAGCAAATGGGTGATGATAATTTTGACAATTTCCACTGTCATAGCACTTGCCATTGCGGCTAATAATGGACCGGCCCATCCAGCCCCCATTGATCCGATATCCCCGTACGACATCGCGTTACTGGGCTTTTTAGTTGCCTTAATGGGTTGGATGCCCGCACCAATCGAGATTTCAGCCATTAATTCCTCTTGGCTAAAGACGAAGATGGCTAAACAATCACTAACAAGTGGCCAGATCTTACTGGATTTCAAGGTGGGATATTTTGTTACGCTGGGTCTTGCGGTCGTGTTTTGTTTACTCGGTATGCTAATGCAATACGGTCAAGATAAGCCTGTGGAACTCGCTGGTGTTGCGTTCTCACAGCAGCTCATTGATATGTATGCCAATACAATCGGCGAATGGGCTAGATGGCTAATTGCTGGCGTCGCATTTTTGTGTATGTTTGGAACAACGATCACAGTGTTAGATGGCTACTCCCGAGTGCTTAGTGAATCACTTCAGCTGTTACGACCGAACACAACGAAAAAGAGTTACACGCTCATTCTATTGCTACAAGCAACGCTTGGTATGGCCGTAGTGCTGTTTTTTAAAGCCGACTTAAAGAGCATGCTAATGTTTGCCATGAGCTCAGCGTTTGTCACTACTCCTATCTTTGCTTGGATGAATTTAGGATTAGTGAAAGGTGAGATCTATCGCAGTCAACCAATTTATACCAAGGTTCTAACGGGACTGGGGCTGATTTATTTAGTGGGCTTTGCACTGTTATTCATCTATTGGCGATTTTTGATGTAAAGCCAAGCGAGGCGAAGTAGCAGATGCAAATTAGACTTCTAGGGCCTGTTTATCTTTCAAGTTTGTTTTTGCAGCAGTTTGATTGGTATTTATACAAGGCAGAGCCTGCGTAGCATAGTTATTCTATGTGAGTCAGGCGATAAAGACTTTGTGCTCCTGCAAAGTCACCTTACCCCACATCCTTGTGGGGCAACACAGAAGAAATGCTAATCAAGCGCTGCCCTTTGGGTTCACCTGAGTGCGCTTTGTTCATTGTTGCTCAACTTTTGCCTAGATTACTAGGCGGCAAGTCGAGCGTCGCGATCAAAGCACACTCAGGTGAACAAAAATCAAACAGCAAAGGTCAACAGGCCCTAGCATCTGCTACTCTCAGGTGAGGTGCGGTTATTTTAGATTTTGCACCTGCTCCCAAATAGAAACCACGTGCGCTTTATCATCGTCATTTAGCTCTCCATTTCGGTATGCTTTTACCAAGCTGCTTTCAACTTTGGCATTTAGCTCATCAATCGAAAGATCTGCTTCCTCTACTTGTGCATAGCCTACCGCTAAGTCAAAGTGACCGCGTAAATAGCCACCAGCAAATAATTCATCATCGCTCGCTCTATCAACAAGCTCATCAAAAAACTGCTGCGCTTTCTCTACATATTCTACTAAAGACATAGTTATTCCTAAATTATTCTTGATGGCCTATGGCGTACATTACATGGTCATTGAACCCAGTGATCACTTTAATAAATCCAGCTAAGGACTCATCAAGTTGTTCGTCACCGGTATCAGCAATTAAAGGACGACCATTTAAGGCCTTTAATTTCGATTTTGTGGCGATAAGGATAATATTATCTTTGCCGATTTTTTTGATGAGGTTAGGGCTTAGTTGCTGATTACCGCGGCCAAAAATGTGTCCTTGCCCACCAATTAATGTGATCACTAGCTTTGTTTTGTCATCAGCAAGCGACAACAATTGCTGCGCGGTTTGGTCTTGCGCGATCAGCACTTGGTCCCTTACAACATCAACACCAAGAAGTGTATTATCAAGTCCCATCTCTTCCATCACTGCTGCAACGGTAGAACCAGATCCCATAATGTAGGTTTCATCTTCGTCCATTTCGGCAACCACATAGGCGGCGATATCTGCCAACACCAGCTCATCGCTTTCTTTACCACCGTTTTTCACCGCTTGCACATATCTCAGCTCGGCCGGCACTTGCATTTCACCAAATCGCTTAGCGCGCACAGTCCCTTCACGAAATGCAGCTTCATCAATGTCCATCACATCGGCTTCACCAATGGAGACGAGCTCTCCGGTAACCAAAAGTTCAACGACTCTACCTGCTGCTTTTGGCGTTATCGCGTATACGCCGCTATGAATTTTGCACCCAGCAGGGATCCCAAGTACAGGACATGAATCACCCACCGCGTGGCAAATGTTGCGGGCAGTACCATCGCCACCAGCAAACAAAATCAAATCGACACCTAGCTGTTGCATCATTTGCGCTGCGGTCTCGGTATCTTCAGGACGAGTTGCCGTGCTTTGAGTTTGGTAAATCACTTGGGTGTTAAAACCCAGCTCTTTTGCCGTACGCTCCCCCATCTCACCATTAACAGTGTATATTTCGATATTTTCTTGATGAGAAAGCAGTTGTGTTAAAGCCGTTTTTGCTCGCTGATTAGCGCGAGGCTCTGCACCTAACGCCAAAGCTTGTTGAGCTGTTTCTGCGCCATCGCTACCTTTTAGTGCAACGCTCCCACCTAGTCCAGCTAAAGGATTGATGATAAGTCCAAGCTTAAATTGCATCGTCAAACTCCATGCTTAGCTCTGTCGGGATATCCCAGTTAAATTGCTGCTGGCGTAAAGGCCAAGGTGTATTATAAAAATTGCTTAATGCGTTGAGTAGTTGAGTTGTTCTGGTATTAAATCCGCTTTCTAATAAAGCTAGCACTTGCTGATGCACCCGTTGTTGAAAGCTGAAACGGCAAGTTTGTTCACCGTTGAGGTTATCAACGGAAACATTAAATGAAAAACCAGCTGCGACGCTTAACGCCCACTCAATCGCTTGTGGTTTCACTTCCACTTTTTCAAATTCGAGCTGCTGCGCTTTATCTCGTCCATCGGGACAATACCAGTAGCCGTAATCTTCGAGTTGACGACGCGCTTCACCCGCAACAAGCCAGTGCGCAACTTCATGCAAAGCACTAGCATAAAAGCCATGAGCAAAAATAATGCGGTGATGAGGGTATGATTCATTTGCAGGTAGATAGATGGGCTCGTCGTCGCCCACTACCAGCTCCGTGTTGAGCGTGTGCAGGAATAACCCATTAAAAACAGCAATGAGGTCTTCTATTTTATGCATCAACATCCGCCACAAGTCTAAACAGGGCGCAAATTGTAAAGTTTTTAGCGGCTAAAGTAAAAGATCTCGTTTTAGACTATGCCTTTTTGTCCAACGAGCTGCGTGGCGCGATATAAAGCGAAGCACGATCTCGACCTGACTTTTTCGACTCATAGAGGGCTAAATCAGCTTCTTCAAAACATCGTTTGTGATTAAAGCTTTCGCCAATAAGCTCGTATCCCGCGACGCCAATGCTAAATGTCAGTCCAAAACTGGTGAAACGGGTAAATTCATGCACCAGTCGTTGTGCAAAATTAAGCGCGGCATCCGGCCGAGTTTCAGGGCAGATAATCACAAATTCATCACCGCCCCATCGTCCAATATGGTCGCTTGGGCGTGCTTGCTCTCTTAGAAACTGCCCAACTTCCTTCAATGCATTATCACCATCTTGGTGTCCTGCGGTATCATTTAATTGTTTAAAATGATCAACGTCGATTACCAGTAGCGATAGCGCTCGATGATAACGTATGGCCCGCTGCACTTCTTCTTTCAGCAGCGCTTCAATCTTTCTGCGATTCATAACCTGAGTTAAGAAATCCAGTTCAGCTCGGTTCTTCAATTCTTGTTCTTGACGTAAATCTCGGATCACCGCAATAAAAACATCATTTTTAGAGACGGACACCGTGGATAACGCGATATCCACCGGGATCTCCACACCTGATTGATGTCGCCCTACAATTTTAAGGCCATCATGCGTCACTCTGCGCATCGTAGAGGTACCTTGGAACTTTTCTCTGTCCGCGACGTGTTTACCGGTATACCGTTCTGGGATGAGGTCTTCAACCTTCATACCTAGTAGTTCTTGAGGTTGATAACCAAACAAGTCAGTACACGCCTTATTGACTTCTTTAAGCCTACCGTCTTTGTCACAATATAAAATGGCATCAGGAGTAGAATTGAATAACTTTCGTTTCTCGTTGATAAGTTTAACCACAAAAATGAGCGTGAAGATGTTTAAGCAAGCAAACAACAAGACTATTGGTAGTAACAACAATACACCGGTGTTACTCAACTCTTGGGTTTGAGCAAGCTTTACAGATTGATTTTGCTTTGCAAGCTCAAATTTTTCTCCAATCAACTTACGCAAATAGTTAAATGCAACTTCTGCGTCAGTGTCATCTACTCTCACTAAGCGGTCCACCACTTCAGAGCTCAACCTACCTGATGTAAATTTTGACTTAGCAAGCGCAAGCATTTGTGTATATTCATCAAAGGTGTGTTGAATAACGGCTAATGCCTTTGTCTCTTGACTGCTTAGCGCCGTACTTTGCAATTTTAAGATGGTCGCTTTGGTGGCTTCAACATCAGCTAAAGCCTGTTCGTAATAAATCTCGTCTTGGCGTAGTACATAATTTTTGAAGTGATGAATAAAGCCGTTATAACCAAAACTACGCTCTAGCTCAGCTAGCAGCTCGGCACGTTTAATTGCAACTTCAGTTTCTGATTGCCATGACTGATGAAATGAGGAAATGGAGTGGTTTAACAAAGTGGACCAATAAAATAGACCACCACTCACCAAAATAGTAAATATAACTAAGCCACTGATCTGCAAAAAAATACGTTTATTCATATACTCTGCTGTCCAAATTCAGCAAATCCTAGAGCGCAGTGTGCAAAAGAAGAAATTAGAGGCCGTCTAGGTGCTGTAGAATCTATGTCGATGGTACAAAAGTTACATACCATTACAGCTATTAAGTCTAGACCAGAGAACGAAAAAAGCCGCATTACAGCGGCTTACAGATAGGATATTTTCAATTAAGATAAATTGGTATCGTTACTCGTAATAAGCTTTGCCTTCTTCAGCCATTGCAAGTAGCGGCTCCGCAGGTGTAAATGCAGGGTTATCAGCAGCGTATGTTGATAACTCTGAGCACACCTTATTGGCACCTTTTTTGTCCATATAACTAAATGGGCCGCCCAAGAATGGTGGGAAACCAATGCCAAAAATAGCACCGATATCACCATCTCTTGCATTACGAATAATACCTTCATCAAGACAGCGAGCAGCCTCATTGAGCATCTGTGCAACGCAGCGGTTCGCAATTTCTTGTTTATTCAATTTAGGAGAAGGCGTGACCCCGAGTAACTCATAAACTGACTCGTCCACTTGCTTGCCTTTTTTACCTTCATAGGTGTAGAAACCACGACCAGATTTGCGACCAAGACGTTTGCTATCTATCATACGTGCAAAAGCATCCGGCGCCTTAAAGCGAGCACCTAATTCTTTTTCTAGAATTGGCGCAATCTTAGAGCCAATGTCTACACCTACTTCATCAAGAAGCGCAAGAGGACCAACAGGGAAACCAAACTCAACCAAGGCTTGATCGATTTTCTCTATCGGCTCACCGGCAAGCAAAAGATTTGCCGCTTCGTTGACATAAGGAGCCAGAATACGGTTTACGTAAAAACCAGCTTTGTCTTTTACTACGATTGGGGTTTTCCCCTGCTTGCGAGCAAACGCCACAGTGCGCGCAATAACCTCATCACTGGTGGTATCGTGCGGAATGATCTCCACCAGCGGCATTTTTTCTACTGGCGAGAAATAATGCAAACCAATTACGTTTTCAGGACGCGTTGCTTTTGCCGCGATTTGGCCGATTGGTAATGATGACGTATTACTTGCAAATATCGTACTCTCACTGCATTCGCGTTCAATATCCGCTACCATCGACTGTTTCAGGTCTAAGTCTTCAAATACAGCTTCAATCACCATGTCTGTGTGTTTAAAACCAGAGTAATCTGTTGTCCCCGTGATCATATTCAAAGTTGACTGCATCTCTGCCTTTGAAATAATACGGCGCTTTTGGCGTTGCGTTAGGATCTTATAGCTGTAATTTAATGCGTTGCTAATGCCCTGATGCGCAACATCTTTAATACGTACTGGAGTGCCTGCTTTAACCGCACTAACATGGGTAATACCTGCGCCCATTAAGCCACCACCTAGCACTGCAACACGCTTCACAGGAGCAAGATCTTCACCTTGGAAATCCTTTTTCATTTCCGTTGTGGCAAAGAAAATCCCACGTAGCGAGCGCGATACTTCAGACATCACTAAATCAGCAAAACCCTCGGCTTCGGTTTTATAACCTTTTAGCTTGTCCAGCTCTACAGATGCACGTACCGCTTTGATGATAGCGAGCGGCGCTGGATAGTGACCACCCGTTTTCTTCTCAACATTTTCTTGTGCTTTTTTGAAAATGATATTGCGTCCGAACGGGTTAGACTCTAGCAATTGGCTAATTTTGTCTAAATTCGGTTTGCGAGGCTTAGGCTTACCTTTTCTGGCAAGCTTCACCGCTACGTCGAGTAGAATACTGTGTGGCACGGAATCGTCAACTAGGCCCGCTTTTTTCGCTTGCTTAGGTCGAACTTGTTTACCAGTTAGCATCCATTCAAGTGCTTTTTGAATACCAACTAATTTCGGTAGACGCTGTGTACCGCCACCACCTGGCAATAGACCAAGCTGTACTTCTGGAAGACCCAGTTTAGTCTTGCTGTCTTCAGTACATACACGGTAATCACAAGCCAGCGCAAACTCCAAGCCGCCACCCAGTGCTACACCGTGGATCGCAGCAACGGTTGGGAATGGTAAATCAGCCAATTTAAAGAAGGTTTTATGACACATTTCCGAAATCGCTAACGCATCTTCACGGGTTTTCGCGCTGTCTAGCATTTTAATGTCTGCACCAGCGATAAAATTATCGTCTTTACCACTGATAAAAACCATACCCGTTACGTCGTCTTGCTTACTCTTTGCGATGATCTCTAGTAATTCATCAGCAAATGTATCACGTAGGGTGTTCATTTTTTCGCCCGGTACGTCGATTGTAACGATGGCGACTTTATGGTCGTTTAATTCATAAGAAAATACTGACATTATGCGCTCTCCAATACGAATGCTGCTCCAAGACCACCTGCAGCACAGGCAGTTGTCAATGCAAGACCACCGCCGCGGCGCTTAAGCTCATGTAGGCTTTGCGTGATCAAGCGTGCGCCGGTTGCTGCGAATGGGTGACCATATGCAAGTGAACCACCAAGCACGTTAAACTTATCCATGTCGATTTCGCCAATTGCTTTACTGCGACCAAGTTTTTCTTGCGCGAATTTGTCTGAGCCAAACATTTTCATATTGGACAGCGCTTGCGCTGCGAAAGCTTCATGCATTTCTATCAGGTCAAGATCAGCAAGTGTAATACCCGCTCGGTCAAGTGCTACAGGCGTTGAATGTGCAGGACCCATCAACATATCTTCATGTACGCCGATAGCAGAGAAGGCGAAACTACGCACATAACCTAAGATGTCATAACCAAGCGCTTTGGCTTTGCTTTCGCTCATCATTAATACTGCCGCCGCACCATCGGTCAGTGGCGTTGCATTTGCTGCAGTTACTGAGCCGTGCTGTCTGTCAAATACAGGCTTTAACTTGGCGTAGCTTTCCAATGAGGAGTTTTCACGGATGTTATTATCTTTATCAATAAAGCTTTTGTATGGCTCAACATGGGCAGCCATCACTTCATTGTTTAATAAGCCTTCCGACCATGCTTTTGCAGCTAAGGTATGTGAACGGTGCGCCATCACATCTTGATCTGCACGGCTGATCCCGTGAGTCTTAGCCATTTGCTCAGCGGTTTGCCCCATTGATAAGCCAGTTGAATATTCCGCAACTGCCGGTGGCACTGGCAGTAAGTCTTTGAGTCTTAGCTTTGAGAAAATCTGTAAACGCTGCTTAAGCGTACGTGCTTTGTTCAAGTCAACAAGGCTACCTGCAAGCTTTTTGCTCACGCCAATCGGTAACACTGATGAAGAATCCGCACCACCAGCAACACCGACACTCACTTGGCCTGAAATAATGCTCTCTGCAACGTTAGCAATCGCCTGGAAACTGGTTGCGCATGCACGTGATACAGAGTAAGCATCAACAGAAACTGGCATGCCAGTGCCAAGCACAATTTCACGCGCAATGTTTGGTGCTTCCGGCATTTGTACAACTTGGCCGAATACCAGTTGGTCGATTTCTTTACGATCGAAGTTCAAACGCTCAAGCATTTCGTTGACGACGATTTTACCTAAATCTAGGGCTGGAACGTGGTGAAAAGCGGTAGCTTGCTTTGCGAATGGCGTACGCAGGCCGCTCACGATAGCGATTCGGTCGCCTTTTGATGTTTTTAGTATGTTTTGTTCAGACATGAATTTTGCTCTCCCGCTGACAGGTCTGACCTGTTAATTTCCTCCGATTCTAAACAACCAAATCGAAGTTGCCAATAGCAAAGCACGAAATGGCTGCTTTTTAAACCGTGAAAACCAACTTTAGATGCTTTTTCAAGCAATCTCAAAGTATTTGAAATTGTTATTTAAAATTTATGAACTTTTCTAAAATTATGGGTCTAATCAACTTGATTATTCATTCAGCGTCCATATAACTATTTTTATTTTTGTCGGCTTAAAAGGCAGTCTCATGGCAGTAAACGAGTTTTCTCAACTAAAAGAATATTTAGATACCCAAATTTTAGGACAAAGTGCACTGACCGAATCCTTGCTTATCGCGCTTTTAGCAGATGGTCATTTATTGGTTGAAGGCCCCCCTGGTCTTGCTAAGACCCGTGCAGTAAATGCGCTGGCTAAAGGCATTGAAGGGAGCTTCCAACGCGTCCAATTTACCCCAGACTTATTGCCTTCTGATGTAACTGGTACAGATATCTATCGCCAACAAACCAATGAATTTGTATTTGAGAAAGGCCCGCTTTTTCATCATTTGATTTTGGCTGACGAAATCAACCGAGCCCCAGCCAAAGTGCAATCAGCGCTACTAGAAGCAATGGCTGAGCGCCAAATAACCGTTGGCAAAACAACGTATCCGTTACCTGAGCTATTTATGGTAATGGCAACGCAAAACCCGCTTGAGCAAGAAGGTACATATCCGTTACCGGAAGCGCAGCTTGACCGCTTTTTACTCCATCTGAATATCGATTATCCGGATGCAGAAACTGAGGTCGATATTTTACGCCTCACTCGTGGCGAGGCATTGGAGGAGTACCAAGCAACCTTCACACCTATTAGTCAAGCAACCCTATTTGAGGCCCGTAAAACCGTACTAAGCATGCATCTTGCTGAGCCACTAGAGCAATATCTTGTGCAATTAATTATTGCGACCAGACAGCCACAACGCTTTGATGCAACACTTGCGAGTTGGATTGATTATGGTGCGAGCCCTCGAGCTACAATTGCACTTGATAAATGTTCTCGTGCTCATGCTTGGCTACAAGGCAGAGATTTTGTCACACCAGAAGATATTCAAGCTGTGGTGCATAACGTGCTACGCCACCGTATCGTGCTGAGTTATGAAGCACAGGCCGATGGGATCACCAAAGATCAGGTGATCAGTAAGATTTTAGAATTGGTTGCTGTTCCATAATACTATGAACGACATCAAGCAGTTTAACTCGGCCAGCTGGTTTAATGAAAGCCACAGTAATGGTGTCGAACTCAGCCTGAAAGAGCTACTTTTTTATAAGTCCAAAGCGAATTTACTTTCGCTTAAACCGAGAGGAAAAGTGAAAAGTGCTCAATCAGGTCAATACCTTGCACCGCATAAAGGTCGAGGTATGGAGTTCGCTGAAGTCAGACAATACCAATATGGTGATGATATTCGTGCAATTGACTGGCGAGTTACCGCACGTACCGGTGAAGCACACACGAAACTCTTTCAAGAAGAGAAAGAGCGACCCGTTTTTGTATTTTGTGACTTTTCCTCAAGCATGCTATTTGGTTCAAAGCTGTTACTTAAGTCAGTACTTGCTGCGCACTTAGGCATTTTAGTGTCTTGGGCTGCATGCCAACGCGGCGACCGTGTTGGTGGTGTGGTATTTAATGACAGCAATCACCACGAGCTAAAACCGATTGCTCGCGACCGTGGAGTGCTTGCGCTAGCTCATCAGTTCTGTGCCCTACACGAACAAGCATTAATTCAAAAAGAGACTCACCCCTCGGGGGATCGTTTCAATGAGAATTTAAAACGACTTGTGCATCTAGCCAAACCTGGCAGCCTGATTTATCTCATTTCGGACTTTACGGAGTTGAATGATGAAAGCTTTAAATTGCTAGAGCGAGCCACTCGCCATAACGAAGTCATTGGTTGTATGGTAAGCGATCCTTTTGAGCATCATCTGCCTGAATACAGTCAAGCAATTGAGGTCTCTGCTGGTGAACAAAACTGGACATTGCCCTTGATGGACAAGCAATTTAGAGACAAATTCTCGCAAAATGCGTCTGACTTTTTCAATCGAAGATTAGCGCTACTTAAGCGCTCTGGTATGTCGTTACAAAAGTACGACGCGTCATTACCAATCGAATTACAAATCATGAGGGGTTAAATGCAAGTCAATCCACTCGACCAGCTTAATGATGTGGTCATCCCTCAAAGCGTGAGCTGGTGGCCACTTTCTTATCCAATGTGGGGAGCCATTTGTGTTCTACTCACAATATTTGCGGCTACGTGTTGGCTATTATATCGTCGCCAGCAATTTTTAAAGGCAAAAAAGGAAGCCGTAAAACTGAGTCATTCGCAGGATAATGCCCAAGCATTACACACCATACTCAAACGTTTAGTAAAACATTATTACGGTGATACCGCTGCGAGTAGATCGGGCCAAGCATGGTTAACGCTGCAAGCAAGACTCACACGCGTTGAACTCACTCAGCAAGAGCTCGACTCGTTATATGCTCCGACTCAAGACCCCGCACTCAGCGATAAACTATGTCGTGCGATTAATACCTTCAAAGTGAAGGAGCGTCTCGATGTTTGAGTTTAGTTGGCCCCTTGCCTTTTTATTGTTACCTCTGCCTTGGCTAATTGCGAAGTTTAAACCGAGTATCGCGCAGACCAACATCAATATTCGTATGCCAAGTGCCGCAAAGTTACAACTCGCGAGCACAAATCAACTCAATAAACGCGCAAAAGTGAGCCTGATGGAAACACTTATCTGGCTACTACTGGTAACCGCAGCGGCAAACCCGACTTGGCTTGACGACCCAATCGTTGTGCCAAACGAGGGGCGCGATATTATGCTAGCCGTTGATTTGTCGGCTTCAATGACAGAGCAAGATATGGAATACCAAGGTCGTTTAGTTGACAGGTTGTCTGTCGTCAAAGCCGTTGTTAGCGACTTTATCGAAGCGCGCCAAGGAGATCGTCTAGGACTTATTCTTTTTGGTGACACCGCGTTTTTGCAAACGCCACTCACCCGAGATTTAGCGACGGTTAGCCAAATGCTTAGTGAGGCACAAATTGGTTTAGTTGGACGCGCCACAGCGATTGGCGATGCTATTGGTTTGTCGGTAAAACGTTTTGGTGAGCGTGAACAAAGTAACAAAATCTTGATTTTGCTGACCGATGGTCAAAACACCGCGGGCAACCTTCAACCAGAAGAAGCACTGATCTTAGCCCGAGAAGAAGGCATAAAAATTTATACCGTTGGTGTTGGCTCTGATGGTAGACGCGGTTTTGGTTTATTTGGCTTTAATTCAATGGCCGGTAGTAGTATCGACGAGAAAACGTTGCAACATATCGCCAAAGAAACTGGTGGGCAATATTTTCGCGCAAAAGACGTGGAAGGCCTACAACAGATCTACGCTATGCTCGATGAGCTAGAGCCAATAAGTGATGAAACACAGACTTTCCGTCCTAAGATTTCACTGTTTTATATTCCTCTCCTCGCGATACTCGGCTTGCTTTTTGTGGCTCAGCTAAGTCTCGTATTAAGAACAAAATTAAGAGGGTAAATATATGGAATTTGAATTTATTCGCCCACATCTGCTTTGGTTATTTATTCCTTGGGTGATATACAGTGCACTGCAATGGTCTAAAAAGTCCAATCAAAAATCAGCGCAACTTATCGCACCGCACCTGATGAAGGTGGTGATGGGATCCAGTGGTCAAAAACACCAAAAACAAAGTAACTCTTGGCTTAGTATTGTGTTCTTTTTGTTGGCCGTTATCGCAGTTTCAGGACCAAGTATTGAAAAACAAGAAGTACCAGTATTTAAAACTCAAGCACCTAGAGTGTTAGTGCTCGATATGTCTTATTCTATGTACTCAACCGATCTCGCGCCAAACCGCTTAACACAAGCGAGATTTAAAACTTTAGATATGCTCAAGCTTTTTAAAGAAGGCGAGACAGGTTTAGTTGCCTATGCAGGTGATGCATATACCGTGTCGCCACTCACAACGGACGTCACCACACTTGAGAATTTGATCCCGAGCCTTCGTCCAGAGATCATGCCCTCAAAAGGCTCAAACGTGTATGCAGGCATCGAAGAAGCCGTTAACCTCTTAACAGGTGCAAGTGCAACCTATGGTGACATTATTTTAGTAACCGATGGACTTGAACAAGAAGACGCTGAAGATGTACAAAAGCTTCTTTCTGACAGCCCATTTAAGTTAAGTATCTATGCCTTAGGTACGGCGCAAGGCGCACCAATCAAATTACCTGAAGGCGGCTTTTTAAAAGACCAATATGGTCAGATAGTCGTACCAAAGTTATTCCCGACTCGACTTGAAAAACTCGCTAGAGTTAAAGGTGGAAAATTTGCCAGCTATACTGCTGACAGCAGTGACATAGAGACATTTAAGCCAAATTTGGGTGCAAATACATCGGTGCTTAAACGCGACCAAGAAAGTGCTAAGTGGCGAGTAGATGCGGGAATATATCTGTTGATTGTACTTATTCCACTCGCACTGCTATTGGTTCGAAATCACGCAGTTATGCTCAGTGCTTTGGTTGTTTTTACGATGTTGCCGCAGCAAAAAGCGCTGGCGAATGAATGGACACAGTGGTTTAAAAATAGCGACCAAAACGCGCTGCAGGCCTACCAAAATGAAGCGTTTGATGAGGCCGCGCTTGCCGATAATCCGGTACTAAAAGGCGCAGCCCTTTATAAAGCCGGAGATTACGAAGGAGCAGTAAAAACACTCGAGCAAACAAGCTCAGCAGAAGGCCAATACAATTTGGGCAATGCGCTAGCACGGCTTGGTAAGTTAGACGACGCGATTTCTGCTTACGAAAAAGCCTTATCCTTAGATCCTGAGTTTACGCAAGCGAAGGATAATAAAGCGCTAGTCGAAGCGTTAAAGGACCAGCAAGAGCAGCAAAATCAGCAGGACCAACAAGGTCAGCAGGACCAACAAAGTCAGCAAGACCAACAAGGTCAGCAAGACCAACAAAGTAAGCAAGACCAACAAAGTCAGCAAGACCAACAAGGTCAGCAGGACCAACAAGGTCAGCAGGACCAACAAGGTCAGCAGGACCAACAAGGTCAGCAAGACCAACAAGGTCAGCAAGACCAACAAGGTCAGCAAGACCAACAAGGTCAGCAAGACCAACAAGGTCAGCAAGACCAACAAGGTCAGCAAGACCAACAGAATTCACAAGCAGGAAGTGAGTCAGAACAAAACAACAACGAGCCAGAGCTAAATGCTGCCCGCCAAGACCAGCAAGCAGCCGAGGAACAAACTCAAGAGCAAAAACAACAGCAAGCGCAAGCCGCACCTACGCCCGATCCCGAGCAACCACCGCAGGATGAAGAAAAGGCACAGGCTGCAATGATGCAAGATAGTCGGCCGCTTACCCCTGAAGAAATAGAGAAAGCGCAACAGCTTAATCAACTGCTTAGAAAAGTACCCGATGATCCGGCCATATTATTGAGAAATAAAATGCAACTAGAAGCACAACAACGCAAACAAAGACGTCTACCAAGAGGAGCTGAAAAATCATGGTAAAACGCATTCTATTTTTTCTGTCTTTGTTGATATTAAGCCACGCCTCGTTGGCATTGGAAAATCTCACAGCCAGCGTAGACAAAAACCCAGTGCTCGCAGGTGAATATTTCACGTTGTCGATTATCGCTGAGGGCAAAGTCAAAGGCACTATTCCTGATGTTTCTGTGC
This sequence comes from Pseudoalteromonas sp. XMcav11-Q, assembly GCF_040104525.1. NCBI lineage: Bacteria > Pseudomonadati > Pseudomonadota > Gammaproteobacteria > Alteromonadales > Pseudoalteromonadaceae > Pseudoalteromonas > Pseudoalteromonas sp. XMcav11-Q. The sequence goes on from NZ_JBECOX010000015.1 coordinate 80,062, forward strand.
TTAGTAACGACTTTATCACCAGCCCGGTGAATACCAGCTCTAGAACCAGTATCATTAATGGTAGTGTTTCAAGCTCCACTACCTGGCAAATGCAGCTCGTTGCTCGCACTCCGGGTACTTACACCATTCCTTCGTTAGAGGTAGATGGTGAAACGACCCAGCCGATCGAAATCAAAGTTGTTGCTCGTGATGATGAGCAGCAAAGTGAAGATATATTCGTAAAAACCGAACTCAAGACAAAAAATCTCTATGTTCAACAGGCTGCGCTTTATACCGTTAAGCTCTATGTAGGAAAGGAACTACTAGATGGCCAACTGAGTGCCCCAATCTCAGATGGTGCTAACTTCACACAATTGGGCAAAGCTAATGAAGAATACGAAGTTATTGACGGCCGACGCTACATGGTGCTCACCCGAGAATACATGATCCAACCGCAAAAGAGTGGCAATTTCACTATTGAACCACCTATCTTCAACGGCCAGATCAGAGATGGCTATCGTAGAATGGCGACTTCTGCGGTTGGCAATACCATTGACTTTTCAGTATCTCCAATTCCAGCTAACGCTGCTGATAACTGGCTGCCCAGTGAGTATTTGAATTTTTCTGAAGAATGGCAGCCCAAAGATACCGAGTTTATGGTTGGGACGCCCATCACGCGAACACTAACACTCACAGCAGTAGGTGTTACTAAAGAGCAGCTCCCTGACATTCAGCTTGAAGACGTTAATGGGTTTAGAATTTATCCAGACGCGTCAGAGCGTAAGCAAATTACCCGAGATGGAAAAGTCATCTCACAGTTAACCATTTCTTTTGCTTACCTACCGCAACTCGCCGGTGATTTTACTCTGCCCGAAGTAAAACTCCCCTGGTTTAATACCATCACTAAACGTGAAGAGTTTGCGACATTACCAAGTAAGTCTGTCAGCGTGATTCTCGATCCAAACCAGCCCACTTTACCACAGACCGCTCCAATCCCGCAGCCGCTTTCAAGTCCAAGCGTAAATCCATCAACGGCTACGCAAACCAACGTGGTCACAGAACAAATTATCCCGCTGTGGATGTGGGGACTCGCCGCTTTCGGATACGCATTATGGCTAATAACATTACTAATATGGCGTCTAAGAACAAAACCGACCGCAAGCCCCATAGTAAATACGGTCACTGATGAAAATTCAGCACCTTTTATTTCGTTTGAAAAAGCGGTTAAGCAAGATAACCCAGCGGGCTTTTATCAAGCGCTACTGCGCTACACCAAACAACAAAATATCACCATGGCACAATGGCTAGCACTTCAACCCAGCTCATTGCGAGCACAAGTACAAACGCTGCAAAGCTCGTTGTATGGAGGCAATAGAGAAAAAGTAGACTTGTCTCAACTATATGGTGAAATTAAAACCAGTGTTAAAAGCACTGTTCACACAAATAAAAGCCAAAGTTTAGGTAATCTATACCAATAAGCGCCTCAGGGCGCTTTTTTATTGCAAGACGAGTTAGATTTGTTAGTAAATAATTAACAGATCAATTATGCTTGGTGTGAGATACACTCCCAGAATCAACTAAAATAAAATGAGTTTTTGTTGAAATAAACCTGCAAAAAGATAGGTCTCATAGATATGGCCAGTAAACAACATCACTACGAGTCACTGGTTCGGATGTACCACAAAGAGCTATATAAGTTCGCTTATTGGTTGTCTGGCGATCCGACAATAGCAGAAGACTTAGTACAAGAAACTTTTTTGCGGGCTTGGCGCGCACTCGATTCATTACAAGATGAGAATGCAGCAAAGCCTTGGTTATTAACTATTTTAAGACGAGAGAATGCACGTCGTTTTGAGCGTAAGCAATTTGACTATGCGGAGGTTGAACAAGATACGCTGGTCGACGATACCAGTTCGGCTTTGGATGATGCAATGGAGCAAACCGTTGTGCAACGACAAATAGCCAACTTAGCACCAGAATATCGTGAACCACTGCTTCTGCAAGTGGTGATGGGATGTTCTGGGGATGAAATCGCCGATATACTTGAGCTGAATAAAAACACGGTGATGACAAGATTATACCGTGCTCGAAACCAGCTGAAAGACGCTTTAACGACTGAATATGAACCAATAAAGGGGGCATCAAACTAATGGATGAACTCGAATTTCGACGCCGCCTCGTTGCTGATCCTCATGATGAAGAGGTCAAAAAACAGGCCGAACAGCAACCTGAGTTGCAAGTGCTGGTTGAAGAAATGCAAGCTTTCGACGATTTCTTGGGTAAATCACTCGATATTGATGTGCCAGAGGGGTTGGCTGACAAGATAATTGCAAAACAAAAGGAGCTTGAAACGGAAGAACAAAAAGTGGTGAAAGCGTCTTGGTTTAGACGCGCTACCGCACCATTTGCGATTGCCGCCAGTGTATTTTTTGCCGCCGTGGTCTTTTACTTTGGCGGTTTTGGACACCCTGTCGATACCGGTGAACATGCGCTTGCTCATGTGTATTACGAAGAAAATGCACTGCAGAAGCAAGAAACAGTGTCACTGCAAACCGTGAATGAGAAACTCGCGATGTTTGGGGGTAAGTTCGACAACTTGCCGGGTAAAGTGGTTTACGCGACATTTTGTAATTTTAAAGGCCAAAAAAGCCTTCACTTGGTTATGCAATCCGAATTTGGTCCACTCACGGTTTTTGTCGTGCCAGCGGGTCAACAAAGTACGATTGACGGCAAAGATAGTTTTGGTGATAGCCGCTTTGAGGGCTTAATTGCCCATGATGGTAAAGCCAACACTATACTGGTGGCAAACCGAGGTGCGCCAATTGAAACCTTCCAATCAGAAGTGACAAGCTCACTACGCTGGTTATAATGCTACCGCCCCACTCTTTGGGGCGGTGTCTCAATATCCTTACTAAACCTCTCAAAATACAAATTTAATTGAGGTACATACCTATTTAAATAGCCATGTTAGTTCTTTACAATGGCGACAGTTATTTTGGTATATAGGAACTTTATGAAACATTTCATTGTGTTACTTTCCCTTGTTTCTTTTTTATTTACAGCCAGTTTTAATGCTGAAGCGAGAAAGAAGTTTGGTAGTAAGAGCTCAGGCAAAACCCAGCAAACGCAAACGACTCAGCAAAAGCAACAAACTGATACACAAGCATTAAATGCAAAATCTACAGCAAAGCCTAAATCGAGTAAAAAAGGCATTATGGCTGGTGTACTCGGCGGATTACTAGCCGGTGGTCTAATTGCCGCGATGCTTGGCGATGATTTTGAAGGATTCCAATTCCTTGAGATGATTCTGCTTGCCGCTGCTGCCTTTTTAATTTTCAAATTGGTTAAGGGCATGCTTGCAAGAAAACAGCAGCCAACTTATGCCGGCGCGCCACCTATGGGTGGCTACAACAATACTCCACCACAGCAATTTCAAAGCCAAGGACCAATTGGCGGTGGTTTTGGCGCAAGTAGCGTGCCTATGAATTTGCCGAGAGATTTTGACATCAATGGCTTTTTACAAGGCGCAAGACAGCATTATCAAACCATCCAAACCGCTTGGAATAACAACGACTTTTCGACGGTTTCTGAATACTTGAGCCCAGAGTTGGTTGAAGAGTTCAAGCGTGAACGAGAGCAACAAGGTGACGTTAACACTGAGGTGATGTTTGTTGACGCTGAGTTAGTTCGTGCAGATACACGTCCTGACGTTTGGGAAGTAAGCATTAAGTTTACTGGAAAATATCGTGATCTCGGCGATATGCAAGAGGAACCTATCCACGAAATATGGCACTTAGAGCGTAAAACGACGGGAGATGCACCTTGGCTAATCGTTGGTGTTGAAGAACTAGCAGCATAACTCATCAACTTTAACAAAAATTACACTCAGCTTGTGTATTCGCCAAGCTGAGTGTTTATTTGCAGCACTTCTCTATTCTCACCCAAACACACTTCAATATCCGCTATTCTTGGCAAGCTTCGAATTCCCCATGCCGATAGGCGTTGAAATGGCTGAATAAATTGTCTAACTTGCTCATCACTCATCCCTTTTCCGTTCGATGCTTTGAGCACATGCTCTTGTTGCAGCCGCCACTGATATACTCTGTCGAAGCTCATTCCATTTAAATAAATGAGACTATCTAATTGTGAAAAAATAGCTTGATACTCTTCACATAAAATTTGATTCACTTTTAAGCGAAACGAACCGTCTTTATCAAACTCTTGCTCAAATTGATTAACGGGAGATGCTAACTCATCGCTAGGCTGCTCCTCCAATCCCATACACCATCCCTCGATAATAAGTACCTGTAAACCCGCATCAACTTTTCGCCATGTTGATTTTGGCAACTTCCTATCTATTGATTTATCGAATACTGGTAAAATTAATGCTGCGCCGCGTTTAAACCTGCTTATAACATCTTGTAATAGTTGCAGATCGTGTGTACCAGGCAAGCCTCTTTGTTGAAACAGCGGATGAAACTTTGAAGCAAGCACTGCCCGCTCTTCTGGGTCTAAATAAAAATCATCAAGAGACACACACTTACAGGTAATGCCAACTCCCCTAAGTTGTTTACAAAGAGAATAGCTGAGTGTTGATTTACCAGAGCCCTGAACGCCAGAAATTCCTACTAATAGAGGGTATGAGAAGCCTCCAGTTGAAAACATCTTGTCTATCCTACTCTTTAACTTATAAGCCAAAGCCATTTCGATCACCACTTTATAAAACCAAAAAATCAAGATACCAAATATTTACCATTAAGAAATAAAAAGATATCTTTTGTATGTAATATAAAAACAATAAGGAAAACGTATAAAAGCAATAATCTATTCAATTTTAATGTGTGTTTCATGCCTCTCAAATGCCATAGAGTATGAACCGGTTAACTGCAGAAGTGAGCAAACAGGTACTAAAAACTTTTATGAAGGTGAAGCTTCGTGCGTAGGTGAATATGCCTATAGCACATGTCCCTATGGAATTGGAAGTTGTCATGTTGTGGATGATAACTTTGTTACAATTCGCAAGTATATACCATTACAAACTTCAAATAGCGCTCAGCTACAAGAATTAGTAGAACAGTGGGTTACCGGAGTTACTGGGGCACGCTTACGAGAAACTCACTTAGTATCTTGTACAGCACATAATGTTCCTTTTTCTCATTCGGAAGCAGTTTATGAAACTGTGTGTGACTATAAACCGTCGGTCGAAATTTGGCATAGTGCAATAGCTGGTAGTGCTAATAAACATGTGTATATCGTTGCCAGAGATAAAGATGGTTCGATTGGTTCTCAGGAGCTTTGGGTTAATGGCGTAAAACAGAGTGGTTCATCCACTGAGCTTGTTGGACAAGATGGAGACTCTTTCGTTGTAATGGCTAAAGTTCGTGATAACGATGGTTATTCATCCTCCTCAACATCGCGAAATATCATCCTCAGATGGAATGGCTACCCTTGTAAAGGAAAATGTCCTGATCCTTTCTAAAAAAACAATTAAACCACCATTAGTTCATAAATGGTGGTTTTAATTATCATCTAAATCCAAAGCGATATTCAAACAGAATCATGATATTTCTGCCCTGTTGTGGCACATGACCATCAATCAATCTTGGATCAAATACAGTGTATTTTTTATCAAAAAGATTTTCAGCTTTCAGTTGAATTTTAGTATTGTTATCCAAATTAAAAGAAATGGTACCGCCAATGAGGTAGTAACTTGACTGCTTGAAATCATCTACAGTTGACTCTGGGGGTGCAAGTATCAATGTTGTGTCTCGCCAAATTGCATTTAAAGTAACTTCTACCGCCTCTCTTTTATGAGTAAAGGCAAGTGCAGCAAACTTTTTAAAACTGCCGTTTAATGGCTCGTCAAATAAATGGGTGTATGCACCTTGTATCCATGTTGAGTCACTCAAATTAAAATTAGCATTAACTTCAATACCCTGCATACTCGTCTCAAAGACATTATCAAATGTAAACTCAGCTTGCTCATCATCAATGGATACAAGATTAATAAAATCTTCTAGTTCATTGTTAAACAGTACCGCGTCAAATTGTTTGGACTCGTCTTGATAATGCCAGACCAGCTCTGTCGTTTTTACATATTCTGAAGTTAAGTTCGAATTACCTGATGTAACGTCATCGTTTGAGTTAAGCTCATTACTGACTGGTGTACGAAAAGACTCTCCATATTGTAGCTTAAAAGTGTTTGCTTCATCGTAGCCGTAAACGAATGCAAGCCTTGGCGATAAATTATCGTCTATGTCTTTCACTTCGTCATATCGTGCTCCTGCAAACATACTAAGTTGCTCGCTAAATCGATACTTAGCTTGAACATAACCCGCATAAGAATCAAAATCCTGACGTAGCGAATAAAATGGCGCGTAGTCAGATATTGTCTGCACACCACCCAAATAGGTATGGTTATAAATAATGATGTCACCAGCAGTTTGGTCATAGTAAGTAGTTCTTACACCTGCTTTACTTTGCTCTTCCTTTGACAACTCAATGCCGAAATTCCATTGTAAATGGTCATTTTGTTTATAACCACCATCTAGGTTATAAGTTAAGTCTCTAGATTGCCAAGCTGGGCCAACTAAAAAGTCACCTCCTTGCGTGATACCTATTTCTGCTGCTGTAACGATGAGCCCTGCACTTTCAATGTTATGCTCAATAAAGCTCAGTTTATGGGTTAACTCGAGTAACTCAGTAATTTGCCACTGATACTCAAATGTTGCCGCATAGTTCTCGCTTTTGTGTTCGTTTTCAGGGGAATAACGGGAAAGATTTAAAAACTCGTCAAGTTGAGTGCGGTTAAACCTTACTTGCCATGTTAACGCTTGATGATTGCCGCCAAACACAGCAAAAAGTGATTCTAACGGGTCTTTTACGGCACCTCCAAAATAGCTATCACCGGTGCGTTTATTAAATGCAATATTAGCGTAGACCTGTGTTTCGTTAGACACTTGCTTTGAAATGTTGATCGCCGCTTGAGCGCTGCCATGCTCACCATAGCCAACAGAAAGCTGATTACTATGTTTTTTGGTAATAATATTCATTACACCAAGAAAGGCATTGCTACCATAAAGCGCGGAGCCCGGGCCTCTAATAAATTCAACTTTATTGATAATTTCAATGGGAATGTACGGGGTGTAGACCGACGCTTTACCGAATGAAGACTCATTCAGCCTTTGCCCGTCAATCATCACTAACACATGTCCAGTATCCAGATACACACCACGGGTATGCTCTTTTGGCACGGCTCCAACCCAATCGCCTCGAGTAGATTGAAAGCCAGGTACAAAATTCATTAAATCATAAACATTGTCGACACCTAGGCTATTGATTTGTTCTGAATTAAAGACAGTAATACTAGAGGGAACCGATGCTCTAGTCTCATCGGTTTTGGTTGCGATAGAGACGTTTACATTCAACAGCTCTTCAAACGACAGCTGATAAAGGTCGGCGTCCATAGCTTCTGGTTCAGCGACTACCGCACAAGGAATTAATAATGGAGTGACTTTAATTAACGCGCTTAAGTTTTTCATATTATACGAGCTCTATGTTCCCACACTTCACTCGTAGTGTTAGATTACTCTAACCTACGTAGCAGCATATGATTAACTTAATAATACTTGCTCCTAGCCACTACGCAAGTTTTTGATTAGCCTTTTCTTTTAGACCCTAAGCAGATGCCAACTTTCTCGCTTTGAAATATTTAAATAAACCAATTAAAGACGCTGCGATCCAAAATAACTCTATCACAAAGCTTGCAAGGTTAAAGTTATAACAAAGGCTAATCAGTAGTAGGATCGCACCACTTAAATTCATCAAGTTATACGTTAAACTATCGGGAGATGCCTTTTCCAGTTGTAGCATAAAGAATGCACCAACGACCAAGAAAGTGCCTGTCATACCGATGATATCGAACATTAAATCGATCATGTTTTTTCCATTTAGCAAGACCCAATAGGCTGGCCCAGTTCCATGGGAAGGGTCATTTTCATTCATTGAAACAGCAAAGCCAAACGGCGAAATAGTAACAAACTGGGAAATTCAAGACAGGACATTTGTCTGATAACAAAAAAAGGTGAGCAATAAGAATTGGAGTAATAACTACTTGAAGGTGACCTTGCCACCAATTATTTTCAGTGCTGGCGCACCTCTCACTAGTGTATCCCGGGCAAACTCTTGCTCACAATTGGGGCAGTTTACTTGGTTGGTGGTAAAGTCCTGCGTGATCCGTTCTTTAAAACATTTAACGAGGCTGCCCTTGCCTCCCTTACGATACTTAAATAGCTGCTGGCGGCATCCAGAACAATAAATATCGACGGTTCTAACAGGGCCTTTTTTATTGGGTTTTGCCATACCGAGTTAGCTCATGATCCTAAGTACAAATGCAATGAGCGTAAACTGTAACACATGATAGCCACCGTTGACTAAAAACAGTTTCATCGGGCGCTGCTCAAATATATAGCTTATTCCTAATGAACAGGCGACGAAAAAAACCCCCACACCAAGCCCAACTCCGGTAGCCGCTAACAAAGAGAGCGATAGATCAAGCATCACAGCCATAAACACAGCGGACAACAAAGATAACAGAAATGCGACGCCAAAAGTCATTTTGGGATCGCTCGTTTGTAAGTCAAGCTCTGTCAACCCACACCCCTCCATCCATGTTTTTTGGAACAGCATAGGCGAATACCAAATACCACCTAACATAAAGGAAGACAAAGCGGCGAGAATAATTGCCCAAAGGTTCAATGCTTCAAATGAGAATATCATCGACTAACTCAGCATATTTCATTTTATTTAATAATGAGTATAAGTGAAAACCTACTTATAAACAGGTTTCTTTTGTAATTTCCTCTGCAGCGTTCTTCGGTGCATATTAAGTTGCCGTGCAGTTTCAGAAATATTACCTTCGTTTGCCTTTAGAACTTGCTGAATATGTTCCCACTCAAGTCGTTCTGGAGACATGACTTCTTCTACGATTTCTTGAGTTTTCTCTCCCAATAGCGTTTGTACTATCAAACTGGTACTTGCTGGCTTAGTTAGGTAGTCATCAGCACCCAATTTTATCGCCTCAACTGCAGTTGCAATGCTAGCATAACCCGTTAATAATACAATGCGAGCGCTTGGATTGAGCTGCTTGATTTGTGTTATGAAGTTTATTGAGTTGGCCTCACCTAGCTTCATATCCAACAATATGTAGTCGAAAGCTTCTCGTTTACAAGCCACCTGCATATCTTCAATTAAAGTGACGTGTTCAACACCAAAGTCTTGTTTTTCCAAGCGCCTCATCAATGTTTGTGCGTAAGGCACGTCATCTTCAACAAGCAGTAACTTCATCACTCACCCTTGGTAGTTTAATCGTACATTTTGTCCCATCGGTAACGTCGCTTTCAATAAGCAGATGTCCACCAAGCCGTTCAATTGTCGCATGACTAAGCAGTACCGCCATGCCAAGCCCAGATTCACTATTCACTACATTGTGCCCCAGCTGCGCTAGCCTTTCTTCTGCTATTCCCTCACCTTTATCAAGAATGGTTATCACATGCTCAGTCGGCTCGGAGGTAAATATCACCTCTATGTCCGTCTGTTTTGCTTGCTCATTTGCTCGCACACCGTTACTAATAAGGTTCAAAATCGAAGGCATCAACATAGGATCATCGCACAGCCCCCCCTGAACATTAGTAATATCGAATCGAAAATGCTGCCGTGGAAATTGTAAATTCGTTAATTCTTTTAACTGCTCTGCAAGATGCTCTGCAGTTATCATTTGTTTAGACGCTGACTTTAAATACTCAGTGAATTCTCTAAAGACATTAAGCTGCTCCTTACATTTCCCAAGAGGTTCCGACATTTCTTGAACACATGGATCTTTTGGATACGACTCCTCCAGCTCTTCGTGTAATAGCGCCAAATGTGCGATTGGCGTGGCGAGTTGATGGGTTGCTTGTGCGGCCGCACTACCTAATGCGATTAATTGCTCTTGCTGTAGCTGCTGCTCTCGTAACATGGCAATTGCCCGCTCTTTTTTTCGATTTTGCTTTACCAATATGCTCACCACGGTAACAACGACTATAATAGTGAAAGTAAAGTTAACTAACATCCCGAGCAAGTGAGTGCTCATGTCCATATGGTGGACATGTTCATGAGACATTTTTATATAAAGATAAAGATAAGCCCCAATCGCCCCAGCCGACACCATCAACATGTTGATAGTTGGAATAGTTACTTCTGCAATAACCGTTGGCAATACCAGCAAGGACACAAACGCATTGGTCGCTCCACCCGTCAGGTCCAACAAAATAGTAAGAAACAAAATGTCCGCCAACAATTGCATTGTCATACCAATAGACGCGGCTTCTTTTGTGTTACGGTAGGCGTAAATACTTAATAGCTGAAATACCGACTCCGCTGCCACCACTCCAACCACTGCAACAAAATCAAATTGTTTACCAAAAACTAGAGCTGCGATAGCGAGCATCACTATTTGAATGATGATTGCCACAGATCGCAACAACAACAGTTGACCCAATGCAGAGCTGGGAGAAAACGCAATTTTCATGAAAATATAAGAAGCTAAGCTAAGATAAAAGAATTATACCTAATCTAGCGAAAATAGGTGTGATCGAACTCAGTTATATCGCCGTTTTACAAGCCACAGCTTCGCTTTTATGGCAATACTGTGAAGGATTTGGTATAAATAAAAAATTGGCCAACTGGTCGGATTAGAATAAGAGACACTATGGTTTATGCAAAAATCACGGGCTGGGGTAAGTGCATTCCACCAGCGAGCATCAGTAATGATGAAATTAGCACCATCGTTGATACCAATGATGAATGGATAAGTACAAGAACAGGTATAAAATCCAGACGCGTTAGTCATGTTAGCACTGCCGAACTTGCAACGGTTGCAAGCCAACACGCTTTGGCATGTGCAGGACTTGAAGGTAAAGACATCGATCTTGTTCTACTTGCAACCTGCACCCCGTCAACTATGGTGGCAAATACAGCTTCTTTAGTACAAAAGAATATTGGAGCCGTGGGTGCTGCAGCATGTGATACCAATGCGGCCTGTTCGGGCTTTTTGTATGCATTACAAAATGCCACCGCACAGATCCAAGCCGGTATGATTAAAAGAGCAGTCATTGTTGCAGCTGAGCGTATGACTTGGTATGTAAACTGGGCAAAGCGCGACAGCGCGGTATTATTTGGCGACGGTGCTGGTGCTGTCGTGCTTGAAGCAAGTGAGGAACCAACCGGCCTATTAGGCACCAAAACTGGCTGTGATAGCACTGACAGAAGTATATTACACATTCCAAACTATGGTACCGATATGGACCGCTGTGCAGGCACCGGACCTTCTGACCTCTCTTTTGAGGGACGTGAAATCTTCAAGCGTGCTGTAAAAGGTATGAGTGAAGCATGTGATGATGTACTCAACCAAGCACAGCTATCACTAGAAGACATTGATGTACTTATCCCGCACCAGGCAAATCTTCGTATCATTCAAGCGATCCAAAATCGTTTGGAAATTTCAGATGATAAAGTCATGGTCAATATCGACAAGTACGGTAATACCTCAGCTGCAACAATTGCAATTGCACTGTGTGAAGCTGTCGAAAGTGGTCTTATTAAGCCACACGCTAATATTATGTCGGCGGCATTTGGCGCTGGATTAACCTGGGCTGCGAGCTATTTAAAATGGGGAGAAAGAACGACCCCAATTGCGATGTCGGATGCACGTTTACCTGATTGCGATAAAACAGGTCTTGAGTTGATTGCACCAGCAGTGGCCGCGAGTCAAGCTCAATAACTAACCTACTCTCCCGAATTAAGGTTAATTGCTCGATCTTGCCCTTGGGTGGGTGGTAATATTGCAATATTATTATCGCTCATCCAAGGAGTTTATTGTGCTCAAAGCGCATACCGAGATCAGTCAATTAGAACCACAAGCAATTTGGAAGTTTTTTGACCAAATTTGTGCCATTCCCCACCCTTCAAAACACGAAGAAGCGCTAGCAAGCTTTATTGTTGACTGGGCTAAAAGCAAAAATTTAGACGTACGTCGTGATAACACTGGTAATGTGTTCATCAAAAAAGCTGCAACAAGTGGCATGGAAAATCGTAAGCCTGTTGTACTACAAGCACACATTGATATGGTGCCACAAAAGAATGACGATACAGCACACGACTTCGTTACCGATCCAATCAAGCCATATGTTGATAATGATTGGGTAACTGCAACTGGCACTACATTAGGTGCAGACAATGGTATCGGCATGGCATCATGTTTGGCCGTATTAGACGCTGACGATATCAAACACGGTCCACTTGAGGTGTTACTAACCGTTGATGAAGAAGCAGGCATGAGCGGCGCGTTTGGTTTGCAATCTGGCTGGTTAGAAGGAGAAATTCTGCTCAACACCGATTCAGAGCAAGAAGGCGAAATCTATATGGGTTGCGCAGGTGGTGTAGATGCATCCTTAACTCTACAACTCGTGCGAGAAGCGTTACCTAAACACCATCAAATCTTTGAGCTGTCTCTAAAAGGCTTACGCGGCGGACACTCTGGCGTCGACATTCACACTGGTCGTGCAAACGCTAATAAATTGCTCGCAAGATTCTTAAAGCATCATATCGCAGACTTTGATCTAAGACTTATCGAGATCAGAGGCGGCTCCCTACGCAATGCAATTCCGCGCGAAGCATACGCTGTCATTAGTTTTGATGAAACGCAAATAAGCGAGTTCCAGGCGCTGATTGAAGCTTATGAAACCATCATTAAGCAAGAATTATGTGCCATAGAAACCGGGATCACATTTGCGCTCAGCACCTCAAAAAGTACCACGTTGCCAATGAGCCAAGCTTCTGAAAGCAAAGTATTAGCGCTTCTCAATGCTTGCCCTAATGGTGTTGTACGCATGAGCGACGATATTCCAGGTGTTGTTGAAACCTCACTTAATATGGGTGTAATTTCTACTACAGATAACAGTTTAGAAGTCCTATGTTTGATCCGTTCATTAATTGATTCTGGTCGCAGTGATGTCGAGGGTATGTTGCGTTCACTGGCTGAGCTGACACAAGCAGACATTGAATTTAGTGGTGCTTACCCAGGCTGGAAACCTGATCCAAGCTCAGAAGTATTAGCTATTTTCCGTGATATGTATGAATCAATCTACGGTGAAAAGCCACATATTATGGTTATTCATGCTGGTCTTGAATGTGGTTTGTTCAAAGAACCTTACCCGAACATGGATATGATTTCTTTTGGTCCAACCATCAAATTTCCACACTCTCCCGAGGAAAAAGTAGAAATTTCAAGCGTTGGCCTATATTGGCAGCAAATGAAAGGGATCTTAGAAAACATTCCTGAAAAGCAGTAAAACTAATCTAAAATTAATTATACCAATTCGGTTATTAGACAAACTAAAAGCCCAGCTTACGTAGCTGGGTTTTTCATAGATTTCAGGCTCTGTGATTGTGATTAGCTGAACTTTTTCTCAAGATAACTAAACATGGTTCTAAGACCCAATGCTTCACCACCAACAGGTCTACCCGGTAACGCTCTCACGTTCCAAGCCATCACATCAAAATGTAGCCAAGGTGTCGTGGCTGGCTCAACAAATTCTTTTAGATACAGTGCAGCTGTTATTGAACCACCAAACGGCGTCGAACCACAGTTAGCAATATCGGCGATATCGCTCTTGAACAGCGCCTTATACTGATCAAACAAAGGCAGTTGCCAAATAGGATCCGAATTACCCAGACCAATTTCCATTAGCTCAGAAGCAATCGCTTGATCTGTAGAATAAAAACCAGGCAGTTCAGTGCCAAGTGCAACGCGACACGCACCAGTCAAGGTTGCAAAATCTATCAATAGCTCAGGCGCTTCTGTTTGCGCTTCTGCCAATGCGTCACATAAAACCAAGCGTCCTTCGGCATCGGTATTGTCAATTTCAACCGTAATACCTTTACGTGTTTTGATCACATCACCTGGCCTAAAGGCATTGCGAGAAACCGCATTTTCTACCGCTGGGATAAGTACGCGTAATCTTACAGGCAGTTTTGCCGCCATAATCATATTGGCCAACGCGATAACATGAGCCGCTCCGCCCATGTCTTTTTTCATATTACGCATTCCAGACGCAGGTTTTAAGTCCAGACCACCAGAGTCAAAACATACGCCTTTACCAACTAACGTAAGTTTTGCGTGGTTTTCATTACCCCAACGTAAGTCAAGCAAACGCGGAGCATTGTCACTCGCACGGCCCACCATGTGGATTGTTGGGTAGTTTTGCTCTAATAACTCATCACCAATGATTTGTTCAAATGATGCGCCATATTGCTCGGCAAGTTCTTCCATTACTTCAGCCATGTGCTGAGGCATCATATCGGCAGCCGGTGTGTTTACTAGATCTCTTGCAAGATTAATAGACTCGACAGCCGCTTTTACTTTGGCATATATATCAGCATCTTCGATAGCAAGCTTTGCGACAATCGCTGGTAATTCTTTATAAGCAGAAAATTGATACGCCCCCAGTAAAAACGCAATAGCGTGGCTCTCAACTTGCTCAGAAGCGATATCAATAAAATAAGTACCTTTTGGTAACTGCTTTGCAAGATCGCCCAATAGCCAAAAATCATCGTCTTCAGCAATAACAATAACTCGCTCTACTTCTCCAGAATCAGCATTCGGAATAAGAATATTTTTTTGCGATTGAAGTTGTGCGGTTTTTACGAAAAGCTGTGTCGTACTTGACTGCTGCGCTTGCCATGACGCTAATTCTGCAGCAGAGAAGATAGAAATGGGTGTACCCTTCGCAGAGTGAACGAGTAGGTTGTTCATGTAGGCCTCAAATTTATTATGTTCGTACTTAGATTACCAAGGCTAAAAAGAAAATTCACTGTTCCTCGGTTTTTGTTGGCTTTTTTTTCAAGTTGAATGAGCTAGGCAAAACATCCACGCCCACTAATTGACCGACCTTTACGATTATCGGAATGGTAATGGGGGCAAAAGGTAAAACGGCAAACACACCCAATCCTAATCCTTTGAGAATATCCACAAGTTGGGCGTTTGCTGTTTTTAGCTCAGCCTTATGCGCTCGCCCCAAAGTATATCGCTTGTATATCTCAAGCATTTCTTTCGTTTCTTGTTTCTCTTGTTCCAGTGCGCATTTGAGCGCAATCATTGCTCTGCGCAATCTTATTTGCTGTCTGCGTTTACTGATCCGAGCAACGCGCATCGGTGCTTTATGGACAACTTTGATCAGTTTCATTAATAAACTCAAAGATAGTGTTGTCCAGAGTCTATCAAAATTTTTAGCACTTTAGCTATTAGCCATTGGTACAAATTAGCTATTCTAACGAGTAAAGTTATACGTAAAGTGTGCAAAACAACGAACTAGAACAAAATCAACCTCAATTACCACACAAAACTGTACAATAATCACTCACACAAAGACTAGCACCTAGCATTGCTCAATTAATCTACAAAAACTGAATAATGAAATTTCCGTAATCTCGCTAAACTTTGTAACAACAAATTATAAGCAACAGGGTGTTTCTCTTCAAAACTAGTTAAACCGTCCAAAAGTTCATCTTCAACAATAACTTATCATTCAACCTTTGCAATTCTTCTTAGCCTAAACAAAAAGTTATTAAGAAAGTTGCAGTTTCAGAAATCACTGCTAATTTTAAAAAAGCGCTTGCCAACACATAGCAAATTAAATTATATGTGTATTAAAGGTAAAAATATTATAAATGGCCTTTTTTATTGGTATGACAACAACAATCAACTGGGGAAACAGGATGAAACTAAAAAGTAACACGGTGCGCCGTGCAATTCGCTTCGCGCTCGCTTCAGCAGCAACAACCTCACTTCTTACTACCACCGCAATGGCTGAAGAAGCCAACCAAGCAAAAGCAGATGAAAAAATTGAAAAAATCGCGGTAGTTGGCTCCCGGGCTGCTCCTCGCTCTGTAGGCGAGTCACCAGTACCAATTGACATCATCGGTGCTGAAGATATGTCGAAAGCTGCGGGCTCTGACATGCTGGAATTACTGAAAGGATCTGTACCATCTTTGAACGTACATGCAAACCCAATCAGTGATGCAGCGACTCTAGTAAGGCCAGCTAACTTACGCGGATTGCCTGCGGACAGTACGCTGATTTTGTTAAATGGTAAGCGTCGCCACCGTTCATCGGTTATTGCTTTTTTAGGTGGCGGTATTAACGACGGTGCTCAAGGTCCTGATATTTCAGTGATCCCTAGTATCGCGCTCAAACAGGTGGAGGTACTTCGCGACGGTGCTGCCGCGCAGTACGGTTCAGATGCAATCGCGGGTGTAATGAACTTTGTACTTAAAGACGCTAGCGAAGGGGGCTCGTTCTCTATTCGTCAAGGTGAATACTACGAAGGTGACGGCGACACGACGGTTATCGAAGGTAACGTAGGTTTGCCATTTACGGATGATGGATTTGCTAACTTAAGCTTTCAGTACAAAGAAGCGGATGCGACTAGCCGCAGTGTTCAGCGTCCTGATGCAGCAGCTTACATTGGTGCCGGAGTTGAAGGAGTTGGTGACCCAGCGCAGATCTGGGGTGCGCCAGAAATTAAAGATGATATAAGTATCTTCGGTAATGTTGGCGTAGATGTCACTGACAATGCTCGATTCTATATGTTTGGCAACTACTCCGAGCGAGACGTTAAAGGCGGATTCTATTATCGAAATCCACAAACCCGTCCTGGTGTATACTCTAACGACGGTGGTGAAACGCTGTTAGTGGGAGACTTAGATGGTGTAGGTGTGGGTATCGAATGTCCGGTAGTTAACTTGACGGATAAAAATGTAGCGAACATCCCAGCGTATCAATTAATTGCTGCTGATACCGAGTTAGGTAGAAACTGTTTTGCCTTTAATGAAATTTTACCTGGAGGTTTCACGCCGAACTTTGGTGGTAACATCACTGATACCTCTCTAACTATCGGCGTTGAAGGTGAGTTTAAAGACGGCTTTTTGGAGGGGGGTTACTGGGACTTAAGTGGCTCGGTTGGTCGTAACGAATCACGTTACTTCATCACTAACACGGTAAACGCTTCACTTGGCGCAGATACGCCTATGGACTTCAGCCCAGGTAAATACATCCAACTGGAAAAGAATTTTAACTTTGACGTGTCAAAAGGCTATGACTTTGACCTAGCTTACGATGTAAACGTTGCAGCAGGTCTTGAGTGGCATGAAGAAACATTTGAAGTACTTTCAGGTGATGAAGCATCATTTATTGCAGGGCCACTGACTGAGCAAGGCTTTGGGATAGGTTCAAATGGTTTCCCAGGCTTCAAACCTTCTGCAGCAGGAGAATACACTCGTCGTAACTATGCTGCTTATGTGGATATCGAGACCCCATTTACTGAAGAGTTTATGATGGGATGGGCGCTTCGTTACGAAGATTACGATTCATTTGGTTCGACTACAAACTTTAAGATCACGGGTCAATATCATGTTACCGAAGACTTCTCGGTTCGTGGTTCAATCAGTACCGGTTTCCGCGCGCCAACGGTAGGTCAAGCTAACGTGTCTAACGTGCAGACAAACTTAAGCAGTGGTGTATTGGTAGATTCAGCACTATTACCACCAACAAACCCTGTTTCAGAGCAGCTTGGTGGTACTGAATTGACTCCTGAAGAGTCAGAAAGTTACACACTAGGTGCGGTATATCGCTCTGGCGACTTATTTATTACGTTAGATTACTACAACATTGAAGTAACTGACCGTCTAAGCCAGTCTGAAAAAATCGTTTTAAGTGATGCTGACAAAGCAGCCCTTAAAGCGGCGGGTGTTCCTAACGTTGATAACTTAGCGCAGGTGAGCTTCTTCACTAACGACTTCGATACCACGACTCAAGGTATCGACTTAGTTGGTAACTATTCTATGGATATGCTGGGTGGTTATGCAACATTCAGTGCCGCATACAACTGGAATGAAACCGAAGTAGACCGCTTCTCTGCTATCACAGGTGACTTCAAGGTATCTCGTTTAGAAAACGACTTACCGAAGCACAGAGGCACATTAACTTGGGCTCAGCAATGGGATAACTTCTCAGGTTTTGTTCGTATGAACTACTTTGGCGAATACCAAGGCGTTCACGTCGATTATGATGCAACAGCAAAAACAGCGGACGCGACAATCACATTTGATGCAGAGCTTACCTACTTTGCAACAGATTCGATCAGTCTATCTGTTGGTGCAAATAATATCTTTGACCAAGATGCTGAAGAACTAGACTTCTTTGACGCTACAGGTATCCCAAATAACAACTGGGGTGGCAAATACTATGAAACTTCACCATACGGTATTAATGGTGGTTTCTACTATGTGAAAGCAACCTATACGTTCTAACTTTTACTGTAACCCAGAAACAAAGGCGAACTAGCATTAGCTATTTCGCCTTTTTATTTTTATCCTATATAACAAAGCAGTTAATTTTGAATACAAACATGTTGTTATTAAAGCGAGCCAACGAATTATTAGCCGAAAACAAGCTTAGAGAAGCTGAGTTTATGTACAAGTCTGTACTAAAACAGTCACCTAACAACGGTCCAGCTCTATTTGGTCTAGGCCGCATTTGCATGCGTTTAGAGCAGTATGATAACGCAATCTACTATTTAAAAAGAGCCTGCGAACATTTACCAAAAATGCTTGAGCCGCTCTTCGCATTGGCCGATGCATTTTTAGCCGTAGGTTCACCGGTTGACGCAAAAACCGTACTTGAATACACCTTAAGCGTGGCAAAACATAATGCCCAAGCCCATTACCAACTCGGTCAATTTTATCTGGACTATGGCTTTATTGAACAAGCCAAAAATGTCTTTAAAGCGGGGTTAGATTGTCCTCATAGTACAGTGACTGCCTTTATGCTGTACGAACTGGTACAAATGTCCTCAGCCAAAGAATTACCTACATATTTAGCAATTTTAGAAAAATTGGAAAATGAGTTTGAAGCACCGAGACTAAAAGCCGTGGTCCACTATGCTCTAGCTAAGTGTCATGAACAATTAGGTAACTTTAATGCAGCCCAAGATAACTATGCTTTAGCGAATGATACACAGCTGCTGATGAGCGAGTTTCGTACTGTAGACATGCTGCCATTTTTTGAATCAATCAAAAAGTATTGTGGCAAAGCGTTTTTTGATAAACCTAGTGATAAGGTTAAGACAACATTTACCCCTGTTTTTATTGTTGGTTTGCCAAGAACTGGCTCGACTCTCCTAGAACAAATGCTAGTGCAACATTCACATGTTGGTACACTAGGCGAGAATACCGTGATCAGCGATAAAATTGTCCCTTACCTCAGTAAACGCAATAATGCAGAGTTCCCAGGTTGTTTAGACCAACTAAGTAACTCTATGTTAGATCATTGCCGCATACTCTATGTCGACGAGATAAAGCGACATCGATTGCCGGAAGAAGTGGTGATCAATAAACTTCCAGCTAATTTTCAAAATCTGGGCTTAATCCACAAGCTCTTCCCTGAGGCGCGAATTATACATTTAACTCGCAACCTCAATGCAACAGCCTGGTCGGTCTACAGTAATCATTTCGCCGAAAGCGAGCCCTACTTTTGCTCTTTAAGTGAATTTGCCTTGTATGCGCAAGCGCAAAGCGACTTGATGTCACATTTTAACCAATTTATGAAAAGAGATATTTTTACGCTCAGTTACGAACAACTTATTGCAGAGCCTGAAAAGTCCCTTAAACAATGCTTGAGCTTTTTATATCAAAAATACGAACCTGAATGCTTGGAGTTTCACAAATCTAAAAAGCCGGTGCATACCCTAAGTAAGGCGCAGGTCAGAAAGCCAATCAGTACGCAGCCACTGGAAAAGTGGCAGCGCTATGAAGCATTTATTGAGAAGATGATTGCTCAACCACAAAGCGATCAAACCACGCCAGCAAATCTTTAAACTGATCATCACGTGCATGTTTATGGGTTAACATGTCTATGTGCCCATAATTGTGCCGATGGCCGTGCTTTTTTCCATAAATTCTGAGTTCTTGTATCCCCTTTCCAGATTCACGAATAAACGCTTGAATATCGACAGGTTGTGCCAGTGCTTTATCTTTAACGCCAGCAATGTGCAAGATTGGAGGCAACGTCATGTCTTGTAATACCGCGGCATAATTAAAACCGTCATCCGAGTCAACCCATGGGTGCTTCTGTGCCCAGTCAGCGCTTTGTGCATGTGACTTTAAAGACTCATCATCACTTCCCCAACCAAGTCTCTTCGCAGGTAAGTACCCATGCTTTTTCGAATAATAGTGCGCAACGTTAAACCATATCAGGTTTGCTTTAAGTAATTTGCTCGGGTGATTGTTATGTAAACTACGCTTAGAGCCAAAATAAACACATGCTTTAACATGCTGAATTTCTTCAGGAAAGCGTGCAAAAACACTATTCATCAATACTCCTCCCCAAGAATGCGCAATCCAATATTGTGCTCTAGATCCGGTATATCGTTCGATAAAATTCAGCATTTCAGGGATTTCGTGCAAGATTGATTCAGTTTGACCATAATCCGCTTCAGCGTCGATTTTAGGTATGCTCTCTCCTCGCCCACGAAGATCACCAACAAAACAGCGATAGCCGTGTTCAGCTAAAAAAGGCGCTAGCCCTTTATTACTTTCAGTATAAAAAATTTTGCCATTTTCAACCGCACCATGCATAAAAAACACAGCGGGGCCGCTACTATCCGGTTTTGCTATATATCTGAGGTGGAGTTTATGTCCATCTGCTATATCTACTAATAGTGATTTTTGCTCTATCATTTCTTTGTTTTTATTCTTTTAACACTAACCTCATCGTACCAGTTGACTGATTGATAAGTAAACTCTTAAACGAAGCAAATAAAAGGGTTGATATGCCTCTAAGATAAAGCCAGTATTCAAGACTTAAGCGTTCGATTAAAAGTGTTATAATCCTTTTTATTTATTCGAAGAATCCTGTGCACCCAAGAAACAAGCATAATTCAGGCTATGATCTAGACAAGCTTATAGCGATTGAACCCGCTTTAAAGAATTTTACTTACAACCGAGCTGATGGCATAAAAAGCATCGACTTCACTAATCCAGATGCCGTAAAACTGTTAAATAAAGCATTGCTTAAATCAGACTACGATATACAAGTTTGGGATATCCCCGCACAATTTTTATGCCCGCCGGTTCCAGGCAGAGCAGACTATATCCATGCGTTGAAAGATCTGTTAGATGAAAGTAACTTGCCAGATAAGGTGCAAGGCGTAGATATTGGCACTGGTGCCAATTTGATCTATCCCATCTTGGGATCAAGAGAATATAACTGGCGCTTTGTGGCCTCTGACATCAATCCTCTTGCTGTGAAGTGTGCCAAAACCATCGCAGAACTAAATAAGTTGCCGGTAAAAGTGATGCAACAAAAGCAGCCTAATCACTTTTTTAAAACAATAATAAAAGCAAACCAGTTTTATCATTTTTCAATGTGTAACCCGCCCTTCCATTCCAGTGAAGCAGATGCAAACAAGGGCACGCAAAGAAAGTGGAAAAACCTTAACCGAGCACCACAAGCCTCGCTAAATTTTGGCGGCCAAGCTCAAGAGTTATGGTGTGAAGGGGGAGAAAAGCGTTTTATACTGGATATGATCTCTGAGAGTGTCACTTTCAAAGAGCAAGTTTATTGGTTTACTTCCCTTATCTCTAATAAAGACAACGTCAAACCACTTAAACAGCAACTTAAACAGTTCGCTGCAGAGCAAGTAAAAGTGATCGAGATGGAGCAAGGTAATAAGACAAGCCGTTTTATCGCCTGGAGTTTTTTCACACCCTAGCAATGTATATGGTGGGCTCGAGCTCACCTCGCGTGACTCTCTATACCCCACCGTTGCATTGCTACAACGGGTTTTGATGTACATGGTTTTTTGCCGGAACTTCATTACAACCCATCGGCGGGTGAACCACCTCCTACCATGTTGCACTGTGCCTATACTGTGATAGGAGCGAGTTTACCTCGCGAGGTTTTTAAATCACACATAGCAAAAAACCCGTCGCATCTCTGCAACGGGTTTTGATGTACATGGATGTTCGAAAGTTCATGGATGAACGCTTTTCATCAACCTCTTATACCAATCCATCTTAACTTTTTCCCACCTCTATCCAGTCACGTTGACACATTTTAACCACTCGTTTTGTACATGATACAAAGTCATTCCAAGCCTCACTACAACTCTCAACAATATCTTCATAACCTTTGAAACAACGATTCGCTAAATGATGCTGACGCAGCCAACTCCATACTTGCTCTATTGGGTTTAGCTCTGGTGAATAAGGAGGGAGTTTGATAATGGAGACATTATCAATATCAGTTATCAGTGATCCCTGGTGCCATCCTGCACCGTCCATTAACACAACAGCATGCCGTCCAGATGCTGTCTTCTCAGATATTTGTTGCAAGTGCTGTTTCATAACACTCATATTTACCCATGGTGTGATGAGTGCTTCAGTCTGCCCCGTGCTTGGGCAAACAGCGCCAAATAGATAAGCATAATCAAACTGTTGTTGTTTGACTGCTTTAGGCCGAGTTCCCTTTTTTGCCCAAAGGCGTGTCGTGGTGTTTTGCTGACCAAATCTGGCCTCGTCTTGAAACCAGATATCCACGTCATTCAGGTTGATAAATAGCGGGATCGTTTTGATCAATTCCGTTTGCAGTTTTTTTAAAGTCCTGCTGAACTTGTTCGGACTGTTTCGGGTGGCGAGAGCGGCTAGTTATCCAGCTAAAGCCTAATTTTTCCAATAATTTATAAATCGCATTAGGGTGGTAAGAGACGTTAAATTCATCTTCAATGTATTGTTTTATACGATACCCCGTCAGTCTACCACCGTTGTCATTTTGACTGTATTTTTCAATATACTGGCAAAGTTGTTTCTGCTGCGCATCGTTTAGATAACAACGTTTACCGATAGGTTTTTTAGCGTCAAGGCCAGTGAGCCCCTCATTAAGGTAGCGCTTTACCCACTCATTTACCATTCTTCTGCTGACATTCAGCATGGCAGCAATTTGCGTTTTATTGTGGTTATCACGGTAGTGCGCGACCGCTAAATAACGGATCTTTTTACGCGCGTCTTTTTCTGATTTAGCTAACTTGAAAAGTTCGGCAGAAGTATGAGTATTCAAAGTTTATTTGTCAGTTGGAAAATAAATACAATTAGATCACAAATCATTACGGAATGGTATTATTTGGCCCTAGCTCGCTACGAAGTAGGATGTTCTCATTTTTTAAATAGAGAGTCACATGGGTGATCCACACTATCATTGACCGGGGCCGACCCTTTGGCTGTTTTGTTTCACTTCTGAGTTTGGGTGACGAGAAACCGAAGCACCGCTTCGCAGTTCGAGGAAGCGAGCGCAAGGACGCGCGAAGGGGAGATGCTATATGGAAGTACTTTACCCCAAACAGCAAAAAACCCGTCGCATTGCTGCAACGGGTTTCTCTTATTTGGCCCTGGCGATGTTCTACTTTCACATGGGTGATCCACACTATCATCGACGCTGTTTTGTTTCACTTCTGAGTTCGGCATGGGGTCAGGTGGGTCCAAAACGCTATAGTCACCAGGAAATTCTGTTCATCAATGAAGTCTCCTTCATCAATGTAAATCTGGAAAAAGCGATTAAATTCTTTGTCTACTTTAGTCTATTAACTTCTGTCGCTTATAAACCACTTTGGCGTTGTATGGTTAAGCCTCTCGGGTAATTAGTACGAGTTAGCTTAATGCCTCACAGCACTTCC
>NZ_JBECOX010000016.1:0-89234 GCF_040104525.1 Pseudoalteromonas sp. XMcav11-Q
TATACTTGTTTGAGTCACTGCAAGAAGTACGTGAAATCACTGATGAGTGGTTAGATATTTATAATTATGAGCGACCTCATGATTCACTTGGTGATATGACACCGGTTGGTTACCTTGAGGCTGCATAGAATTCTACGAAATAGCTGTACTAAATAGGGTGGAGTTACAAATGCTGTAGGTATAAAACGACATATTCGCATTGTTATCGTTATCTAACACTTCACTATTTGTTGTTCCAAAGGCTAAAAATAATTTCATTATATTTATAACTATTTGATTTTAGAGCTAATAAAAATAAATAAATTCATGATGACTCGATAAGCGACTTAAATTTCTTTGGCTTGTAATCTTGTCGCCAACAACGGGGAACGCTGAACGCTTCTAGCTTTGTTCCATACGAGATAAACGCCAAATTATAAAATAAATGTAAGGATTTTTTATGCTTTTAAACAAAGTTGCAATCGCAGTCATAATGGCCGCAACATTGAACGGTTGTAGTCAATTTCAATCTTCTGATGCGTCAAAGTACGCTGGTGCAACATTAGTGGAACAAAAAAACATTGAGGGCGGTGATATTGGGATCGCTTATCAAAAGTTTGAACTCGATAACGGTTTGACAGTTATTCTTCATGAAGATCATTCAGACCCATTAGTTCATGTAGATGTAACTTACCATGTTGGATCTGCACGTGAAGAAATGGGCAAATCAGGATTTGCACATTTATTTGAGCATATGATGTTCCAGGGATCAAAGCATGTAGCTGACGAAGAGCACTTTAAAATAGTGACGGAAGCAGGTGGTAAGTTAAATGCAACAACCAGTACAGACAGAACAAATTACTTCCAAACAGTGCCAGTAAATCAATTGGAGAAGATGCTTTGGTTAGAAGCGGACCGTATGGGATTCTTTGCTCAAGGTATTACTCAAGAAAAGTTTGAGATACAACGCGCCGCGGTAAAAAATGAGCGCATGATGCGATACGACAACGTCCCTTATGGGCAAGCTTTAGAAAAGCTGCACCAAGCGCTATATGACTATGGTCACCCCTATTCATGGATGCCGATTGGCTATATGTCTGATTTAAATCGTGCGAATTCAAATGATTTGAAAGCTTTTTTTAAACGTTGGTATGGGCCTAATAATGCGACGTTGACTATTGGTGGTGCTGTAACTCCAGATGAGGTTTTACCACTTGTACAGAAGTACTTTGGCTCTATTCCAAAAGGGGAGACTGTTTCAGATGCTGCAAAGCAACCCGGTACATTAGTTGAGTCTCGTTACGTTTCTTATGAAGATAATGTATCACTACCGATGCTTAGAAAAGTGTACTCAACGGTTTATATGGGGCATAAAGATGAAGCTGCGTTAGATGCGATTGGTTATTTTGCAGGGCAAGGTGAAAGCTCAGTGTTATATCGCGAATTGGTTGATACACAAAAAGCGGTAGCGGCATTTGCATGGCATCAATGCTTTGAACTATCTTGTCAAATGGCTTTTGGTGCACTTCCTCATCCGGTGAGTGGTGAGACACTGACTAGCTTAGATAAGCGCATTGATGAGTTAGTTGCAGATTATATTCAAAATAAAATTACCCAAGAAGATGTTGATCTTTTTATCACTAAAAGAGAAGCAGAGATTGTGAGAGCGCTGCAGAGCGTGGAGGGTAAAGTTTCTATGCTGGCTAAATTTGAGACTTTCCATGAGAATCCAGGTTTCCTAACTCAACAGCTTAAAAATGTTAAAGCTTTGAAAGTTGGAGATATAAAACGTGTATTTGAGCAATATGTTGCTAATAAGGCGAATGTTGTATTGAGTATTGTACCAAAAGGAAAGCCAGAACTTATCGCGCAGCAAGACAACTATACGCCGAAGTTTTATGAGCCTAAAGCAACTGAGGAAGTACGAGACGAAGTACAACTTCCCTCGATTACTGATAGTTTTGACCGCAGCATTAAACCGCAGGCAGGTGTTGCAAAAGCAATTACATTGCCAGACTTATGGCAAGTTAAAACTGATAATGGCATAGACGTATTAGGAGCGTTTGATACCGAAACGCCAACCACAACATTGCTACTTCAGATCCCTGCTGGTCGTTTATATGACCCTGAAAATAAAGCAGGGGTCGCACTTTTAACGGTGGAAATGTTGGGTCAAGCTACAACACAGAGTACGCCGTCAGAGCTGGCACAGCAATTGGCAAAATTAGGTGCTGAGATCGCATTCGAAGCGAAGTCTGAATATATTGAGGTTAAGCTATCCACATTAAGTAAGAACTTAACCGCGACACTAGATATCTTGTCAGAAAAGTTGTTACAACCAAAGTTTTCGGAGTCGGACTTCGCGCGAGTTAAAAGCATGGTTTCAGAATATAGTAAATCTGAACGCGATAGCGCAAAATTTCTGGCAGATAGCGCATTATCTCAGGTGATGTATCAAGAAGGAAACTACAGTAAACCTTGGTTGCCGTCTCAAGCAGAGCTTGCGACTATTGAACTTGCAGATGTTAAATCATTTTATGCGCAGCAGATACGTCCACAAGGTAGTAAATTATCAATTGTATCCGATGTTGCACAGTCGAAATTGGTGTCGGCATTAACTAGTGCACTATCACAGTGGCAAGGAAAAGGTGAGCTGGACATGGCGCTTCCTAAATTTGCTCCCCTCGATAGTAATATCGTGTATTTGGTACATAAAGAGAATGCACCTCAGGTCCAGATCCGTGTTGCTCGCCATGCCGCTGCGGAAGATTTAGCTGCGGAGCATTTTAAAAGTCAAATCATGAACTTTGCCTTCTCCGGCAGCTTTAACAGTCGAGTGAATCAAAACCTGCGTGAAAGCAAAGGATATACATATGGTATCGGAGGACACTTCTCTGGATATGGTGATGCCGGTCAGTTTGTCCTCGCTTCAGGCATTAATGCAGCAAACGTTGCTGATGCGCTGACAGAAATCCAACAAGAGCTTAGCAAGATTAGTGAGCACGGATTAACTGATGAAGAAATTCAATTCACAAGAAATTCGATCGCGCAAAGAGATGCGCTGAAATACGAAACACCAGCGGCAAAATTAAACTTCTTTGCGATGATGCATGCCCATAATGTTGATGCTGATATTGTTGATGTCCGAGCTAAAACAATTGAAACAGTTGGCAAAAAAGAGCTTAATCAGCTGGCGAGCAAGTACTTTACTCCAGCCGAGATGACTTATGTTGTAGTTGGTGACACCAACACGCTAAGCAAGCAGCTTGAGGGTAAAGGCTTCACTGTAAAGCAACTGACTATTCAGTAGGTTAGTGTAATCGAAAGGATCCCAACCATGGCGAGCTTATAGAGCTCGCCATTTTTCGTTATAAGCCTATCGGTCGGTAAGCTTTACCTGTTTAGCGGTGATATAACTTTATCTCATTGTGGTATCTCGTGAGGTAAGAAATCAGTAACTTGTCAGCATGAGCATCAAGGTAGTAAATGCTAGATTCGGCATTCACGCTGGCTTTGATATCTAAGATGGTTGTTATTTGTTGATTTGCGTCAAGCTTATATACGTATTGCCGATTATAGAGGTAGATTGCACCATTGGAGGCGGTGATCGTTGGTCTTACTTTTACTTCATTGGTGCGGTTTGCAAGCTCGGATCCGGATATCAAAGGGGTCACTTGAGCCGTTTCTATATTCAGTAACGAAATATTCCGATTACTTGATAAGGTTACTAGGTGATGGTCGTCGTACCAATCAATACTCACGATGTCATCAACCGTAATGATTTTGTTATTTTTGTCATTCAGAAAAGTAACCTCAATAATTTTGTCATCAGTTACCTTGTGAGCCCGCAGTTGAGCAACCTTATTTCCGCCAAGCCGAGTACCACCATTCTGTTCGTTATCGGGCAGAGTTATTAGCACATCAAGAGACTTCCA
This sequence comes from Pseudoalteromonas sp. XMcav11-Q, assembly GCF_040104525.1. NCBI lineage: Bacteria > Pseudomonadati > Pseudomonadota > Gammaproteobacteria > Alteromonadales > Pseudoalteromonadaceae > Pseudoalteromonas > Pseudoalteromonas sp. XMcav11-Q. The sequence continues at coordinate 3,915 of NZ_JBECOX010000016.1, forward strand.
ATCTCTCACTTCAGTTTGTTTGTTGGCGACATGTTTGACGAGAATTTGCTGATTGCTTGGATCTGAGTCGATAATGGAGTAGCCCGAACTTAATGCCGCTATGGGTGAATATCGATGGCTTGAGTCTATATGCATGACCCCGTAAGATTCCACATCTTTGAAAATGGAATCATTGTAGGCAAATTCATTATCCCCAAGGTAAGCCATAATTACTTCGTAAATATTCGGTTTGGCAAAGAGGGTTGATTTACCCGTATTAAGATCGATGACATAGCTGTCATGGTCGTAGCCGTAGGTCGTCATGAGCAATTGGTTTTCTGACATTGGCAAAATGTACGAGGTGGGCTCGACCGCAACTTTTACGGCAGGCAGCTCCGTTAAGCTTTGCATGGAATAGCGTTTGATTTCACTGGTGTTGTGATCAAACCACAGCACACTTTTTTGTTTAGTATTCCAGTTCGCAGCCCATAGCAAATGCGGGAACTCTGCCAATTTTAAGGTCTTTTGCCCTGTTGAAGTGGTCACCAGTAGCTCGACTTTATCACCGATATTACGAGTAAAAATTAGCTGGTGTGACTCAGGGATAATTGCTAAAAGCTGATCCCCAAAACCATGGTTATTCGGTGTTGTGATCCTAGTTTCTTGTTGTTTTTCCATATTATAGCTATAAATCGCACCTAGGTTTGGTACGTCTAAATAGCCTCGTCGACTGTATATCAGATGGTCTTTTCCAAAATCAAACAGTGCGTTAATTAGGCCGCCAGAACAGCGAAAGAGTAACTGGTCATGAGCGCCTGTTTTTGGAGATAACTGGTGGCGGCGGTATTCGCAGATAGGGTTTTCCCCTTCAGATCGGTATAAGTAATAAACCCATGTACTGTCAGCCGACCAACCTAAAATGTTGCTGCCATTCGGCAGGCTAAGTGCTCTTTCATGTTGGGTGGTAAGATCCATGAGCCTCACCTCCCCTAACGCCCCAACTTCATTGGTATCAGCTTTAAAATTATAGGCTAGGTAACGTTGATCCGGTGAGTTATACAGTTTGCCATGATGACCTCGATACCAAGATAGTATTTGATTATGGAAAATCTCAGCGGATGGCTGTGGCTGAGGTGCACTTTTTATCTGGAGAGTTTGCTTTGTGACGAAATATAGCACGGTGATCAAAGCGGCGAGCGCAATTAAGGTGCCACAGAGTATTCGCACTCGGTAAGACTTGCTTGCTTCGCTGTTTCCTGTGGTGTCAGATGTCTTACTAGATAGCTCAATCGGTTCAGGTGCCGGTATCGTGAAACTGTAGCCTTTGCGATAGTGGGTTTTGATCGTTGGTTGAGGTTGCAGATCACAAGCCAACTGCTTTCTTAACTCGAAAATGACTCGGTTAATTGTATTGTCGTCGACAAAGTTAAGTTGCCAAACATGTTCAGCCAGTTCCTGCCGCGTAATGATCCGCTCTTGGTTACCAATGAGATACATAAGTGTTTTAAACAGCAGAGGCTCAAGTTCTTTGCGCTCGTGTTTGTTGTTGATGGTTTGTGTTGCCGTATTAAGTTGCCAACATCCTATATCAATATACTTTGATTGTGTTGCTTCAAGAACCATGAAAATACCAAGTTAGTAATCAAAAAGGCGGATATACAAATTTCGATATTATCAAAGATTTCAAAATAATATTCAGCTGTTATTGCTTATATCATTAGAAATTAATAGTTTCCCATTATTGCATGGTCACAAAACCTTCATTTCAGATTTAGGGACAAGCTGCTTTACTATAGAGAATTTGAAGTAAGGTAAAGTAGCTAATGAAGGGATGGTTCATTATCGGTGTGGTTGTACTGGCCTTATGCAGCTGCCACTCTATTCACTCGCAAAAAACCTACATCCATATAGTTGCAAGTTGCCCCCCTCAGGTGTTTGAACAATTGTTTATTGATGCGACAGATAGCTTAGTTATATCGTCCTCTGAGGCTGAAATTCCTACCGGCATGCACACTAATCCTCTGCTTTTTTCACCGTTGACAATGTCTTGAGATCTTGTGGATAAGCTTTTGTTTGAGTTGAACGACGCGGGATTTAAGTTTCAAGGCGATTTCTTCGGTAAATATAATCACGCTTATCGTGATAACCATATAGGCGTGTATTTTGTTGAAGGTTGTGAGTATTTTATGCGCAAGTGAGATAGATATCGAGTTCACGATGTAATGGGTAAACTATCGACCGTAAAGCGTATAGGTCTTAAGCAATTACCGTTATATTTAAAAAACGATGCTGGTTGCTTTATTTTGGTTAGAGTGTTGCATTTGTGAGTTACACCAATTTGTCTTAATACTTGCTCAATCTGAAGGAGCAAACCTGACGCTAACTATGTTAAAAACTTCTGATTGAGAACAACTAAGTAGAAAAATTTTGCCTTGCTTATATGGATGTAGATACTTTGGAGGCAACAGGACGCGGTAGCCGTGTTATCGACAATGTTTTATCACCTCATAATAGGGTACTTAATTAATCAAGTTGGCCTTAAAGTCGGGATAAATAACTTACTTTGATAATTTTTATTGATATAGCGGTAAGTGGTAGCCTAATAAGTTCTATTAAAAAATTTTTATTTTTTTCTTATTCATTGATGTGAAAGTCCAAGTCGTTAAAATATGTGTTAATGCAGTACAGTGGGCTGTTATATTTAACTCCATGCTTTGAATTGCTTTATAAAAATTTTAATTTCTAAACCCGATTATCAAGTTCTTACCAATTTGTTATTTGCTCATGATTTTTTGTAATAAGGTGTTGAAAGTAATTGTTATTTTGTTTTTTTTTTGGAAGTTTTACTTTCTTCTTTATAAGTGTATTTTTGTGATGACATCTCTCTATTGTTGAAGACCCACTCAATTATTATAGGTATTGGTGTGTCAAGTTTGATGCTTATAACGCCTATAAAAAGTTAGTCAAATACATACAAACCGTAACAAGTAAATAAGGTGAAAATAAAAACGCTTGTATTGAGCTTTATAGTGCTCGTAGCTACCCAAAATGTCACTGCCGTAGAAAGAATTGACGTGATAGGTCATAAGCCATAAGCCAGATCCAATGCGGACACTATATCCGTGGGAAGGGGGGCAACTCTAGTAATAGCGCTGGCGCTTCGGGTGGTGGTAGCGGTGGTGCAAGCACGGCATCAAAACAGAAAACCGATGAAGAAAAAAGAAAGAAATGCTTAGCAGGTATTGATTCTCAAGGAACTTGTGTGGCGGACCGTAAATACACTATTAGTCAATTACATCATGCGTGTATTGGTGCTTCTGGAGTATTGGGTATTGCTGCTGGCGGTATCTCTTTAGGTGCAGGTGGGATGGCAGGTGTTGTTTCAGCAACAGCATGCAACATGGCAAAAGAGCATGATATACATAATGCAGGCAGTTATTGTTCAAGCAAAATTGCCAATCAGAAAAAACGTGTGCTAGAGCATAGCAAAGGTGATGTATAGGAGCACATTTTTCGCCTATACATCGTACCAGTGCTGACGATATATATTAATGCAAGGAGCAAAATATTGAGTAAAAAGTCACTTTTAATTGCAAGCGCTACATTGTTAGCACTGCTCTGCCTTTATTGGACATACCTCGCCTTTGACAACATCGAGGAAAATGTAATAACTCGTGAGCCGTTGCAGTCAAATAACATTGGACAATATCAGCATACAAGCTTGGGAAGTGTTGCAACTCAGCCGGAAGAAACGATCAGTGTGATGTGTAATGACTATGCAAGTGATATTGATGATATGGTAAGCTGGCAAGCTCTAGCTGAGCAGCGTATTCAATATATATTTTCTTCTATGCAGCATCAGGGATTAGGCGAAAACCAGCTAGATTATATTTCAAAAGCTGCGGGCCTAGGTATACTTAGAGGTCGAATGCTAAGGCCTGAATCGAAGTATTACCAATCGGTAGATGCAATCCCTCACTACGCTAATGGTATTTTATCTCAGCGACAGGCTGATATGTTCTGGGCCTACCTTAGAAGTCAAGACATCAAAGGGTTAATAACCGCCTATCAGCAAAATAAAATACAAGCCAGCAAGCGTGTTTCTGTCTACGACACACCTGTGAGTCTCATATTGACGCAACTTCAAGGTGACAATTCCAACGTTATTTCAGAGCTTACCTCGAGCGGTATTTTGGTGACATATCAAGACTTGGTTACAGCCACGCAACTAGGTATCGCTCCAACCCTTATGGCCCAGTTACTCGATGCAAGCGGACTAACACCGAGTGAAGTTTGGTATGACGATGAGTTAGAGCATTATACATCACTAACAAATGTTGCTATTGCTGCAATTAACTCTGAATTAACTACGTTTTGGCTTAAAGAAGGAAGTCCAGCAATTGCTGACCCATTTTCGAATAATGCCCTCGATTTACTCTCACCAGCACCTACAGACAAAGCTGATGAAGTAGAGTCTATCATTCTTTTATTACTAGCAAATGGGGTGCGCCCTTCGAACGAACTTAGTAGTAAGAGGCTTCTTCACTGGCTCTCTGATGGTACTCTCGCGCAATATAAGACCCAGCTTCAACACGTAGAAAATGCAATACCGTCAGAATGGCAAGATGAGATTGAATCGGGTGTCGATAAATTATATCGCGCCGTTTTATCAGACATAGTAGCTCCTGAAAAGTTGTCTAAAGCCCATCCCTGCTTTCACTCTGTCGGGCGAGCAAAAATACAGCTAGTATTTAATCGTGAGCACGCATATGAACAGCTAAATAATGAGCAGTTACAGGCCGTTAATGTTAAAGAGATAAAACAGTCAGCTGAGAGTTTGGTTACTACAGTCACTGAACAGAATACTGATCCAAGCATGATAGTCCGTGTTTTGGGGCAAGAACCTGATTTGCTGAACAAAATGGCAGTAGACAATTATCGTTATGAACAATTAAAAGCTTTGCTGGCGAGACACACCGAACAACAAGCGCAGTTAAGCGATGAAGAAAAGGCAAAGCAAGCCAAGTTACAAGAGGCGATCACAGAAGCCTTTACGCTGGCACAAAAAGGTAATTGGCAGCAAGCTGCAGATCATATGACTGAACAAAATGCGCACATAGAGCAGCAAGAAATGCTAAACGCTTTATTGACCATGGCCATTTCGACAAATGCCAGTATCGATGAAATAACTAGATTACTTGAAAAAGGGGCACAGCTAGGTCCCCAAACAATATTAAATTTAGTGCGAACGCACAACCTTCCACTAATTAAGGCGCTCGTTAAATATGACTTGGATTTACATTTTGTTGACCCACTAGGTCGCAATGCGTTGCTCTATGCCGTTTTATTACGCACTCCAAAAATCATGACATATTTGCTGAGACATAAGGTTTCAGTCAAGCCAGATCCCTATGTGCTAGATGCCTTAGACTTTGCACTAGAGCAGGTTGAAAATGGGGCAAGTGCCATGGAGTTAGCTGCTGGGATTAATATGAGTTTGAATGACAGCTTTTTCTATATCTCTCAGCTGCTCTACGCGGGAGCCCCTATTGAATCAAGTCACAAACAAAGGGTTGCTGCGTATCAAAATAGCAACCCGATACTATACAAAGAAATTATTTCGGCCTTTCCGAGCTTTAAACTATAGTGTCGTCTTATTTAACCTAAACCAAGCAATAAGCGAATCAAACTTTAAAAGGTATTATTATGGAAAAACAAGAATCGAAATCAATAGAATTAGATGAAATTATTAAGCAATTAGAACAAGCAAATAAGGTTGAACGGAAGAAAAAAATTGAAGTCACGGGGTTTGTTTTCTTGTATCTTGCTCTCTCTGTATTTTTAAACTACTTTCCATACATGTATAAATCTGTGTTATTTGGGTATACAGCGATAACGGTGATGTATTTACTTTTGAAACAGCATCAGCAGCAAACATCAATAAACTTACTCATCAGCGCGCTCAAAGAAATTAAATAATTTTGTATTTTAATCAAATGTCGAGCCGATTAGTTGATAAGGAGGCTTTCTTGCAGTTAGGTACAAAAAGTTAACGCGTTTTAGGGAGAGTATGCGCATTTTAAGGACTTAGTTTTGATAAGTGAAAACGTTCATATCAACGGAAACGTAGATTGAAAGTCAGGCCTCTTCAAGAGTTTACCTATTATGTCAGTGCCATGTTGGTTTACTTGCTGTTGTAATACAAATATTGAAATGAGTCATGAGGTAAAATCTGGTGATGGAATTTGGTGTGTATTTTGTTGAAGGTTGTGAGCCTAGCATGAGTAAGCAAGTACTCACAGTGCTTCGTTAATACTGTGAGTATTCAGACTTGGATTAATCAAGTAAGGGAAACTGCTTTGCAATGTCAGAGTCCGTGCTTTTTGCAACCCAACCCTCTTGATTATTGAACAGGCGAATGGCGGTAAATTCTGGATCGCTACCCATATCGAACCAATGAGGCGTATTTTCTGGTACTGAGATTAGGTCACCTTGCTGACATAAAACTTGGTAAACCTTATCGTTTAAGTGTAAGCAGAATAGCCCTTGTCCTTTAACAAAAAAACGTACTTCATCTTCGCTATGAGTATGCTCAAAAAGAAACTTTTGTCGCAACTCCGAGGCACTAGGGTTGCCCTTTGCAAGTGAAATCACGTCGACAGTTTGATAGCCGCCTTGCGTCTTTAATCTTTCAATATCGCTCAGGTAGGCATTAATAATGTCGTCTTGTGACATTTCAGCGGTGATATCGGTGCTAGTCTGCCATTGTTCAAAGCGTACGCCTTGCTCTGCGAGCAAAGATGCGATGATGTTTGCGTCTTGCTCTTGTTGTAAAGCTTGGCTTGGATTCTGTACCTGGTAGATAGTCAGTTGACTCATGAAAATGCCCCTTCATCAAAATGGTCAAAGCTTGATATAACTGGATGTTCAGGTGATGTTGCTTGTGCATCTCTAAACAGTTGTAATGTTTGCATGCCAGCGGCCTTTGCCGCGTCTAGCTCGGCAACGATATCGCTTAAAAAGAGTATTTGCTCTGCTTCATACGGTAGGGCTGCAATAATGTTCTGATACGACGAGACTTCCTGCTTGGCACCCACTTTAGTATCAAAGTAGTCGCTAAATAGCGGGCGAATATCACCATAGTCTGAGTGCGCAAACAGTAGCTGCTGCGCTTTCACTGAACCCGACGAATACACGTAGAGGTCGCGGCCGTTCGCTTTTTGTTGTGTTAAAAATTGGTAGGCATCTTCATACAAATGTCCGGTAAAATCGCCGTTTGTATAGCCAAACTGCCAAACGAGACCCTGTAGCTGTTTTAATGGCGTGATTTTTTTATCTGCGGCGATCCACTCAAGTAGTGCGGCAATCACGGTATCAATGTCTGCATCAGCATTATCCAATTCTGCTCTGACGGCACTAATTTGCTCGGCAACGGCGGCGTCATGCTGATGGTCGCGAATAAACTGCGGTAAATGCGCAGCGGCATATGGGAATAGTATCTCTTTAACAAAGGAGATGCGGGTAATTGTCCCTTCAATATCTGTTAAAATGGCTTTGATCATTGGCGCCCCTCCAATTTGATGCGTTCTAATTCGCAGGCAAATAAAAACTCTAAGCCCTCAATATGACGACGAGTTTCTTGCACTGTGCGGCCCACGGCGTATAACCCGTGACCTCGGATCAATACACCGTGTACAACTGGTGTAGTTTGATGAGATTGCGCCACCCGCTGTGCTAGTCGCTCTATATCCTGATCGTTATCAAAAATAGCAATGGATAGGGTTTCTTCATGGGATTGAATGCCAGACAGTGACTTTTGCATTTCATAACCACGGATCTGAAATTGATCGCCTTGAATAAATCGCGACAACACAGTCGCAGCTACGGAATGCGTGTGTAATATACACTGTGCACCCGCACATAAATCATATAATTTTAGGTGCAATGCGGTTTCGGCTGAAGGCTTGCCACTACCGGCAATGATGGTGCCAGTGGCGTCTAATTCCAGAAATTGTTCTGGTGCTAATTTACCTTTATCAAAGCCGCTGGCCGTGACAACAAAGCCAGAGTCTGTTTTGATAGAGAAATTACCACCAGTCGCGGGAACCCAGCCTTGCTGAGCAACCCAAGCTCCTGCGTCGATAAGCGCGAGTTTTGCGGCTTGTGTGTGCATAGTTAACACCTATAAATTAAATGCGTTTGGACGGCTATACATCTATTTTGAGCAATGATAGCATCCACTCACGATTAGCACCATAAGAAAGAGAGTGTTGCAGTGAAAAGTAAGTTACCTCAGGTTGGAATTAGTATCTTTAGCCAAATGACGGCATTAGCGAACGAGCATGGTGCGATCAACTTATCGCAAGGCTTTCCGGAGTTTGATGCGCCTGATTACCTCAAATCACAATTGAGTCACTATGTTGGCGAAGGTCAAAATCAGTATTCGCCTTCTGCCGGCATACCGAGCTTGCAAGCACAAGTTGCGGCATTAATTGAGCGTCGTTATCAGGTGAGTGTTTCAGGACAAGAACAGATCACGGTGACCTCCGGTGCAACGGAAGCACTCTTCGTGGCAATTCAGGCAATAGTATCTGAAGGGGACGAAGTTATTGTATTCGATCCGGCTTATGACTCCTATGAGCCTGCAATTGAACTTGCTGGCGGAAAAGCCGTACATATTGCATTGACCGCGCCACATTACCAAATTGATTGGCAACAAGTCGCAGAGAGTATCAACCCAAATACCCGTGCTATTATCATCAATACACCGCATAACCCGTCGGCTAAAACGCTGAAGCCGTCAGATTTAGAGCAACTAAAACAGCTGCTAAATCAGCATGACTTGTTATTGATCAGTGATGAAGTATACGAGCATATTACCTTTGATGGTTTGCCCCATCTGAGCGCATTAACTGATCCTGCATTGTTTGAGCGTGCGTTTGTGATCTCTAGCTTTGGTAAAACCTTTCATAGTACAGGCTGGAAAATGGGTTACTGTGTGGCGCCAAAGCAAATGACTGTTGAGTTTAGAAAAATCCATCAGTATGTAACGTTCTCAAGTTTCACTCCGGCACAACTTGCATTGGCTGATATGCTTGCTGAACACCCTGAGCACGTTGATGAGCTGAGTGGGTTTTATCAACAAAAACGCGATGTACTGGTTAAGGCGTTAGCGTCAAGCCGATTTACGCTATTACCAAGTGAAGGGACTTATTTTTTGCTTTTGGATTACAGTGAAATTTCTGATCTTGATGATGTTGTCTTTTGTCGCTATCTGGTGGAAGAGGTTGGGGTGGCGGCAGTGCCACTCAGCGTTTTTTACCAACAAGCACCTGAAGACAAGGTCATTCGATTGTGCTTTGCTAAGGAAAACCAGACATTAGAAGAGGCTGCAAAACGCTTATGTCAACTTTAACCGTTACCCTTGTTCAAACAGATATCCAGTGGCTTTCACCTGAGGCCAACTTTACCCATATTGAACGTTTGCTAGAAAATGTCGAGCCAAGCGATTTAATTTTGCTACCAGAAACATTTGCGACCGGCTTCGCCGTAAAAGAGCTGGGTGTTGAGCGTTATGCTGATGCAGCCATCGAGTTTCTACAGCAATGTGCTCAGCACTTTCAAGCTGTTGTTGCGGGCAGCATACTGGTTTCGCAAGGAGATAAAAAGGCCAACCGTATGGTGTGGTGCCAGCCAGATGGAAAGATACTTCATTATGACAAAAGACACTTATTCTGTTTGGGTAATGAGGGTGATTTTGTGGTTGCTGGTGAGCACCGTGAAGTGTTCGAATTAAAAGGCATAAAATTCTTACCGCAGATCTGCTATGACTTACGTTTCCCAGTATTTCAGCGCAATCAGACCGATTATGAGGTTATGATTAATATTGCAAACTGGCCAGCGGCACGCCGAAATCATTGGGATACCTTACTGGCTGCTCGCGCAATCGAGAATCAGTGCTTTGTGCTTGCGGTAAATCGCGTAGGTGAAGACGGGTATGGCACTGCACATAATGGCGGTACCAAAGCGGTTGATTTCAATGGTAATAGTCTTGTGTCGGCAGTAGATAACCAAGCTGAGGTTATTACCGTAAAGCTAAAACTGAGTGATTTGCAGCAGTATAAAGCTAAATTTCCAGCCCACCTCGATGCGGATAAATTTACATTGGCATAATACACATTGGTACAGGCATAGCATGCCCAACTAAAAGGCTTAGTTGGGCATGCTCTAACTCGAAGCTCAACAGGCCCTAAGATGCATTATATTGATGCACAAGCAACTCACCTTCTCTACCTGTGGCGCTGTAATCATTTTTTGATAAACGGAAATAGCTCAATTGGGAGCGCATTTCATGGGCTTGCTCGGCCATTTGTCTCGCTGCTGCCATCGTTTCTTCGGTAATTGCAGAGTTTTCTTGAATAAGATCTGTTAGCCTTTGCACCACCAAATCCACTTCTTTAATGGCTTGCTGCTGCATTGAAGTCGACTCATTGATTTTAATGATGTTGTTATTTACATCACTCACGGCACCAACGATTTGTTGCAGCTTTTCACCGGAACTATTGGCAAGTTCAGTCCCTTGCTCTACCTTCTGATTACTGTTTGAGATAATTTCTTTGATTTGCTTTGCAGAGGCGGCGCTACGCCCTGCCAGCTCTCGTACTTCGTTTGCAACGACTGCAAAGCCACGGCCATTTTCTCCCGCTCGTGCCGCTTCAACGGCAGCATTTAGTGCCAGCAGGTTGGTTTGAAACGCAAGTCCATCAATCACCGATACAATCTCATTAATGTCTTTACTGGCTTTGTTCACTTCAATTATTGCAGCTACGGTTTGGGCAGATAAACTGCCTCCTTCTTTGGCTATGTTTTCTGCGTTTGTTGCCAGTCCTACGGCATCACCAGATTGGTTTGAAACCTTAGTGAGTTCATCTAACATATTACCAGTGCTGGCACTGGCTTCTTCTAAGTTTGCTGCTTGCTCTTCTGTGCGTTGACTGATTTCAGTGTTACTCGCCGCTATTTCTCCGGCACTTTGAGCAACATAATTTGCAGCGGCTTGGATCCCTTCGATTACACTGGTGAGTTTTTTAATTGTGGTATTAGTGTCATTTTGCAAAGACTTAAACACGCCAAAATATTCACCATTTACTTGATTACTTAAGTCACCCTGAGCAACGTTGGCCAACACGCTGCTCACTTCGGAGATTGCCCCAGAGACCTGTAAGGTCGAGTCATTTACATTCTCTTTAAGCTGTTGCAGCTGACCTTGTAGTGGCAACTCTATTTTTTGACTAAAGTCTCCTTCGGACATTGCGCCCATTACGCTGCCGAGTTCTTCGATGACCTGATTGAGGTTCTCGACTGAACGGTTGATATCACCTTTGAGATTATCAAGCTGGCCAGACATCGCAGATTGAATGGTGCGGTCGAATCGACCATGGCTAATAGCCATCATCACCGTAGAAATTTCCGAGATAGCAACATCAACGGCCGTCACCGAAGCATTAATGTTATCTTTAAGTTGCGCGAGTTGGCCCGTTGCTACCACATCCACTTGTTGTTTAAAGTCGCCGTTGCTGACGCCAGCCATCACAGTGCCTATTTCTTTCATTACTCTGTCTAGGTTTGCCATGCTGGAGTTGATATCTTGTTTTAAGGTATCTAATTGGCCTGCGAGTGGGGCATCGAGTTGCGCAGAAAAGTCGCCTTGGCGTAGTGCAGACATAATCGTGCTGATACCGTCAATTGCACTGCTAAGGCTGCGTACGGAATTATTTACCGAATCTTTAAGTTGCGCTAACTTGCCTTTAGCGGGCACGGTGACTTGTTCCTTAAAGTTACCTTGCTCAATATTGGTCATCACATGAACAATACCGTTCATAGTCGAATTAATCGATGCCAAAGAATCGTTAATATTATTTTTGAGCTTGTCTAAATCGCCAGACATGGGAGCATTAAGTTTGGTATCGAAGCGACCATTAGCCATATCAATCGAAATTTCATTCAGCTCGGAAATCGCTCGACTTAACGTATTAGCACAATGGTTAGTGGCTTCTTTTAAGGTTTCTAGCTCGCCCCGACACGGTACTTTGATGCGGTCGTCAAACTTGCCCGACGCCATTTGATTCATGACGCGATTAGCCTCTGTGATAGAAAGCTGTAAGGCATCTAGTAGTGAGTTGAATGCCTGTGCACTGTTACCTATTTCATCATGACTACGAATGGGGGCACGCAATGAAAAGTTGCCTTCTTGTTCAACTGATTTCATGGTTTCTACCAACTCGTGAACAGGTTTGGTAAGCGTTTTTGAGAACCAATAGGCGACGATCAGTACTAACACTATAGTGACCGCTAAAATAATCATCAGGTATTGAGAGAGCGAGGTGATAGAAGCAAATGCTTCCGCTTCGTCAATTTCGGCAAGCAGCGCCCAACGGGTATTAAAAACTTCCACAGGTGTATAGGCAGATAACACGGCCTCGCCGTTATAGTCCTCAATAACCTGTTGTCCAGATTGATTATTTAATGCTTGAGAGACAGCAAGCGTAGCTACCTTGCCGCGCTCAGGGTATCGAAATGAATTCACCACGGAATGATGTTGTGGATCTAAGAATGAGTCTGAACGCATCAGACCCTCAGGGCCGACTAGGTAGGTTTCACCACTTTCTCCTAAGCCTTCTCGCTCGGTCATAATGGCATTGATGGCATCAATAGATAGCTGTGCAGCTACAATTGCAACGGTTTGGCCATTCACCACGATAGGTTTGGCAATAAAACTAGCGGGTGCATTATAGGAGGGGAGGTATTGTTTGTAGTCTGCGAAAGCGCTGATTGTTGGATCCGCTGAGTCCTTCAGTTCTTGATAAAGAGAAGCTAGATTACTATTGGCATAAGGACCCGTTTCTAGTGACGTAGCAAAGTCGACCTCTTTAAATACGGAATAAACAATATTTCCATTACTTGGGTCAATGATAAAGATATCGTAAAACTCATAAATGTCGGCGATGTTAAGCATATATGGATGGTAACTGCGGTGAGCAAGGTCATAACTATCTAAGTGACCGGTTTCAATAAATTTGTATTTTTCGCCAACTGGGTAGGGGTTGCTTGCTAAGTAACGTGCTTGCAGCGCAAGCCCAGACTCTGAAATGTTACCAATTAGCCTTGCTGTGCTCGTATCTTCGGGGTTTTCTTGATTGAATTTAGGTACGAACACTTCATCATAAAATCGAGATAATTTGGCATAGTTAATATCGGCCTGAGCGCTAGGAAAGCTGGTAATAAACTCTTGTGCAATCACAGGAAGTAATGGGTTTGCCGTAAAGGCATCGAGTTTATCCTCAACGGTCTTAAAGTAACGATTAACCGCGCTTTTTTTGATCTCACTAACGGCACCAAGTTGTGAATATACTTGCGCTGTCATGGCATTCGATGCGGTATTAAGTGCGATGGAAATAATTACTATCAACGGCACGAGCGCGACGATTAGAAATGCAAAAATCAGCTTTTTAGTTAAATTAAGAGAGTTAAAAAATTGCGAAAACCCAGACATAACCTAATTCCTTGTTGCTATGGAAGTACCTATAACAGCATAGAACAGTATTGATTAAGATCTAGACAAAAAATAAAAAACCCGGCTATCTAGATAGCCGGGCTTGTAAACTTAACGTTTCACGCTTCAATCGTGCTACGTATTAGTGTTTCCAATGATAGGTATGGGCCTTTTCTTCCATATACTCAGCAGTTGCTGGATGCATTTGGGTTTGTGCGCCATTTTCAAAGAAGAAAGGCTGACGTTTATTGTCATAGTTGCCGATTTCATTCATGGTTGCCGCATCGTAGACACGGCCATTGATCACGGTGTAGGCAACTTTCTCCGAATCACGGATGTTAGACAGCACATCACCATCTATGATGGCAAGATCGGCGAGTTTTCCTTGTTCAATCGTACCAAGGTCACGGTCCATACCTAGATATCTTGCACCGTCGATTGTACCGCTGCGAAGCGCCTGCCAAGGTGTAAACCCGCCTTGTGCCATAGACCATAATTCCCAATGTGCAGCTAGACCTTCACGCTGGCCGTGAGCACCAATGTGTACAGTCACACCCTTATCGCGAAGCTGTTTTGCGGTTTTGGCGACATTGATATGGTTATAGTGACGTTCAGGTGCTTTGCTTGGACGAATTGATCTTGGCTTTACCACATACTCAGGAACGAAGCTCATTAAGCGCTCGTTTTCCCACACATTAGTGTGTTGATACCAGTATTCTTCGCCAGAGATACCGCCATAGGCAACAACGAAAGTTGGCGTAAAGCCAACATTTGTTTGTCCCCACATTTGTTCGATATCAGAGTAAATATTCGGGATCGGTAGGGCATGTTCAACACCAGTATGACCATCGACTATCATGTTCATGTTGTGTTGGAATTTTGAACCACCTTCAGGCACAACCATGATTTCCATGTTCTTCGCCGCTTCCAATACTTGCTGACGTGTCTCACGGCGAGGGTGGTTGTAACTCTTCACTGAAATAGCGCCAGCGTCTTTTAGGCGTTTAACGTGGAACTCTGCGTCTTCAAGGTTACTGATTGGTGTTTTATAACCCGGCGCGTGGCCAGCATATAAAATACGTCCAACAGAATAGGTGCGTGGCGCGACCGTTAAACCCGTTCTTTGTAGTTCTGCCATAGAAAATACCTCGGCAGAGTTATTTGATGGGTCATGGATAGTCGTCACACCAAAGCTAAGATTAGAATACTGGTTCCAGTTTTGCTGTGGCTGTAGGTTATAGCTACCGTAACTGCCATGTGCGTGGGCATCGATAAGGCCTGGGATCACGGTTTTACCGCTAATATCCATTACTTTAGCTGTGCTAGGAACGTCTAGCTCACCTTGCTTACCGACTGCAACGATGCGATTCTCTTTGATTAGGATCACACCATTGTCGATGATTTCTTGTTCGTTCTCAGCGTTACGCATGGTCACTACTTTACCGCCAACTAGCGCAATCATACCTTCAGGCTTATCTGCTTCTTGCTCAAAACTCAAGTCGATGCCTTCAGCGGTTAGCTCGTCGGTGTTATCAGATGCACCATCGACGAAAGCGAAAGTGTCAGTCAGTTTGCGCTGATAAAGTGTGGGACCAAATGCCCAAGTTAGCGCGCTGCTGTCCGCTTTCCAATTTAGGAAATCACCAGAGTACTTTGACACTTGCTTAACTGGGAAAGCTTTCTCACCCTTGTTAATGGATAAGGTTTTACCCGTACTGGTAAAAGGTGCAACAAACGTATTGAAATGCTCGATAAATGCAACATATTGGCCATTTGGAGAGACCTTAAAGTCAAAGACGTAATCACCTTTGAAGTGGCTACGTTCTTCTTGACCATTGAGGTTAACACTTTTTAGTTCGCGATGTGTTTCATCACTCATGGTGGAGAAGTAAATGCGCTCAGAGTCGGCTCCAAAGTGCGGATTGTCGCCGCGTTTAATGATGCGTTTTGCTTCACCGCCGTTGGCATTAACTAGATAAATCCCTGGATGCATTGACCAGTCACCGCTTAGCAAGTAGCCACCAGTTACCTTTTTAAATAGCACGTTTTTGCCATTTGGTGAAAAGCTAGGTGAGATATAGTGACCTGGTTCTTGGGTGATCACTCTACCTTTACCACCGTTTGCAGACACTACACGTATTGCGCCTAAGTCTTTATCACTCCAAGTTGTGTAAACGATAGACTTGCCATCGCGAGAGTAGCTTGGGTAGAACTCAAAGTGGTCGGTTTGCTTAGTGAGGCGTTTTACTTTGCCTGACGCAATGTCTTTTACGTAAAGGTAGCCAAGCGCTTGGAATAGTGCAGTTTCACCATCAGGAGAAATTTGAGACCAGCGTGCAAGTTTGACTTTAAAAGTGTCAGGCGCGACATCTACCGCAAAGCGTAGCGCCGGTGTTATTTGTTTTTCAGCGACAACGCGAGTAGGGATGACGTTGACCTCGTGCGATGCGATATTGACGCGGTTGAATACCCCTTTCGCCCAAAAAACGAGGGATTTACCATCCGGCGTGTAAGCAAAAGAAGGTGTGTTACCATGTGCGCCATTGGCTTCTTGTAAATCGCGATCAAGGCCGGCATAAACACGAGTTTCGACGCCAGAGTGTAAATCTTTAATATATAAGGAACCGATCATTTCGTTGCCGTTATCTTCGCGTTTAACAAACGCAATAGATTTACCATCAGGACTGACGGTTGGACGAATAGCACCGCCAGCACCACGGATCACTGTCTCTTCTTCACCGGTTGCTAAATCCCAACTACGAATTTCGAATACAGCGTCGAGCGAGTTTTTGTTATATTCCCAGCGCACGCCAGAGGTCGCATCAACTGAGTAATAGATTTTCTTGCCATCGTGAGAAAAAGCGGGCTCTGCAACGTTCTTTTGCGATTTTGCACCATGTAGACGCTCGCGAACCAACACGCCTTTACCGCCGCTGATGTGATACATACGAATAGAGCCACCTGGAATGGTACGCCCCGTTACTTGACCTTGCTTAACTGCAATGTATTGACCATCAGGCGACCATGCAGGGTTGTGAACAATATTATTCACTTCTTTTGATACCTGACGCAGGTTTTTGCCATCTACGTCCATCACCCACAGGTTATCGCCACCTGCGCGATCGGAGATAAATGCGATGTGCTTGCCATCAGGCGAAAACTTAGGTTGAATGTTCCAGCCCATGTCGGATGTTAAGGCTGTTGCTTTACCACCGCCAATTGGCATGATGTAAAGGTCGCCAAGCATATCAAAGACGATGCTTTTACCATCAGGGCTAACATCTAAGTTACTCCATGTGGTTTCGTTGGTATCGATGGTGATGGTTTGCTTTTCACCTGGTGGGTTGAGCACATCCCAGCCTTTGGTTGACTTCTCTTCTTTTTGCGTGGCTGTAACGGCATCATCAGCGCTGGCTGGCTGAGCCAAACCAATCACAGCAGCACCAATAGCAATGGCTAATGGTGATTTAAAAAATGACATAGATGTTCCCTTAATTTTATAGTTATTGCCCAAGGCGAGCAGTTTGCCTCGGTTAAATTAGCGTTAATGTATATGCTTACTAAGCATGAACAAGTTTTATTATGATGTCGAACAACATGCGTTTAATGACGCTTAACCTATCGCCTCTTTACGAACAAAGTGGAGATATGCAGCGAGACTGTCTTGCCATAGCGTCATGGCTTCTGTGAGTTCATCATGGCAGGATTTGCCATCCAATAAGCGGCGCTCTGCTTTTTTCAAATTTGAACCATAGCGGTTAAACCCGAGTTGTAACGCGGTGCTGGCTTGACGATGAAGCTGTCTAATACATTGATCTTCGTCTTGCTCTAATAGCTGCTGAATATGGATGAGTTTATTACGAGCCGACAACACAAACTCGTTGTAAATCGAAGAGACTTCATCTTCACTAAATCCAGACTTTAGGGCATTTACAGCCGTTTCATCGTATAGGATATCGGGCAACTCGACGCTGACATTGGCTTTTTTGGGAGACTGAGACTCGCTAAGCGCTTGGCGTAATTTTTCTTGCTTTATCGGTTTGCCAACAATATCGCGAATGCCGAGTGCTAAGTATTCTTTAACCTCATCAGGGCTGAGGCTTGCGGTAAAGGCTAGGAAAGGGGTTCGTTTGTTTTTATGCTCACAATTTTGTAGCTGCTTTAATACTTCTTGCCCGGAAAGATCGGGTAAGTTCATGTCTAACAACACCACATCGAAATGGTGCTGTATTAGCATCTCGATGGCGCTTTTACCATTGGTTGCCAATTTAACCTTATGCTCATCTTCTGCCATAAACTCAATAGCGATTTTTTGGTTGAGATCCAGGTCTTCTACCAACAGTACTTTCAGACCGGTGATACAGTTATCGTGCTGCGGGCGCTGCTCTACTAAGCTCAGTTCACCAATGTTTAGTAGTAAATCAAAACTGAATGTACTGCCTTTGTTAAGCTCGCTTTGAATATCTAGCTGCGAATTCAGACGGTTGAGTAGGCGACTGGTAATGGCAAGCCCCAAGCCCGTACCACCCTTAACTTTACCTGCACTACTTTGTACGTATGGCTCGGTCAGCTTATTAATATCTTCACTATCAATACCTGGCCCTGAGTCCGTGATACTAAAGCGCACTTTATGCTCAATTTGTTGGTCTTTTAAAATCTCAACTTTGAGTTTTACTTCCCCTTTATCAGTGAACTTAATGGCATTACCAACGAGGTTGATAAGAATTTGTCTTAGCTTTTGTTGGTCAAAGTAATAGCACACCTGATCGGGCAGTTCGTACACCAGTTCAAAGTGTAGTCTCTTTTGCTCTGCAAGCGGGCTTAGCAATAAGCAAAGGTTTTGTAGCCAACTTCTAAGCTCAACATCCTCTTCGTACAAGGCTTCATCACTTTGCTCCAAACTGGCGTAGTCTAGTACTTTATCAATCAGTAAATTTAGCGATTCAGCAGAGTTTACTATGGCCTCACAGTAGGCCTTGTTGCGACTATCTCTGGTGCGTCCCAGTACAAGTTGGGCGCTGCCCAAGATACCGTTAAGCGGAGTTCGTATCTCATGACTGATCGTTGATAAAAACATACCGCGCAGCTCAAGGTCTTGTTGTGCCTTTAATGCAAGTTTATTAAGGTTTTGTTCTCTTTGCTCGTTACATAACAGCGCCATGCCGGTGGCATAAAAAATGGGAGCAAGGACGCCATTGAAGAAAATAGTGATGGTAAACCAGTTCTCTTTGAAAAGCGTGAAATGCGTCACTTCTCCCATTAATAGGGTTCTGCCGGTAAATATCACCAATATAATAAGTAGAATGGTGATATAGACTATGCTGCCGTTAGGGTATTTATTTCGTGCAAAGCGGATAAAGAAATAGAGCAGGAGTGTCGCTTCAGCTAAGTGTTGTAAGTCTGAGATAAGGATCCTGTCTCTCAGGCTAGGAGAGAAAATACTGCTGTACATCAACAAGATGAAAAGCCCTGCTGTAACGCCGAGAAACACTTTAAAGGATGGGCCTTTAACCCCTAAAAACTGCCTTATCGCCATACAGTGGATGATGGAGGCCGTGAATAGCAAGGTATTAGCAATGGGAATGGTTTCCCAATTGTCAAAATAGCCGTGTAGTGCAAAGGAAGAAATCGCACAAAGCAAAACCAGAGGGTAAAAAATATAGAGCAGCGTTCCGGGAGTGCTTTTATTCGCTCGCCACGTTAAAAAGGTAAGGAGTGCCATCATTGCCGTCATGACGAGGCTGGTTAGGTAGAGGGTTTTTGGGTCGAGCATTTACCTAAAACTGCTTTTTGTTGCGAAAAAACTTAGCATAGAGGTATTCGTTGAGGCAGTAAAGCCCGTATGAAACAGAAGCTTCGATATCACGATGTCAGCGCTGTCTTCCCCCGCCGACTTGCGTCAGCAGGTTAAAGACATATGAAGCTTAGCGAATTTCGTCAGGAATATTCTGCTGAGCCCATGAAAGGAGTTCGATACGGTTACGACATTTGGTCTTACGAAATGCACTGTACAGATGCGTTTTCACCGTATGTGGACTGATATTTAGCTCTTCAGCGATCTCTTTGTTTTTCGCGCCTTTACTCATTAGCGCGATAATTGCTTTTTCTCGCTTAGTGAGCTTAACAGGTTCGATATCACCTTCGGTTAGTTTATGTAATGCATCCTTATTGAATTGCAACATGCGATTTAATACATTACACATCACGTCACGGCGATACCACAGTTGATCTTCAAGCAACAAACGGATCCCTTTCATTAGCACGTCGGCGTTGTCTGTCGTGTAAAATACACCACGAATACCGCTTAGCAGCGCACGATTGGCAAGCTCTGGGTTTTCATCTAAGTTGAATAGCACGATATCGCATTTAACTTTGAGGTTGACTAGTTGTTCTTTTAATTGACCCCAAGAATTGTTCACTGCGGTTTCGATGAAAAGTAATCGAGTGCCTTCAGGCACATCTGAGATATCAGTTCCGATAGTAACATCCAACCCTTGGGTTTTTAACAAAGGTTGTAACACATTGATACCAATGGTGTTAACCGGTTCTTTATCTAATAACAAAAAAGCACTACTGCTCATTTTAGGACACACTCTAATTTTTCCGATTTCTCAATGCTAACATGGGATTCAGACCTTTTGTATTAGAATTTTTAGTACAAGATAGAGAAATCCGCTATATAACAAAGTGAAATAATAAATCGAAATTATGTACAGAATATGTATTGAAATGTAATTTGTTGAAATAAGTAAGCTTTTAACAATTTCTGTTAATAACTTACTTATTTACATTGCTTAACAGAGAATAATTTAAACTGGTACTTTTTTCGTATTTTGATAAGGCGGCCAGCCCATTTCTTTTCCAGCTAATACATGTAGATGAAGGTGATATACGGTTTGACCACCGTGATCATTACAGTTCATCACCACGCGATATCCATCTTCCGCAAAGCCATGCTCTTTCGCTAATTTGGCGGCAACAACATATAAATGACCAACAAGATGAGCATTTTCTTCCGTCACGTCATTGATGGTCGCAATTGCTGTTTTAGGAATAACCAAGACGTGAAATGGCGCTTGTGGATTAATGTCTCTAAACGCGAGTGCTTGTTCATCTTCGTAAACGATGTCTGCTGGGATCTCTCGATTAATAATTTTGGTAAAAATAGTTTCTGAACTCATGGTCCTTCCTTATCTGCATATTGAATTGCTCTAGCATAGCTAACTCTCAAGGAGACTCAATAGATTTAATGCGTTATCCCACTGCACATCAATTAAAAGGGTAGAGATATAAGCAGGTATGCAGTAATCTCATGAAAGTAATACCAATTGAATTAATTCTTCAATCAATTTGAAGGGTGAAATATCATATTAGCTTCGTTAAAAATTTCTCATTTAGAACAACTAAATAGCAAAATTTTTGCCTTGCTACTAAAGCTATTTCCCCGCTTCAAAATAGCTCATTTACTTAATACAATTGGTATAAAATGATTTGGTACTCACGAAGGAGTGAATAGATGCGCTTAAAATATACGCTTGCGACCGCTGTTTTACTGTTGTCACCGCTTTCACAGGCTGCGTTGCTAAGTTTTCCTGAAGAAATTATTCCCTTGCAAGTTGATGATAAAACCATTGAACACTCATTCTTCTCCAAAGTGCGAGAGTTGGACTTAGCAAAAGGTGAGTATGCGGTCAAAATGCGTTACACCGACTTGTATGAAGTGGGCTATGACGACCACGAAACCATAGAGTCGAAGCCATTTTGGGCAAAAATAAGTATCGATCAAGACGGCGAGTATCAGGTTGAATTTAACCGACCTGACAATGTGGTTGCGGCAAAGGCATTTGCCGATCAGCCATTGATTATGTTGCAGGCACCCAACGAATCGTTAGCGACAACATTGGTGGTGACACAAGAAAGACCTAAATTAACGGCGACGATGGTAAGTGAGCCTTCAACAGCCACTGCACCACGTTATTCAACGCCAAGTACTACCACACGAGCCGTTACGCCAGCACCTGTAGCGCCTAAATCAGCACATCCAGATGTGGTTGGCATGTTGGACTATTGGTGGCAACAAGCAACTCCAGAACAAAAACGGTTGTTTTTGGAAAAAATAAAGGGCAACTAAGCCCTTTATCTGAATAAGTCTTAATTTGACCTGTTAGTCTTTATTAACGGGGCTCAATCAAATATGACCGTTGTGTATGTGTCAGAAGCGAACCCGCAGGCGTAACTCGTTTTTGCCCCAAAACAAGCTAGAAAATTTTGCTCAAAGGGCTAACAACTCCGTTTGCGTCTTGCTGTAAAACATGAGTATATATTTGCGTTGTCTCACATCGGAATGACCAAATTTAGATTGCACGGTTCTGATATCTGCACCACTTTGTAGTAAATGAGTAGCCAATTCATGTCGCAAGCGAAAGTTAGCATTAATAAAGTCACAAGAATCACACACAGGTAAAGTGGAGAGGCCAAAGACAGAAGAAAGCGTGACGCTGATACCACATTGGCCTTGTCAGCATTGTCGAGCAGGTATCTTGCGGCTAATTGGCGTATTCAAGTTAGATGCAACAACGGCCAAAGTAGAACGAACGAGGTGGCAGCTAGATAGCTTTTTACAATCAATGAGTTAACCTGCTTAATTGTTCAGGCTAGAGGTCTTTGTACGCGTAAAAAATATAATTGCTTATTAAGGCAAATTTAGGTGTAATGAATACATAATAAGCGCTGAGCAATGCAGGGAAAGCTTACATAACACTAGCTAGGAAAGTGAGAGCCTCCAAAAAGCCTATTTTTTCTAAGTAAGCTATAGCATAAACAACACCAACTCTGTTACACCGAGCAGGTAGCGGCTCAGTTCAACAAGCGATTATGCAACACAAATTGCGTGTCACATAAATACTAAAACGTTATGGCTAAGTAACTTCGCGTGCGGTTGTTTTAAGGAAGATTTATGATTAATGAAATTAAAAATTGGTGGAGCTCAGTACCAAAAGCCCAGAAAACTGGCCTGATTGTGTTAGCGGCATTTGTTGCGGCAGCTCTTATCATGAGTTTTGGAGTAATTATTGGCTCATCTCTGGGCAAGGCGCTCTAAAGTTGTTGCCTTTGCAAAAAGATATATTTGAGCAGTTATGGCAAAACGAGCTACCAATGTCGTTATTAGGTCTGGAACATGTGTCATCAAGCGAGCGAAGTAGTCATAACAAGGTCAGGCACAGCGACGGCTTTTCTGTTGCGGCTTCACCTTCACTACAAAGCCGCGTGTGCTGGCGGCGTTAGCCCATAGAAATTTTTATGCGAAATTCGCCTAGTACAGCCGACGACCTAAAACGTTTTTATCCGTGCGAGCTAGAGCGAACGTCTATTGTTCGCTCATAACTGCAGGTCAGGTGAAGTATTAACTTAATCATCAAGGCTGTAGAGTCAGATATGAGCCACTACACTTTAACAATTAAGTTTATATTTTGATTCGGCCTACTTTTCGAAAGCACGCTTCATAAAGTTAGGTGTTGCTAATGCACCCTTATGAATACCTGTGTTGTAGTACTCAGTGTCAAATGTTGCGTTATCAACGTCTTGTTCGCGGAATCCGGCAAACTTTTCATCTTTACGCGCCATCGTTGCTGACCATAGGCCGCTTGGGTAGATTGGCTGTGGGAAAGGCAGGGTTTGCAGATCAACAAAGCCTACTTCCAACATTGCATCGCGCATTTCTAGTAGCAACGGCATGTGCATCAGTGGTGATTCACTTTGCTGGATCATGATACCACCAGTGTGAAGCGCTGCTAAACAGCTCTTGTAGAATGCGTGGTTGAATAAACCTTCACCAGGGCCAACAGGATCAGTGCCATCAACGATGATAACATCGATAGACTCTGCTTCGGCTTCACGCATATATTTGATGCCATCATCAAACATCACGGTTGCACGAGGATCGTTATTAGACTCACAAAGCTCAGGGAAGTATTTCAAAGACATTTGCGTCACAACTTCGTCGATATCAATCTGAGTTACTTTTTCAACGCCAGGGTGCTTTAATACTTCACGCAATGTGCCACAGTCGCCGCCGCCAATGATCACAACATTTTTAGGTGCAGGGTGCGAGAATAGCGCCGGGTGACTCATCATTTCGTGATAGAAAAAGTTTTCACGCGTGCTCACCATAGTGCAACCGTCAATGATCATCAGGTTACCAAAATCCGTCGTTTCAAACATTTCTACTTTTTGAAATGGTGATTGGATTTCGTCTAATTTTTTATTGACTCTAAGTGAAAAAGCGCTGCCATCGCGGTCGCTAATTTCTGTAAACCAACGGTTTGCTTCTAAGTTTGCCATGATTGTGTTCACACTTGATAAAAATTAAGGCAATTTTGCCAGTGCTTGCGCCTTTGCTCAATCAATTTTAGTCAACATTTTGTACTTTGCCTCATATTAGTCCTAATCAAGCATGGGCTATTTATAAGGTTTGTAAGCTAATGAAAACGCAACTTTAGGTCGCATTGACTAGCCTCGCGTATTAGAATGAAGCTTTATAAAGAATTAATTGAGAGCAGCAATGACTTGGGGTCTGCAAACAGCACGTTCTATCTATAACGTTACTCACTGGAGTGACGGCTATTTTGATATCAATGAACAGGGCCAGTTAGTGGCGTTTCCTGATGGTGATCGCACTAAGCCACCAATTCTTCTTCCAGAGTTAACTGAGCAATTTAAAGCGCAGGGGCTAACTTTGCCGGTTTTGGTGCGTTTTACCGACATTTTAAAACATCGTGTCGATACCTTGACTCAAGCATTTACTGCCGCACGAACTCAACGTGATTACCAAGGTCAGTACACCTGCGTTTACCCAATAAAAGTGAATCAGCAGCGCTCGGTTGTCAGCAAGTTACTAGCGCACCCAAGCGGTCTTGTTGGTCTTGAAGCCGGTTCTAAGCCTGAGCTGATGGCAATTTTGGGTGTGGCACACCAACCTATTACCATTGTCTGTAACGGCTACAAAGACAGTGAGTTTTTGCGCTTAGCTTGCATTGGTCAAGCGATGGGTCATCAAGTAAACGTAGTCGTTGAAAAGCTCTCTGAACTGGATACCTTATTACAGGAAATCGACGATTTAGGCATTGAACCGTCGATTGGTATTCGTATTCGTCTTAATTCAGTTGGTAAGGGCAAGTGGCAAAATACCGGTGGTGAAAAAGGCAAGTTTGGTCTTACTGCTAGCCAAGTGCTGCAAGCGGTTGAGCTACTTAAGTCGCATAATCGTTTGCACTTAATGCAGTTGGTACACTTCCATATCGGCTCGCAAGTTGCCAATATTCGCGATATTCAACGTGCGCTTAAAGAGTGTGCGCGTCACTATGCTGAGCTATACCAACTAGGTGTTCCGCTGCGTATCGTTGATGTTGGCGGTGGCCTCGGAGTGGATTACGAAGGCTCAGGTTCTCGTAGTTCATGCTCTATGAATTATACGGTGGCGGAATACGCGAAAAATGTGGTGCATGCTTTTCATGATATTGCGGAGCTCAATAACATTCCGCATCCGGATATTATTACTGAATCTGGCCGAGCATTAACTGCCCATCACGCGATGCTTATCACGGATGTGATTGACGTAGAAAAAGCGCCAAATCAAGTCGAACCGGTGCAGCCACAAGATACCAGCCCATTGGTGTTGCAAGAGTTATGGCATTCGTTGTCACAACTGACTCCTCGCATGGCCTTAGAAACTTACCATGACGCTATGCACTTGTTCAGCGATGCACACGACCAATACGTGCATGGTTTGATCAGCATGCAAGAGTGGGCGCAGCTTGAACAGCTTTACTTCACGACACTTCATAAAGTGCGTGAGTGCTTAAATGAGAATGCGAGAGCACACCGAGAAGTACTAGACGACCTCAATGAAAAGCTGGCTGATAAGCTGTTTGTGAACTTCTCGTTGTTCCAATCACTGCCGGATGTTTGGGGTATTGACCAGCTATTTCCGGTGATGCCTATCGACAAGCTCAATCAGCCGTTGACGCAAAGAGCGATTATTCAGGACATTACCTGTGATTCTGATGGTCAAATCAACAGTTATGTTGAGGGCGCGGGTATCGAATCAAGTTTACCCATTCCTGAGTACGTGCCGGGAGAGCAATATCACGTTGCGATGTTCTTGGTGGGAGCCTATCAAGAAATATTGGGTGATTTACATAACTTATTTGGTGACACAGACTCAGTACACGTTGAGCTTTGTGATGAGGGTTATAAACTCACTAATGCCATCAAGGGCGACAGTGTTGAAGATGTACTGCGCTTTGTTCATTATGACAAAGTGGTGCTATCTGAGAACTACGCACAGCAAGTCGCGGCCTTGTCGTTGCCAGAGTCAATTAAAGCTCAGTATCTACAAGAGTTAAACGCTGGACTTGAAGGTTATACTTACTTCGAAGATTGATTTTCAAATAGTGAAATGGAATAAATTATAGCCGACCAACTGGTCGGCTTAATTGTGTGTGATTTTCAAGGTATGATACAGCTCTGCCGTAAAACACGATGAGGGAATGAATGTCGTTTATTCGTAAAGTGATCAGCATCTTGCTGTACGCCGTTAACACTATATTTTGGTTTATACCGATCTTTATTTGTGGCTTGATTAAGCTCCTGCCCATCCCACCATTGCAAAAAGCCATGAGCTATATTGCTAAAGCGTGCGCAAGTAACTGGGTCGCGTGTAATTCAGTGAGCCAAAACCTCATTGCGCCGTATACGCTCAATGTTAGCGGATTGGATGAGCTAAAACGTAAAGACTGGTACTTGGTTATTGCCAATCACCAAAGTTGGGTGGATATCTTAGTGTTGCAGCGAGTGCTTCATGGCAAAATCCCGTTTTTGAATTTCTTTTTGAAAAAAGAGCTGCTTTACGTACCCGTGCTAGGTCTTGCTTGGTGGGCGCTCGATTTTCCTTTTATGACGCGAACCAGCAAGTCGCAATTAAAGAAAAACCCTAAATTGCGTGGTAAAGACATAGAAACGACGCGAAAAGCATGCGAAAAGTTTAAAACAATGCCAGTGAGTATTGTAAACTTCGTTGAGGGTACGCGTTACACCGAATCCAAGCATAGTAAGCAGAAAAGCCCATTCACACACCTGCTTAAACCAAAAGCGGGAGGCATCGCATTTGTGATGCAGGCCATGGGTGAGCAAATCAGCAAAGTGGTGAATGTCACCATTCATTATCCCGGTGGTGTACCAACTTTTGCAGACTTTATCGCTGGTAACGTGAAGTCAGTAGATGTTCAGGTGGAAGTAATGCCGGTCAGTGCAAACTTGGTCGGCGACTACACGAATGATCCCGAATTTAGAGTGCGTTTCCAATCCGAATTAAACGCCTTGTGGCAAGCCAAAGATGCACAACTTGTGGAGCTTGCCGATAAAAAGTAGTAGAAGGATGTTGTGATGTTAAAACAAATACTACCTAAGTGGTTTCTCGGGCTATCGGCCAGTGTGTGGCTGCTGGTGAATACCTTTGTGTGTGGTTTATTGGTGCTATTGTTTGGCATCATAAAATTGCTTGTGCCAGTTAAGTTTATCTCTACAGCACTGCACTTTTTTTACGGTATGTGGTGCAAAGGCAATTACCTTGGTTTGCGCATCGCGTGCGACAAAATCCAAGTGACCTTGCCAAAAGAGTTACACGCTCAAGGGTGGTATTTATTAATTTCCAATCATCTTAGCTGGCTTGATATCGTTGTGCTTAGTGCCATGGAGGTACTACCTGCACCTAAATTTTTCTTAAAAGATGAATTAAAGTACGTGCCTTTCATTGGTACTGGTGCATGGGCTATGGGCATGCCATTTATGAAACGTGCGAGTAAAGCGCAGATCGCCAAAAACCCTAAGCTTAAAGGGATGGATGTAGAGCGTACCAAAGCCAGTTGTCGCAATTTTCGTGATCATCCCACAACGGTAATTAATTTTGTGGAAGGTACTCGTCATACTAAAGCCAAACATATGCATCAAAATAGTCCGTTTAAGCATCTGCTCAAACCAAAGGCGGGTGGTGTAGCGTTTGCCCTTGAAGTGTTATCTGAGCAACTTGATGGCATGCTCAACGCGACTTTGGCTTATGAGTTAGAGGGTGAGCATATTTGCCGTGCATTTACGCTTGGACGCTTGGATGCAATTGATGTAAAAATAGACTACATCGCGATGGAAAAAGTGCCACTTGGCAACTATCAAGCCGATAAAGCCTATCGTGTACAGTTTCAATCTTTTATGAATGAAGTTTGGCAACGCAAAGATTGCCAACTCGAAGCGCATTGGCTGCATTCGACTGAGCCAAATGACACGCTCAATGAGGAGCTAAAACAGCTATGAAGTTTGATCACCTTCATGATGTCGTTCAACCGTGGTTAAAAGAGTTACCGCAGGGCACTGTGATCAGTGCTTTATTTACCAATGGTGTCGCGGTGGTTGGATTATTGTTTTTATATTGGGTGATCCGCCGTTTAGTGCTACCCAATGTAGAAAACCTCGCGCGCCATATTTCACCGCGTAAAATTGGTCACCTTGCCCCTCAGTTAAGTAAATTTAGCGGCCGCTTTGCCTTTGTATTGTGTTTACTGGTTTTCTCCGCCTACCACGAGCGTCTATTTGTCGCGCCAGCTTGGGTGTTTGTCGTGATGGAAACACTGGTGTACGTTATGTTGGTGGTGGCATCAGGGTTTTTATTTAGCAGTTTAGTCAATTTAGGGAATGGCGTTTATAACCTCTTTCCATTCGCCAAAGAAGTGCCGATCCAAGGGATTATTCAAGTAATTAAGTTACTGATATTTATAGTTTGTTCTATATTGGTGGTCAGTATCTTGGTGGATAAATCACCGACCTATATTCTTTCCGGTTTTGGTGCTATCGCGGCAGTCATTATTTTGGTATTTAAAGATACGATTTTGGGATTGGTTGCGAGTATTCAAATAGCGGCCAACCGACTGGTAACCACTGGCGACTGGATCCAAGTTGACGCATTTGGTGCAGACGGCGAGGTGATAGATCTGGGGTTAAATACCGTTAGGGTACGTAACTGGGATAACACCGTCACCACCATACCAACTTATATGTTGATCTCTGATTCATTTAAAAACTGGCGTGCCATGCAAGAGTCAGCAGGACGCCGCATCAAACGCGCCATCCATATTGATTTTACTAGCATTGAGCCGTTGCCAGAGCAAAAGCGAGCGTCGCTAACCGAGCAATATCCACTACTGGAAAAACTTGAAGATGTACCAAGCGATATCACCAATTTAGGCTTATTTAGACGCTATGCAGAGGCCTACTTGAAGCAGCATGATGCCATCAATCAAGATTGTTTATGTATGGTCAGGGAACTTGCACCCACACAACATGGCTTGCCTCTAGAGTTTTACTGTTTTAGTCGCGATAAACGCTGGGTGTTTTACGAGCACCTACAAGCCGATATTTTGGACTACATGCTAAGCGTAATGCCAGCATTTGGGTTACGTCCATATCAAAGCGTGAGTGATTACTTTGGCGCACACCGCGTGAAAGTGCGCGCCGGTAGCAAACCAGACGCAACTTCAGAATAATCATCAAGGCCACTCAAGCGTGGCCTACACACTTCCTGCGATAACCCCAAACACCATAAAGGCAATAAGCAACTGCCATATCGCGGGCTTTAGCCATTTTAGTGCTGCAAAGCCTAATACCACCGCGGTGATATCGAGCAAGCTATGCACCGCAGAAAGCCAAATTGGTTGATAAAACGCAGCGGCTAAAATTCCCACAACACCGGCATTTAAGGCCGCGCTAATACTTGCAAACCGTGGCAATGCAATAAGTGATTGCCACTGTTGGTTAAACGCCCACATTAACAGTAGGCCCGGCAAGAAAATAGCGAGCGTCGCAATCGCTGCGCCCAAAATGGGATGGGTATTGTCGACAACGGCGCCTAAAAAGCTTGCGATGGTAAACATCGGCCCAGGAATGGCTTGCGCGGCAGCATAAGCCGTTAAGAAGGTTTCTTGCGCGACCCCCTCGACACTGGTTTGTAGCAGCGGCAGCACGACGTGACCACCACCAAAAACCAAAGCACCTGCCTGATAAAACTCGGCAAATAGTTGATTTGGTAGCATGGCAAAGGTTAACGCAAATAGGCCAATAAAGAGTGCAAATACAGACCAGTTAATTTGGCTTTTTGATTGACTCGGTTTACTTGGCGCATTGCTGAATGAGTAAAAGCAACCCGCGATGACAAGCGTCATAAGCACACCCAATTGTGCGCTTAAGTTCGGCAGCATCAACAGTGTGAAGGTGGCGAAAAATGCGACGAATTTGAGTGCTGTGGTTTGACAAAAGCTTTTCGCCATACTCAGTACCGCATCGGCAACGATAACAACAGCAAACAACTTCAACCCATCAATGACATTCAACGCAGTGCCCGAAAGCTGCTCAGCGGTTAATGCCAGCATGATCATGAGCAAAAAAGACGGTAGCGTAAATCCTAAAAAGGCGGCGATCCCTCCTAGCATTCCAGCTTTTTCTAAACCAATCGCGAATCCGACTTGGCTGGACCCCGGTCCTGGCAGTATTTGTGACAGGCTGATCATACTGGCATAGCGCTCGTTACTCAGCCATTTTAAGTTATCGACAAAGTGTTTTTTAAAGAACCCAAGGTGGGCTGCAGGTCCCCCAAAGCTCGTACATCCTAATAACAAAAACTGATAAAATATTTTCAGAAACATAGTGT
Source organism: Pseudoalteromonas sp. XMcav11-Q (assembly GCF_040104525.1). Lineage (NCBI taxonomy): Bacteria > Pseudomonadati > Pseudomonadota > Gammaproteobacteria > Alteromonadales > Pseudoalteromonadaceae > Pseudoalteromonas > Pseudoalteromonas sp. XMcav11-Q. The sequence goes on from NZ_JBECOX010000016.1 coordinate 34,196, forward strand.
ACCTTGTGATATTGTTAACCTTGTATCCTCACATTTTTATATGACATATTTATGACTTTTGGTGCTGGTGCGCCTCAGTTGGATAAGTATTATGCGAATGACTTTTTTATCGCCCTGTTTACTTTTTTTGTTGGCGAACTTCTCTTGTTTTGCTCAGCAAATCAATGTCGCTGTTGATCACGCGCCACCGTATAGCATTATTGAAGACAATGGTGAAGTGCAAGGTTTAGTCTTAGATATATTGGCAACGGTACAGGCTCAAGCTGGTGTTGATTATCAAATAAATGCCGTTCCCTGTCCTTTCTCACGCTGTATGCGGATGATAGCGCAAGGTGAAGTAGACGTCATGGGTGGCTTGATCCGTACGCCTCAACGAGAAAAGTTAATCGACTTTGTCGAACCCGCCTACATGGCGCTGACATCTTCGTTTGTGTTCTATGCTAAGCAAGACAGCGATATTCGGGTGGAACAATATACGGATCTTTATACCAAGCGGATTGCGGTGACGCGTGGCGGCGTTTTTTACCCTCGCTTTGATGAGGACCGTCAACTCAATAAAGTCCCTGTGTTTAGTGAGCAAGTGGCGTTTGATTTATTGCTTAAAGGACGTGTTGACCTTGTGATCGCAGTGGAAGACACCGCGGAGGTGGCGATGGAAGTGCTTGGTCAGCCCATTGAAAAGTTAAAAAAAGTCTCCTATCACCACGCTCAGCCGATTTATGGTCATATGGCGATGAGCAAACGCTTCAGCGGCACCGAGCTTGCGCAAACCATTCGTTTAACGATGAAGCAATTGGCTGAAAAAAAGCAGCTTGATGCTGTGGTTGCAAAATATAAACTGCCACCAGTTTCTGAGCATATAAGCGACTTAGTCCCTGCTCATCCTTAAAAAACCAGTAAAGCTTCAGCCAGAGTTAATTGTTTATTGCAACAATATAGACAATCAAGTTGAAACGAACTCAGGTGGGAAGATGATTGCAAGAAATATGTTAATTGGTGCAGCTGTTGTGGTTGCTTTGTCTGGATGTGAAATGAATAACACAGGTAAGGGAGCGGCGATTGGTGCTGCGACTGGTGCGGTGCTAGGTAAAGCTACTGGTAACCACAAAGATAAGCGTCTTGCCATTGGTGCTGCGGTTGGGGCAATTGCAGGTGCCGCGATTGGTAACTATATGGACAAGCAGGAAGCCGCTTTTAACCAAGAGCTTGCTGGTACGGGTGTTGAGGTTGTTCGTGAAGGCGATCAAATGCGCTTAGTGTTGCCATCAAACATAACCTTTGCGACAGGTAAGTCAGCTATCAGCCCTGGTTTTTACAATACACTTCAAGGTATTGCACGCGTGATGCAGCAGTACGATAAGACATTCTTAACGATTGTCGGACATACAGATTCTACTGGTTCAGCGAGCTTCAATCAGACTTTGTCTGAACAGCGCGCAAATAGCGTAAAGCAGTATTTATTATCACAGCAAGTACTACCTGCGCGTTTGTACGCAGAGGGCATGGGTGAGTCTCAGCCAATCGCGAGCAATAGCACCGAGCAAGGTAAGGCACAAAATCGCCGAGTCGAAATTAAAATTATTCCAAACCGCGCGTAAGAAAAATCAAGGAGTGCTATGTTTGAGCACTCCTTTTTATGGATTTCGGCTGCTATAAGAATAAGGTATTTATCGAATTATCAGATAAATCAGGCCTGCGCCGATAACGCCCCCAACGCTTAGGGATAGGATTGCAGTAAACAAGAATAAATGATAACTCACTGTTTTTTCTTCTTTGTTTTCTTTATTATGGAGCATGTCGGCCAAGTCAATAAGCTTGGATTGGGAGATTTCAAACACCGCACACAAACTCATTACAGTCTCTTTACTTGCTGTCCCGTCGCTCTCGACGCGTTGAATTGTGCGTAGACTTACTCCAGAGGCATCTGCTAAATGTTGCTGAGTCCAACTCTTTTCGGTTCGCAACAGCTTTACTGTATTATTATTTATTTGCATTATTTCCTCCTTGACGAACTTAAAGTACGGTGCTGCCGTACCAGCGTCCCAAGTAGTACGCGAGAGTAAATATACAAAAACCTGCAACTAGGCCGTAGCCCATAAAAGTGAATATGACCTTGGCTAAGGTCAGTTGATCGTTCAGAGGGGGACTTGACTGGCGACCAAGTATTTTTTTTCCTTTGAGTAGTAGGCACTCAGTTTCAAAAGTAAACCCGTTAATTAAACAAAATCTAGCTTCATAGGCTTGATCTGCATAAGTAAATTTATGGGTACTATCACCGAGTAAGTGGCGTTTTTGAGAAACGCAAACATCGTCGACGAAAACATATTGAGTGCAATTTAATGCATTTGCACAACACGTAATTTGATGATCTCCATCTTGGAAATACACTTTGTAGGTGGCTCTTTCTAGCTTTTTTAAGTCAGACATATTGAACTCCCGTTAAGTTGTTGTCTCCACTGTGCCTGTTTCTCCATTAAAACACGCCGACAAGCTTACGTCAGTGCTCAAACTGTCATATGACAATAGATTTATAAAATTAATTAACTTAATGATTTAAATACTTTTATAGCGAATGTTAAGGCTGGGTAAGAAATGGAAGTCAGAAAAAGCACTGAGCCTAATAAAGTTTTGTGACTCAGTGCCTCAATAAAAAGAAGGTCATAATGTGCTTAAAGCGTGTCACACACCACTTCAGCTTTGCAGGTAATTACGCTGACATTGGTGTAACCGATACGAGTTAGTTGCTCTGCGGCAAAAATAGCACGGCCACCAGCGGCACAGTGTAAATAAATTGGTCTGTCTGCGTCTTTTTCCAGCTCTGGAAGCTTAAATTCTAGCAATCCTCTTGGGATATTTACCGTGCCGTTGGCTGCCTTTTGACTGTGTTCAGCCGGCTCTCTCACGTCGATAACCAGACCATTGTTTTGTGCAATCTCTGATTTTGCTTGTACCGCGTCAATGCAGCGTTGATTAGGCTTGACTGTCTTTAATACATCTTGGGCAGATATCAGCATATATAGCTCCTTATTGGGTTATCGGTTTCATTATGACTCACCTTTCCTGAATGCCAAGTTTCTTCAATATAACGATCATAGGGCACCAGTTTGTAAAAGCAGACTGCACTAAATTGACACAAATAAACACACTAAACCAAACCCAATGTGGGTTGACAAAATGTGTGAGCAGTAAAGAAATGGCAAACATAACACCAGCGATTAATCTAAGTAGAGGATGTAAGGTCATAATGAGTGTCATCTTTAACATTAGGTGTTTCTAATATTAGACATTGCTAATGTTTGTGTCTATACTTTAAGCGCATTTATTTTTTGGGAGTCAACATGGATCTTCAGCAAATGGCGCAAAATGCCGAACAGGCAGAAGCCTTGTTAAAGCTTATGGCGAATAAAAATCGCTTGATGATTTTGTGTGCATTGCAAAAGCAAGAGCTCAGTGTTAGCCAGCTTAACGAAATGGTGCCGTTAGCGCAGTCTGCCTTATCACAACATTTAGCCAGCATGAGAAAGGCACAAATCGTGGCGACTAGGCGTGAGGGAGCGACGATTTATTATCAGGTTAAAGATAGCCGAGTCGCTGTACTACTCGAGAGTTTATATCAGCTGTTCTGCGCCTCAAGTGCAGAGTAACTAGGAACGACTGAGATGCAAAAGTTAGATGGTGTCATTCGGTATGCTCTACAAGGCAGCTTGCCAACGATTATCTTCTTGTGCGCTGTGGTACTTGGATTATTTGCATTGCAAATGACACCACGAGAGGAAGAACCACAAATAGTGGTGCCTATGCTGGATATTCATGTGTCGGTACCAAATACTGCCTCACCAGAAGTGGCACGATTGGTCACCACTCCACTTGAAAAGTTACTGCTGCAAATTCCGGGCGTTGAACACGTCTATTCTACGACCCAAACCGGCGGCACGGTTGTTACTTTAAGATTTCATGTGGGTGAAGACAGAGAGAAAGCCATTCTCAACACCTACACTAAGCTGTATGCCAACCAGCATACTATGCCGGGAATTGTCACTCAGTGGCAGATCCGCCCAATAGAAGTCGATGACGTTCCGATTCTTATGCTTGGACTGACAAGTTCCAAGCCGCAACTATATGATGACTACGCGCTAACGCGTTTTGCACAAGAGCTAGCTATCCAGTTACAGAGCATTGCAGATACCAGCGAGGTTTCAGTTATTACCGGGCGCACGAGAGCACTTAGGGTTGAGTTGAACTTAGCTGCGCTTGCCGCACATCAAACAACACCAATGGATGTTTTAGGTGCTATCCAAAGTAGTAATCTAGTGACACGAGTCGGGCAAGTGACGGCAGGCAGTAACACAATTGCCTTTGAATCAGGTGATGTCCTTCGTAATAAGTCGGCACTTGAAGGGCTCACGGTAAATGTAATTAATGGTCGTGCCATTGTTTTAAAAGAAGTTGCTCGGGTTATTGATGGTCCTAGTGAGCCCGATAGCTATCAGTGGTTAGCAAGCAGCGACAGCCAGGCTGATGCACCATTAGTGACGATTGGCGTGGCGAAGCAAAAGGGAAGTAATGCGGTAACGGTTGCAGAGCAAAGTTTAGCGCTTGTGACCCAGCTACAACAGGAGCTCCTTCCTGCTGAGGTATCGGTAAAAGTATTAAGAAACTATGGCGAGACGGCCAATGACAAAGTCAATAATCTTACCTCTAGCTTGGCCTTTGCGGTATTTACCGTTGTGATATTTGTCGGTGTATTTTTAGGTTGGCGGCCTGCCATCGTTGTTGGTCTTGCAGTGCCAATTTGCTATGGCATTACACTTGGGTTGGACTTTGCGTTTGGTTACACCATTAATCGGGTCACCTTGTTTGCGCTTATTTTGTCGCTGGGATTGTTAGTCGATGACCCAATCACTGGGATTGATAATATTAGCCGCTTTATTCATCGCGGCGCGGCAGCTGACACAGATCATAACATTGTCGCTGCTATGGTCGAGATCAAATCTGCGCTTTTGATGTCAACGTTAACTATCATCATGGCGTTTATTCCATTGGCGTTTATTACTGGCATGATGGGCCCATATATGGCACCCATGGCATTTAACGTCCCCATTAGTGTCATTGCCTCGACGTTAGTGGCTTTTTTAGTGACGCCTTGGCTGTCTAAAAAGTTACTCAAAGCGGATTCAAAAACAAGTGAAGTCGTGCCTCAAGACTCGTACTACAGCAAAATCATGCTGCCAATTTTACAAAACCCCCGCAAAGCCAAATGGTTATTATGGGGTGTGTTAGGGTTATTTGTTGCAAGTGTGAGCCTCCCTATTTTTAGGGCCGTACCACTGAAATTGCTGCCGTTTGATAATAAAAGTGAAATCCAAGTATTGATAGATATGCCCGAGGGAACCAGCCTTGAGCAAACGGCCGCAATGACGAGGCAAGTACAGCAAATCGTTTGGTCAGAAGCTGAAGTGACCGACATCGCCGCTTTTGTCGGCAAGCCTTCCAGTATGGATTTTAATGGTATGGTGCGAGGCTATTATCGTCGTAGTGGTACGCATCTTGCCGAACTTAGGGTGTTACTGGTGGATAAGCGTGAACGCGAACATCAATCTCACGCCATCGTCATGCGACTGCGTGAAAAGCTTCAGCCTTTTAACCAAACTTTGACGCAAGTAAAAGTGGTGGAAGTGCCGCCGGGACCTCCGGTATTAAGTACACTCGTTGCTGAGGTTTATGCAGATCCGTTTGTTGCTCGTGAAACGCAAGAGCAAGCAGCCCAGAGGTTAGCACATCGTTTAAGGCAGGAGCCACATGTGGTTGAGGTTGACACCTCAATGGCTTCGCCAACATGGCTAAAGCGGTTTGTGGTTGATAAACAAAAGGCTGCGTTATCAGGTGTGGCCACAGAGGATATTAATCAATCTTTAGTGGTTGCAAGCAGCGGCATGTCAGCAGGCTTTTTATATACTCAAGGTGAGGTCGCAACGGTGCCCATCGAGTTAGGTGTGAGTTACGCGCAGCGTAATCAATGGCAAAACGTATTGGCGATGCAAGTTCGTGGTCGTCAGGAGTTGGCTAAAACCATTCAAGAATACGGCTTAGAGCAGGCTGCGAGACCCCTTGTGGCGATTGCCGAACTGGGCGAATTAACATCTATTCCTACGGCTCCCGTGATCCTTCGAAAAGACCTAAAAGAGGTGATTTATGTGTTTGCGGAGCTAAATGGCCGCACGCCAGCTGAGGTGATTGCCGATGTGGTTGCAGATGAAAACCAACAGATAACACCGAGCAATTGGGCATCTCGCACCTTTTTACACAGTGGCGGAGGAGTCACTTGGTCAATGTTTGAGGGAACCCATTATACCTTTAAAGGCGAAGGTGAGTGGCGCATTACCATAGATGTGTTTAGAGATATGGGGATCGCATTTGCGTTTGCACTGGTGGCGATATTTATCATCCTGCGGGTACAAACGGCATCTAGTAGCTTATCACTTATCATTATGTCGGCTATTCCCCTCACTATGATAGGGATTATGCCGGGTTTTTGGTTACTCAACCAGTTTGGTGAGCGTGTGGTTGCAGGTGCGCCTGAGCCCGTGTTATTTACAGCGACCGCGATGATAGGGATGATAGCGCTGGCCGGAATAGTGGTGAGAAATTCCCTGATTTTGGTGGAGTTTATTAATCAGTCTCGAGCGGCTGGTATGGCACTGATCGATGCATTGATTGCGGCGGGAAGTATAAGAATGCGACCGGTATTACTTACAGCAGGTACGACGTTATTAGGCAATTTAGTAATTATCTTAGATCCCGTTTTTAGTGGCCTCGCCCTTGCTATTATCTTCGGGATCATTGCTTCAACGTTATTTTCACTGTTGGTCGTGCCTATCGTTTACTATTTAGTATTCAAATCATCATCGACACCTAATCAACCCCTTAATGCCTCATCAGTTCAGGAGTCTTCTCATGTCTCGTAATAAAATCTTTATTCCTGTTCTTGCTATTTTTTGCCTATTCTTGATGGTCGTATGGCTTGCTGGTGGATTCCAAAATAAGCTAGCTCCGGGCAATAAGTCCGAACTTCCCGCCTATCAAGGAACACGTTATACAGTACAAAAGTCGCTGATTGCGATGATTGAACAAGTTCCCGCGAGTGTGGTCGCAAAAGAAAATACGTTAGTGTCCAGTCGGTTGTTGGCGGAGCTTAAAACGCTTAACGTCAGAGCCGGTGATAAAGTCACTGCGGGACAGCTGATAGCAACACTCGATGATGCAGAGCTTAAAGCAGAGCTGCAAAGAGTGGCAGCGCAGCAAGCGGCAAATTCAGCCAAGCTAGAGCAAGCAACTAAGCAGTTAGTACGCAATAAATCTCTTAATGAAAAAGGGCTTATCGCGATTAACCAAGTGGATGAGTGGCAAGCCACAGTGAACGAGTTACAAGCGCAAGATAAGGCATTGCAAGAAGCGTATCGTAGCGCTGAAGTCGCGCTGGGTTACACGCAAATCACAGCCCCTATTTCGGGTAAAGTGGTGGCGCGCTTACAAGAGCCGGGCAGCATGGTTAGCCCCGGTGGCGCCATTATTTCGTTATTCAACCCATTACAATTGCAGATTGAAGCGCCAATTCGCGAGAGCCAAGTTAAGCATATTCAGCTAGGAAGCGAGATTAAGGTACGCATACCTGCGCTAGACATAAGCCAAACCGCGCGAGTGTCGGAAATGGTGCCAATTGCCGACAGCCAAGCGCGCAGCTTTATTATTAAACTGGATATGCCTTTGCTGCAAAAAGTGGTGCCTGGCATGTACGCGCTGGTTGAACTTGTGCTTGGCGAGCAGGCGGTTATCCAAATTCCAACTAATATGATCAGCAAGTATGGTCAATTGGCGATGGTTGAGGTAATAGAAATTGGCCAGCTTCACAAACGCTACCTCAGGTTGGGCGAAGAGACAGGTAATAAAACGATTGTTATTAGTGGCCTAAACGAAGGTGATCAGCTAGCTGTGCAGCGATAGTTAGCTGATCCGAACTTTTAAATAAAGGAAGCGATTTCGGCGAGTGATTTTTTCACTGTTGCGTGCTCTGGAATAGTTGCATCATCACTTGGATAACCCGCAATCAATAACATATAAGGACGTTCGTTATCTTTATCTCTACCGCACAACTCGCTTAAAAAGCTCATAGGTTTAGGTGTATGGGTCAGTGTGGCAAGTCCTGCATTATGCAGAGCTTGGATAAGAAACCCAGTAGCGATCCCAACCGATTCATGGACATAGTAGTTGGTATTTTTGTCTTCCGCGTGGATCCCACCTTTTTTCTGACTAAAAATAGCGATAAGCCAAGGTGCATGTTCTAAGTAGGGTTTTTGTGCATCTGTGCCCAAAGGCTTTAGTGCGTCCAGCCACTCATCTCCCGCACGGCCTTGGTAAAACGAGCGCTCGAGGTCTTCGGCTGCAGCTCGGATCTGTTTTTTCTTTTCTGCGCTGCCAATCGCCACGAAATGCCATGGCTGATGATTTGCACCACTAGGGGCAGTGCCCGCTGCTTTGATACAAGTTTCGATGATTTCTTGCGGTACTGGGCGGTCGCTAAAAGCACGGATACTATGACGTCTCTTACTGTTCTCCAAGAATGCTTCCGCACGACTTAGCATTTCCTCGTGAGGGTATTCAATAAAATCCGTCAATGGGTGGTTGGCGTGATCTTGCATGTTAGTTTTCCTTGGGTGTTGTAAACTAAGAATGCTTCTTAGTGTTTCAGTGTTTACTTTTATTTGCAATTGATATGTTTATGTTAATTGTCACTAACCTAGGGAAATGTTATAAAAAGGACAATAATAAAAATCCGGACAGGAAATAAAAATGCTCGAAATCTCAGGACTTTCAAAAACCTATGACAATGGCGTTCATGCTTTGAGAGGTGTAAACCTGACTATTCCAAAGGGAATGTTTGGTTTACTCGGACCTAATGGCGCTGGTAAATCTTCGTTGATGCGCACGATTGCCACATTACAGTCGGCAGATGCAGGCACTATACAGTTCGATGGTGTAGATGTTTTAAAGGAGCCAAAGGCACTTCGTGCACGTTTAGGCTACCTGCCGCAAGACTTTGGTGTTTACCAACGCGTTAGTGCGTATGATTTATTGGATCATATGGCAATCCTAAAAGGGTTAAATAATAAAAAAGAGCGTAAAGAAGCCGTTGACGGATTGCTCGCACAAACTAACTTATATGATCACCGTAAAAATGCGGTAAGCGGATTTTCCGGAGGTATGCGTCAACGCTTTGGTATTGCACAGGCACTGCTTGGCGACCCTGATTTACTCATTGTGGATGAACCGACGGCGGGACTAGACCCAGAAGAACGTAATCGTTTCCACAATCTACTCGTTGGCTTAGGTGAGAGTAAAGTAGTCATCTTATCAACGCATATTGTAGAGGATGTGTCTGAGCTATGTCCGAATATGGCTGTATTGGCGAGCGGACAAATTTTACTTGAAGGTAATCCTATTGCACTCACGGAGCAGCTACAGGGAAAAATCTGGCGTAAGTCGGTCACACTTGCAGAAGCGAAAGAAGTAGAGCAAAACTTACCGGTTATTTCTAAGCGCTTATTCGCGGGCCAGACCTTACTTAATGTATTTGCTGATCAAGCACCTGAAGGCTTTGAAGCGGTACCAGCCGATTTAGAGGACGTCTATTTTTCTACTCTGCATACTCATCGAAATAATCAAGCAGCGTAAGGAGTAGGCAGATGCTATTTAAAATGATGCGTTTTGAGCTACGGTATTTTGTCCGTCAGCCTTCCTTTTATGTGACTTCTCTGATTCTATTTTTACTCACCTTTTTTGCGTCAGTTTCGGACTCAGTACAGATTGGTGGTGGCAGTAACGTCAATGTAAACTCGCCCTATGCCATCTTGCAAACCGTTGCCATCATGACCATTTTTTCCATCTTTTTGGTGGTTAACTTTGTTGGTAGTGCGGTAATAAGAGACGATCAAAGTAAGTTCAGTGAGCTTATTTTGAGTAAGCCTTTGCACTTAGCTCAGTACCGATTGGGTCGTTTTCTCGGCGCTTATCTTGTTACTTTACTAGTATTTTCAATGTGTTTAGTGGGGATCTGGGTAGGCTCAGGCATTGGTGGTTTAGTCGGTTGGCTAGATACCGAACTGATTGGGCCTAATAAACTCAACTATTACTTAACGCCACTATTTGTCATCGCGGCCCCTTCACTGTTCTTTATGGCGAGCCTATTTGCGCTGGTGGCGCAAAAATTTAGAACCATGATAGCAATGTACTTAGTTGCTGTGGGTTTGTTTGTGACTTATCTTGTGGCAAATAGTATTTTTTCAGATATTGAATACCGTACTATTGCTGCGTATTTAGACATGTTTGGCCTATCAGCTATTTCGGCGCAATCAGAATATTGGACCATTGCAGATCGCAATACGTCAGTCATAAGCCTAGTTGATGAACTGCTCTATAACCGCTTAATTTGGATGTCAGTTGCACTGCTCAGTTTAGGTGTTTTAGCCTTAAATACTTCTCATTATTTACCGCAAAAACAAAAAACCAAGAGTAAAGCCAAAGAAGATGGTAACCAAGCGTCGGCATTGCTGAATCGTTTTGATTTTAAAGCGAGCGTAGGTAGTAGTTGGGTGCACTTTTGCACCAGAACCACTTTTGAAGTAAAGCAAGTGCTTAAAAGCTACCCATTCTTAGTGTTATTAATTTTGGCGGTGGCAACCTTAATACCTGCACTGGTTGGCTCATTTAATTGGTATGGCACAGAAGTATGGCCAGTGACCTTTAGAATGGTGGAGCTTATCCATGGGAGCTTCTGGCAATTATTGGTCATTGTATTGGTGTATTACAGCGCTGAGCTGGTATGGCATGACCGTGATTCGCGAATGGGAGACATTGTTGACTCTTATCCTGTTGCAAACTGGGTATTTTGGGGCTCTAAATACATAGCCTTAGTTGCGGTGATGACGCTGCTATGTGTATTTGGTAGCTTGATCACCATTAGCTATCAACTATTGTCGGGTGTGACACAGATAGATCTTGCCCAGTATATTGTGCGCTTGGGATATTTATATGTGTTAGGTTTTGCCTTCCAAACCACCTTAGCATTTTTGATACAGGTGATGAGTCCAAGCAAGTATATGGGTATGGGAATATATGTCGTTTATTTCATTATTTCGATAGTCCTGACCAACTTTGGTTTTGAGCACAATATGTACCACTTAGGCGAAACTTCCCCAGTGCCGTACTCAGATATTAATGGTTATGGTCATTTCCTCAGTGCAGCACATTGGTACAATTTGTACTGGTTTGGTTTTAGCATGATATTAGCGACACTAAGCTATGCACTTTGGCCTCGTGGTGCAGGACAAACGCTGAAAGCACGCATTTCACTGATGGGCTATCAGTTAGGTAACGCTGGTAAAGCATTATTGGCTTGTGGTGCTTTAATATTCGTGGGCAGTGGCAGCTACATCTACTACAACACGCAAATGGTCAATGAGTTTATCACGCAGGATGAAGCTGAAGATATCGCAGAGCTATATGAGCAACAATTTGCCCAGTATCGTGATGACCCTGTACCTGTCACGTTAGACGTACAGCTCAATGCTGAGATATTTCCAAAGACACGTCGTATTGAAGCGCAGGTAAAGCTGTTGGTTGAAAACCGCTCAGATAAAGAGATTGCTCGCTTCTTGGTCAATAAACCTGATCATACATTAGAGTGGCAAGTTGAAATGGCTGGCGCTACGCTTGCTGAAGAGGATAAAACCTTTAAGCATGCTTGGCTTGAGCTTTCACAACCAATGACACCGGGTGAGCAGCGTGTAATTACGATGTCAGTCGTACGCCAAACGCTTGGCTTTGTAGATAGAGGCTATGATGAAACTTTGGTGAACAATGGTACCTTCATTGATAACGCGACCTTGTTCCCGACATTTGGTTATAACATCTATAAGCAAATTCAAGACAAAAGTGAGCGTCGTCAGCGCAGCCTTGAACCACTAAAACGTGGCAATAAGATTGAAGAAACACACTATCATCATGAGCCATTATTTGCTGAAAATTTCGTCACATTCGCCGCAACGGTGACGACGGATGAATCGCAAGTTGCGATGGTGCCGGGTTATTTGCAATCAAAATTCAGCAAAGACGGCCGCACGACCTATGTCTATGAAATGGATGCTCCAATGCTGCACTTCTATAACATCTTGTCGATGGATCTTGAGGTGAAACGAGAAGAGTACAAAGGCATTGCGCTCGAGGTTTACTACCATAAAGATCATGCTTGGAATGTAGACACTATGTTGCAGTCGACTAAAGACTCTATTGATTATTTCACTCGAGAGTTTGGGCCTTACCAACATAAGCAAATGCGTATTATTGAGTTTCCTCGTTACCGAGACTTTGCGCAAAGTTTTGCCAATACAGTGCCTTACTCGGAGAATATTGGATTTTTAACGGACACCCGTAATCCTGACAATATCAATGTACCTTACTATGTGACGTCACATGAGCTGGCACACCAGTGGTGGGCGCATCAGGTGATTGGTGCTAATGTGGAGGGGTCAAATATCCTGTCGGAAATGTTGTCGCAATATTCTGCCATTATGGTGATGAAAGAAAAGTACGGCGAGCATAATCTCCGTAAATTCTTGAAGTATGAACTAGACACCTATTTAAGTGGGCGAGGTTCTGATCCGTATGAAGAGCGGGCGCTATCCAGAACAGTCGGTCAGCAGTACATTCACTACAATAAAGGTTCTGTTGTGATGTTAGCGCTGCACGATTTACTTGGAGAAACGCGACTCAATAGCGCATTAAGAAGCTTCTTAAATGACTATCGTTTTAGAACAGATATCTACCCAACGACACTCGACTTTTTGACTTACTTAAAAGCGGGGGCTTCAGAGCAAGAACAAGTATTTATCGAAGATCAGTTCAATGCGATTACGTTGTATGAGCTTAAGCTTGCGGGTGTTGAAGTGCAAGAAGCGACGCAAGCGGGAGAGCTACATACGGTGACCTTAACGGTTGAGGCGGCGAAAAAGCATGCAGATGGTGAAGGTAACGAAGAAGAAATCCCGCTTAATCAAGAGATTGATATAGCCTTATTCTCTGCCGATCCTAACAACATTCAAAGTGACGAAACGCTGTTATATCTACAAAAGCACGTCATCACATCGGGTGAAAATAAGATTGAGTTGAAAGTAACAGAGTTACCGAAATTTGCGGGAGTTGATCCGTTTGTAAAACTGATTGATAAGAAAACCGCCGATAACATCAAGTCACTCTAATGGATATATAGGTAGGAGAGGGCTTTTCGAAAGCCCTCATTCGTTTTTAAAGGAAAGTTATGCCAGATTTATTGCAAGTAACAGGGGTGTCGAAGCAATATGTTTCGGTAAAAGCAGTAGACAATCTAAGTTTTAGCGTTAAACAAGGTGAGATCTTTGCATTACTGGGCCCCAATGGTGCGGGTAAATCATCTCTCGTGAGAATGTTGGTTGGATTTACCTATCCAGATAGCGGCACAATCGCTGTGAATATTGATGGGCAAGCATATCAATCAATCCCTCATCAAAGTTTAGGTTATCTCCCAGAAGATAGAGGGCTTTACGCTGAAAAAACCGTGCAGCAGAATTTGCTCTATTTTGCCAAGCTACGCGGTGTTGAGAAAAACGCAGCGCTAGCACAGATTGAGTCTTGGCTAACACAGTTTGACTTAAGTGATAGAGCGCATGAGCGGTTGAAATCGTTGTCAAAAGGCAATCAGCAAAAAGTACAGTTAATATCGGCAGTATTGCACAAACCCAAGGTTGTATTGCTTGATGAGCCTTTCTCTGGTCTTGATCCCATCAACCAAGAAAAGGTGGTGGTGTTTTTAGAAGCGTTAAAAGCACAAGGCATGACGGTTATTTTAAGCGCACATCAGATGGCGATGGTAGAAAAGCTTGCCGATCGAATGCTGTTAATGAATCACGGGCAAGCTGTGCTTTATGGCACGTTAGCCGAAATAAAACAGGACGTTGGTGTTGGCATCGATATCACAGTGAGTTTCAGTGAGGCAACGAACTACGCAGCGCTCAATTTAGGTAACTACAAGGTTGCGTGTACTCAATTAAGTCAGAATAAAATTAAGTTTGAGTTGAGTGACTCCTCAGAGCTTAATTTGCTGCTCGCCGATTTGTCTAAATCAACGACTTTGCAAGGAATAGAAACCAAAACGATGGACTTGCATCAACTCTATCTTAAAGCAATCGAGTCTCATCAAGGCAAAGTGCAATCTCAGGAGAATGCCCATGTCTCATAAGCTGCAACAGATACTGCAAGTGACCAAATGGGAGTTTATGTACTTTTTTAAACTCAAGCAGGAGTTGATCGGTAAAGCAATTATGCTGGCGATAGGTTTGCTTATCTATTTTTGGCAAAGCACTTCGTTTTTTGAACCTGAGCAATATGTTATCGCAACACCATCCGCCATGAACTTAACTCAGCTACCTGAGCCTTTGCTTCTAAAGCGAGTTGATGCTTCAAAAGCTGAACTTCTGACTCAGTTAGAACAAGAGGAAATTGACGGTATTTTGATACTTCAAGCCCAAACGGGTGAGGCGTTACAGTTTGAACTGATTACCACAGGTAAAATGTCTTGGCAGAATGAAGTTGAGGTAGCGCTTAAGCAGTTTTACAGCAACGAACTCGCACAGAGTTTTAATTTATCTGCCGCTCAGCTCGCCTTGTTACAGCAACCTGTGAGCGTTACCAATCAATATACCAAGGATGCGGTTAAGGAGGCACACAACCAGTCTTCGATGACAGCATTTGGCGTGATGCTATTGATGCTCATCGGTATTTTTACGTCATTTGGACAGATCTTCGTGTCTATCACCGGAGAAAAGCAGCAGCGTGTTACCGAGCAATTATATTCTTGTATGAGTGCGCAAACTTGGATTGACGGCAAAATATTTGGCCAAATGCTTCATTGTCTAAAGGCGATGTTAAGTACGTTATTTTCATTTTTGTTGGCGATGGCTTTTATACAAGTCGTTGTAAAAAACGAAGCCTTGGACTTTACGATGATAGACTTTGCAATGTTGCCTTGGTTTACCCTGTTTGCGATAGTAGGTCTTTATATGGCAACAGCCTTTATGGCAGCAATAGCCGCAGCTATTGACGATCCTAACCATAGTGGCAAGACAGGATTTATGATGATCCCTATATTGCCAATTGTTATCGCGTTTATGATTGTTGATAGTCCTAGCAGCCTTGCCGTGGATATTTTGAGTCTTTTCCCGCTTACCGCATTTGTAGTGATGCCAGTAAAAATGGCGTTAATTGAAGTACCCATTTGGCAAGTGTTATGTGCGTTGGTCAGCGCATTACTTGGTTGCTACCTTATTCGTGTTGCTGCGGGACGATTGTTTAAAGCGGGTATGGTGATGTATGGCAAGGAACCCTCAATTAAGGATATGGTGCGCTGGGTCTGTAAACCGGAATAATACCGTTTATATGATAACTTGCTAGCTCAAGGCTTTGGTTATGGTACGCTCCATAACCGGAGCTTGTGGCCATACAGAGAGGGTGAAATGTATCAACACATTGATAGTGAAAACAATAAAATAAGTCTACCAGCGGGAAAAATCGTTTGTGTTGGTAGAAACTACGTAGCGCACGCGAAAGAGCTAGATAACCCTATTCCAAGCAGTCCACTGTTGTTTATCAAACCAGCAACGAGCTTAGTACCATTTAATAATGAAATGAAGTTGGACGCCGCACTTGGCGAACATCATTATGAGGCAGAGCTTGCACTATTGGTAGGCACCAAAATCGATGCAAAAACCCCAGCGCCTCTCAAGCATATCGCCGGAATTGGGCTGGCACTCGATTTGACATTACGAGACTTACAAAGTGAGCTAAAAGCACAAGGGCACCCGTGGGAGCGGGCAAAGGCCTATGATAATAGTTGCCCAGCGACGCCTTTTGTACCATGTGATGAAAACACCTTTGCTGAGTGTATTGAATATCGTTTTTGGCAAAATGGAGAGCTTAAACAACATGGCGACTCTAGCTTAATGATTTTTCCAATCGCTGAGTTGCTAAAGGACATTGCTCGTTACTTTACGCTTCAGCCAGGAGATATTGTCTTAACAGGAACGCCAAAAGGGGTAGGGAGCCTAGCGCATGGCGATGAACTTACGCTGCAGCTGAAAAGCCATACTCCTTGGCATGGCAAAGTTGCGATAGATTAGCTTCTCGCTTTTATGTACATCGCTGCGTAGTCTGTTACGACTGCGCAGCAACGAGCTGAGCTTCCGGTTGATTGATTGTGCTCGAGCAACACAGCATGATAGCAACGAGTGAAATTACGCCTAATATTATCCAGCTGATAGTCAGGCTGACGTAGCCCAACAGTAAAGCGGTTAATGCAGAGCCGAGCAAGCCACCAAAGCGAGTGGTCAGTGACATTATTGACTCCACAGTGGCTCGCACGTTATCGCTACTCAGTTGATGTTGTAGTTGCAGTTGTGCCGGTTGTGCTAGTCCCATACAAAGATAAAAGCACAGCAGAGCTACAATCAGTAATGGTAGTGACGTAACCCAAGCAAGTAACAGCACAAAGGCAAATTTGGCGAAATGAGCGAACGCCATGACATACCCTAAGCGTTGACCAAATAAAGAGCAGATCGGAGCACTGATAGCTGCAGCGACGCCATTTAATACAAACCCAGCCGCCATCATTGCTGGGAATATCCACGCAATAGAGTCAACTGGTGCACTACTGTAGCGTTCTGTTAGGGCTGGCCAAAACTTCTCTATGCTACTGGCAACAGGAATTGCAAAAACAATCACCAACAGCAGTCTTTGCATACCACTTTGCTTACAAGTTGCCAGCATAGCCTTAGCTTGGCTAATCAGTCCTTTCTCAAGCACCTCTTGCTGAGGTCTCGTTGACTCTTTCACCACGACAAAAGTACATGCAAATACCACACACAATACCGCTATCGAAACCACGATTAAGGCTTGATACAAGTGGTTGAGCTGTTGTGTTGGGCTAGTCGCAAACGCCAAAAAGAGGGCGGCAAATAAAGCGGCACTGGCGCCGATAAGATAGCCAATACCATACACTTTACCGAACCCTTTATTCAGTGGTTCGTCTCCTTCAAGCTTTTGATAAGTTTCAACAAACCATGCGTTGAGCGTGCCAGTTAACGATGCCTGACTTAATCCCCAACATGCCATGGCTAAGCAGACGTGCCAAAAGTCTTCACTCAACAATAAAAGTAAGTTGCATACAGCGGCAAACACCAAAGAAGCTAAAAATACTTTGCGGCGACCAATGGCATCTGCCGCAATACCACTTGGTACTTCAAACACCACGATAGTGATAGCCATGACCACCATAGCCAAGGCCACATCTTGCAATGCTAGGCCTAAGTTCAGCATGTAAGGTGTAAAAATAGGGAGCACCAGCATACTGGCAAACATAGTTAACCCAAGGTGGATGCCGTATCGTGTAGCAAATTGTGAACGAGTCATGCGCGTTGCTCCACAGTGGTTGCGGCACTATTCGTTTGCTGCATTAACGCATTAATATGTGACGCGATGATGGATAAGTCTTTAGTGTCGGTCATGATTTCATCGTGTGCACTTTCAAGCGTAATATAGTCTGCATTGGCAAGTAAATTCTCAAAACCATTTCTGTCACTTGCAAACGTCCGCTTATACAGCGCAGGTATGTCTTCCACTTGATGGATCAATCTCAGTGCTGGAAGTGGAATGGCCTCATCACTGACATGATCGGCGATAAAGAAGCTCACAGGGAAGGTAAACGCCGTCGCGGTTTGAAAGTATTGAGTAAAGTCTAAAAATGCTCGGGCGATAAGTTTAGCGTCATCGTCTTGCGAACGGATATACTCTTCTTCGGCGGCCTGACGCGCTGTTGAAGTAAGCCTTGGTAAGACGGGGTCAATCAAAAAGCAGTGGACAATTTCTCTACCCATTTCGGCCAAGTAACGCGCCACTTCCAGTGACAATGCCGCACCTTCACAAAAGCCGCCCAAGTAAAGTGGGCCAGTTGGCGATACCTCTGTAATACGCTGAGCATAATAGCGCACCATAGTATGCAAGCTGATGTGTTTGCCTGTGAACAGTTTAATATTTTCTAATGCGTGAATGCGCAGGTCGGGCGCAAGTTTTTCACACAGAGGTGCAAAGCTATCAGCGGTTGCTGCTGCGGGCATGAGGTGAAGCAGAAACTCACTCTGTGGTGCATTGAAAAAACGTGAAGGAGCGAAATGCTCATGGGCAAGCGCAGCGTCAATTGCTTGATCTTCACTCATGGTGGCAAAATCAAGTCGGGTCTGATTATCAATAAATCTTGCCAGTTGCTGCACTGATAGGTGTTCAAGGATAAGTTGTGGAGTTAGCTGCCAATTACGCTTGCTTGCAGCACCACAAAAGCTTAATAAACTAATGGAGTCGGCACCTTGCTCAGTCACTGCCGTCGCACAACAAAGTGGACTCTGGCCTAAAACATCCAGCCAAATGGCTTGCACTTCCTTCTCTGTGTTGGTTTGTGGCACAACGAGTTGATGCTGCTTTAGCTCAGGTTCTGGCAGCTTAGTTTTGTCGAGTTTGCCGTTGAGCGTTAACGGTAACGCCGAAAGTACAGTGAAGCTATGTGGCATCATATAACTAGGAAGTAACTTGGTAAGCTGAGTTTTACAGTGGCTGAGTACCGCAGCTTGATTGGCCGCGGGTTTGATGACCAAATAAGCATGTAGCAAGGTTTGAGTCTGCTGCTTTTTAGCAATAACCGCACAGCTATCTACATCCGCCAGCTGATTAAGGTGATGCTCAATCTCTGCCAACTCAATTCTAAAGCCTCGCACTTTGACTTGTTGATCGCCACGGTTGATATAACACAGTTGCTGTTGTGCATTCCAATACACTAAGTCGCCCGTGCGATAGTACTTTTGCATAGAGCCAAACAGATTTAGGGATACAAACTTTTCGCTGTTGAGTGTTGGGTTGTTGAGGTAACGTGCAGCCACGCCATGTCCACAAACCACTAACTCGCCGGGACAGCCAAGTGGCAGTAATTCGTTATTGCGACCGACTACAGCCACTGCTCGCCCTGGGATTGGCTTGCCGATTGCTATCTCAGACTGCTGTTTAGACATCGTTTGCACTGTGGTAAACGTGGTGCACTCAGTCGGACCATAACCATTGATAAAGTGTTTTGGACAAGATGTGGACGCCAGCAATTTATTTACCATCGACTCTGTTAATGCTTCACCACCAACGAGTAAATGAGTCAGAGAAGCGAAAATATGCTCGTCTTGCAGCAACAAAGTGTCGAACAGTGAACGGGTTAGAAACATCGAAGTGATATTCAGCGTCTGCAATGTTGCTCTGAGCTGCGCTGCAGAATTAAGGCTGTCCTGATAGCCTAAGTGCACCTCGGCACCGTTGAGTAATGCACTCCATATCTCAAATAGAGTGGCATCAAAAGCTGGGTTTGCGAGTTGAATAAAGCTATCTTGGGGCTGATGCTGGTAACTATGATTATCGAGTGCCAAAGAGCTAATTGCGGCGTGAGAGAGCAATGTGCCTTTAGGGTTTCCTGTCGTACCTGAGGTATAGATAATCGTCGCGACTTCACTAGGTGCGATGTACATAGGCTCAAAATTCGCCGTGATATCAGTATCTTCCAGACTTGTATCATAGAAAACTTCAGCGATATTGTTGTGGTTGAGTGTTGCCAATGATTGGCTATGTTCACGCAAGGTGACTATTACGTCGGCATGACTATCACTCAGTTGATAATGATGACGCGCTACGGGGTCTTTGAGCGATAGTGTTGTGTATGCAGCGCCGATTTTTAGTACCGCCAACATGGCAATCACAAACTCAATGTCGTTTCGCATGTAAAGAGCGACGACTTTGGGTTCAGGGCAGACTGCCAAGATTGCATTGGCAAGTTGCTTGGCTTGGTTATCAAGCTCTTGGTAGCTCAAGGTTTGATGGCGATTACTGATAGCAGCTTTATCTGGATAGCGCGCTACTATTTCAGCAAACTGGTCGGTGATACTTGCCACGCTCGGATAGGCGTGTTGCATTCCACTTAATTGATATTGTTTTTGCTGCGCCGTGTTACTCAATAAAGGTAGGCTATAGAGAGGCTGTTGGGCGTTTTCAGCTGTTAGATATGCCTGTAAAACCGTTTGATATAACTCGAGGATCTGCTGCGCGTATGAGCTGGAAAAAAGTGCCGTGGCATAAGTTAACCCCAACTCAGTGGTTTTCCCTGCACTCAAGTGTAACGTTAAATCAAACTTCGCTTGGCACTGCTGGCTAAGATCAAGGTCAATGCTTTGCCATAAGGTATGATGTTGCTCAGGGGCAAACTGACTACTGCTAAACAACGTTTGAAATATCGGGTGCATGCTAGTGTCGAGCGGTACGTCTAAGCTATTCTTAATGGCCTCAAACGGCAAGGCCTGATGTTGTTTGGCTTGATTAACGACTTGATTAACTTGAGTGAACCAGCGCTCAAGTAACATCGTCATGTCGATATCCGCTTTAATCGGCAATGAGTTAACAAAATATCCAAGTATGTTTTGTTGCAGTGCCGTTGGACGGTTCTCGCTTGGAATACCAACAACAAATTGACGTTGATGACTGAGTAGCGCAAGGGTGTGATACCAAGCCGCAAGCCCAAGTGTATTAATACTAATGCGGTGCGTTTTCGCTGTTTGTTGTAACTTTAGGGTCGTACTTTCATCTAGCACAATGCTCTGTATCGCGCCGCGATGATCAAAGGTGGCTGGGCGCGACTGAGTTTGCGCAAGTTTTAATGGTTCGTAATCAGCCAATTGAGTTTGCCAATAACGTTGACTTGTTGCTTGTCGTTCACGTTGGCCGGGTGTTGCCATGTAATAAGCATAATCACTAAATTGTAGACTCAGAGGTCGATTTTCCCCCTCATAGAGTGATGTCAATTCTTGTAAAAACAGTCCCAAAGACCATCCGTCAAAGGCGATATGATGCCAGACAAAAAACACATGTTGCTGCTCCTTTGAGGTGATGACATAGGCACGAAATGGTCGAGAATGCTGTAAGCTAAACGGCTCGTTAAAGAAATGCTCGCACTGCTCATGCAAGTTTAGATTACCAAGCTCATGATGCGTCACGATAAACGCCTCATTGGCAGGCTGCTGTATCGTCTTTCCTTGGTGATCATAGGCCACAACCATATCTAGCGCACTGTGGCGGATCACCAGTTGTTCTATTGCTGCTGTGAGTTTTTCAATATCGCAGTGCTTGGCGATTTTGAGTAGGCATGGAATATGATAAGTACTTGCCGCGTTGCTCACTTCTTGCGTAAATAGTAGTTGTTGCTGCCCAAGCGTAAGCGGAGCGCATCGCGTTTCCAATGGCAAGATAGACAGTTCATCAAAACGAGCTTTGCTATCTATGCCTTGCCTTGTGAGGTAGCGTAACAACTGTGGCTTATTCTGTTTTAGCTGCTCAACGATGGCTTGGCCTTGTAAATTCACGTTGCTAGCAATTTTTAATTTATCCTCTTGCTGCCAAACGCTTATCCCACTTTGTTTTAGTCCATAAATAAATGATTCGATCATGCGTTATAACTCCATTTCAAATTCGCAGTTTTCGCTGCTGGCTAGCGTGTTTAGCTGTTGTTCTACTTGCGTGGCAAATGCGTCAAGTTGTGGGTAAGTCAGTAAGGTCGCAACGGCAATTTCGTTGCCGAGTGCTTGACTACACAGAGCGGTAACTTGTGCAGCCTGTATCGATGAGCCACCCAAAGCAAAAAAGTCGTGTTGTAGGCCAATCTCGGAGACTTCAAGCACTTGCTGCCAAGCATTGGCGAGTTGTTGTTGTAGTTCCGTCTCTGGCGCGATATAGGCAATACTATCTTGCAGCGTTGGAATGATGAGCTGAGCGGTATCAAGTTTGCCATTTATTGTCATTGGAAGTGCGTCAACCAGTGATATCGCAGCAAGCTGCATATAGCTTGGGAGTTGTTGATTCAACCATTGGCGAAGGTCGTTCACATCACACTCAGTGTTAGCGTTAAGTACGACATAACCCAACAGCACTTTGCCTGTTTCACTTAAATGTAAGTGTGCAACGGCGTGGTCAACATCTGGATGCGCTTTGAGTTTATACTCAATTTCGCCTGGCTCAACACGGTGACCATGTAAATCCCACTGTTTGTCAGCTCTGGCAACAAACTCGAATTCACCTTGCTGATTTTTACGCACTAAGTCTCCGCTGCGGTAGAGCTTTTCGTCAGAAAAGTGGTTGTTTTCACAGCGAAGGTGATAGTCAATATAGTGTTTTGCCGTTTGCTTTGGTGCCTGCCAATAGCCCAAACCGACGCAATCACCGGCGATGTATAGCTCACCCAACGCACCGTCCGGTAAAATCCGCATAAAAGGGTCCAACACATAGCATCGAGTGTTACGAATAGGCTTACCAATAGTGATAGGTGTATTGGGGTACACTTCACTAAGTGTTGCGGTGACACTTGTTTCACTTAATCCATATTCATTGAAATGATACTCTGCCAACTTGTGGCTGACTGGGTCTAAACGAGAACCACCGGCATACAATACGGTTAAGTTAATATCCGCTATCCACTTTGGAAACTGATTGATAAATACCGTAGGAATAAATGCGACGTTGACCTGTTTAGCTTTGAGATAGCGGCACAGCTGTTGTGGATCTTTGCGTATTGGCTCTGGAATGATTTCCAGTTTAGCGCCGGCAGCTAGGGCTGGGAATATCTCGCAAATGCAGGCATCAAAAACATATTCAGCATATTGGCTAGTGACTACCTGAGTATTTCCCTCTAATTTATGGGTGTTGCGCTTCTCGGTGCAGAGGTTAGCAAGGCCTTGGTAAGACAGCATCGCCCCTTTTGGTTCTCCCGTCGTCCCCGAAGTAAAGATGAGGTAAGCCAGCTTGTCTGTTGCATGAGTGTTGGCTGAGAATGGCCGTAGTTGAGCACTTTGCTGTAATGTCTGTACATCAAGAGTCAGTGTTGGCAATGCATTCCAGCTGCGTGGTGTGCGGCTAAGGAGCAGTTTTGCCTGCGCTTTTGCCATAATCTCTTGGCGACGAGCAACGGGATGATTAGCTGAGAGTGAAACAAAGGGCATGCCCGCTTTTAGCGCCGCTAGCATTGCTATGGGAGCTTCTATACCTTTATCAAAATATAATGCAACTGGTGAGCCTTCGTCATTGGTTGCAATCAACTGTGCTGCTAAGTGATCAGAAAACAAGTCTAGCTCGCGGTAACTCACGGTTTGCTCGGCGAAGCTTAATGCTGTGCGTGCTGGATACGCTGCTACTGTCTTTGCAAATTGCACTAAAAAAGCGTCATTTGGTTGTGATAATCGAGTTTCTGAGATGACTTGCTGTAAATATTTCGTACTAACTAAAGGACATTGCAGTAAAGGCTTCTCGTTGTACTGACAGAGATTTTCAAGATAACGGCAGAAAAAGTGCACAAATTGTTGGCAGCGGGAAGACTGATAACGACTGCGAGCAACAATAAGCTGACCAATCAGTTGGTCTGGCATATCTTTAATCACCAAATTCCAGTCAAACTTGGCCGGGTGATATTGGTTTTGCTGGGCGGTGTCGCTGGCGACTTCAAAATGTTGATATTGCGCTGTTGGTAGTGAGAACTGATCAAAGGTAAAAAACACTTGGAACAGTGGCGATACACCCACCTCTCGGATCAACCCAAGTTGCGCGGCAATTGACTCTAGTGGCAATTGTTGGTGAGATTTTGCCGCAAGTAACAGCGTTTGGCTTTGTCTTAGATAGTCAGAAAAACTCTTATTTAAGTCGACACGCAGCGGCATCGGTAAGGTATTAACAAAGTAACCTAGCGTATCTTTAAATGCCGAATCGCGGTTATCGGTGGGGGAGCCAACGACAATACTTTCACGACTATCCCATGCACACAATGCGAGCTGAAAAGCACACAGTAGTAAGTTGTACATAGATACCTGATGTGATTTTGCCAGCTCCCTTAACTCAGCTGTTAGTGTTGCTGAGAGGGTAAAGGGGAATGCTTCACCTTGATGATCAAACAACGCCTGTCTTGGCTCATCGGTTGGCCATGGGGTGACATCAATATCAATCAAGTGTTGCTGCCAAAATGCTGCGGCATCGTCGTATTGTTGTGTTGATTGCCAATATGCATAGTCGCGAAATTGCAGTGAGGTTGGGGCAAGCGTGTGTCCTGATAGCAGCGTGTTCAGTTCATCCAACAATACTTGTGTCGACCAGCCGTCGAAGGCTATGTGATGAAATACCAGTAACACCCCAAATTCATCATCTTGGTGATACAGTCCGATCCGTAGCGGCGCATCATTCTCAAGGTCAAATGTCTGAGCGATAAATTCACTATGCGGCGTGTTTATGAGGGTTTTGCATGTTGGCACGCCTTGCTCATCTTTATATGCCCAGCGACCTTGTTGCTGTTGAGTGTAGCGGGTGCGCAAAATAGCATGACGCTCAACCAGCTGATAGATTGCGTGTTGTAACGCTTGCTGTTGTAGCTCACTTGGGCATTTAAGCTGTAAGGGGATATGAAAAGCGCCTGATTGTGTTGCTAATTGCTCACTGGTGAGCATCGCTTGCTGCTGCGCTGGCACGATGAGTTCATCAAGTGATTGTGATGTTGATGCGACCGCTAAAGGCTCGTTGGCGTTGCTAGTTTGTTGTAATACCAGTTGCGCTATCGTTTTGCTTTGCAAAAATTGACTCAAACTGATGTTAACGTTACAGCTAGAGTGCATTTTAGCCACTAATGTCATTGCACTGAGAGAATGGCCCCCTAAGGCAAAAAAGTCATCATCAATACCTACTAGCTCAACATCAAGTTGCGTCTGCCATAGAGCACAAAGCTGCTGCTCTAATGGGGTGCGTGGTGCTCGGTATGGTGTCTGTGATACCAGAGCGACGCTTGGTAAGCTGCGACTGTCCACTTTACCAGAGGCGAGCACAGGCAATTGTTCGAGCCAACACGTGGCACTTGGCAACATATAATCTGGCAACTGTGGTTGTAGCCACTTCACAACCTCGGTGTGAGAGAGGGTTTGGTCGCCAGTGAAATAAGCAATGAGATGGTTGTTTTGCTGTACTTTGACGCAAGCTTGGTTGATTTGCGAATGCAGGTTAAGTAGGTGCTCTATTTCTTGTAGCTCGATGCGATAGCCACGAATTTTTACCTGCTCATCGGCACGCCCTAAAAATTGGATCTCGCCGTTTGCCAGATACCGCGCCTGATCGCCCGTGCGATACATACGTGTTCCGTGCCAGTTAATAAAGCGCGACGCCGTCTGCTCTGCAAGGTTAACATAGCCTCGTGCGACACTCGCGCCACCAATAAGGATCTCTCCTTGACAAAAGGGTGGCAGCGCTTTGAGGTTGGCATCAACAATCTGAATATCAACATGAGGCAGTGGTACACCAATATTATTGAAATAGCGTGATTGTAGCGGCTGGTGGTTTGCTGTTGCGGTTACCGTGGTTTCGGTCGGACCATATTCAATATGAAGAAGAGGCGTCCATGCCTCCATGAGATTACGGTCACAAGGCTCACCACCGGTGATCACACGCTGTAGTGCATGATGCTCGGGCGGCGTACCAATGGCACTTAAAAATGCAGGAACTGTGACTAAGTGACTGATCCTTTGGCTAACGATAGTTTCGCTTATCATAGCTGGCGAGTTTGCACTTGCCTCATTCATGATCACCCAGCAAGCACCGTTGAGCAGCGTTAAAAAGAGTGGCTCTACGGACGCGTCGAAAAAGTACGGAGCCAGACTCAGTGTTTTTTCGCTGGAGTTAAAGTCGTAAGCCGCAGTTGCGCTTTGAACCAAAGCCTGAACTTGCCGCTGCTCTACCATGACGCCTTTTGGTTTACCGGTGCTTCCAGAAGTATAAATAATATATGCAAGTGATGAATGACACGTTGAGTTCGCTTGATCTATATCGAAAACAGGAGCTGGTTGTTGCGCTAACTCGTCAATGTTTTGCACCTCTGTGATTGCGCTAAAACACATGGCTGTATTCAAGGTTGCTTGATGACAAAGTAGCAGGTTGGCACTACTGTCTTGCAACATAAACTCACTACGTGTTTGGCCTTGCTCTGGATTGAGGGGTAAATATCCAGCACCGGCTCCAAGCGTTGCTAATATGGCGACTATCATCTCTGGACTGCGCTCAAATATCAGCGCGATAACAGGGTTTTGCTCGTGGGTTAACTGTGCTTGGAGTTGCACAGTCAGGTGCTGAACACGCGCAGCGAGTGTTTGGTAAGTAATAACCTCATCGTTGATTTGTAACGCTGGTGCATCTGGAGCTGCTGAGGCGCAGGCTAAAAATTGTTGATATAGCGATAGGGTTGAAGTTTGCTTAACTGTGGTTGCTGATGGTTTTGTGCTTGGGTGAGAAGTTGATAATTGCTCAAGAGCGACGTCGCTGTGCTCTAACTGCTGTACCAATAATTGCTGATAGGTGTGGGCAAATTGCTGTGCAAATGCATCATCAAACTTATTGGGATCAAGACTTATCTGTCCTTGCAGATTTGTATTGCTATCATCAAATGCCAGACGGAAATCACATTTAATCGGGTTATATAAAGACTCGTTAGTAAAAGCATCAACCGCTGAAAATGGCAACGCAAACTCGTCCATAAGCTCGCTGGCAAATCTCTGTACACTAAACATCAGGCTTGGCTGAGGTGAGTGTTTGCCCTCACTCAAACAGGCAACTTGTTGATCATAAGGGTAACTTTGGTATTGTTTTGCGGCGCGCACAGTCTCATGAACTTGCTTCACGAGGCTAGCAAAGCTTTGGCGATAATCTAGCTTCACTCTAAGCACTAAGGTGTTGACAAAAAAGCCAATCATTTCTTGCGTTTGCGGGTGATCTCGATTATCCGATGGCGCACCAATCACGATGTCTGTTTCACCGCTATGAAGTGCCAAAATATAACAGTAATGGGCAAGCAACACGCTGTACACTGTGGTATTTAATGATTTTGCTAGGGCACGCAATGCTTGGCTTTGCTGTGGTGAAAGTGCAAAATAGTGCGTGAGCGATTCGGTTTCGTGTGTTTGTGTAGCGAACAGCTGTGCAATTTGTGTGGCATGAGCGCCTGCAAGTTGCGTGTGCCAATAACTGTGTGCAGCGCTTTGTTCTTGCCTTTGTTGCCACTTGGCAAAGTCAAAATAGCTTAATGGCTTAATGCTTTCTCCTCGTAGCAAGCTAACTAAGTCGCGCAACATGACTCGCATTGACCAAGCATCAAAGACGATATGATGCCAAAGGAAAAGCATAAAACGCCTTTGCTCAAGCTCAATAATACAGACTCTAAAGGGAGCTTGAGTATGGAGGTCAAACGGCGTGTGGATGTGCTCTTTTACCAGTGTTTGTACATGAGCCAAAGTGGTTGCACGGTGATACTCGACCGCTAGAGGTTGTAAGGTTGCTCGGCAGTTAAAATGCTCAGCATCGGTTTCAATTACACTCGTTAGGATCGGGTGATGGACAAGCAGCTGTGCTAGTGCCGAGATTATGTCTTGTTGCTGCGCTGGATCATTCAGCTCAACCAGCATTGGAATATGATAAGCACAGGACTTTGGTGCACGTTTGTCTACATACAGCAACCTTGCCTGGGCATTGGAAAGCGGCACTGGTTTTAATAATGGCCAACTTAAAAAGGCGGCTTCGGAGCAGATCTGGTGGGCGCTTAGTAGCGCCAATAGTTCAGCTTTATGCGCTTTGAGTGCTGTGAGCAAAGTTGGCGCTACGTTACCCTCATATCCCAGTGCCAAGGTATTTTGCTCAGACACCCACACGCGCAACTGCTGCGCGTGAAGGTCGTTCAGTAAAGATGTTAACTCCATGACTATAGCTCCATCACCTGTGAAGAGGTGGTGGCAGGTGCCTCCTGAGATTGGGTGATATCACTCAACTCTATGGTGTTTAGGTGTTGAGCCAGAGCCGCGACTGATGGATTGGCAATAATCGCTGATAACGGGATCGCAATCTGATGCCATTTATGGGCATTGCGTACGAGCTGCACCGCTAAGATGGAGTTACCACCTAGGCGATAGAAGTTATCATGGATACCGACTTGTTCCAGTTCTAATGTGGTTTGCCAAATTTGGCAAAGCGTCTGTTCAAGCGCAGTGCGCGGAGCTGCGTATTGGTTTGATGATAACACCTGCGGCAGTGGTAGTGCTTTGCTATCTAGCTTACCGTTAACGGTTAGTGGCATCGCCGTGAGTTGGGTGATGCTATCCGGTATCATATATGCTGGCAGCTGCGTTCGTAGATAATTAAGTAACAGCTCGGCGTCAAAATAAGCATGGCTTTCCATCACAGCATAGCCACTTAGCGCCGTTTGATTTTGGCGTGTATAGGTGATCACTGCTGCCTCTTTAACACCGCTACAGCTGAGCAATTGGGATTCGACTTCACCAAGCTCGATACGATGCCCCCTGATCTTCACTTGGTTATCCAAACGACCTAGATATTCTAAATGACCGTTTGGCAATAGTCTGGCGTTATCACCGGTTTTGTAAACGCGGGTGAGTTTGCCATTTAGCGTTAGCTCGAAAAAGCGAGTAGCGCTCAGTTCTGGCTGATTCAAATAACCAATCGCCAAACCTGCACCAGAGATAAACAGCTCTCCAGGACAGCCCACAGGTACTGGACGTAACTGACTATCCAGCACCCAAGCCTGCATATCATTGAGCGGCACACCAATGTCAGCAATCTGGGTATTCATGTTAGGGTGCAAAGGTTGGTACGTGACATGTACTGTGGTTTCAGTAATACCGTACATATTGACCAATTGAATACGTTTACCAAAACGTTGCCACCAAGGAGCTAGTTTATCGTAGTTGAGCTGCTCACCACCAAAGATCACAGTGCGAAGGCTATCAAGTGACGCGCCCGCAGAAATGGCAATATCACTAAAATTATAGAATGCACTTGGAGTTTGGTTAAGGACGGTGACAGCAAATTGCTCACACTGCTTTACAAAACCAAAACTGTCTCTTGCTTGTTCGTAGCTTGGAATAAACAACCGACCGCCATGACACAGTGCTCCCCATATTTCCCAAACACTAAAGTCAAAAATCGTATCGTGATAAAGCACCCAAGTATCTTCGCTATTAAAGTGGTAAAGCGGTTGACTGGCAGATAGCAAACGCGCAACATTTTTATGGCTTTGAATAACGCCTTTAGGTTGGCCCGTCGTACCTGAGGTGTAAATTATGTAGGCTGCAGAATCAGGCGACGGTCGGCAAAGTGCAATATCGCAAGGCGCGAATGTATTATCCAAGTTTAACAGTGGCCAATTTGATTGCTCATTTTCGCTCAAGCTTTGCTGACTTATGGTGTTAGTTAATACTAACTTTAGCTGAGCATCGTCAATAATAAAAGCATTGCGGGCAGCTGGCGCTCTTGGCGATAGCGGCACATAAGCGGCGCCAGCTTTCATGATGGCGAGCATTGCAACCACTGTGTCAATACCGGGCTGCAGGTATAGGCCGATATACTCAAGCGTGCCATACTGCTTAAGAATATGTGCAGCCAGGCTGTCTGATCGAGTACTTAGCTCCTGGTAGCTTAACTCCATTTGACTGGTGATAAGTGCAGTTTGCTGGTTGCGAGACTGCGCGTGATGCGTAAATAGTGACAGCAAGTCTTGGCTTTGGTGCTGCGCTATTTGAACATCGCGCTCAGCAAGGTTTTGTAAACTTAACTGCTCAAGTGGTAATTGCCCATCTACACTGATAAGTTGCGCGAGAATATGACTGAAGTTGTCACTCAAGGCATCGATAAACCAAGGATCGTAGCGGTTTAAGTCAAACTCCCATAACATGGTGACCGAATCATCCTGATCTTGCCCCATACGGGTAAGCACCACGATATTAATCTCAAACTTCGCCGCTTGACTGCTGATCGCCTCGAAATACTCAATATCATCTAACCCCGGAAGCGTGAGTTCTGGGAGTGGTGAATCATGGAAGCTAAAACAGATCTGGAATAACGGGTTGACGCCTTTGATGCGCTCAGGGTTTACGTCCGCGACGACTTCAGTAAATGGTAGGGTTTGATTGGCCAGCATGTCGTTACTGACTTCAAAACAATGCTGTACCAGTTGTTCAACAGGCATTTCTGGTGTTTGCTGAACTCGCGCCACTACGGTGCTGACGAGCATACCAATGGTATCATCCACATTGGTGTAGCCTCGGTTTGCAACGCCAGAACCAATACAGATATCCTGATCGCCACTAAAGCGCGAAAGGACAATATTTAATGCCGCAAGGGCGACGGCGAATGGCGTGATCTGATGCGCTTGGCTGTAGGCTTTTAAATTGTTCCATAGCGAACGAGGCAGTTTTACCCGGTGTGCGCGACCACGTTCGGTGGTGGTTTCGCCGAGACGAGAAACAGGCAAGTTAATACGGCTCGGTGCATCTTGTAGTTGTGCTTTCCAAAATTGGCGTTGCAACTCGGCTTGCTCTGTTCCTAACCATTGATGCTGATAGGCTGCGTAATCGGCGTATTGTGTGATTTCAGGCAAAGT
The DNA here is from genome assembly GCF_040104525.1 of Pseudoalteromonas sp. XMcav11-Q. Classification (NCBI taxonomy): domain Bacteria; kingdom Pseudomonadati; phylum Pseudomonadota; class Gammaproteobacteria; order Alteromonadales; family Pseudoalteromonadaceae; genus Pseudoalteromonas; species Pseudoalteromonas sp. XMcav11-Q. The sequence continues at coordinate 64,866 of NZ_JBECOX010000016.1, forward strand.
ACCTTGGCTTGCGCCATGTAAGCGCTGTTTATAACAACTAAATAGGTGAGCAAGGAAGATGTTAGAAGACCAACCATCATGTACTAAGTGATGTTCAATATGAATAAGTACATGTTTATATTCGCTAATTTTTACAATTGCCCAGCGCGCTAGCGGTAATTGGTCAATCGCAAAAATATCATTCATATGACCATTAACGAGTTTGTCGACCTCAGCTAATGCTTGTGCTTCTTGATACTCACTAAAGTCAAAGTAAGGCACGTCTTGCTGGTAGTGTTTTGCAATATATTGCAGTGGCTCATGTAAGTCGTAGCTAGTACGGAAAATCGCATGGTTATCAACGATATCCTGTAATGCACCTTGTAGTGCTGGTACATTTAAATCACCACTGAAGGTGATTGTACACTTTGCATGATAGGCTTTATCACTTGGATCGGCTTTGGCTAAAAACCAAATCGCGCGTTGTTGCAGTGATAGCGGGGCGACCTCAGCAAAATCAGCATCGCGCTTTGGAATCGCAATGGTTTCAAAGTGTTGAGTTTGCATTGCCTGCCATACTTGTCCAGCACTACGATAGCGATAGATTAGGTGTGTTGGCACGCTTAAGCCGAGCTGCTGAAATAACTGGTTGCTAAGGTTGATTGCAGAAATGGAGTCACCACCTTGTTGGAAAAAATCTTGTTGCCAGCCAAGGCCTGGCAAACAGAAACCTTGAAACTGTGTTAAAAAATCTTGTTGTTCTTGGCTCAGCTGATCTTGCGGTTGGTCTTGTTGGCTACTTAATTCGTAATTAGCGAGCGCGCGGCTATCTACCTTCCCGTTTTCGGTCATGGGTAATGCGTCTAAACATTGATAGTGATCTGGCAGCATGCAGTCTGGCAGTAACTTTTCTGCTAACTGGCTGATGTGTTGTCCAAGGTCTGCTGTGGGTTTACTATGGGGAACGATAAATGCCACCAAGAACTTAGCATTACCTCGTTGTACTACTTGGCAGCTTGCAAGTTTTACCGCCTCATGTTGGGCAACAACTTTTTCTATTTCACCTAACTCAATACGAAATCCGCGTAGCTTAATTTGGTTGTCATTACGACCAACAAAATGATAATTATCACCGTCAAAACTAACTAAGTCGCCAGTTTTATAAAGTCTAGCGAAGTGCGCAGGGTCTACTTCTGCTTGATAATAGGGGTTTGCGATAAATCGAGACTTTGTGAGTTCAGGACGGTTTAAGTATCCTTTTGCCAAACCTGCACCACTAATATAGAGCTCACCGATAGCACCATTGGCTACTTGTTGCAATTGCTCATCTAGCACATAAAGTCTGGTATTCACAAAGGGTTGACCAATATTAAATTCGGAGTCGGCATTGGTATATTCATTGGCGCAGGTGCACACGGTATATTCGGTAGGACCATAACCGTTAAACACTCGCGTGACTTCTGAAAGTCGAGATAGCATTTCTAGATTTGGGGTTTCTCCTGCAACGATTAATTTGCGCATCGAGCGCAAATCTCGGGGATCCATCAAAGCCAGCAATGCAGGAGGGATAGCGCCAAATTGAATCGCATTTTTTGAGATCAATTGGCTCAGCGCTTTGGCATCTCGTCGCTCGGTTTCTGTCGTTACAAATACAGTTTGACCCAACATGATATGCACGAGCAGCTCAAACACGCTAGCATCGAAAATATAAGAAGCAAACATCATAACGCGGTCTAATCGGTCTAGCTCAAAACGGTTAATTTGTGATTCGGCTAAATAAAGTAAGTTTTGGTAAGGTACTTCTACGCCTTTTGGCGTGCCAGTGGTGCCCGAGGTGTAGATCACATAAGCAATATCACTCATTTTATAATCAGGAGTAACAAAGGCTTGCGTTGCAGGAGAGTCGATCAGCACTTGAGGTGTGTGGCCAAATTGTGGCAGTGCTTGATAATGTCCATGGGTGACGATAAGCGCTGGTTGGCTATCTTCAAGAATAAACTCGCAGCGAGCTTTGGGTGCCTCCGTGGAAATAGGGATATAACCCAGTCCTGATTTGATTGCCGCTAAGATCCCCACGACCATATCAATGCCACGCTCGAGATATAGTGCCACATAAGGCGATTGAGATTGGCTCAGACTCACCTGTTGCTGAATATTCGTGGCGACCCGTGTTACCTGCTCTTCAAGTGCTTGATAGGTGACTTGCGTACCGTTAAATACCAGTGCGACTTTATTGGCGTATTGGCTGAATGCGCGCGTTAATAAGATCTGCGGCTGAGTGCTGTAATCAATAGGAGACTGGGCAGTCATTGAAGTAATCCTTTAAATAAAAAAAGCTCTTTGTGTACGATATGTAAAGAATGTGTTTGAAATGTGTATTTTGTGATTTCGAGTTGAATTGCCGTCTTCTCGGCTTTTGCATATGACAAAAAGTCGCTACCATGGGGTATCAAACCAACCAAGGAATCATCATGAAAATCAAACCTCTGGGCACGCCCTTTTCGGTAACTGCTTGCAAAGTATTACTCTGCGGTGGTGGCGAATTAGGAAAAGAAGTCGTTATCGAATTTAAGCGCTTAGGTGCAGAAGTGATTGTCTTAGATCGCTACGACAATGCGCCAGCGATGCAAGTGGCAGATCGCAGCTATACCTTGTCTATGTTGGATGGTGAAAAGCTCAAAGCGATTATTGAACAAGAGCAACCTGATTATATCGTGCCGGAAATCGAAGCCATTGCGACGGATAAGCTGGTGGAATTAGAGGCTGAAGGTTACACGGTTGTGCCAACCGCCAAAGCGACTCAACTGACCATGAACCGAGAAGGGATCCGCCGTCTTGCCGCTGAAACGCTTGGGCTTGCTACTTCCCCCTATCAGTTTGTTGACACCTTGGCAGACTTTAATGCTGCTGTCGCGCATATCGGCATACCTTGTGTGGTTAAGCCTATCATGAGCTCGTCAGGTAAAGGGCAAAGTGTGATTAAAAGTGCCGCGGATATCGAAGCGGCTTGGCACTACGCTCAAGAGGGGGGGCGTGCAGGTCAGGGCAGAGTGATTGTGGAAGGTTTTGTTGATTTTGATTACGAAATTACGCTTTTGACGGTACGCCACATTGATGGCACGAGTTTTTGTGAGCCAATTGGACATGTGCAACAAGACGGTGATTATCAGCAAAGTTGGCAGCCGCAGCAGATGTCAGTACTCGCGCTAGAGCGCAGTAAAGCGATGGCTGAAAAAGTCACGGCAGCACTGGGCGGTCGGGGTCTGTTTGGCGTTGAGCTCTTTATTAAGGGTGATGAAGTTTACTTCAGCGAAGTCTCACCAAGGCCACATGATACCGGCATGGTCACGCTTATCTCGCAAGACTTAAGTGAGTTTGCGCTGCATGCTCGGGCAATTTTAGGTTTGCCTATCCCCACCATTCACTTTAATGGGCCATCGGCATCTAGCGTGATCCTTGTCGAAGGGGAATCAACACAGCTACAGTTTAACAATCTTGCACAAGCGCTTGCAGAGCCACTAACGGATATTCGTTTGTTTGGTAAACCCGAGGTGAGTGGCAAGCGTAGAATGGGTGTGGCGTTAGCGCGCTCAGATTCGGCTGAAAGTGCTGTCGAAAAAGCCAAGCAAGTGGCTGCAACAGTAGGAATTACGTTATGAACTCAAACACCCGCGTACTTGACCCATTAGTATTGGGGTTTTGGCGGCTATTAGATTGGCAAATTACGCCGCAAGAAAATTTACGCTTTTTAAAGCAAGCGATTGAGCTTGGAATACGCGATACTGATCATGCTGATATTTACGGTGAGTATCAGTGTGAGGCGGAGTTTGGCAAAGCCTTAGCGCTTGAGCCTAGCATTCGAGAGCACATTCGGATCATCACTAAATGTGGCATTAAGCCCGCATTTCCAAGCTTGGGACTAGCGGGAAAGGCGAACCACTATGATTCGAGTAAGGCGCATATCATTGCCCAAGCGCAGCAGTCACTAAAGCATTTCGGCACGGATAGGTTAGATGTGTTGTTGATCCATCGCCCGGATTATCTGATGGATGCTGATGAAGTTGCCGATGCGTTTAATACCCTCAAACAAAACGGCGATGTGCTGCATTTTGGGGTCTCGAACTTTACACCCAGCCAGCTTGCCTTACTGCAATCGAGACTCGATTTCGCTTTAGTGACTAACCAAATTGAGTTTTCACCTTATGAGATGAAAGCGCTTGACGATGGCACGCTTGATCAGTGCCAACAACTAGGCATGAATCCTATGCTGTGGTCGCCGCTGGCAGGGGGCAGAATATTCTCCAGTGAAGATGAAAAAGCCAAACGCCTGCGTGCGGTGCTACAGCAAGTGGGTGAAGAGATTGGTTGCACTGAAATTGATCAAGTGATCTACGCATGGCTTGCCATGCATCCATCGAAACCCGCCACTGTGCTTGGAACGGGAAACATTACTCGAGTTGCCAGCGCGTTTGCTTCACAGTCACTTAGCATGAGTCGCGAGCAGTGGTATCGCATTTGGACAGCGTCTACTGGGCATAGCGTACCATAACCGATTAGTTTGCCCTGAAGTTATTTGGGGCAAACCACGGCAATAAATTTGAGCCAGTTATAATATCAGTTGCATTCAAACCTCAGGTATCGTAGTTTTTTAAAAAAATTATCAATTAGAACAAATAAATAGCAAAGTTTTTCCTAGTAAACATAGATTGCTTGGCAGTAGCTGAGAGTACTACTTTTGAACTTTAATACTTATCTCAAACTACTTGTATATTGTCTATTTTTCGATTATTTTGTTCTTTAAATTTTAAAAAGGAGTTAAATAAATGAAAAGCGCAATGTCAGTAGTGCTCATATTGATGTGTATATTGGCCACTAGGTTTGCATTTGCGAACTTTAGTTCGCCTGATTATCGAGGTCAGTTCTGCAGTTCATGTACATCTGAAAGTAAAGCTCGGCATAGAGCAAAAATTTATGCACCACAAAAAAGCTGCTATCCAGTAAATCCTAGCGCGCCTATGACCCCTGACAACATGCAGTGTACTTCTGCAAAAAAACAGGTTTTTCTTGTACACCCTTCAAGTGGAACGACTTACGGTTTTTGGGTTACGCATGAAGATTTTTTACCCTATGATGTCAAAGTGACTGCCTTTTCGTTAACGGAAGTACAAAAAAAGGTCTTTGCAGAGGCGGCCAGTTTTTATGAAGAGATGAAGCACGTACTAGCAACTACCTCAAGTCAGAATGTGAGTCGTTATGGTTTGTCAAACGTGCGTAGTCAGGCTCAGCAGCCAGAACAATCGTGCCCATCAAATTCTGCGCTAGCAACTTTGCTCGACCCTGCAAAAATGATGGCACTGGAGGAGCTTGCGTTGGCTGAGATTACAGTTGGGATGGGTGACGGTATTGATGTTAATAAGAGGATTTATCAAGGCGCGCGTTTCACTGGAGGTTCCGTGAGTCTATCTCATTTTGGAGCGAGTGTGTCAGTCAGTATATCTGAACATGAGCAACCGCTAGTTTATGCTAAGACGTTTTATGAAAATGAAGAGTCTAGCTCATTTCGTGATGTGCTAGCGTTGAGCATAGATCATATCGGTTGGGATGCTGAAAATGTACCTTTGTTGGGTATGAAGTTGAATAAAGCTCATTCGCGAGTTGCTGGGGGGAAAAGAATTACAACGCTATTGCAAGCACTTCATGGGCCGCAAGAAATTACTAATGAGTGTGTTTTATACCAGCTAGAAAAATTAAGTCAGTTCGGTCAGTTTAAACTTAAGGATGGTTCGGCGACTCGGTTTGGTAATCCAGGTGGAATTCCGCCAGGGTCTGGAGACAGCAGTAAGGTAACGGGTTGCACAATTCACTTTTACAATTCTCGCAATGAATTACAGTACGTTTTTAATGTTCCAAACTCAGAATGTTGAAGAATTAAAAAAAGGGCCTTTCGGCCCTACGTGTTGCAGCAAGTAAAAAATAAGGTGATGCGGCTGTCACAGGGCCGTTCACCTTTGGTCATCACAGATTAAAATCTAATCCATAACTTACGTATGCTTTGATATCGTCGCTACTGTCTAGGTCGGTTTTTACTAATCCAAAGGTAAAGCCTTGCGTAGATAAACTCACCCCGTAATCCATATAAGCGTCGTCTTCTCCTGTCCACTCAAGCACTGTATCTCCGCTGGAGCGACCAATATGTAGAGTTAATTCACTGTCTTTAAAAATGGGGAAGCTGGCCGACACTTCGGCATATAGCATGTCTTCTTCTGTGCTTGAATCGCTTTGCGCTGTGGCTAGGTGGCTGAGTTTAAACGTAAAGTATTGCCAGCCAAGCGCGGCGTAAATCTCGCCAAAATCAATATCTCCACTGGCATCGGGATAGGCGTAGTGGATATAACCGAAATCAAAACTCATGCCCTTGATTTCGCCAGCGTAACCCGCGTACAGATCCATTTCGTAACTGGCTGAGTCGCCAAAGTCGATGTTAGAGACCCAAGTGCCCGCATAAAACCCAGACTCATTGCTATAATCCAAGCCGCCAGACACCGCTGCGCCGTCATCAGTCTGGGTGATACCACGCCAGTAATAATTTGAGCTTGCCGCAATATTCGCGGTCACTTCCGCCTGAGCAGAGACACAAAAGCACGCAGTCAGGCCGCCGAGTAGCATAAGTAAAGGTTTGTTTTTCATTCTGTTTTCCCCATTGAACGCAGAGTTATTATTCGGTTGTTGTCATTGCATTTTCTGCAAAGAGTGAGTGCAAGGGGGAGGCCAATGTCAGGAAATGGCGGAGAATTTATTCTATGTTATTAAAAATATTAGAATTTAATTTCTGAGTTTCGAAAGTAGGACAGAGTGATTTGCATAAATGTTGCACATGGCTGGTGCAAAGTACCATAGCTTGCACAGTATTAATGCAAGCTATGGATTGCGCTAGCCGTTATTGAAGTTTAGGTTAGTTATCCAAAGATGGTGCGCATTAGGCTGATGGTTTCATCAACACTGCGGCCTTTTTCCACTTCAGCGACTATTGAGTCACGTTTGGTGCGAATATGCTCTGGAATAGACTCATCCGCGAGTGCGCGGTCGACTAACACTTCTGCTGACTCTTTACCGCGGCGTACTGTTTTTTTGCCACCACTGGTGCCGCTGCGCTGAGGTTTATGCAGTAGCTTAAAGTAATTGGAGTTAGTGGCGGTGTCTTTATCCGCGTAATAAAACAGGCATGGTAGCAGCGCTTTAATTTCAGCAAGTTGCGTTTCAAACTCATCCACAGGAGCGGCCATCGTATACCATGGCATTGCTTTAATGGTGCTGACGACATCGGTCCAGTAACGCTCAAAATCGCGATTGTTAAGTTTAGCAACACCAAGCGCTTGGCACAAAGCGTCAAGCTTGCTCGAGGTTATTGGAGTGAACACATCAGGGCGACGCATTGCTAATAGGCGAGTAGCTGGTGCAAGCGTTGGCTTTTCCTCGCTGCCAGCAAAGGCACTTAAATACCCGACCATAAATGACTGATAATGTTCGAGCGTCACGTCACCTTCTGCCGGGATTGCGGCTAGCGCTTCATCAAAAGCACCCGGAAGGTCGTCTAATAACTGGTGAAAGCCTTTTGCACTTTTGGTGGAGGCAAACCACTCTACGTCAAACTGATACACGCTGGTATCTAAATTTGCAGCATGCTTACCGCTAAAGGCGAGGCGATCTTCTTTGATCATGTCTTTAAGTGGAGTGCTGCGCATTGGTTTAAGGTATTCAATCAGTTTTAATTGCTCATCTAGTGCAATCACTTCTTTGTGACTGGCAATAAATGCAGCCACCATAGGCCAAGGCGCAATGCGTAACGTTTTGAGTTGTAAAAAGCTAATCGCTGCGATGAGCAGATCTTGTAGCTTTTTCACTGTGGGTAATTGATGGTCATCCAGTAAATCAAAATTGATACGATTTTTCGCCACATCAAGCAGTTCATAACACCAACCAAGAAAATCTTCAGGGTGATTTTCCACCTTAACCGCCATCAGATTAAGGCTGATCTCCGTGGCCTGTTTGAGGATATTTTGATAAATCTGACTTTCTTGTTCGCCCAAGGCCATGTTTGACGGTGATATGAGCAGTTTCTTCATGCGGGTTAGATACTCCAAGTTTGATTAATAAACCAACCAGTAAAATATAGCTAATGACGCTAAAAACTGGCAAGGGCGAGGATCATACCGATTAGTCAAAAGGTTGCAATCGCTCAGTACAAATTATTTGCCTTTATTCATGGTATATTCGACTACAGCCGTTATCATAAAGAGAACCAAGCCTTACGAAGGAAAAGCAATGAACCGGCTAGTTAAAATCGTAGGCGCCATTGTCGCGCTTATTATTATTCTTGTTATCGCAGCCCCGTTTTTAATCCCTAAACAGGCAATTATTGACCAAGTCACGTCACAGGTTGAGTCAGTGACAGGTAGAAAACTGTCGATCGATGGCGACTCTGACATCGGTATTTTCCCAACGTTGCACATTGAGTTAAACCAAGTGCGATTTGCCAACATGGCAACGGGCAGTCGCCCAGATATGTTCGCTATGGAGCAACTTGCCGTGCATATTCCGTGGTTAAGTGCGTTGTCTGGTGAAGCTAAGCTTGAGCGCTTTGTGATCAATAATCCTAAAATTATTCTAGAAACCGACAAACAAGGTAATGCTAACTGGCAGTTGCTACCCACCAGTGCAGAAAACACGACAACGGCGCAAACCAGCTCAAAAGGTAATATGCAGTTACCAGAAGGCTTAGATGTTAGCCTTGGCGAAGTGGCGATTTATGGTGGCTCGGTGACTTATCTTGACGGTGTGACAGGCGCTGAATATCAGGTAACTGATTTAGACATTAGCGTGATGTTATCGTCACTGTACCAACCACTAGAAGTCGACGGCAAGCTGACTTTTCAAGGTCAAACTTTTAACCTAGTTACTACACTCGATAATCCAGCAAAGGCGATCGAAGGTGAAACCTTTAATGTTGAACAACAAGTAAAATCAGCGCTGTTCAACCTTGACTATAAAGGTGAAATTGCAGAGCAAGGTAAAACCATTCGCGGTCAATTAGCCTTGTCTGGCGACTCGGTAAAAGCGCTAGCTAAGTGGCAGGGCGTTGATCTAAAAGCCAAAGAAAATGCGTTCAACGACTTTGGCCTAAACGCCAAAATGACGATGCAAGGGCAAGTCTTTACTCTCAATACCTTAGAGGCAACCTTGGACGAATTGGTAATAAAAGGTCAAAGTAAAGTCACCCTCTCAGGTAAGCCTGATATTACCGCGAGTGTTGACCTTGGCATGTTAGATCTTAACCCGTATTTACCAGAACCTGTGGAAAAGCCACAAACGCAAACTGAGCCAGAAGGCGCACCAGCACAGCCTATCGTGTGGGATGACACTGCAATTGATTTGTCAGCACTTAATAGCCTCAATGCGAATGTGAAGATCACCTCTACAGGGCTACGTGCGAGAGAAATTAAGCTTGGCGAAAACCAAATCAGTCTAGTACTTAACTCAGGTAAGGCAACACTGAGCCTAGATAAATTCCAAGCCTATGAAGGTCAGGGTAAAGGTAAGGTCGTTGTAAATGCAGCAGCAAAACCTTATGCCATCAGTACTGACTTTGCGTTAACGGCAATTAATGCCGAGCCACTACTGACTGATGCCATTGGCTTTGACAAAGTATTGGGTAAAGGTAGTCTTAATTGGGCGTTAAACACACAAGGTGTCAGTCAAAAGCAATTTGTGAATGCCCTTGGTGGTAAATTAGGTTTTGAGTTCAAAGATGGTGGCGTAAAAGGCGCAAACCTTGCTGAGATGATCCGTAAGGGCAAAGAGATGCTCAAAGGCGATTTCTCTTCGGTATCGCAAGGACTCAATGCTAATTTCGACCCAGATCAAAAAACCGACTTCTCAGCCATGACTGGCACCTTTGTCTTTACCAAAGGCGTAGGTCAAAACGATGACTTCTCGTTGGCAAGCCCGTTACTACGAGTGACAGGCAAGGGCACCGTTGATTTACCACAAACTTTAGTTGATTATCGTGTGGTGACTGGAATTGTTGATACCATTGAAGGGCAAGCCAGCAGCGATGACAGTACCGGTTTTAAAATTCCGGTGCGGATCAAAGGTCCATTCCACAAAGTTGAAACTAGCTTAGACCTAAAAGAAGCGGCAAAAGACAAAGCCAAAGACAAGGTTAAGGATAAGGTAAAAGACAAACTTAAAGGTTTGTTTGGTGGATAGATCTTTATGACGCTTCAATAAACAGCTCATCTGTTTGTTTTAAATCAATTTCAGCTAAACAAGGGCTTGCCGATGGTAGCCCTTGTTCTATATTTATCGCGAGTTAATTATCTATATGCAGTTATAGTGAGCTTATGATGACTTATGCCTATAAACTGTAACCAGCTGTAATAGAATTACTGCTATTCATGTGCTTAGATAGATGCGAATAGCTCTATAAACAAACGAAGGATAAAAGAATGAGTACACCTATTTTACTCGAATACACGGTGACGCCAAAAGCTGAGGGTAACTGGATATTTTCAAATGACGATAAACCAGTTGAACTTAAATTAGCTCAGGGTGAAAGCGCTGTTCTAACTTATAAGCTCGTTACTGATGAAGCTGGCTGGAGCTTTGCTGAAAACGGTACTTTTTTTACCGAAGCGCAAGACAATTTCAATTATAACCTTACAAGCACATTAAAAGATGAGTTTACAGTTGAGGTGGAGATTGAAGCGTTGAATGTTGCGAATACACTAAGTGAGAGTGATATCAAAGCGCTTTCAGATAATCCTGATGCGAGGGTTGCTACACTCGTAGAGAATAACAACTCGAATATTGAATTCAGACTTGTTGCTAAAAAGAATTCTGAAAATGGTGTCGTGCGTTATTTCTCTCAAGATCCAAGGGTGATAATTGATGAGCCAGATGTTCCAGGTTAATTCGTAATTTGCACTTGGCACAGATAGGTAAAGTGTTCTGTGCCAATTCTTAATTCAAGTGATGGCGAGTGACATAATGTCCTGAACCATGACAGGCGATAAAAAGACGGACTCCAGCCTAAATCAATGCTTTTTTTCAGTGAAGCCATCGCGGAATACTTTTCTTCTATCAGCGTCTGAATTAACGACTTTACGTAAAAAGCTTCAGCTGAATCGGGATACTCAGCCAAATATTCATCAATTGCTATTAATGCCTCTTGGTGCTTACCTAGGTGTGCTAAAGCTTGGATGCGCACGACTTCAACTTGGCTTGCTGGATCACTGGCTAAAATTTGCAGATACGCTTCACTGGCTTTCGCCTTCTCACCCATTAGTGAGTAAATGTCTGCGTAGTTAAGTAAGGTTTCTACATTGCGGGGGGCCAACTGAGTGGCTCGTTCAGCAAACTCGAGTGCCCGCTCTAAATCACCTAATAGCATCAACACAATGGCATAATTGTTAAAGGTAGCCGTGCTTGTATATGAGCGCTTAACTAGAGCTTGATAAGATTTTTCTGCGTCATGGAGCTTGCCAAGCAGAAGAGATATATCGGCAATGGCCTTTAGTGTTTTCAGGTTATCGGGGCCGTAGTGGCTGGCTGCTCGTAAGTAAGGCAAGGCCTCTTCATACTGGCCAAGCTTCATATTGAACAAGGCTGCATTGCGGATGACTTTTAAGGTCGGCCTAAGTTCATAGGCAAGCTCAGTGTGATGAAGTGCCGAAGCATAATCGTTAATTAAATTATAGTAGATGCTGATCAGAGCATGCTTTTGATACTCGTCCTTGGCTGAATTCTGAATTGCTAAAAAGGTTCCTTTGGCACGGATTTTGTCCTTTGCAAACGCATAAAACTTGAGATAGGAACCTTGAATAATTGTACTTGCTTTTAATTTCTTGGGGGTTTGCTGTAATACTTGCTCCCAGTTTAGAAGTATTTGATCATTCGAACTATCTGTATACAACTGAGTCGCGAGTTCAGAGTAAAGCGAATACAGCGGCAGGAAGTCCGGCGCAGTATCAATCAGCGTTGTTAACTCTTTTAATATCGCAGCGTGGTCTGCCTCTTTTACTAAACTAGCATCATGCAGTGTGGCGTAGTTATTCAGTAATGTTTTATTGCTAGTGGCTAAATCAGTTGAGCCTCCGGTTAATGAAGTGAGGGCCGAGGCTGTAATAGCAAAAACACGGCTGTAGTTTTCACTCGATGTCATCGTCCGCGCACTATTAATTAAAGCTCCATTAGACGCATCAACTAAGTCGATAACGATGTCACAGCTTTGAATATTACAGTCTAGTTTTATCGTAATGAGCTCATTACTATTTAACGCTCGCCCCAATGCCTTTAATGGTGCTTCAACTCCAATAAATTTCTGTGTTTGTTCTACTTCACTGTCTGAAATGAAGACGTAATCATCATTACTTAAAAAATGTTGTTTAAGTGCGTCGTTAATTGCTAACTCGATGTTTTGTTGATGCGCTTCAAGTAGTTGAAAAGAGTTAGTGAATTTTATCGGTAGCGCTGCAATATAGATCTTGGGTTTGGTTTCCTGCCAATACCAGTACCCACCAACGGCTAAGCACACTAAAAAGGTGAAAAGTGCTGCAATACCTAGTTGCTTGTTACGTGCTTTGGCTTTCTCTCTGGCTCTATCTCGTAGCTCTATTTGTTCAAGTGACACTGTCGCTTCGCTGTTATCGTAGCTAAAGGCGTGTAAAATTTGCTTTAGCTGCTGACTGACTTCATTCGCGCTGCTTGGGCGAGCGTTTTTGTCGTATTGCAATAAGCGATCAATAAGCTGTGCCAGTGCAGGGGGAATATCTAAAATACGTTTAGCACTGGCTTTTAATGGCTGGAACTTGATCTGTTCAGCAATAGACTTATCACTGCCATCGTCAGCTTGTTCGAAATAAGGATGGTGTCCTGCTAACAGTTGATAAGCTATTAGCCCAAATGAGAATAAGTCACTGCGACTGTCTAGCGTTTCATCACGAAGTTGCTCTGGTGACATTGCTGTAAGACTACCGTAACTGGTATGTGGACGAGAGGCTTGGTTGTCTTCTAATTGTGAAATACCAAAGTCGGCAATTTTGGCTATGCTCTGTTCATTAACCAGTATATTGCCAGGTTTTAAGTCTAAATGAAGAATGTTCTGGCCATGAGCTGAGGCCAGACCATCGGCAATATGGCTTAGTAGCTCGACTTTTTGCTCGGTAGTTAATACGTGTGTTTTTGTGTAGTGCTGTAAAGTTGCACCTTGCACATATTCCATTTCCAAAGCCATTTGACCATCGCTTTCAAAAACATCATAAATTTGCACTATGTTTGGATGGTTAAAACGCGCTAACAGTCGGGCTTCGTTGAGTGCATCTGATTGCGTGTGCTGAGTTAGTGACATCACCTTTACCGCCACTCGGCGGCCTAATTTTTTGTCGGTAGCAAGGTACACTTTGCTCATTCCGCCTTCGGCGAGCAAGATCACGTCCTGATAGTATTCTTCTAACTTCAACACAGCGCTGTCTTTCTCTTTTATTATTGGGGTTAGTGTATCGCTAAAAATATTAAATTAGTACCATTTGCGTTGGACTTAGTCGCAAATAACAAGTTGAAAATTTAACACTTTGTGATACTCACAGCCTCATATAGGTTATAAGGATAAATAACAATGAGGACAAACAAATGGCAAAGTTATCTTCTAATTTAGTTTCTCACTTCAGTTTGGCTGCCATGATGGCAAGCGCTCTGCTCGTAAATACTTCTAGTATAGCGGCTGATAGTAACCAAACCTTTAGTTACCCCAATAACGCGCGTAACGCAATAAGCCTTACATTTGATGATGCAAGGCCAAGCCAAGTTGATGTGGGAGTACCACTACTCAATCGCCATAAGGTGAAAGGCACATTTTATGTTATGCCACCACAGGTGAAGGAAAAGCTTGCATTGTGGCAAGCCGCTGTGAAGCAGGGGCATGAAATAGGCAATCACACCAGTGAACACTTATGTACGGGCAACTTTGCCTGGCTAAGGGAAAAGGACAAAGGGCTGGAACAGGTTGATTTGGCCTACATAGAACGGGATGTGGTGAGCACCACAAAATATATTGAAAAGCATTTGGGCGTAACCCCCAGAAGCTTTGCATATCCTTGTGGTAATACCTTTGTTGGTCGCGGCGCTGAAGTAAAAAGTTATGTGCCTGTGATTGCAAAGCATTTTGACAGTGGCCGCACGTGGTTAGATGAAACCGCTAACAACCCAACTTATACTGACTTTGCGCAGCTCACAGGAGTGAGAATGGACGGTGTTAGTTTTGAAGAGCTAAAAGGGTTACTGGAGCACCTTAGGGCAAATAACAGTTGGATAATTCTTGCTGGACATGAGGTGGGCGAAAAAGGCATGTACACCGTAGATACCAAAATGTTAGACCAGCTTATTCTTTACTTACAGGACCCAAAAAATGGTTATTGGTTAGACACCGTAAGCAATGTGGGTGATTACATAAAAAGTAAAAGAGAGCCGTAGGTCGAGATTTATCTCGACTTGACGATTTCTAAAATTCTCTCGTCGCTCCATATAGCTGTTTGCTCAAAGCTTGAGCTTGTTTGTGAGAAAAGGATGAGAAACTCTTGTTCACAGCCTACTAAGCGATATGTCTAAACAATAATCGAAATAAAATTTCCGCTGTAAACTTTGTTTAATATTTGCGCAAGTGGTTGAATTCTCGATTGCTTGCCGCCATATCCTCAAACTGTAATCGGTACGTCATGTTAACGCGTTAAATTAATTAAAAATTGAACTATCTTTGATGCGACATTGCTGATACAATTGCCCGCCCTTGAAAGACATAATCACAGTTTTTTGAGTGGAATTTAACCTAAATGCCTTGATTTTGAACGAAATCTAGGCGAGTTGTAACTACACCGGAGGTCATTAAGATGATCCAAATGCAAACTCAGCTGGACGTTGCTGATAACAGCGGCGCTCGCAAAGTGCAGTGTATAAAAGTCCTTGGTGGTTCGCACCGTCGCTACGCAGCGGTTGGCGACATCATTAAAGTTTCTGTTAAAGAAGCGATTCCTCGCGGCAAAGTGAAGAAAGGTGATGTTAAAAACGCAGTAGTAGTGCGTACTAAAAAAGGCGTACGTCGTCCAGACGGCTCTTTAATCCGTTTCGATAGCAATGCGGCTGTTATCTTAAATGATAACTTACAGCCTATTGGTACTCGTATCTTCGGCCCTGTGACTCGTGAACTTCGTACTGAAAAGTTCATGAAGATCGTTTCACTAGCACCAGAAGTACTATAAGGAGTCGATCATGGCAGCAAAAATCCGTCGTGATGACGAAGTAATCGTACTAGCCGGTAAAGACAAAGGTAAGCGCGGTAAAGTGCTTTCAGTTGTTACTGAAACTGGCCGAGTATTTGTTGAAGGCGTTAACATCATCAAGAAACACCAGAAGCCTGTACCACAACTACAGCAAGCTGGCGGTGTTGTTGAGAAAGAAGCGTCAGTCGACGTATCAAACGTAGCGATTTTCAATGCCGAAACTGGCAAAGCGGATCGTGTAGGTTTTAGATTTGAAGACGGTAAAAAAGTCCGTTTCTTCAAGTCTACCGGTAAAACTATTTAATAGTTGGAGTAGACGATGGCGAAACTGCATGAAGTGTACAAAGACAAAGTGGTAAAAGAGCTTCAAGAGAAGTTCGGTTACAGCTCTGTCATGCAAGTCCCTCAGATCGAAAAGATCACACTTAACATGGGTGTGGGCGAAGCCCTAGCTGACAAGAAAATTCTAGAAAACGCAGTAGCAGACCTAGAATCAATCTCTGGTCAGAAGCCTCTAGTGACGAAAGCACGCAAATCAGTTGCTGGCTTTAAGATCCGTGAAGGTTACCCAATTGGCTGTAAAGTAACCCTACGCGGCGAGCGTATGTGGGATTTCCTAGAGCGTTTAGTCTCTATCGCGATGCCACGTATTCGTGACTTCCGCGGTGTTAGCGCAAAGTCTTTTGACGGTCGCGGTAACTACTCTATGGGCGTACGTGAACAAATCATCTTCCCAGAAATCGATTATGATAAAGTAGACCGCGTTCGCGGTATGGATATCACAATCACTACTTCTGCGAAAACAGATGACGAAGGCCGTGCGTTGTTAGAAGCGTTCAACTTCCCATTCAAAAAGTAAGGGTAGGGTTATGGCAAAGAATTCAATGAAAGCACGTGACGTAAAACGTGCTAAATTAGTTACTCAGTATGCTGAAAAGCGTGCTGCGTTAAAAGCTATCATCAGCGATGTTAATGCATCTGATGATGAGCGTTGGGATGCAGTGTTAAAGCTACAGTCTTTACCACGCGATTCTAGCCCTTCACGTCAACGTAATCGTTGTAACATCACGGGCCGCCCTCATGGTTACCTTCGCAAGTTCGGCTTAAGCCGTATTAAAGTTCGCGAAGCAGCGATGCGCGGTGAAATTCCTGGCCTTAAAAAGGCTAGTTGGTAATAGAATCACGGGAGTAAGACATGAGCTTGCAAGATCCAATTGCGGATTTGTTCACACGTATCCGTAACGGTCAGTCTGCGAAGAAGGTATCTGTTTCAATGCCAACTTCAAAGCTGAAAGTAGCTGTAGCTAAGGTACTTAAAGACGAAGGTTATATCACTGACTTCGCAGTATCTGGTGACGTAAAAGCAGAATTGACTATCGAACTTAAGTACTTCGAAGGCAAAGCTGTAATCGAAAACATCCAGCGTGTTAGCCGCCCTGGTCTACGTATCTATAAGAGACGTGACGAATTACCTAAGGTAATGGGTGGTCTAGGTATCGCTATCGTATCAACTTCTAAAGGCCTGATGACAGACCGCGCTGCGCGTACCGCTGGCGTTGGTGGTGAAATCATTGGCTTTGTAGCTTAATCGGAGGGGAACTATGTCTCGTATAGCGAAGGCTCCAATCAATGTTCCTGCCGGTGTTGAAGTTACAATTAACGGCCAGGACATCAAAGTTAAAGGCAAGAACGGTGAATTAACTCGCACAATCAACGATGCGGTTGAAGTTTCACTAAACGACAACGTTATCACTACAGCTCCTCGTGAAGTTGCTAATGCTTGGGCTCAAGCTGGTACTGCACGTGCGCTAATCAACAACATGATTGTTGGTGTTAACGATGGTTATGAGAAGAAACTACAGCTAGTAGGTGTTGGTTACCGTGCGGCAGTTAAGGGTAATTCATTAGATTTAACCCTTGGCTTTTCTCACCCAGTGAACTTCGAGATCCCAACAGGTATCACTATCGAAGCTCCAAGCCAGACTGAAATTGTTGTTAAAGGCGCAGACAAGCAGTTAGTTGGTCAAACAGCTGCTAACATCCGCTCATACCGTGAACCAGAGCCTTATAAAGGTAAAGGTGTACGTTACGCTGATGAGCACGTGCGTCGTAAAGAGGCTAAGAAGAAGTAAGGTAAGACGATGGATAAGAAAACAGCTCGTCTACGTCGTGCTAAGCGCACTCGTAGAAATATTATCGAACAAGGCACAACACGTCTTGTTATCCACCGCACGCCACGTCACATTTACGCTCAAGTAATCAATGCTGAGGGTAATGTACTGGCTGCTGCTTCTACTGTTGAAAAAGCAATTGTTGAAACAGTTAAAGGCACAGGCAACATCGAAGCGGCTCAAGCAGTTGGTAAAGCAATCGCTGAGCGCGTAGCTGACAAAGGCGTTGAAAAAATCGCTTTTGATCGCAGTGGCTTTAAATATCACGGCCGTGTGAAGGCGCTAGCTGATGCTGCGCGCGAAGCCGGTCTGCAATTCTAGGAGTAGACAATGGCTAACGTAGAAGCAAAAGCACAACAGCCTGAATTGGCTGAAAAGCTAATCGCGGTAAACCGTGTGTCTAAAGTGGTTAAAGGTGGTCGTATCTTTAGTTTCACTGCACTAACAGTAGTTGGTGATGGCGCTGGTAAAGTAGGTTTTGGTTATGGTAAAGCACGTGAAGTTCCTGCTGCTATTCAAAAAGCAATGGAAAAAGCACGTCGTAACATGATCACTGTTGAACTTAAAGGTAACACGCTACAGCACCCAATCAAGGGTCGCCACGCGGGTTCTAAAGTTTACATGCAGCCTGCATCTGAAGGTACAGGTATCATTGCAGGTGGTGCGATGCGTGCAGTACTAGAAGTAACTGGCGTACAGAACGTACTATCTAAAGCATACGGTTCAACTAACCCGATCAACATCGTTCGCGCAACTATCGCAGCGCTAGAGAATATGAATTCTCCAGAAGGTATTGCTGCGAAGCGTGGTCTTAGCGTTGACGAAATCTTGGGGTAAGACACCATGGCAAACACAGTAAAAGTAACTCAAGTACGTAGCTCAATCGGTCGTTTACCGAAGCATAAAGCTACATTACGTGGCCTTGGTTTACGTCGTATCAACCACACTGTTGAGCTAGAAGATACGCCAGCAGTTCGCGGTATGATCAACCAAGTTTCTTACATGGTTAAGGTTGAGGGGTAATTCGATGAACTTGAATACACTTTCACCTGCTGCAGGTTCAAAAACAGCTGGTAAGCGTCTTGGCCGTGGTATCGGTTCTGGTCTTGGTAAGACTGGTGGCCGTGGTCACAAAGGTCAAAAGTCACGCTCTGGCGGTAAAGTACGCGTTGGTTTCGAAGGCGGTCAAATGCCTATGCAACGTCGTCTACCTAAGTTTGGTTTCACTTCACGCAAGTCTCTTGTGTCTAAAGAAGTGAATCTATTCGAAATCGCTAAAGTTGAAGGCGATGTGGTAGATCTAAACGCGTTACAGGCAGCTGGTATCGTTAAAAAGAACATCCAGTTCGTAAAAGTTGTAAAATCTGGCGAAGTTTCACGCGCTGTTACTGTTAAAGGCATGAAAGTGTCTAAAGGTGCACGCGAAGCTATCGAAGCTGCCGGAGGCAAGGTAGAAGACTAAGGAAGTACGCTATGGCTAAACCAGGTCAAGATATGCAAAGTGCACAAAGTGGGCTTGCGGAACTGAAGCGCCGATTACTATTCGTATTGGGTGCTATCATTATTTACCGTCTGGGCTCTTTTGTGCCAATCCCTGGGATTGACGCCGCTGTACTTGCCGAATTCTTCGAGCAACAAAAGGGCACCATTGTTGAGATGTTCAACATGTTCAGCGGTGGTGCGCTTGAGCGTGCATCGGTATTGGCGCTAGGTATTATGCCGTACATCTCGGCTTCGATTATTATGCAGCTATTAACGCACATACATCCTGCGATGATAGAGCTTAAGAAAGAAGGTGAGCAAGGGCGTAAGAAAATCAGCCAGTATACGCGTTATGGTACGCTTGTGCTTGCTACATTCCAATCGATAGGTATCGCTACTGGTCTACCTAACATGATGGAAGGCCTAGTTGTGAATCCAGGCTTCGGCTTTTATTTCACAGCTGTAGTGAGCTTAGTCACGGGAACTATGTTCCTTATGTGGTTGGGCGAACAAATCACTGAGCGTGGTATCGGTAACGGTATCTCAGTTCTAATATTTGTTGGTATTGTAGCTAACCTGCCGTCTGCAATTGGTTCGACAGCAGAAATGGCGCGCCAAGGTGATCTGCATATTTTAGCATTGTTATTGATTGCGGTAATCGTATTCGCCGTAACTTACCTAGTTGTGTTCTTCGAACGTGGTCAACGTCGTATCGTTGTAAACTATGCGAAGCGTCAACAAGGTCGTCAGGTATTTGCTGCTCAAAGCACGCACTTACCACTAAAAGTTAACATGGCGGGTGTTATTCCACCAATCTTTGCTAGCAGTATCATTTTGTTCCCTGGTACAATAGCAAGCTGGTTTGGCCAAGGTGAAGGTCCGGTCGCTGATGTGCTACAAGCTATCTCAGCAGTATTGACTCCAGGTCAACCACTGTATGCGATGGTATTAGCTGCGGCTATTATCTTCTTCTGCTTCTTCTACACTGCGTTGGTGTTTAACCCGCGTGAGACAGCAGATAACCTGAAAAAATCTGGCGCTTTTATTCCAGGCATTCGTCCAGGTGAGCAGACATCTAAATACATTGATAAAGTGATGACACGCCTGACATTGGCAGGTGCTTTGTATATAACCTTTATCTGTCTGGTGCCCGAGTTTATGACTATGGCATGGCAAACGCCATTCTACTTCGGCGGTACATCGATTCTGATTATCGTTGTTGTCATCATGGACTTTATGGCACAAGTACAGACTCATATGATGTCACATCAATATGATTCTGTGCTGAAAAAAGCGAACCTTAAAGGCTACGGCCGTTAAGGTCAGTTTACGGAGTTGAGTAATGAAAGTACGTGCTTCCGTTAAGAAAATTTGCCGTAACTGCAAAGTAATCAAGCGTGCAGGTGTTGTACGTGTGATCTGCAGTGAGCCAAAGCACAAGCAAAGGCAAGGCTAAGCAAATTAAGTCGTGCAGGCTGAGTAACTTTACTTAGCCTGTTTCTTTGGTAAAACTTGAATGTCGGTTGGGTATCCTATACGGGCTTTCCAGCAAGATGATAATCAAGTTTATTTATAGGAGATATGTTAGTGGCCCGTATCGCAGGCATTAACGTTCCTGATCATAAGCATGCTGTTATCGGTTTAACAAGCATCTATGGTGTAGGTAAAACTCGCGCTAAGGCGATCTTAGCTGCGACAGGTATCGCTGAAACTACTAAAATCGGCGAGTTAAATGACGAAACACTTGACATCCTTCGTGAAGAAGTTGGCAAGTACACTGTTGAAGGTGATCTTCGTCGTGAAGTTACACTAAACATCAAGCGTCTTATGGACCTTGGTTGTTTCCGTGGCTTACGTCACCGTCGTTCGCTACCACTACGTGGTCAGCGTACTAAGACTAACGCGCGTACTCGTAAGGGTCCTCGCAAGCCTATCAAGAAATAAGGTGGGGTAAGTTATGGCAAAAGCACCAATTCGTCGTAAAAAGGTCAAAAAGCAGGTTGTTGACGGCATGGCTCACGTTCATGCATCTTTCAACAACACGATTGTGACCATCACTGACCGTCAAGGTAATGCTCTTTCTTGGGCGACTGCAGGTGGTTCAGGTTTCCGTGGTTCTCGTAAGTCTACTCCATTCGCTGCACAGGTTGCTGCGGAGCGTGCAGGTGTTGCTGCACAAGAGTACGGTCTTAAGAACCTAGAAGTATTCATCAAAGGTCCAGGTCCAGGCCGTGAGTCTGCTGTTCGTGCATTGAATGCTGCTGGTTACCGTATCACTAACATCACTGACGTGACGCCAATTCCACACAATGGTTGTCGTCCACCGAAGAAACGTCGCGTATAACAATAGGTTAGGAGAAAGAACATGGCAAGATATTTGGGCCCTAAGCTCAAGCTGAGTCGTCGTGAAGGTACTGACCTGTTCCTTAAAAGCGGCGTAAGAGCAATTGACTCTAAGTGTAAACTAGAAACAGCACCTGGTCAGCACGGCGCACGTAAAGGTCGTCTATCTGATTACGGTTTACAGCTACGTGAAAAGCAAAAAGTTCGTCGTATCTACGGTGTACTAGAAAAGCAATTCCGTAACTACTACAAAGAAGCTGCTCGCCTTAAAGGTAACACAGGTGAAAACTTGTTACAGCTTCTAGAGCAACGTCTAGACAATGTTGTATATCGCATGGGTTTTGCAAGCACACGTGCTGAAGCACGTCAGCTAGTAAGCCACAAAGCGATTATGGTTAATGGTCGTGTTGTTAATATCCCTTCTTTCGTAGTTACTCCTGAAGATGTAGTAGTAATTCGCGAGAAGTCTAAAAAGCAAGCGCGTATCATCGCTGCTCTAGAGTTGGCTGAGCAACGTGAAAAGCCAACTTGGATTGAAGTTGACGGTAAGAAAATGGAAGGCACTTTCAAGCGTCTACCAGAGCGTTCTGATCTGTCTGCGGACATTAACGAACAACTAATCGTCGAACTTTACTCGAAGTAAAGTTAAGAGTTAAGAGAGGATAAAATGCAGGGTTCTGTAACCGAATTCCTAAAACCAAGATTAGTCGATATCGACGCTGTAAGCTCAACGCGTTCTAAAGTAGTTTTAGAGCCTCTAGAGCGTGGTTTTGGCCACACACTAGGTAATGCTCTACGTCGTATACTTCTTTCATCTATGCCTGGTTGTGCTGTGACAGAAGTTGAAATTGACGGCGTATTGCACGAGTACAGCGCGAAAGAAGGCGTACAAGAAGACATCATTGAAATTCTGTTAAACCTTAAAGGTCTAGCGGTATCTCTAGAAGGTAAAGATGAAGTTTTCCTTACCCTGACTAAGTCTGGTGTAGGCCCTGTGACTGCGGCTGATATCCAGCACGACGGAGATGTGACTATCGCCAACCCTGAGCATGTCATTTGTCACTTAACTGCTGACAATAGCGAAATCAGCATGCGCATTCGTGTTGAGCGTGGTCGCGGTTATGTACCGGCGTCTAGTCGTTTATCCTCTGATGACGATGAGCGTCCAATCGGCCGTTTGTTGCTAGATGCATCATTCAGCCCGGTTGAGCGTATTGCGTACTCGGTTGAGTCAGCTCGTGTTGAGCAGCGTACAGACTTAGATAAACTAATCATCGATATGGAAACGAACGGCACTTTAGATCCTGAAGAAGCGATCCGCCGTGCGTCAACTATCCTTGCTGAGCAGTTAGATGCATTCGTAGACCTACGTGATGTTTCTGAGCCAGAAGAGAAAGAAGAGAAACCGGAGTTCGATCCGATTCTACTTCGTCCAGTTGATGACTTAGAACTAACTGTACGTTCTGCAAACTGTCTGAAAGCCGAGCAAATTCAATATATCGGTGACTTAGTACAGCGTACTGAAGTTGAGCTTCTGAAAACACCAAACCTTGGTAAGAAGTCTCTAACTGAAATTAAAGACGTGCTAGCTTCACGTGGTCTATCTCTAGGTATGCGCCTAGAAAACTGGCCACCTGCAAGTCTAGCTGAGTAATCTAAGTTACTATATTAGTTTAGTTAGAAGGATAGGGTCATGCGCCATCGTAAGAGTGGTCGTCAATTAAACCGTAACAGCAGCCATCGCAAAGCGATGTTTAGCAACATGGCTGGTTCTTTGGTGAAGCACGAAATCATCAAAACTACTTTGCCTAAAGCAAAAGAGCTGCGCCGTGTAATTGAACCTTTAATCACACTGGCTAAGACTGACAGCGTAGCAAACCGTCGTTTAGCGTTTGCTCGCACGCGTGATAAAGAAGTAGTTGGTAAATTGTTCTCTGAGATCGGTCCACGTTTCGCGGATCGTCCAGGTGGTTACACTCGTATTCTTAAGTGTGGCTTCCGTACAGGTGACAATGCGCCAATGGCTTATATTGAACTACTAGATCGCCCAGCGACAGAAGAAGTTCAAGAAGACGCGCAGTCTGCAGAGTAATTAGTCTTTTTAAAGACACAAAAAAGCCGAGCATAGCTCGGCTTTTTCTTTTTATATCTCTTAAGACTTTTGCGTCTGTTTATAATAACTAAACGCTCTCTCATATCTTTTGGTCACTATTCTTATTAGCTTCATTTATAAAGTTAGCAATTGAAGAACCTGCAACTGCTAACTCATACATTACCGACAATGTATTCTGCTCTAATCAACATAAAAATTGAACTTGGTCCAGTTGATAAAATAAAAGAGGGCTTACAGCTATTCATCTTCTACAACAGTAGTTTTTAGGAGTTATCTCAATTCCCTCAGCCTAAACTGAATAGATTCAGTTTAGGCCGGTTTGTTTTATAGATAGTGTTCACCAAGTCCATACTAAAAAGTGCTATCTATAGTAGACACACCTCTCTTACATATTTGTAGATTCGAAAATTGTGTTAATTAAACTAGAAAAGTCGCCTTTAGAAAGCCTAATATGCCTTATTAACGTGTTAAAAATGAACGTTTCGGCTTTTTTTTGCTCGAGCGATCTATTTTTTGCAATTTTCTTTAAAAAAAGGGTTGCACTAAAATCGGATCGCCCTATAATGCGACCCCACTGACACGGGGCGCTACGCTGAAAAGCAAAGCAGCAACGAGTTAGCGTCAAATAAAACTTAAGTTCGAAACTTCTTCTAAAGAAATTCAAAATTAAGTGTTGACAAAAAATTGGGAATGCTTAGAATGCACATCCCTCGAAACAACGAAGTGTTTCGAAATGTTCTTTAAAAATATGAAGCAATCATCTGTGTGGGCACTCGTACAGATTGAGTTCTAACAGCAGATTCTAGTTCGCTAGATGACGCAAAAAAATTTAGAGTCTCAATTGTAACTGAGTGACTATATAGTCAATTCGTTTTGATTTTACTTTTTTGAAAAGTAGAAACAAACAATCAGAATTCAATGAGCACGAAGCTTAGGCTTCAAAAAACTTTTA
>NZ_JBECOX010000017.1:0-81500 GCF_040104525.1 Pseudoalteromonas sp. XMcav11-Q
TTAGCAAGAGTATAAACCGCTAAATCAAGTCCTAGTGACACAGAAATAGCAAGTCTGTGATTTGCAAAAAATTCTGCGTCCCCTTCGTCTAGAGGCCTAGGACACCGCCCTGTCACGGCGGTAACAGGGGTTCGAATCCCCTAGGGGACGCCACTTACATTAGTAAGTAACTCGGTTAGCAAGAGTATAAACCGCTAAATCAAGTCCTAGTGACACAGAAATAGCAAGTCTGTGATTTGCAAAAAAAATTCTGCGTCCCCTTCGTCTAGAGGCCTAGGACACCGCCCTTTCACGGCGGTAACAGGGGTTCGAATCCCCTAGGGGACGCCACTTACTTTCCATCTTCTATTCTAATCATATTCATATTGCCTTTCTTAGTTGTTTAAGTTCAGAACTCTGCTAGCTTTTATATTAACTTTCTGTTGTTCGTTAAGCATTCATACCAATTTGTCTTAGTACTTGATCCTTCAAAATAGCACACTTAATTGTGTAAATTGGTATCAAATCATATTTCACTATGATCTCAATCAGTCTTTTGGTGAAATCTCTTACGGTTTTTAAGAAAGTAATAATTTATTATCTATTGCCCTTTTTAATTATTGCCCTTTTTAATCGAGAGCGAGCTATGACAAAAGGTAGAACTGATTACACAGGAAAAGAGAATGATTATCCAAGTTCTTACAATCTACTTTCAACGACAAACGTAAAAGGTCAGATAAAGTATGCGAATTCGCAGTTTTGTGAAGTTGCAGGGTTTTCACTTAGCGAGTTAGAGGGGAAGCCTCACAATATCGTTAGGCATCCAACAATGCCTAAAGCCGCTTTCAAGAACCTATGGGATTATATTGAAGCGGGTAAACCTTGGATGGGAATGGTTAAAAACCGCTGCAAGAATGGTGATCACTATTGGGTTAATGCTTTTGTCACTCCTATTAAAGATGCATCCGGTAAGATTGTCGAATATCAATCAGTGAGGACAAAGCCAAGCCGGGAAGTTGTCAACCGTGCAGAGAGCATCTATGCCGATTTAAATAATGGTGTTTCACCAAGTAAATTTACTCGAGCCTCTTGGTCCTTATCAGCTCAAATGATGGCAATAATAATTGTTTTCTATGCCTTAACCATGTTGATCTCAGCTTTATCATCACCTTGGAATTACCTCGCTGAAACTCTACTTACTCTTGCTGTTTTATTTATTACTTATTCTCGCCTTGCTCCAGTGCGGTCGCTCAGCGAAAAAGCAAAAAAAGTATACGATAACCCTCTGATGCAAAAAGTGTATCTCAATAAGGTTAATGATGTTGCATCTATAGAGCTTGCTTTACTCGCTAGAGAATCCGAGCTTCGGGCTGTGCTTGGGCGTGTTAAAGATGCTAGTGCCACCGTTTCAGAATACGCAACCAAAACGATGCAAGAATGCAAAACGAGTTCTGATATTTTAAATCGACAGCAAGCGCAAACCGGCTCCTTAGCAACAGCAATTAATCAGATGTCTGTTTCGATTGGTGAAATAGCCTCTAATACTAACAATGCAGCGCAGCAATCCGAAGCGGCGCTTGAATCCGTTGTGAGAGGCAACAAAGCCGTTGATGACAATATGGAGAATAATTATGCTTTATCGGAAGAGCTATCTCGCACTCAAAAAGACATAGAAGATCTTAATGCGCAAACGGTTAACATCGAAGGGGTTGTTGATGTGATCCGTGGGATCTCCGAGCAAACCAACTTACTCGCTTTAAATGCTGCTATCGAGGCTGCACGTGCAGGGGAACAAGGCAGAGGGTTTGCGGTTGTTGCTGATGAGGTAAGGGCGCTTGCGCAAAGGACACAAGATTCGACAACCGAGATTAATGGTATTATTGCCGATCTGAGGCAACGAGCAGAGAGGGCAGTTACTGCAATTCAAAGTGGAGTAGAGCGTTCTTCTGAATGTGTAGTAAAGGCAGAAGGCACTAAAGTGAGCCTTGAAACGATCAACACAATAGTAAATGAAATATCAGGTTTGAACTATCAAATTGCGACATCGACAGAAGAGATGTCGAGTGTTTCTAATGAGCTAAACGCAAATGCAGTGGCAATTTCAGGCCTTGCGGATGAGTCTATGAAAAGTGCGCGCAAGACGCATGAAACGATGAAAAATACAGAGCAGGCTTTAGAAAAGCAAGAAGTGCTCGTCGAGCAGTTTATTCGCAAATTAAACCGTGCCCACCGTTGAGTGGATAACTTACGGTAATACAGCACTTACTTCGTTGTGTATGGGAGGAGATTAATCAGAGCTATCTAGCTCTGATTAATAATAGTAGTCAACGGAGTGGCTCTAATACCAATTGCTATAATTAAACGTTGTAGCCGTCTTCAACCCCTTTCACGGCATAAGCTACAGCATCATGGGCGTGAAGGGATTCGTAATGGTTGATTTTAACGTAGAAATCTAAATAAGTTTGCTGGTTTAGCAATGCTTTTAACTTCCTCGCTGCATCTTCACAAAACATTAGGTTTTGGCCGTTAAGGCGCGCAAATTCTTGTTCATCTTCTCGTTTTACTGCGGCTTGAACAGGAGTTTTTAACTCGTTTTCAACCAATTCGATCAGATCTAAAATCTCAAACTCACTACTATTATCTGTGAGCTTAACTTTTATATTTGCAATCGAGCGCTGAGAGTGGGGGGTTGCAACGATCCCTTCTGTGCTACCTAGCCAGTCATGCACACTATGGAAATCTAATTGTTTACCATCAAAAGCTTGTTGGAAAGCGTTTTGGATCAGTTGACGAGACAGTGCAGCTGAACAGGGGCAAGTAGACGAGTAAGCAACGTCAAGCGCCAGTTCTAGCTTGTAAATACCGTTTATCAACGTCGCATCAAGGGTAATTGGGTATGATTTCCATCCCATTTTTTTACTTAAAAGCGAAGGGCGTCTGATAGGCAATTCAAACTGTAGTGTTACTTTTGCACCTGTACTTAAGTCGTTATGCGTACTTAAAAAGTTATCTAACAACTGTTTTAGAGTTTTTGGTGTAAGTATTTGCTCACAAGAAAGCGTGTCAAGAGCAAGAAAGAGGCGTGACATGTGAATGCCTTTTGCGTCTTCTTTTTGCAAATTAACAAAAGCATCGGCTTTGGCTGTAACAGTAACTTGATTTAGGCCTTTGCTTTCTAATACTAAAGGCAACTCTATGTTACCCATGCCTACCCAGTCTAAAGTTCCCGTTTGTAACGCACTAGCACTGTGTGCAATGTCTGGCATGTTATTTTGCATCGACGTTCTCTTTTCTCACGACTTAAAAAACGGGCATATTACACGAAATCAGATTAAGTTGGGATGGTGAGCTTAAATCTATCCGCACTAAATTAGATGATTTGTGCATTTAGTGATACAGAGTCTCATTTCTGTTATCTATCATTCTGCTTTGCGTACATGAAATTGACTGAATGATCTGACCCTGCAATTTCTATACTCGCTTATTACTAGGGCTTTTGTATAATATTTACTTTGAGGGCTTGAAAAGCAATTCAGTCAGGCTCAAGCGGTAGAATATAAACTTGCCTGACAAGTGTTTAACAATGGTGAAGTAATAATATGACAGAAAATTCGTTTGGCTCATGGGCTCGAATTTTATCAAACTTGGTAGAAAAATACGGCAACAAGCGGGCGTTTGCCATCGCTTATGCTTTTACGCTCTTCGTTGCAGTTATTCTATCTTGCATGTTTTACTATGTTGCATTAGGTGTAGTTGAAATTGTCGATATATCGGCACTCTTTTTCTTAACTGCTGTTATTGCGCCCGCTCTCATCATGATGTCCGTCGCAGCAATGCGGGAGGTACATTCATCCAAGGCTTATTTGGAGTCGGCAACACAACAAGAAAAGATGCTGAACCAAACGCTAAAGGACAATATTAATCGTTTAAATAGTGAGATTGACGAGCGTAAAATTGCTCTGCATGCTAAACACCGCGCGATAGATGAATTAAGAAAAGAAATTGCAGAACGTAAAAAGACCCAACAAGAACTTGCGCAGCAAGGTATGTTGCTGCGGAGTATTGTTGATTCATCTCCTGATCTGTTCTATTACCGAGATGAAAACGGTGTATTCGCAGGTTGTAACAAGATGTTTGAATTAGTGATGGGCAAAAGCAGTGAAGAACTAATTGGTAAGTCAGTCGAACAGATATATTCAAAGCAATATCTTCCAAAAGTACTAGAAACAGATAGCCAGGTATCAGAAACACAGCAACCATTAACACTTGACGTTGAGTATCCTGTTGAAGGCGAGTCTCGTTGGTTTGAAATGCGTAAGCTGCCATTTATCAACGATAACGGCGAATATATAGGCTTGCTGGCCTTTGGCCGTGATATTACTAGTCGTAAAGAAGCTGAGCAGGCGTTAGAAACTGCGTATAAGGATAAAGGAAAGTTTATTGCTACGCTAAGTCATGAATTAAGAACCCCGCTTAATGGTATTGTTGGTCTGACGCGCATGATGTTAGACACTGATCTGACGGCGCAACAAAAAAGCTGGTGTAATACCGTGTTTTCAAGTGCGGAGACGCTTGGCAATATTTTTAACGACATCATTGATTTAGATAAAATTGATAGGGAGCAGCTAGATATAGCAACGGACAGTATCAATGTCTCTGATTTTATAAATGATGTGGTCAACTTTGCAGGCCTAATTGCTGATCAAAAGGGCCTAGAGTTTACTATCAATCGCTCTGGAATATTGGACGTTTACGCATTACTCGATCCGACACGTTTGCGTCAGGTACTCTGGAATCTAATTAATAATGCGGTGAAGTTTACCCACAAGGGTAATGTGACGCTGGAATGTCGCCGCGAGAATCGAGATGATGGGCCATGGCTGACAATTAGTGTTATAGATACTGGTATGGGAATATCTGGAGATCAGCTTGAGCGGATCTTTGAAATGTATTACAAGGCTCCGGATGCATCTGGTAGCAATGCAATTGGTTCAGGAATTGGCCTTGCTGTTACTAAAGCTCTCGTTCAGGCTATGAAAGGAACGATAGCGGTTACTAGCCAAGAAGGTAAGGGGAGTCGTTTTGATGTTGAGATCCCATTACAGCTATGTAATGCACCGAAAGAACAGAGCTATGCTGGTAGAAGTTTGTACATTTTACTTGTTGAGGATGTGCCGTTAAACGCGGAGATTGCGACAAACTTATTAGAGCAGCGTGGACATGAAGTTATTTGGGCTGAAACTGGCGAGGATGCACTCTCATTTGTTGAGACTGAGGATGAGCTAGACCTAATTCTATTGGATATGCAGTTACCAGATATAAATGGTGACGTAGTCGCGCGTCAAATAAGAGAAGACAGTCACTTCGATCACTTACCGATTGTAGCCTTAACCGCGAATGTTAGAAGCGCTGAGCAGGAGTTAGAGGGGATCAGTGTTCAGGGGGCTTTGGCCAAACCAATAAATACCACTAAACTCGACAAAATGCTCGCAGAATTATTTGGAATTGAGGCACAGAAAAACAAACAAAGCATTGATATTCGAGAAGCATTGTCACAGCCCGAATACTCAGATTTAGATATAGAGACCATTTGCGATTTTGTTGAGTCTATGGGGGCTGCTGCATTCCAAAGAAGCTGTGACCTATTTACCAAGCTCAATCCTAAGTACTGTCAAGAACTCAGAGAGGCTGTTGCACAAAATGATATTGAGGAATACGGTGCGGTTGCACATAAAGTTAAAGGTGCTGCTGGCTCTGTAGGGTTGCAACTTGCCCAATTACAAGCAAAGAAAATGGAATTAGAGTCAGAGGGTAAAGAGGAAGCGACACTATTGGATTGGGTATCTGAGTTAGAGGTTAAAATAGAAGAAGGGCAAGAAGCCCTTCATCCATTAATTGCAAAACTCGCTGAAGATCAGTAAAAACGATTATTGAGCGTCGAGTTTACCAATGAAACGGTAACCTTCACCGTGAATTGTACTGATTAATTCAGGCGTGTTGTTATCAGTTTCGAAATGCTTACGAATTCGACGAATAGTAACGTCAACAGTGCGGTCATTTGCGCGAAGTTCACGACCTGTCATGTGCTTGATAAGCTGTTCACGGCTAAAAATACGGCCTGGAGAATCTAGCATTAGACGGAGTGCTCGATATTCACCTTTTGGTAGGCGCTTTGAATCACCTGTTGGGGATGTTAAACAGCGACTGTTTTCATCTAGCTCCCAACCATTAAAAGTAATAACGCCGTTGCTATCAATTGTTGACTCTTCTGCAGACGTGCCAGTACGAGAGATCAGGTTGCGAGCACGAATCGTTAGTTCACGCG
Organism: Pseudoalteromonas sp. XMcav11-Q; assembly: GCF_040104525.1. Lineage (NCBI taxonomy): Bacteria > Pseudomonadati > Pseudomonadota > Gammaproteobacteria > Alteromonadales > Pseudoalteromonadaceae > Pseudoalteromonas > Pseudoalteromonas sp. XMcav11-Q. The sequence continues at coordinate 6,305 of NZ_JBECOX010000017.1, forward strand.
GGTTAAATGGTTTTGTGATGTAATCATCAGCACCAATCTCAAGACCAAGAATGCGGTCAACATCATTGTCACGACCTGTTAGGAAAATAAGGCCGATGTTTTTCTTCTGGCGTAATTCACGCGCCAAAATTAAACCATTTTTACCAGGAAGGTTGATATCCATGATTACAAGGTTTACATCATCATTTGATGTCAACTTGTCATGCATGTCATCGCCATCAATGGCTTCGATTACTTTGTAACCTTCCGCTTCAAATAAACTAACGAGGTTCAGTCGAGTTACGTCTTCATCCTCTACAATTAGAATGACTGGCGTTTGCATTATTAATTAACCTTTTCGGAATATATAATTTACAATGTGTCCGGACTTATATAATAAATCCGAATATTTACGATTATAGGAGCTTATCCAATTGTTAACAAGTAAAATCAGTTGGGATGAAACTTGGATACGGCAAGCAGCCTTGAGCGCACGATGAAGTACTGTTTTTCTAGGGCTTGCTTATTTATATACAGTCGAATTTTGCTCCCTTCTTGGACCAAAGAAGCAATCCCGCCTCTTTCTAAAAACTCAATACTTTCGCCCACGGTCAACATGTTTGACTCTATTGTATCGGTCCAAGCGGACAGTATATCATTTTCGTTAGTTTCATCAATGTATGTGATATCGCAAGCGCTGGAAAGTTCCTTATAGCTCCACGTTTTTTTTGCTTCTACGAGTTTAATCGGTTTTCCTCGCACGTTCAGCTTTGTTGCACTTTTTAGTTCAGAAGCGGGTCCTGATTCGAGAGAATAAAAACAGAATTGGAAACTGGACTTTGTGTTTTCGTCGGGAAACTCGACGAATTTTGCCATCTGATAGAGAAAAGCTGAGCGAACCTGATCTGGGGATTTTGCAGCTGAATATAAGGAAACAAATAAAAGCAAAATAGTCAGATTAATCAACCTCATTTTAGATCACCTGAAAGTGGGAGCGTTATAATAAATTTGGCACCTTGGCTAAATTCTTCATCTAAGGTGATTGTTCCCCCAAGTGCTTGAGTTACTAAGTTATAAACTAAATGCATACCTAGACCGCTTCCACCCTCACCTCTACGAGTGGTTACAAACGGATCGAAGATACGCTTTTTAATTGCTTTGGGAACACCCATCCCGTTGTCTGCATATTCAATCGCGAGTTGCCCCATTGATGACTTTACTGTAATTGAAATGCTGTTGTTTTGTTGGTCTTTAAAGCCATGGAGTAAGGAATTAGATATAAGCTGCTCTAGCACTTGTTGTAATGGCCCTGCTTTACTCTCGATGGCAAGTCCAGTGTCACAGTCAATGGTCACTTCAGGCTGTTTCGTGGAGAGTTCAGCTCGCATAGATGCTACGACTTCAGTAAGCAGGTTTGACAAATCTATTCGTGAGTTCACTTCTAGATCCTGGCTTACGGCAAGGCGCTTAAAGCTAGAAACCAACTCAGCCGCTCGGTTTAGGTTGCGGTAGATGAGATCAAGGTTTTCAATTCCATCGTTAACAAAGCGCTCTAACTGCTTGGAGGTTAAAGACTTTGTTTGAAACGCTTCGCGAATATCAGATAATTTATCTCTTAATAGCGTAGATCCTGTAATACCCAAGCCGATAGGGGTATTTACCTCGTGCGCAACGCCAGCCACCATCTGCCCCAGCGAAGCCATTTTTTCGTTCTCGATGATTTGGTTTTGATATTGATGCATACGCTCTAAAGCGTTCAGCAGTTCTTGGTTAGCCTCTCTTAGCGCAATTGTGCGTTGATTAACTTTTTCCTCCAAGCTCTGATTGAGTTGTTTTATTTCTTGCTTGTCAGCTTTATGACGCTCTAGTTGATTTTCGGTGCGAGCTAACATGATATTTAAATTATTCGCCAGCACGTTTAGTTCTGCGATATTGCTGCCAGGAGCTCTTGCACTGTAATTATGGTTCTTCGAAACGTCTTGCAATAGCGTTGAGAGTTCTTCAATTGGCGTCGCTATACGCTTTTGGATCCCTCTTGAAACTAGCAATACAAGGAGCAGGACGAATAAGGTGAGTGCAATATCTACCAGTATTTTTTTATTAATATAGTTAGAAAGTCGCTCAAGACCCCCGCGAACATACACATAACCTTCAATATTGCCTTCATAAACAACAGGTTTGATTAGTTCAATGTAATCTTCTGAAACCTTAGGGGTCTTCAACTCCTCTATTTGATTAACTTTTAGCGGTACCGGTGGTGTTCGACTAGCGTTGTAACTGGTAAAAAATACAGGGGTGTTGGTTACGTCATCCATAGCATATATATGGATGTTTTTAATTATGTCTACTTGCTGAAAAGATTTGAGGCGTGCATCTTCGGTCTTTCGATCATCGAACAAAATAGTGATCTGAGAATTAAAAGCAACGATGTCAGCTATCATCTCTATCTTATTGATGATTAATTGCTTTTGTTCTTTTACATCAAGGTAAGTGGAAATAGAAATGGATAAAGAGAGACACAGCGCAGTTACAAGCATCACTGCGCTGATCAATACTTTTCTAATGCTTGTTTTTGTTAATTGCTTACTCATTCTTATTCCAGCTGTATGATCAGCCTTGGCTGCGGCTACAGAGCTTTTGAGATTCAGTAACTCATTATAATAAAGTAGAGCAAATCTTTGAAAATGAAAAGATAAAAGGTCGGTTTGAGTGAAGGTTTACTTGATATATGCAAGTAAACCTTAGAGCTAGTAAACTACTGCGCTTTATAGATGGCAAATTTAGTGTTTTTAGTGACAACTTCAAACTGTTCAAATTGAGCTTCTAAAATAGGAGGATATTTTAGGAAGCTATTTGCAACCAACTGAATATTAGACTTGGTATCCATATGACGCTTGATGTTATGTAGAAATTGTTCAGCGATATCATAGTCTGTTGAAAGGCCCGTATGAAATGGTGGGTTGCTCAATATAAGGTTGAATTTACCGTTTAGCTCACTTAAACCATCGCTAAGCAGCAAAGTTGCACCGAGGTTGTTCAAAGCCAAAGTTTGCTGCGTAGCATATAGCGCAAGTGCATTGACATCTAAACAGGTGAATTTAAGTGTTGGGCTGTTCAATAAGGCGTAGCAGGCGATAAGCCCGGCACCACAGCCAAAATCTAACACTTTGCCTTTATAGGGAAGGATGACATTTTCCAGTAATAGCTGAGTCCCAGCGTCGAGCTTCCCATGATTAAATACACCGGGCAAACTCGCGGCGGTGAACTCGGTCTTGGCGATACGCACTGAAAATGTCTGTATGTAATGGCTTACGTCAAAATTTGGGTTAGTAGTAAGCTGATCAAACTCATATAAAATACAGTGTTTTGCGCTTTCTAATTTATAACAGTGTGCAGCGTGCTCTTTAAGTTGCTTTTCTGCACTTTTAACCCCACTTTTGTTTTCGCCAACAACGAGTAACCTAGTTTCAGCCGTGCTCAAGTGGCGGATGTTATCAAATACCATTTGCGCTTCAGGTTTTGATTTAGGGTAATAATAAATAACTAAATCAATATCTTGCAATTGCGGTAGTTGATGGTCTACATAACTCTTAACATCGGCGATTTTATCGGCGTGAAGGTGGTCTGCAAAATCGAAACTAAACGCATGAATTGCCGAACTTGGATTGAGCGCTTTTAATTCACGTAGGAAGCCATCGCGCTGATGGTTAATAACCAGAATATTGTTGGCAATAAGCTCTTCTTCATTACGAAGTAGTAATAAACTCGGGTTGGTAAACTGCAACGCTAACTCCTAGTGAATGTACTCAAATAGATGGGCGATGAAGCAGCCTGTTGAGCCGCTCCATTATAAAGCGGGGTTGTTTAGCTAATACGCTTGAACATTAAATCCCAAACGCCATGTCCTAAACGATGGCCTCGTTGCTCAAACTTAGTCAGCGGTCTAAAGTCTGGACGAGGAACATAGTCATTGCTTTGCGACTGGTTTTTATAACCAGGTGCTGCACTCATCACTTCAAGCATATGCTCGGCATAGTTTTCCCAGTCAGTTGCCATATGGAACACACCACCGACTTTAAGCTTTTGGCGTATTTTTTCAGCAAACTCAAGTTGTACAATGCGACGTTTGTGGTGACGCTTTTTATGCCACGGATCAGGGAAGAATAACTGTAATTTAGCAAGGCTGCCATCAGCGATACAATCTGCTAAGATTTCAACAGCATCATGTTCAAAAACACGTAAGTTAGTGATGCCTTGTTCATCTGCATCCATCAAGCAGGCACCTACACCTGGACGGTGTACTTCTATGCCAATAAAGTTTTGTTGTGGGTTATTTCTTGCCATCTCAACGAGAGACTTACCCATACCAAATCCAATCTCAAGAACGACATCATTGCTGTTACCAAATACTTCAGTAAAGTCTAGCAAACCTTGTTGGTGTTCCAGTCCCATTGTTGGCCAGCATTTTTCTAGCGATGCTGCTTGGCCTTTAGTAAGACGTCCTTCACGCTTAACAAAGCTACGCACTTTTCTGATGTACTTGCCTTCTTCCTGCGCCTGTTCGAGCGCACTTTTGCTTGATTCGTTCATGGTCATTTCTATGCTCGTGAAAATGGTCGCATATTATCGTCATTCAGTTGGCAATAAACAAGTATAGAGTGAAACTTTACGTGGTGACTATTAAAGCGATTGTGATTACACTGGCGGCTTTGTAACAAGTACTAGTCAAGTTTATGAAAGTTAGCCAGCAACAAGCTAAGTGGTTTGGTGAGCAAGTTGTGTCTTGGTATCACCTTCATGGTAGAAAAACACTGCCGTGGCAACTCGGAAAAACGCCGTATAAAGTATGGGTTTCAGAGGTGATGTTACAGCAGACTCAAGTAACCACAGTTATTCCTTATTTTGAGCGCTTTATGGCGCGCTTCCCAACGGTAATTGCGTTGGCCGATGCACCGGAAGATGAAGTGTTACACCATTGGACTGGGCTTGGTTATTACGCCAGAGCAAGAAATCTTCATAAAGCTGCAAAGGTGATCAGAGATAGTTATAAGGGTAAATTCCCACAAACATTAGAAGCGGTGATGGACTTACCGGGCATTGGTCGCTCTACCGCAGGTGCGATACTCTCTCTTGCGCTTGGTCAGCATCATCCAATACTCGATGGTAATGTTAAGCGGGTCTTAGCTAGGTTTTATATGGTTGAGGGCTGGTACGGAGTAAAAAAGGTCGAAAATCAGTTATGGTCTTTGAGTGATGCCGTCACGCCAAGCGGTGATGTAAGAGCATTTAATCAGGCGATGATGGATTTAGGCTCAGGCGTATGTACCAGAAGCAAGCCAAACTGTGATGTTTGCCCACTTGCTGAGGAATGTTCAGCGTTCAAAAATAATCGGGTTAAAGAATTTCCAAACCCTAAACCCAAAAAGGAGAAGCCAAAAAAACGTACTCACCACTTAATAATTAAATGTGATGATAAAGTTTTGATGGAGAAGCGTCCTTCGAGTGGAATATGGGGTGGGTTGTTCGGCTTTTTTGAGTTTGCAGAGCAAGATGAATTAGACGCGTTTGTTAAGCAGCAAGAACTTAAACTTGAATGTACAAATACACTTGAACCTTTTGTGCATATTTTTACGCATTTTGAGTTAACTATTACCCCCGTGGTTGTAGAAGTAAAAAACATGCCAGATTGTGTGCATGATCAGCAATTACTGTGGTTCGATACTCATAATCCACCAGAGGTTGGGCTCGCTGCGCCGACTAAAAAGTTGGTTAAAGTATTAACCGCAATAGGGTAAACTGACGCTATCACTGGTGCTGACTCTCATTGAGTGCACGATTAAAATTGAAGAGGTAGATACTCATGGCACGTACGGTATTTTGTCAAAAGTTACAAAAGGAAGCGCCTGGACTGGATTTTCAACTGTATCCAGGAGAAGTTGGTGAACGTATATTTAATAACATCTCCAAAGAAGCTTGGCAGCAATGGCAGCATAAGCAAACTATGCTAATTAACGAAAAGCATCTTAATATGATGGATCCTGAGCACAGGCAAATGCTTGAAGAGCAGATGGTCGGCTTTTTGTTTGAAGATAAAGAAGTCGAAATTGAAGGCTACAGGCCACCAGAAAAATAAAGGTCGCATCAACGACCTTTTTATAGCTCATAAACTGGTTAGGAGACGATTAATACTCTCTATCCACAGAAAGTTTAGCAAGTCCTATAAGCGCTTCTTTGTGCACTGAGTCAGGTAAAACGCTCAATTGTGCAATCGCTTTTTGGGCTTCTTCTTGGGCTTTAGCCATCGTGAAGTCAAGTGCTTTGGTCTCGGCTAGTGTTGCTAAAATATCTTCAAGATAATCAAGTCCATTACCACTTTCTATCGCTGTTCTGATCTGAGATGATTGCTGAGCATTTGCATACTGCATTGCATAAATAAGCGGAAGCGTAGGTTTACCCTCGGCGAGATCATCGCCAATATTCTTGCCAAGTAATTCTGCGTTAGCACTGTAATCAAGAATATCGTCTACAAGTTGGAAGGCAGTGCCTAAATGCATACCGTAAAGCTTAAGCGCAGTTTTAATTTCGTCGGATTGCTCTAGCACTACAGCGGGTAGTAAAGTTGCAGCTTCAAATAGCTTTGCCGTTTTGCTGTAGATAACCTGCATATAACTCTTTTCAGTTGTATCTGGGTCATTACAGTTCATTAACTGTAACACCTCGCCTTCTGCGATGATATTAGTCGCATCGGCCAAAATCTGCATGACTTCCATATTACCAAGACCAACCATCAACTGGAATGAGCGAGTGTAGATAAAGTCACCGACTAATACGCTTGCCGCATTTCCAAATTCAGCATTTGCAGTCGGTTCTCCACGGCGCAGCAATGACTCATCAACCACGTCATCGTGGAGTAAGGTTGCTGTGTGAATAAACTCTACAATTGTCGCTAGTGTGATGTGTTTATCACCTTCGTAACCTAATGCTCGTGCAGCCAAAAGGGCCAACATTGGGCGGATGCGTTTTCCTCCGCTATTTACAATGTATAAACCTAGCTGTTTTACAAGTGCAACATCAGATTGCATTTGTTGATGTATAAGTTGGTTGACGTCAAGCATATCTTGCTCAACCAAATTTTGGATAGTTTTTATATCCATTGCGCTCCGAGCCAATCTATTAACCGAAAATGAATAAACTCGGCGATTGTACTACAAAAAAATCATCGACTCGATAAATTGTCGTAGTTGCTTATAAAAAAACGTTTTTATGCTTACTTTTTGTGCTTTCAATGGTTTCGCAAGGGGTGAAATAGGTACGGTGAAATCTCATTTGGTACTGTATTAGGTAAACTATAGAGTCGCCTTTTGTCTGATGAATTGAGAGAAAAAAGAGCTTGGCTTTGACATTTTTTTGACTAGAATAGGGGAAAATATTTGATTGCCCTCATACGAGCTAAATTTTATTCACTTTCTTCAAATTTGCTCTTGCGCCAAGATACGCATTAGCGTAAACTTCGCGCCCTATTGAAGAATATTAAGTTGCGTCGATTTGAGGGCGCACAGACGGAGTTAATTATGTACGCGGTTTTCCAAAGTGGTGGTAAACAGCACCGTGTGACTGAAGGTCAAACAATTCGTTTAGAAAAGCTAAACGTTGAAACTGGTGCAGCAGTTGAATTTGATTCAGTACTTCTAATTGCTGATGGTGAAAAGATCGAGATCGGTGCACCGTTTGTTAACGGTGGTAAAATTACAGCTGAAGTTGTATCTCACGGTCGTGGCGAGAAGATTAAGATTGTTAAATTTAGACGTCGTAAGCATTCTCGTAAGCAGATGGGCCACCGTCAGTGGTTCACTGAAGTTAAAATCACTGGCATTAGCGCTTAATTTTTAGAGGTACAGAGAGATGGCACATAAGAAGGCAGCTGGTAGTACTCGTAACGGTCGCGATTCAGAAAGTAAACGCTTAGGTGTTAAACGTTTTGGTGGCGAATCAGTTTTAGCGGGTAGCATCATCGTTCGTCAACGTGGTACACGTTTCCACGCTGGTTCTAACGCAGGTATCGGTAAAGACCACACAATCTTCGCAAAAGCAGACGGTAAAGTTGTTTTTGAGCAGAAAGGTCCTTTAAACCGTAAATACGTTAGCATCGTTGCTGAGTAATCGGTATTAAATACTAAAAAACCCCGCTTAGGCGGGGTTTTTTGTTTTCAGCACATCAATTACCAAATTAGCTATACCAAGGTGTATTAATACAATTGGTATTAGGAGCGATTTGTCGCTGCTGCTATAATGGTGTAGTGAATTCAGACAGAGTTAAAGAGTTTAAACCATGAAGTTTGTCGATGAAGTAGAGATTAGAGCGGAAGCCGGAGATGGGGGCAGTGGTGTCGTTTCATTCCGCCGCGAAAAGTTTGTGCCAGATGGTGGCCCAGACGGTGGTGATGGTGGCGATGGCGGTAGTGTATTCCTGCAGGCTGATGAAAATTTAAATACGCTTATCGACTATCAGTTTGAACGCTTTCACAGGGCTGAACGTGGTACCAATGGCCAAGGCCGTAATTGTACAGGTAAAAAAGGTCAGGACTTAGTACTTAAGGTACCAGTTGGTACAAGAGTTACAGATGTCGATACTGAAGAGTGTTTGGGTGATTTGACCAAAAATGGACAAAAGCTGATCGTAGCGAAAGGTGGGTATCATGGTCTTGGTAATACGCGTTTTAAGTCAAGTACTAATCGCGCACCAAGACAGAAAACGCTGGGTACTCAAGGTGAAGTTCGTAACCTTCGCTTAGAATTAATGCTGCTTGCGGACGTTGGCTTATTAGGTCTGCCCAATGCAGGTAAATCTACGTTTATCCGCAGTGTATCTGCCGCTAAACCAAAAGTCGCTGACTATCCATTTACCACGCTAGTACCTAATTTAGGTGTTGTGAGACCTGAAGCGAGCAAGTCATTTGTAATTGCTGATATCCCAGGCCTAATTGAAGGTGCTGCGGATGGTGCAGGTCTTGGCATTCGTTTCTTAAAGCACTTAGAGCGCTGTCGGGTGTTATTACACATTATTGACGTGATGCCGGTTGACGGTAGTGATCCTGTCGAGAATGGTTTCGCTATTATTAACGAACTGCATCAATACAGCCCTAAATTATCGGAAAAGCCTCGCTGGTTAGTGCTAAATAAAGTGGATTTATTGCTTGAAGAAGAAAGAGAAGAAGTATGCGCCCGTATTGCTGAAGAGCTAGACGCAGAAAACTTTTATATGATCTCTGCTGCAAACAAGTTAAATACGCAACCTTTGTGCTTTGATATCATGAACCTTCTCGAAAGCATGCCAAAAGATAAATTCGAAGAAGAGCAGCAAGAAGAAGTTGAATTTAAGTGGGACACATACCACAGACATGCAACTAAAAATGATAAAGACGATGATGATGACTGGGATGATTGGGATGACGACGACTACGATGTGGAAGTTATTTACGAGCGTTAAGTTACATTGAGTTTACTCTAAGAGGCCCATTATATGGGCCTTTTTTATGCCTATTTGAACAGTGTAATACTTCAACTCAGTATTCTCGCCGCAATTCTGTTGAAGATGATATACTAATCAACCTGAACTCGGGATAACAACTTGTTCTCTAGCAGCTGTTATCCCTTACTACTGCGTTAAATTTGTTTGCAATAGGCCAGCCATTGACGCACAAATTTGCCTTGTATTAAGAAATAACTTCTGGCTAGAGTGATACTACGCTTTTGAGCTTAGTGATTTTAGTGGATTAACTTACTTCTTATCCCGAGTTCAGGTTAATCAAACATCTTGCATGCTAATTGTGTGTATAAACTAATACTAAAATACTATAAAGGTGCGTTGTGGTAATTTCAATGATAGCTGCGATGGCAAATAACCGTGTTATCGGAAAAGATAACGATATGCCGTGGCACTTACCTGCAGATCTTCAACATTTCAAAAAGGTTACGCTAGGTAAACCTGTGATCATGGGTCGAAAAACATTTGAGTCTATTGGTAGGCCTCTGCCGGGTCGTAGAAACATAGTGATATCCAGAAATATTGACTACACTCAGGAAGGTATAGAGGTCGTCGCTTCGCCTGAAGCCGCATTGAGTACTGTTGAAGGGTGTGACGAAATTATGATAATTGGTGGTGGTCATATATATGACATATTTCTGCCTTATGCTCAGCGGCTCTATTTGACCTTCATCGATTTAGAGGTTGAAGGGGATACTCAATTTCCTGACTATGAGCAAGTTGCTGAATGGGAAGTGCTTGAAACTGAGTGTAACGAACCTGATGAGAGAAATAACCATAGTTATAAATTCGTAACTCTGAACAAAAAACTATGAGTTTCTTGCTAACAATTGTTTAGGTTGCTAAAATATAGCCAGTTATATGCTACGAATAAAGTATTAAAGGGTCTGTGTAATGAAATTAACTACCGTGCTACTGTCAGCTTCCATCGCTGTTGCTGCTTTTTCTTTCAGCAAACCGGTAAGTGCAAACGATCAGTTGGCGCTTTCTATATGTGAATATATCGCTGCGGACGATAAAAATCGCATTCGTAACGCTTTGAAAACATCACGCCTTAAAATGCGTAATGTTTACGATGCAATTCAGTGCAACGGTAATAACTTACTAAGACATGCAATTGCTAGCAACGCAAACGATGCTGGGGAATACATTATTAAAAGTATTCCAAAAAGCGCGTTAGAAGACGGTAAAGATTTAGCATGGGCTGAGTCAAACCACGGTGGTTCAGCATTGATTGCTGTCATTAAAGAGCGTGCAGGCCTTTAATTGTAAAGTTTACGCAATATGAAAAGAGCCCTTACTAGGGCTTTTTTTATGCCTGGATTTATTATCGCGTAATTTTTCTAGAAATGTTTTTTTGATTAGAATCAGCTTCCTTCCAATTTTTGTAATAAATTTTTGCTAAGGCTCTTGAGAAATCGAGTAATCGTGCCAATACTATTGTTAAGGGTAAACGCAAAAGAAGGATTGCATATGAAGATTAATTTATCTGGCCATCACGTAGATGTAACCGATGCTGTTAAAAACCACGTTCATGAAAAGTTTGCCAAGATCGCTAACCATTTTCCGTCGTTGTTATCCCTAGACATCATCGTCAGCAAAGAACACAAACAATTTTACACGGAGATAAGTACAAACTACGCTGGTAGCCGAATATCGGTAAAAGGTGAAGACGAAGTGATGTATCCTGCTATTGCCAAAGCGTCTAAAAAGTTGGATGCAGCTTTGAAGCACCGAAAAGGTCAGTTAAAAGCCAATAAACATCAGAAGCCGGTGAGTACAACGCCACCTATTGCGCACGAGATCATTCAAGAAATGGAACTGAAATAACCTTAGTTTCAGATAAACATCAGGCCCTACGGGGCCTTTTTTGATACACTTCCCCAATCATCCTAGCTAGCCTTAATTACGAGCATATGCCAAATTACCAAGAAATTTTAGAACAGGCTGTGCAGCGAGTTCAACCGTTGTTACGCCAAGGCAAAGTTGCTAACTATATTCCTGCTTTAGCTGAGCAGCCATTAGAACAATTTTCTGTTTCACTGCATACGGTAGATGGCGAAACTTATAGTGCCGGAGACACTGAAGCCAGATTTACGATTCAATCAGTATCCAAAGTAATGACATTGACGTTAGCGCTGCAGCGCTATGGTGACGAGCTTTGGAGTCGGGTAGGGAAAGAGCCTTCGGGTACAGCTTTTAACTCCTTAACTCAGCTTGAGTTCGAAAATGGCATTCCAAGAAATCCATTTATAAATGCAGGTGCCATTGTAACTTGTGATGCGCTGTACTCTCGTTTATCTGCTCCAATTCATACCATGCTAGAAAGCTATAGAGCGATGTCTGGTAACGACAAGCTGTGTATTAATAAGATTGTGGCGCAGTCTGAATATGATCACAGGTATAGAAATGCAGCGATGGCTTATTTGATGAAGTCATTTGGCAATTTTAATAATGAAGTCGAGGATGTGTTATGGTCATATTTCAATTTTTGCGCAATTGAAATGAATACCACTGAGTTGGCGAAGTCATTTTCCTATCTGTCTAGTCAGGGTTACTGTAACTTATCAAAACAGCGGATACTTACCAAAAAACAAACCAAGCAAATGAACTCGCTGTTGTTTACGAGTGGTCTTTACGATGCAGCTGGTGACTTCGGTTATCGAGTGGGGATGCCTGGCAAGTCTGGTGTCGGGGGGGCGATAATCGCCATCGTACCCAATCGTTTTACGGTTTCGGTATGGTCGCCAGGGCTTGATAAAGTTGGTAACTCTTTGGCTGGGATCGCGGCATTAGAATACCTATCCAACGAACTTGGTACTGCTATTTTTTGATGCCAAGTTATATACAAACTAGATGATATAAAAATAGCGACCAAAGTCGCTATTTTTACCAATCCTAAACAAGCTAAGAACCGTTATTGTTCCCAGTATGATTGCTCTAGTGAGTCTTCACGCTCAGGTAGGCCTCGAGATAACCTTGGAGAGTGCTGAACGAGTACCTCGTAGCTTGCACGGTTTGCATACTTGCTTATCTGTGCCAGCGATGAATAGGTAATTGCACTTTGCTCATGTTTTGCTGAGTTTGGTACATTCAGTTTATGGTATTCATTGGCACAAATATCATGCAAAACAGCGGCAAGAGCGCAGTCACCTGCACCATTAGTATTCTTGATGATGTCTGGTCCACCCATATAAGGAGCGGTATGGCTGTATGCTCTGATAGGCTGTTCACACTGGGCTTTTTTCATTGCGCGTGAGAATTCGTAGCGATTAAATTCAGGAATAGCACCGGGAAGTAATGGGTATTCAGTCACACGCTTACAGCAGTCATCAACATAACCCGCCATAAACAACCCTTTAGGTCCCGCAGTACAGATGACCAGATCAACCCAGTCCAGTGCTTTATCCGCAGCGAGAAGTGGATCGCTAAAGCCTGTTATCGCTTCCCCTTCTTCTTCGTTCATCGCAAGGATATCAACATGTTTAGCAACGAAGTCAGCCCACCATTTTGGGTCTTGTTCAATTAAGAACTTAGTGCCAAGTGTTAATACTACGGGTACGCCAGCATTATTGGCATACTCAACCGCCTGCATCGTCGCTTGTGTCATGGTTTCGTCGCCACTCGTACGCATCAAGTAAGCGCTGATCACTAATGCCGAGGACTCTTCGATAAGCGTTTGGCAAATAGACTCAGGACGTAGGTGGTTCATTAATCCTGCGCTGATAGCAAAAGTACGCTCACCACTGTCATCAATAAGTGTAAAGCAACGACCAATGGGACCATCAACTGGCTGCAAGTAGTCCAGATCCACTCGGCTTGAGGTGTTGCATAAAAATTTATAGGCGTAGCTGCCAATCTTTATGTTTTCACTCATCACCCCAAGTAGGACTGAGCGATCATCTGCTAGCACCGAATAGTTGTGCATGGTGTTACCTATGGTACCGCCGGCAAATTCATAGTCGATCATGTCATCACGTTTTAGCCTATCATAAAGGGCGTTGGTGACATCATTGTCTATCACTTGTGACATACCACGCTGTAAGTGGAATTCATCAAGAAAAGCTTGATCCACTTTCGCTTCGATATCAACGACGATTTGATCTATACCACAGATATAGCTCCTTTTTAGCCGATCATCAGCGTGTAACTGGTTAATAAGCGGATCTTTATCTTCCACCGGAAAATAGTGTTTATGCCTACGGCGTCCCGGAAATTTCATATTCTACCCGTGTGTTTTTGAGCTTACGAAATAAAAAAAGCGGCGAATTATAGCGTAAATCCAACCCTGTGAGCCACGGCAAAATTGCGAAAATTATCAATAATCTCCGCAAAATATTAAAAAGATGTTGGTAACATCCTGAGTTTGCTTATAAAAGCAGCTGTATTGGTGACTATGATTATTTAAGAATAGCAGCTTAACCAGAGCTCTGCTGGAGGTGATATACTCCATTTTAGGTGAGGACGACAATAAAATTACCATGTCAGAAGTAAAAGATGATCAATATTGGATGGAAGTGGCGTTAGCATTTGCTGACAAAGCTGAAGCCGAAAACGAAATTCCAGTCGGTGCTGTTGTAGTGAAAGATGGTGAAATGATAGCTGCGGGTTGGAACCGTTCAATTACCTGTCATGATCCTTCGGCTCACGCTGAAATGATGGCTATTAGAGAAGCTGGCAAAGTCGTTGAAAATTATCGGCTGATTGATTGCACTTTATATGTGACGCTTGAGCCATGTCCTATGTGTGCCGGTTTACTGGTTCATAGCCGCTTGAGTCGGGTGGTGTTTGGTGCCTCTGATGCAAAAACGGGTGCGGCTGGTTCGATAATGAACTTGTTACAGCACGAAAAGCTGAATCACCACCTAGAAGTTACATCGGGCGTATTGGGTGAAGTATGTGGCGAAAAGCTGTCTGCATTTTTTAAGCGCAGACGCCAAGAGATTAAAGCAGCAAAAAAGTTGAAAAACGGTAGTACTTAAGGCTGTACTACCGCTGTGGCTGTTTTTGCGTCCCTTTGCTCTTCCATTTGAATTAGCGCAAAAATACGATGGCGCAAGAGCATTTTACGGTGTGCATTTTTCATCATTACACGACGGCGATTTGGCGACGTGTATTTGGTGTTACGTTTAAATTGATGATTCCGACGTCTTCTCAACATAGAACCTCCGAATGTGAGAGATTAGGTGGGGGTAATGCCCCCAAATATTAATTTAGTATAAATACGCTATGTCTATGACAGATTTATGACCTTTTGAAGCATTTATCAAGCCAGTTTAGTAAATATAAATTACTGCTGCTTCTCGACTTCACTTGCTTTGTCTGGATTATCAACCGGAGTAGTTTGCGAAGAGGCTTTACTGCTGTCAGGTAGGAGTGCACCGTTGTCTTCCAACCATACAAGTGCATCATAATAGCGGCGAATATTATCTACATACGTTACCGCAACATCACCACGAGCATATCCATATCTTGTATTTCGATAGTAGCGCTTTTTAGTAAGTAGTGGTAGTCGTTTTTTAACGTCTGCCCAGTTATTCGGATCGCCTCCTTGATCCGCAGTAATGTTACGCGCATCTCGCACATGGCCCCAGCCCACATTGTAGGAAGCAAGGGCAAACCAGGTACTATCGGGCTGCTGTATTTCTTCAGGCATACGGTCGAATAAAATACGTAGGTATTTGGCACCACCTTCAATATTTTGTTGGGCATTGAGGCGGTTTGTCACGCCAACTTTTTTAGCCGTGGGTTGTGTTAGCATCATGATGCCACGAACCCCAGTTGGAGACTTAGCTCTGGGATCCCACATCGATTCTTGATAGCTGACCGCAGCAAGTAGACGCCAATCGATATTGTGCTGTTTCGAATAACTTTTAAACCACTTGAGATAGGTGGGTAAGGTACTATGTACAGCTTCGACAAAGGCTAAGGTGTTTACATAGTTAAACTCTTCGATATGACCAAAATACTTCTCTTCGAGCGTGGCCAAAAAGTTGTTTTGTTGTACTCGGGCGAAAAATGCAGGCAGCAACGCATATAACGAATCGTCTTTTTCGTTACGCATCATCCACGCCACATGTTCATCTTTTGTAACTGAAAACGCAATACTGACGGTTGGGTGGTAGCGTCTAAATAGGGCCAGTGAATGTGAGTCTGTGATGGTGTAGTCAATCTCTCCGTCAATGATGGCCTGAAGCAGCTCTTCTTCACCTTTATCTGAGACAACTTCCCAACTCAAATGAGGATGGCTTGTTTTTGCTTCTTCGAGGGCAATAACATGGTTGCTGTGTGCTAGTACGGTAATTGGCGCTTTAATATCATCAAAGTCTCTTGGCCATTCTCTCCCTTGTTTGTACACGAGCTTTTGACTGATCATTCTATACGTCGGGCCAAAACGATATTGCGCTGTTCTTGATGGGTGAAAGCTTACTGCGGAGGCAACGATATCTAAGTCCCCGGCATCTAGCCTTGCAAATAACTCATCTAGATTAAAGTAAGGAACGATGTGTAATTCAACACCAAGCTCATTGGCAAATTCACTCGCCAGTTCATATTCGAACCCTTGTTCTCCAGTGGTGCCTTGGTAGTAGTTTCCCGGGCCCGCGAGCGTGCCAACACGTAATACCTTATTTTGTTTTACATGTTGCAACTGATTAAGAGGGGCTTTGTCGCACCCAACTAAACAGATGACAACAAAGCACATAAAGATGTATTTAAACATGACCTAGGTTCTCTTTTGCGCTCGAAATCCCAACTTACCGCAGCAAAATCATAATTGCAAAAGCCGAATTAACTTAAGGTAATGATAGATTTGCATGATATTTTCTAGTTTTGACAAATTAGTGTTAATTCCGCGCGCTATTTCCACTATAATGAGCGCCCAAAGATATCGTTCAATCCTTAACCCCGGATGAAAATACCTATGTTAATCCTACGTGGTGCACCTGCACTTTCAGATTTCAAAGTCCAAAAGATCCTTAAAACCTGCGCTGCAGCTCAATTACCAGTTACCAATGTTTATGCCGAGTTTATGCATTTTGCTGATTTAACGGCTGAGCTTTCAGAGGCTGAGTTAACTAAGCTAAACAGCCTGTTAAAGTATGGACCGACTATTACGGAGCACACGCCAGAGGGCAAACTGATCTTGGTAACACCAAGGATCGGAACTATCTCTCCTTGGGCTTCTAAAGCGACAGATATTGCAAACAACTGTGGTCTTACGCAAGTACACCGTGTTGAGCGTGGTATTGCTTATTATGTTGAGGGTGAACTTACACAAGCTCAGTTCGAAGAAGTTGCACAGTTACTTCATGACCGCATGACCGAATCTGTTCATGCAGAGCTTGATGATGCTGCTAAATTATTCCGCACGGAAACGCCTCGCCCGATGTCTTCAGTGGATATTCTTGGCGGCGGCCGTGAAGCACTTGCGGTTGCGAACGTTGAGCAGGGCTTTGCACTAGCTGATGACGAAATTGACTACTTAGTCGAAAGCTTTGAAAAGCTAGGTCGTAACCCTAATGACATCGAACTGTTCATGTTCGCTCAAGCAAACTCTGAGCACTGTCGTCACAAAATTTTCAACGCTGATTGGACTATCGATGGTGTAGAGCAGCCTAAGTCGCTGTTTAAAATGATTAAGAACACCTACGAAACCAATAGCGACAATGTATTGTCGGCTTATAAGGATAACGCGGCAGTAATGACTGGCTCTAAAGCGGGTCGTTTCTTCCCAAATACTGACGGCGAATACGCTTACCACGAGGAAGATATCCACATTCTGATGAAAGTGGAAACGCACAACCACCCAACGGCGATTGCTCCATTTTCTGGCGCATCAACAGGTTCAGGTGGCGAAATCCGCGATGAAGGTGCAACCGGTCGTGGTTCTAAGCCAAAAGCAGGTTTAGTTGGCTTCACGGTTTCTAACCTTCGTATTCCAGGTTTTGAGCAACCTTGGGAAACTAACTTTGGTAAACCAGGACGCATTGTTAATGCATTAGACATCATGCTTGATGGACCACTTGGTGGTGCTGCATTTAACAACGAGTTTGGTCGTCCAAACCTATTGGGTTACTTCCGTACTTACGAAGAAAAAGTAGAAAGCCATAATGGCGCTGAAGTACGTGGTTACCACAAGCCAATCATGATCGCTGGTGGTTTAGGTAACATCCGTGAAGATCACGTGCAAAAAGGCTCAATCCCTGTAGGTGCTAAGCTAATCGCACTTGGTGGTCCTGCAATGAACATCGGTCTTGGCGGTGGGGCTGCTTCATCAATGGCATCTGGCCAATCAAACGAAGATTTAGACTTTGCTTCTGTTCAGCGTGAAAACCCTGAGATGGAACGTCGTTGTCAGGAAGTGATCGATAAATGTTGGCAGCTTGGTGATGATAACCCAATCGCGTTTATTCATGATGTGGGCGCGGGTGGTTTATCAAATGCATTTCCTGAGCTTGTCGACGACGGCGGCCGTGGTGGTAAATTCCAGCTGCGTAACATCCCGAACGATGAACCAGGTATGGCACCACACGAAATCTGGTGTAACGAGTCGCAAGAGCGCTATGTATTGGCTGTTGCAGCGGAAGACTTTGCTCGCTTTGAAGCAATTTGTAAGCGTGAGCGCGCACAATATGCGGTAATCGGTGAAGCGACGGAAGAGCGTCATCTAACAGTAGCTGATAGCCACTTTGATAATAATCCTGTGGACCTGCCACTAGACGTATTACTTGGCAAGCCACCTAAAATGCATCGTGACGTTGAGTCAAAGCGTGTAGTGGGTACAGCATTAGATACAGCTGGTATTGAACTTGAAGATGCAGCTAAGCGTTTACTTCGCCTACCTACGATTGCTGAGAAAACATTCCTTATCACGATTGGTGACAGAACCGTAACGGGTCTGGTTGCACGTGACCAAATGGTTGGCCCTTGGCAAGTACCAGTCGCTAACTGCGCGGTAACTGCGGCAACTTACGATACTTACCACGGTGAAGCGATGTCGATGGGTGAGCGCACCCCTGCGGCACTACTTAACTATGGAGCATCAGCGCGTCTAGCAGTAGCAGAAGCGTTAACCAATATCGCTGGTGCTAATATCGGTAGCCTAAACAACATTAAGCTTTCTGCAAACTGGATGGCGGCTGCGGGTCACCCAGGCGAAGATGCGGGTCTGTACGAAGCGGTTAAAGCGGTTGGTGAAGAATTATGTCCGGCATTAGGCCTTACAATCCCAGTTGGTAAAGACTCAATGTCGATGAAGACAAAGTGGGATGAAAATGGCGAAGAAAAGTCAGTGACTGCGCCATTATCGCTTATCATCACTGCATTTGGTCGTGTTGAGGATATTCGCAAAACAGTCACGCCTGAGCTTCGTACTGATAAGGGTGAAACCAGCCTATTCCTACTTGACTTAGGTGCTGGTCAAAACCGTCTTGGCGCGTCAAGCTTAGCGCAAGTGTACAAGCAACTTGGCGACAAGACACCTGACGTTGACAGCCCTGAGCTGTTAAAAGGCTTCTACAATGCGGTACAAACATTAGTTGAGTCTGGCAAGCTTATCGCTTACCACGACCGCTCTGACGGTGGTCTATTCACCACTGCCGCGGAAATGGCGTTTGCAGGCCATACAGGTGTGAGCATTGAATTAGATGCGCTGCAAGGTACAGACTTAGAAGTGCTATTCAATGAAGAACTTGGCGCAGTATTGCAAGTTCGCAATGATGACATTGCAGCGGTTGAAGCGGTATTTGCCGAACACGGTATTGCTGATATTGCACATCGCATCGGTACGCTAAATAGCGAAGATAAAATTATCTTTACTCGTGGCGGTCAGGCAGTACTTGAAAATACTCGCACAGAGCTTCGCACTACCTGGGCTGAGACAACTTACCAGATGCAAGCGCTACGTGATAACCCTGATTGCGCGAAGCAAGAGTTTGACGCTAAGTTCGATGACAAAGATCCGGGCCTTAACGTTAAACTAAGCTTTGATCTAAACGAAGATATCGCAGCGCCTTACATTGCAAAAGGGGTAAAGCCTCAAGTTGCCATCTTGCGTGAACAAGGCGTTAACTCACATATCGAAATGGCGGCTGCATTTAATCGTGCTGGTTTTGCGGCAATCGACGTACACATGAGCGATATCCTTGAAGGTCGCTTAACACTAGAGCAATTCAAAGGCCTAGTGGCATGTGGTGGCTTCTCATACGGTGACGTATTAGGTGCTGGTGAAGGCTGGGCGAAATCAATCCTATTCCATGACTCAGCACGTGAGCAATTCCAAGGCTTCTTCCAACGCCAAGATACTTTCAGCTTAGGTGTTTGTAATGGTTGTCAGATGCTTTCTACATTAAAAGAGCTGATCCCAGGCACGGAAAACTGGCCACGTTTTGTCACCAACAAGTCAGAGCGTTTTGAAGCGCGTTTCAGCTTAGTTGAAGTACAGCAAAGCCCGTCAATCTTCTTTGATGGTATGGCTGGCTCTCGCATGCCAATCGCGGTATCACATGGTGAAGGTCATGCTGAGTTTGCAAGCGAAGCGGCGGTACAAACGGCACTGAATTCAGGTTCAGTTGCTGTGAAGTTTGTTGATAACTACGGTGATCCAACCACTCAGTATCCAGCTAACCCGAATGGCTCACCTGCTGGTATTACAGGCATGACGTCAACAGACGGTCGTGCAACTGTGATGATGCCGCACCCTGAGCGTGTATTCAGAGCAGTTGCAAACTCTTGGCACCCAGATGAGTGGCAAGAAGATAGCCCTTGGATGCGTATGTTCCGCAATGCGCGTAAGCTAGTAGGCTAACATATTTGAAAAAGGTCACTTCGGTGACCTTTTTTATTCATGGCTCGATAATTATCTATCGGGTACACTGAAAGGGAAATAGCAATCATATTTTAGGGATACGAATGAAAAAATGGCTTTGGAGCTTAGCGTTGATACTCAGTGTTTTAGTGGGTGTTTACCTTGCCAGAGTTCCTTTGTCGCTCTGGGCCATTAAACATTTTATACCAGTTAATGAACTTCAGGTCAGTTGTCTTGACTGGCGCTTGTCGGGCTTCAATCGTATCCATATTACAAAAGCATGTGTGCAGACAGATGCGTTTAATGCCCAGCTTTATGATGCGCAACTAAGCATGCGCCAAGTCAATATTGAAAAAGCGAACATTCAACTTCTTCCGTCCAAAAATTCAGATGCAACTCAGCCACAGCGCCTTACATTGCCACTCGACATCACCAGACCCAAAATGCATGTTGCCAAGCTCTCTATATCTGGTGAGCCATTACCAAAGCCATTAGTCGTGTCGATTTCGGAGTCCGAGCTGAATCAATTTGTAGTTTCAGGTGACATCGCTGCTGAAGTTACATTGCAGCCAGAGCGTATTGCTGCAAATGTTGACCTTAGTGGCGAGTACCTCAGCGCTTTGTTACCTCCTCAGATCCAAGCACTTTCAGGAACTAGCCAGCTTGAATTCGATGGTCTGGCTATAGACGCAGAGCTAGAACTTGAAACTCTAGTGGCGCTTGAACAGGCTGAGTGTAAAGGTACCTTTGCGTATATAGGTGCTGTGTCTGGGCGGTATGATTTTGCCACGCAGCAGGGGAAGATAGCACTTGCCGAACCGATTTCAGCGAAATCAATGCTTGATTGTCTTACTTCTGAATATAGCAAACTGTTACCGACCACTTGGCAGCTTCGTTTACCGAGTGAAATCACTATTTCTGCGGATTCAATCGCGACAGGTTTACTTGAAGTGGCAGGTAAAGATAAACCGTTACAGCTTGAAGTTAATGAGTTAGCAGTCGACTTAACTGAGCTTTTCGTCAATGGTGGTATTCACCTTGAATTTTCCGATGAAAAGTGGGGCGCGCATACACTGGTGGGAGCGCTTAGTGCGCGGCCAAATTTTGTTAATATGAGTGGGGAAATCACAAGTGACCTTCAAAAGCTTACACTGCAAGATGTTATTGCTGAGAATCTCGAGCTCAATAGCCGCTTCAAAATATCGGGTGATCCAACCGAGCTAATTACAGTTGAGGCTAAGCCGGCCATATTCTCAACCCAGTTGTCGACATCAGATTTGGTGATTGATAATCCATCTCTGACGTTTGACTTACATGCGCAGCTAGATGTGCCAAAGCTCAAAAGTGGACATCTACTACACAGAGTCTTACCTGAAGGAATGAGTTTTGCGATAACGCTTGATTCAAAACTGCAAAACCTGAGTGTTGAGAATGTAACAGCAAAACAGAGTGCGTTGAGCGGGCGAGTTGTGCTTGAGCCTACACATGATTTTGATATCAACCTCACCTTAACCAGTGCACAGATACAACAGCAGAGTTATAAACTGAATGAGTTTGCACAGACACTGCACTGGCAAGGCTCAGTCGCGACCGGAGAAATCTTTTCAACCTTGTCGGGCAATACTAAGGTAGCAGAAGTTAACTTAGCTGATCTCAGTTTGAAAAACGTGAGCATTGACAGCAAAGGGCAGCAAAGCCGCGGATTGATGGCGTCACATGTGGTTAATATTGATGGTGTAAAGGCGTTGCTTGAGCATCAATATTCAAGCTTAAAACATCCAGCACAAATACACGTGCCCACGCAGCAGCTCACTCAACTTCAGCCATATATTGACGCATTTTTACCGAACTTAAAAATTACCCATGGTAACTTCTATGCAGTACTCGAAGGGGATTTATCCACGCGCATATTTACCTTAGACGGGAGCGTTCAAAACGGCTCTGCGTTATTTAATGAACGGCTTATTCAAAATGCAGCGATTGATGTCTTTGGTCTAATAAGTTCAGCTAATATTCAACTCAAGCCAACCACACTGAGTGTTGAAGAGTTGAGAGCTGGTGTTATCGTTCAAGCAATAACAGGCCAACTATTCAGCGAAGCAGGCGTGGCTAAACTAAAAGATATTAACGCACAGGTTTTTGCCGGTAACGTGGGGATTGATGAAGTTAGTTTGGTCTCAACGCCGCAGGTCGTTCAGGTGTCGCTAGATAAACTGAGTTTAGATCTTATTGCCGCCTCTGGGCATGATGCAGGCGTTGAGCTCAGAGGGCTGATCTCAGGCAAGTTACCAGTACAAGTATCTTCATCTGGGGTGCGTATTGATTCTGGCCATATCCATAATGTTGGTGAAGGGCTATTAAAGGTTGAAAACAATGCATCAATTAATGCGCTAAAAGAGCAGCAACCTAGCTTACAAACGGTGATTGGTGTACTTGACGAGTTGACCATTGAGCAATTGAGTAGTGGCGTAAATTTAAGTGAAGACGGCTGGTTGGACTTAGATGTTAAAATTACAGGAATTAACAAACTCCAACAACAACCAGTAAACTTTAACTATACACACTCAGAAAATGTGTTTACCTTATTACGAGCCCTACGCTTGAGCGACGAGATTACGCGCGAAGTGGAAAATGCGTTAAATAAAGAGGAGCGTTAGTGAATGAAATGGATGCTAGTGATATCAGCTTTATTGGTATTGA
This sequence comes from Pseudoalteromonas sp. XMcav11-Q, assembly GCF_040104525.1. Taxonomy (NCBI): domain Bacteria; kingdom Pseudomonadati; phylum Pseudomonadota; class Gammaproteobacteria; order Alteromonadales; family Pseudoalteromonadaceae; genus Pseudoalteromonas; species Pseudoalteromonas sp. XMcav11-Q. The sequence continues at coordinate 29,335 of NZ_JBECOX010000017.1, forward strand.
GTGCTTGTACTCATAAGGTGCAAGTAGAAACCAAAGAGCCTATTACGATTAACTTAAATGTAAAAGTAGATCATGAGATCCGCGTGAAAGTGGATAAAGAACTCGACAATTTATTCAGCGAAGACAGCGAGCTATTCTAAGGAGGATTTATGAAGCTAAAAGCAATCTCTACCCTAATTATTGGGCTCAGTATGAGCTTCGCCGCATTCGCAATTTCCATTGACGATGCTAAATCACAGGGTTTAGTTGGCGAAACTACATCGGGCTATCTTGGCGTGGTTAAAAATGGCCAAGGTGTACAGCAGCTAGTTGATGAAGTGAATGAAAAGCGCAAACAGAAATACCAGCAATTAGCGAAAAAGAACGGTATCACGCTTGAGCAAGTAGAGGCTTTAGCGGCTAAAAAAGCGTATAACAAAACGCAATCAGGTCATTATATTCAAGTCAATGGCAGCTGGGTGAAAAAGTAGTAATTCAAAACCTTACAAGAAAAGGCTGGCTAAACCAGCCTTTTGACTATTTAACCGTAGCTTAGGTTATTTAACCTTGTGGCATTGCTGCAGCAAATGCTGCCAAAACGCTTCCCCTTTACGTCTTGCGAGGCGGATATTATTTTCTGGGATCTGTTCAGGATCGATATAGTCTTCTAATGCTTGGGCCATACTTTCTTCGCGGATCAAGTGGAGTGTTGGGTAGGGCGCGCGGTTAGTATAGTTTGCTGCGTCATGCTCATCGCTATCAGCAAACACATAATCTGGATGAAAAGTGGCAATTTGATAAGTGCCTTCAAACCCTTGCGCTACTAATAAAGCGTTTGCTAGGTCGACGAGATCCAAAAAGTCATCAAAATTACTAAAACCCTTATCAAATATAACTAGTGTTGTTTCTCGCTCTGGCTCATGGTTTAACTCTGAGCACTGCTCTAACATATCCATTACGGCATCGTCGTGGCTTATCGCTTGAGACACGAAATAATGAATGCTGTTACTTTCAACTTCCTGTCGAGCAAACGGGCAAAAGTTGTATTTTACAATGACTTGGCTAACCCAGTTTTGCATTGTAGAGATGACTGTATTCATGAATTATTCCAAGCTCTTATTGATTAGTGTCATGGTTTTAGAAATAGCCCCAGTATTTTCAACTAGTACCGATTGAGCGTTAGCACCGATTTGCGTTCGAAGCGATTTATCTTCAAATAGCGTAATAATTTGAGCGGCAAGCTTGTCCTCATCATCAACTACGATGGCACCTTGTTGCGCGATAAGTTGAGGGTATATATGCGCAAAATTATAGGTATGTGGGCCGGTTAATATTGGCACACCATGAGCCGCCGCTTCTAGTGGGTTATGACCGCCGCGCTCAATCAAGCTACCTCCAATATAGGCGATATCAGCACCACCAAATAGCCACTTTAATTCCCCTAAAGTATCCGCTAACAAGACCGAAGCTTCTGCGTCTATACCGTTACTACTCTTTCTGGTAAAAGCGATCTCTTGTTCACTGAGGTAGTCAGCAACCGCTTGAAACTGCTCGGGATGGCGAGGCGCGATAATAAGTAACGCATTACTTATCTGCTCTAATACTCGTTGATGGGCAGCAATGACTTGCTCATGCTCCTTAGGATGCGTAGATCCTGCAAGCCAAATTAACCGCTCGGGGTAATTTTCTTGAAACTGTCTTGCCTTTGCAATTTCTTCTTCGGTGATTGAGATATCAAACTTGATTGAGCCAGTAATGTGAAGCTTAGATTGAACAAGCCCGAGCTTGATGAAACGCTTGCCGTCTTCTTCATTATGGGCTGCAAGCAGATCTATGTTGCTCATCAAGCCTTTCGTTAACCAAGCATGCTTTTTATAACCTTGGTATGATTTTTCAGAGAGTCTGGCATTGACTACCAAGGTTTTACATTGGTTTTGTTTGGCGTAATAAAAAAGATTAGGCCACAGCTCAGTTTCCATCACAATAAGGAGTTTGGGCTTCAAGGAATTGAAAAATTTTCTGACCGCAAAAGCAAAATCTATAGGTAAATAACAAACATGTACCTGAACCTGAGCGCGAAAAGCTTTTGTTATCTCTTCTCTACCTGTTGGGGTGTTACAGGTGATAATGATTGATGTGTTCTCAGAAGCATTCAATATTGACTTTATAAGCGGGGTTGCTGCAAGCACTTCACCAACAGAAGCACAATGGATCATAATACTGTGTTGTGGCAGCTTGCTAATATTTCGGCCAAAGCGCTCATTAAAATGCACTCGATAACCTTGGTTTTTTCTACCTCGAATAAAATAGAGATAGCTCAATAACAAAGGGGCTAACACTAGCAACAGCAGGGAATATAAATGGCGTGCCATAGAAATTGCTTCAGCTCAAAAATCAGTATTTTACCTTGTTCCAGGGCGAAATTGAATGAACAACACAATTTTACACAGTTCAACAGATGCCTAGGGGCTTTTGGTTTGGTAGTATTTAGCGCATTAAAAGTAATGGAATAACAAAATGAATTTAGCTCGAGTACTCGCTTGCTGTAGTTTATTAGCTTCGAATCTCGCTTTAGCGAGCCCAACAGCCTATTTACCCATTGGGCAAGATCCGCTGTTGGAATATCAAATCGATAAAATGTTTGCGTTGACCGTTGGTACGCCTATGGCAAAGCCTTACCGTATCAGTGAAATCAAGATGCATTTGATGAAGCTTAGGCATATTGACGCCACATTACAACAGAGTATTAGTCAGGGAATTGCACCTTACTTACAAGATGACGCACTAACGCAAAGATCTGTCACATTGCGTGTTGATAGTGGTGAGGAAAAACAAATCGCCAACGACAGAGGTAATTATAGTGGTGAATATGCCGAATTGGGATTCGCTGGAGTATGGCGAGGCGGTGACTCGAGTATTCTACAAATAGGTGCTGAGTATCGAGTAGAAGCAGACAAGCTGGTGGCGTATAACACTTTTTACGGGCTATCTTATGGCAATTTACAGCTTAACCTAGGTTATAAAGAACATTGGTTCTCGCCATTTAAGCATTCGGCTCAGGTCTACTCTAATAACGCTAAAAACCGGCCTTCTATTTCATTGGGGTTAGTTGTTCCACTTAAAAACTGGTGGAATTTTGATGTTGAATTGTTTTATTCAGAGTTAGATAAAGTCGAAAAGGGAATTCGTTTTCAAAATACATTGCATGATGGTACACCGAAAATTGCTGGTACACACTTTAGTATTGAACCAATCGATGGTTGGAAAATTGGTCTAAATCGAGTACTACAATTTGGTGGAGGCCCTAGGAAGGTGGATTTTGAGGACTTTATTAAGGCCTATATAGATCCTGCTGGCAATGACAATAAAATCGGCGACCTGACTCAAGATGATGAACTTGGCGACCAATGGGCAACGATCACCACGAGCTTCACTACAAATTACGGTACCAGAGCACAATGGTATCTAGAGTATGGTGGGGAAGATACTAATAACCATAAGAACTATTTGTTTGGTAATACAGCGACTAGCGTAGGCATTTTCCTACCGAATGTAAGTTCAACCACCTCATTACGCTATGAATTTACCGACATGGAAAGTCTTTGGTACGTCAATGAAATTTATCAAACTAAAGGCAATACGATTGATGGGTTTGGTGTGGGACACTTTGCTGCCAACCATCGCCAGTTCGATGATGGTGCACCGACGCAGATCCATGTACTAGAAGGTACTTATCAAGCAGATTACCGTTCTTTGTGGCGAGCTAAGCTGTCGGTTATTGATAACGAAAGTAAATACTTCAACGAATTAAATGAGCTTGGTGCTGAATATGAAACTGGTTATGAATTTGAGCTGGCGCATATTGGTGAAGCTTACAGCAAGCAAGTCGAAACTAAATTAACCTTGGGTAAAGATGTCTTCGGTGAGAATTACACTTGGTTATCAGTCCATGTATACTGGTAGGTATCACGCGGGACAAGCATAGAATAGTTTAGGAACAAATATGTCATTGAATGAACAAGTAGCACAAAGCTACTTCGCAAGCTTACAGCGCCATGTTGATGTTTTTGAAACAATGGCAAACTATCACCAAGAATGTGTTGAGCTACTTGAAGCATGCCAAAGTACATTAGCAGCAGGTGGTAAGGTCATTTGGTTTGGTAATGGTGGCAGCGCGGCAGATGCGCAGCACCTAGCTGCAGAATTTGTGGTGCGTTACAAATTAGAGCGTGGTCCTTTGGCTTCGATTGCACTGACTACCGACACCTCAATTTTGACCGCGCACAGCAATGACTATCACTTTGACTCCGTATTTGAACGTCAAGTTCAGGCACTTTGTAAACCGGAAGATATGGTGATTGGTTTAACCACATCAGGTACGAGCCCTAATATCAATTTGGCACTTCAAGCCGCGAATGAAATTGGCGCGTTTACCGTGGCATTGACTGGCAGAACTGGTGGCAAAGTTAAGGATATTGCTAAATTACCGATTATTATCGCAAACGACGAGACGGCGCGTATTCAAGAAGCGCATATGTTTATTGGTCACTGGCTATGCGAAGCGGTCGATATGCTCGTTGCGGCGGAGCAAGAGGCATGAAGTTAGCGGCGCTTCAACAGCTAAATCAAGCCAAGGTATTGGTGGTTGGCGATGTGATGTTGGATAGGTACTGGCATGGAGATACCGGGCGCATTTCTCCTGAGGCTCCAGTACCTGTGGTTAAAGTCAGCGCGTTGGAAGACAAAGCTGGTGGTGCGGCGAACGTTGCCAAAAACATCGCTCACCTAGATGGTAAAGTGGGTTTGCTTGGGCTTATCGGCGAAGATGACAATGGCAAAACGCTTGAGGCTATTCTTACCAAAGAAAACATTGAATCTAGCCTAGTTAACGTCGTTGCGCTGCCGACTATCGCAAAAATGCGTGTGATCAGCCGTCATCAGCAAGTAGTCCGACTCGATTTAGAAGAACCCTTTCAGTTATCTCACAGTCAACTACTGCTTGAGCGTCTAAAGCAAGAAGTTGATAAGTATGACTTTGTGTTGTTTAGCGACTACAACAAAGGCGCTTTATGCGCCATTTCAGATATGATTGCGGTGGCTAAAGCTGCTGGTAAAACGGTACTTATTGATCCCAAAAATAGTGACTTGAGCCTTTATCAAGGTGCTGATTTTATCACGCCTAACTTAAACGAATTTAAACTCGCAGGTGGAGATACAAGCAGCGAAGAGGCACTCACCTCTAGTGCGCGCGAGCTCCTGAAAACGTCAGGGATCGGCGCTATGTTGCTGACGCGCTCCGAGCAAGGTATGTCTTTGATAACCAATACTGAAAAGTTTGATTTCCCAGCTCAAGTACAGGAAGTAAGTGACGTTACGGGAGCTGGCGATACCGTGATCGCCACACTGACGACGATGTTAGGCGCAGGAATGTCTGCTAAAGACGCGGTGGAGGTTGCAAATATTGCCGCAGGCATTGCCGTGAGTAAGTTAGGTGCTGCAACGGTGTCACCGGAAGAGTTGAGTCGCAAACTGGGTCAATATCTTAGAGAAACGGGCGAGCACTACCAAACGCCGTTTGAAGAAGTGCTTAAGCACATTACTTTTGCCAAGCAAAACGGCGAAACCATTGTGTTTACCAACGGCTGCTTTGATATTCTCCATGCAGGCCATGTGCGTTATTTAGCGCAAGCTAAAGCGATGGGAGATAGACTCGTCGTTGGGTTAAATAATGATGAATCAATCTCGCGTCTCAAAGGGCCTGAACGTCCAATCAATCCATTGAAAGAGCGGGCAATGGTGTTATCTGCACTCGCTTCTGTGGATTGGGTTATTCCGTTTGGCAGTATTGAAGAAAATGACACACCAGCTAAGCTGATAGAAATGGTCAGCCCTGACATTTTGGTCAAAGGTGGTGACTATAAAGTGGAAGAGATTGCAGGTGCAGAGCATGTGCTTAATCAAGGTGGAAAAGTCGAGGTGTTAGCATTTTTGGATGGCTGCTCGACTTCCAATGTGATTAAAAAGGCACAGCTACAAAAAAGTTAACGTGCGCTGTGATAGGCTTGCATCAATACTTGCCATTGATTTTCATCAAAATAAAAGGTCGGCCATTTGCCGGCCTCTTTTTTAAATGAACGTTGCAAACGCTCCATGTTTGCGTGCTGCCAACTTGAGTTTGGCTGCATGATTTTGCCCTTATCAAAATCAATTAGAAATACTTTGCCGTTGGCATCAAACAAAATATTGTTGATGTTCAAATCATCGTGATAGGCACCTGCTTGGTGAAACTGAGCAATGGTGTGGCCGATACTTTCCAGTTCATTTGTACTAAGCGTTCTTGCTTGCAAAATTTCGCAAACACTGGTGGCATCAGACACCGCTTCGGTCAAAATATCTGCACGATAAATACCAAAATGAAGCGATATTCTTGCGCCAAGTGGTGTTGGGACTGGTAAACCTTGTAGTTGTAGTTGCTCTAGCAAAGCAAACTCTTGATATACGCGAGTATTTTCTAGTTTGGTAAAAATATATTGATCACTCAACAGCTTGCCGATTAAGCCACCACGATAATAGTGCTTGAGTACCGCTATGCCTTGATTAAACCGCACGAACCACGCCGTTGCTCGGCCTTCTTTCGAGCCGACAATCGCATTATTTTTCTGCCAATATTCAGGGTCAAACATTTCTTCTGAAACATCATAATCTAGGGTTGAAGGCGTTAGTAAATAGCTATGCGGCTGTTTGGTGATTTGCACAATATAGGATTCTTAAGAGTCAATTGTGGCATTCTAACGATTTTTCATCCTCAGTGAAACTTGCAAACTTGTTTGATTAATTTAAGATCAAGCGCTTGTTACTTTCCATGAGAACTATTGTTTTGAGCAAATCCTTGACCTCTATTTGTATTTTGCGACTTTCTGCGATTGGCGACGTGTGCCATGCAGTGAGTGCTGTACAGGCGATCCAACGCGCACATCCGCAAGCGAAAATAACGTGGGTGATAGGTAAAGTGGAAGCCATGTTACTGGCTGACCTACCCGGTGTTGAGCTCGTCGTATTTGACAAAAAGCAGGGTAAAGCCGCGCTCAAGGCGTTAAAGGCAAAGTTCAAAGGGCAAAAGTTTGACGTATTACTACATATGCAGGTTGCGTTAAGAGCCAACCTTGTTGCGCGAGTTATTCCTGCAAAGCAAAAAATAGGCTTTGATAAAGGGCGCTCAAAAGAGTTACACAGCTTGTTTATTAATAAGCGGATCGCACCTCAAAAGTCGCCACATGTGCTCGAAGGTTTCCAAAACTTTGCCCGTGCAATTGGTGCTGAGTGCGGTGAGCCAACATGGCAGATGCCAGTGACGGCAGCTCATCGAGCTGCGGCAAAATCGCTATTACCTGAAGGCAAGGTTTTTGTGATATCGCCTGCGGCAAGTAAAGCCGAGCGCAATTGGCTTCCTGAGCGTTATGCTAGGGTTGCAGATCATGCTGCTGCATTGGGGTTTCATGTGGTGATAACGGGTGGCCCAACGGAGCTTGAGCAAAGCTTAGCAGCCGAAATTCAAAAACACAGTCAAGCTGAGTTATTAAACTTAGTGGGAAAAACTGATTTGAAAACCCTACTTTGTGTGTTGGATCAAGCCGAATTGGTGCTAGCACCTGATACTGGGCCTGCTCATATGGCTGTGACAGTTGGAACGCCGGTGATCGGTTTGTATGCTCACTCCAACCCAACTCGCACAGGGCCATATCTGTATCAAGACTATGTAGTTGAGGTTTATCATCAAAACCTCATTGCGCAAAAGGGTAAAACTGCTGAGCAATTACCCTGGGGAACACGGGTAAAAGGTAGCGAACTCATGTCTCAAATTTCTGTTGATGCAGTAATTACGATGTTTGAGCGAGTAATAAAAGAGCAGGAGATCGTGACCAATGCATAAGGCAGTATTTTTAGACAGAGACGGCGTTGTTAATAAAGATCACGCCTATGTTCATAAAATCGCGGATTTTGAGTTTATCGATGGGGTATTCAGTGCCTGCCAAGCATTTAGCAAAGCCGGTTATAAAATTGTGGTCGTGACGAATCAGTCGGGCATTGGCCGAGGTTACTACGATGAAGCACAATTTCACGCGTTAAGCGAGTGGATGTGCGCGCAGTTTATGGCGCATGGTGTTGACATCGCTGGTGTTTATTTTTGTCCTCACCACCCTGAAAAGGCACAAGGCCCATATAAAGTAGAGTGTGACTGTCGTAAACCAGAACCCGGGATGCTGCTGCAAGCGATAGCCGAGCATGACTTGGATCCTACGCATAGTATTATGATTGGTGACAAAGTCTCAGACATCAAGGCTGCCCGCGCTGCTGGCGTAAAAACAGCCATTTTAGTTGAGTCTGGGCAGAGTTTTAGTCAAGAGCAACAACAGCTCGCGGATAAAGTATGTGCGTCGTTGGCGGAGGTACCAGCCGCACTATGTTTGTCTGAGTAAAATAAAGTTTGCTGCCAGTTGTCGCAAATCGTGCATTTATTGTGTGAACCTTTTAAAATAAAGATATCTTTTAATGTACCAGGTATGATTGAATTGGTACGTTCCAATTAACTTGAGCTAATTAATATAGAATAAGCCCAAGCGTTAACTTCTGATAGTGAGAATGACAACCGCCTATGGCGATGCGTAGCTTACTATCACCGTGCAAAAAATGGAGACTCCCAGATGAGAGCATCGGCCTTCTACAGCCAGCTTCAGCAACAAATTGAAGAAGTAAAAGCTGAAGGATTATATAAAAAAGAGCGTATTATCACTTCTCAGCAGCAAGCTGAAATTGCAGTATCGACTGGCGAAAGTGTAATTAACTTCTGTGCAAACAACTATCTAGGTTTGGCGAATCACCCAGAGCTAATTAAAGCGGCGCAAGGCGGCCTTGATGACCATGGTTTTGGTGTCGCGTCGGTGCGCTTTATCTGTGGTACGCAAGATATTCACAAAACGCTTGAAGCAAAGATCAGTGAATTTTTAGAAACAGAAGATACTATCCTTTACTCTTCATGCTTTGATGCCAATGCTGGTTTATTCGAAACTATCTTAGGCCCTGAAGATGCAATTATCTCGGACTCATTAAATCACGCTTCCATCATTGATGGTGTGCGTTTATGTAAAGCTAAGCGTTTCCGCTATGCTAACAACGATATGGCTGATCTTGAGCAGCAGTTAATTGCTGCTGATGAAGCTGGTGTGAAAACCAAGCTTATCGCGACCGATGGCGTATTCTCAATGGATGGCGTTATTTGTAACTTAAAAGCGGTTTGTGACTTAGCGGATAAGTACGACGCATTAGTGATGGTTGATGATTCACACGCGGTGGGCTTTGTTGGTGAAAATGGCCGAGGAACACCGGAATACTGTGGTGTATTAGACCGAGTGGATATTATTACAGGAACGCTTGGTAAAGCACTTGGCGGTGCATCTGGCGGTTATACCTCTGGTAAGAAAGAAATCGTAGAGTGGTTACGTCAGCGTTCACGTCCTTATTTATTCTCAAACTCGCTAGCGCCTTCAATTGTTACAGCTTCAATAAAAGTGCTAGACATGATGAAAGAAGGCGATGTCCTACGTGCTAAACTATGGGATAACGCAGCTTACTTCCGTACTAAGATGGAAGCTGTTGGCTTTACTTGTGCCGGTAAAGATCACGCTATTATTCCGGTTATGTTAGGCGATGCCAAAGTAGCCTCAGAAATGGCTGACAGATTGCTAGCTGAAGGGATCTATGTGATCGGTTTCTCTTATCCTGTCGTGCCAAAAGGTCAAGCTAGGATCAGAACACAAATTTCAGCTGCGCATACTACTGAGCAGCTAGACAAAGCAATCGAAGCCTTTACCCGTATTGGTAAAGAGCTAGGCGTCATTTAATTTTGCCACCGGCATTAAGCCGGTGCAGCTAACGAGCGAATACTATGAAAGCATTATCCAAGTTGAAAGCTGAAGAAGGAATTTGGATGGCGGATGTGCCAAAACCGGAAGTAGGGCACAACGATCTATTGATCAAAATCCGTAAAACAGCAATTTGTGGTACCGACGTACACATCTACAAATGGGATGAGTGGGCACAAAACACGATCCCAACTCCAATGGTTGTGGGACACGAATACGTAGGTGAAGTGGTCGATATGGGCCAAGAGGTGCGTGGTTTTAGCATTGGCGACCGAGTGTCTGGTGAAGGTCATATCACATGTGGTCACTGTCGTAATTGTCGTGCTGGTCGTGTTCACCTATGTCGTAACACCATTGGGGTAGGCGTTAACCGCGAAGGTTCATTTGCAGAATACTTGGTTATTCCTGCTTATAATGCGTTTAAGATCCCTGACAATATTTCTGACGAACTCGCTTCTATCTTCGACCCATTCGGTAATGCAGTGCACACCGCATTGTCGTTTGACTTAGTTGGTGAAGATGTCCTCATTACAGGTGCGGGTCCAATTGGTATTATGGCTGCGGCAGTGGCGAAGCACGTCGGTGCGCGTCATGTGGTGATCACAGATGTAAACGAATATCGCCTTGAACTTGCCACTAAAATGGGTGCTACGCGAGCAGTAAATGTTGCCAACGAAAGCCTCGAAACGGTTATGAAAGATCTTGGTATGACAGAAGGGTTCGATGTTGGGCTTGAAATGTCAGGTGTTCCTTCTGCATTTAAGGGCATGTTAAACAGCATGAACCATGGTGGTAAGATTGCAATGCTGGGCATTCCTCCTTCTGACATGGCGGTGGATTGGAACCAAGTGATCTTCAAGGGTCTAGTGATCAAGGGGATTTACGGCCGTGAAATGTTTGAAACTTGGTACAAAATGGCAAGTTTGATCCAGTCAGGCTTAAACCTTGACCCAATCATTACACATCAGTTCCATGTTGATGACTTCCAGACTGGCTTTGATACGATGATTTCAGGGCAATCAGGTAAAGTGATTCTGAATTGGGATTAATGCTCAACTTTGCTTAGTGCATGAATGAGTAGTTATAATAGAAAGACGGCTAGGTCGATAAGGCTTAAGCCGTCTTTTATTTTTTAGTTTTAAATGGGTAACACATGTCTTTTAAACATATTTCAGTAGCAGACACACAAGCGCTTTTAGGCAATGATGATGTAGTGGTAGCAGACATCCGCGATGAAAATACTTTTGCACAAGGGCATATCCCAGGCGCTGAGCATTTATCTAACGCTAATCTTGCGCATTTTATGCAGGAAAAAGAGTTTGACCAACCTATTGTTGTGGTGTGTTATCACGGGATCTCCTCACAAGGCGCTGCTAACTACCTAGTTGAGCAAGGCTTTGAAGATGTTTACAGTATGGATGGCGGTTTTACGCAGTGGGCGAGTGAATTGCCAAACGAGATTGAAAAGTGAAGTTAATAGCCCATTATCACAATGCACGACTAGCACAAGGTGCGGTCGATTATTTTAAGACGCAAGGGGTTTATTGTGTTTTGCAAAGTCACGATGGGCAACAAGTTGAAGTTTGGCTAGAGCGTGGTGATGAAGCGCTTGCTATGCGTCTTTGGCAAACGTTTTTGGAGCAACCTGAGGCTGAACTATATCAAGCGGCTTCTTGGCAAACCGGAAGTACACAGGGGTTATTTAGCTACCAAGGCCAAAACTTAAACTTAGTAAAGCGCTTTTTGGGATTGAACTGGTTATTACAGGGCGTTTTTGGTGTCAGTATTATTATTTTTGTCGCCATGTTATTTGGTGACGCTAATGGCATCTTTTCTGCGCTACGTTTCTCCCTAGATAAACTTTGGACTTGGATAGCGCCTACACTGATACATTTTAGCGCCATACATTTGATTTTTAATTTAAGCTGGTGGTTACACCTTGGCGCGCAAATTTCAGAGAAACTAGGGCTCTGGGCGTTAGTTTGCATCTACTTTGTAACCGGCTTAACCAGTAATTTTATGCAGTACCTATTTGTTGACGCTAATTTTGGTGGACTAAGTGGCGTGGTCTACGGACTACTAGGCTTTTGCTGGATAATTGGTCATCGAAATCCTGCCGGAGCCGCTTTGGTCTCTAAGCCTGTTATTGGTTTTATGCTGCTTTGGATGCTGTTTGGATTTACGGATATGTTTTTCATCAACATGGCTAACTGGGCACATTTGTTCGGACTGCTATCAGGTATGTTGGTTGCGGTATTTTGGCCTATCAACAGGCAACTCAAAGAGAATAGCTAGTTACTTCGAACTCGGAATCTAGCGCTTCCGAGTTCTTGTATGAGTTGATTCGGTTAGTGATATAAATATTTGGTAAAAAGCACATCTCGAACAATTTCCTGCCCAGTTTCTTCTTTTAGCAATGTCTTTAGCTTTTCAGCACAGCGCTTTCTGATTTCTTCTCTGCCAGTTAATGACTTAATGGTTTCTTCGTTTTCTTTACTCAGGATCTGTACAATTGCATCTCTTAGTAAAGGTGTATGGTGCTCAACCACGGCAATATTCGCAACGTCATTCAGCATTAGGTCAACGGTGACTCGGACATAGCCAAGCTTTTTATTAGATTGGCCTATGTAGTTCGTGATGATATCTGGCTCAAACCCGAAATACCCAATAGTTGAATCCGCTTTTACAGGGGAAGCCGCGGTTAATGCAATGCACAAAGTGAGTACAACAGCCAACAGTCTCATGTTTTATCAGGTATCCTAATGCAAGTTACTTTTTACTTAGTTTATACATAATTGCGTTGATTTTACAGTTGGCTTCAGCACAAACATAAACTTTTTAGAAAGCCTCTGCTCTGCTATTATGACCGCGGATTTTTAAAACGGAAATAGAACGTTGCCTTTGCAATTACCCTTAGAGCTCCCCTGGCTGAAGAGCACACAGTTGGTGGATGTTGAGCCAGCACTTTCTTCTTATTTACTAGAGACCCAATCTCTAACCGCAAAATTGAAAGAAACTTGTGATAAATTTTCTGTGACTGTGCTTGCTAATGAGTTCAGGAGCGCTCCAGATGCGTTACGTACAGATCTTTCTGAACAGGTTTGGTGCCGAGAAGTAACGCTAAATTGTAACGGTAAAGCAGCTGTATTTGGACAAAGTTGGCTCAATGAGGACGCATGTACTGTCGGAATGGATGCAATTGGTGAGACGCCGTTAGGTGAGTTACTGTTTACTGATTCAAATTGGCAGCGCGGAACCCTTGAGTATCTTCGTTTAGCTACTTCAGACTATCCAGCGCTGATTGAGCTTATTGCACCCACCACTGGCGTCGTCCCAGAGCGTTTATTTGCCAGAAGAAGCTGGTTTAAAAACGGTAAAGCAAAGATTTTAGTTTGTGAAGTCTTTATATCGGAAAGCTTTTATGATTGAACACCAGAAATGGCAGGCTTACAGCCAACTTATGCGATTAGATAAGCCAATCGGAACTTTACTATTATTGTGGCCAACACTTTGGTCACTGTGGTTTGCAGCTGAAGGTATTCCAAGTATCTGGCTTATTGTTACTTTTGCACTTGGTGTATTTCTAATGCGAAGTGCGGGCTGTGTTATCAACGATTTCGCCGATCGCAAGGTTGATGGGGCTGTAAAGCGTACGGCGACAAGACCGCTTGCAAGGGGGGCCGTGACGAGTAAAGAAGCGCTAGGACTATTTTCTATTTTGGTAACGCTAGCTTTTATTCTGGTGCTTTTTTTAAACTGGCAGACTATTGCATTATCGTTTGGTGCACTTGTGTTGGCTTCTGTCTATCCTTTCATGAAGCGTTATACAAACTTACCTCAAATCGTACTTGGGGCTGCTTTTAGCTGGGCGATACCGATGGCCTTTATGGCAGTAAATCAGAATGTGCCAGTACTTGCTTGGGTGTTGTTTGCTGCGAATTTAATTTGGACGGTCGCTTATGACACCATGTACGCCATGGTAGATAGGGATGATGATTTGAAGATTGGGGTAAAGTCTACTGCGATTTTATTCGGAAAATGGGATCTCCACATTATTGCGTTGCTCAACATCACATTTATCGCGATGATGGCGGCAGTTGGTGTAACGTTTGATTTAAACCTCGCTTTTTGGTGTGGCTTACTCGCAGCCTCTGTGCTGCTTGTTAAGCAACAATATGCCATACGCAATAGAGATAGAGACAGATGTTTTTGGGCTTTTTTAAACAATAATTATGTTGGCTTGGCGATTTTTGTAGGGGTCATGTTGGGGTTTTTACCGCTCTAAAGCCGGTTATTAAAAACGGGCAAGTAATACAGATTATTTGCCCGTTTTTTTGCAACTAATAAGTTACTGTTTTTTTGCAACTAATAAGTTACTGTTTTTTTGCTAGATGAAGATGCTGCATCTTCGATTAGCTCAAGCAAGTGATTTATATGTGCATTTGAACCAATTTGATGATTGGTTTGTACAATCAATTGCTCTCTATCCAATGCCTTATTGGTTTTTAAGAAAACTAAGTTAGGATCTTGTGCGATGGTTTTGGAATGCTCAATGCTAGCAATTGCGAAACTGTTGCTATTCTTTAAGCCATCAATTACTTGCTCAATATTACCAATTTTAACGCTGGTTGATTTGTTTAGCGAATCAACGGCTTCATTAAGCATACCTTGAACTTGCTTTGATTGGGAAAAGCACCCATACATAGGATATTGCGTTAATTCAGCTTTTCTAATGCTGTCTTGGTTTGCTAGAGGGTGGTTTCTAGAAACAAACAAAACTAGCTGATCGGGTAGGTGAATATCGCTCACTATGCTATTTGCGCTTTGTAAATATACGCTAATATCAATTTCACCAAGTTGCAGCTTGCGAGTAAGCTCCAACTCATCTTGTAACTGCATCTCGATTTTTACATTAGGATACTGAGCTAAAAACTGACCGCAAGAAACTGGCACAATGCTACTTGCTTGTGTTGTATAACCAATAATTAACTTCTGGTTATCGCGACCAAACAAACTTTGCTTGATGGTTTTCTTGGTTAGGTCGAGTTCTGATAGCGTCGTTTTACAATACTTTAAGAACAGTTCACCTTGCTCAGTTAATTTTACTGAACGCGTTGAACGTTTAACGAGTTCACAACCTATTTCATCTTCAAGGGTTTGGATGCTTCGGGTAAGCGCTGAAGTACTGATCTGGGTTTGTTCTGCGGCTTGTCTAAAATGTCTTAAATTACCTAATGCTACGAACTGCTCGAGTTGTTCAAATCTCATGTGAAATTCCTTTTAATTTCAACTAAAACACATTTACTACGTCTTTTCCCAATAGTAATACACAAAACGAGAAAAAGAAAGTGAAGTTTTTACATTCTGATTACAAAGTTAGTCAGGATACCTGTCACGTATCTCAATAAATTGTTCCAGATTATTTAGAAAAAGGTCAACTAATTTGGGGTCAAATTGTTTTCCTCTTTCTTTATTGAGTAATTCAATTATCTTTTCCAGCGGCCAAGCGGGCTTATAACAACGCTCGCTGCCCAGTGCATCAAAGACATCCGCCAGTGCTGTGATCCTCCCGACAATGTTTATTTGCTCAGCTTTCAAGCCGTTTGGATACCCAGAGCCATCCCACTTTTCGTGATGTTGATGCGCAATTAACGCACCACATTGCAGAATCTCATTTGTTGAATTTTTTAAGATTTCAAACCCTTGCTGTGCGTGAGTTTGCATAATTATCCATTCTTCATCAGTGAGTTTTCCGGGTTTATTCAGGATTTGATCTGGAATACTGATTTTGCCAATATCATGGAGCGGAGAGGCGAGTTTGATGATTTCTGCATGGTAGTGAGAAAGTCCATAAAGCTGGGCTAAAAGCATACTATAATGTGCCACGCGTTTTACGTGGGAGCCTGTTTCTTTCGAGCGTTTTTCGACGGCTTCACCCAAAATATAAGAAAGCTCTTTTTGAGAGTCTTTGACGGTTTCACGCAACTTTAAGTTGTCGTAGGCTAGCGCTATATTGTTTGCAAAAAATTCAAGTAGCTGGAAATCCATGCTATGAAGATCGCTATCCTTACTCACATAAATCATCGTTTCACTGCCTTCTCGGGAAGGGAAGTAGCCGATATATTCATTGCGGGTCTTCATAGATGATTTTTTGTTGTGCGTTTCTATAAATAAATTTTGTACATTCTCTGGCAAAGTTACATTACTTGGCTCTACGCCTGCACCAGAGGCTGCTAGTAACTTAAATTTTGTGGGCTCATTAGCTTGATGATTTACTGCTGCTGCACAGTATATTTCCGAATCTGATAATCCCATTACAGCGGATACATGGGATAATATAGTTGATGCAAAATCCTGAATATTGCTACACTTTAAAAAATTCGAAGATGCATCAATAATGCGTTCGAGTCCCATTTTGTGCTTTTCGATGGTTTGAATATCCCGGTGAGCGCGTAAAGCAGAATAGAGCAGCGTTTTTAACTTGACGGCAGTGAGCTCGGTTTTGTTCTTATAGTCATTAATATCGTAATCGCGAATAACCGATTCTTCCGGTGCTTCACCTGGCTGCCCTGTGCGCAGCACAAGGCGAATATCAAAGTTTTCTAAGTCATCACGGATATATCGCACTAAATCAAGCCCTGCATGATTACTTTCCATCACGACATCAATAAGGCCTACAGAAATATTCTGCTCCGTGTCCAAGATGACTTTTGCTTCTTGTGCTGAGTAGGCATGATGAAATCTCAATGCTTTATTCTCAAACTTAAAGCCGGACAACACCAGCTTAGTCACTTGGTGAATGTCTTCTTCATCGTCTACAACCAGAATATCCCAGTAGGTATCGGCCATTTGATTTATTGGGCTTTCTAGCACTTCATCTGAGAACAAAAATCCGCTCACAGATTGCTCCTCTTTTTATGCTGACTCAACGTTAGTATAGTCGGCAGTAACAAGGCCGCTAATCTTGTTGAGGTTTTTTCTCGATATTTTGCAATTCTAGTTCGATTGCATCGCAAGAAATGTGGATTTCATAAAGAGAAAGTAGCAATGATAAGGTTAGGCTACAGAGACTCGCACCAAATAATGTTACGCCAAGTAAGGATATTTCAAGGAACAAGGCAAACATTGAAGACGTACAAAGTAAAAACGCAATTACGCCCCATACTTGCATTCGTCTGATTAATCTAATTCGTTTCCTTAAGTTTTCGATTTGCGCTTTAACCAAGGATCTTATGGTGTCGCCTTCTCGAGCGTTTAATTCACGGATCAATTGTGCGAGTACCAAAAAGCGATTGGTGTAAGCGAGCAGTAATAAAGAAATTGCTGGGAATAATAGGCCCGGTGTTGTTAGAGTCATAGTCGTATTTTAATGGAATAGCTTGATGTTTAAGTGTGATGATAATGAATGATTTTATCAAGAAACAAATGAGCACATTGAGTGCTAATTCAATAGTGAAGATAATGCAATGAGTGAACAATCTTTTCATTGGGTGCAATTGTGCGCTATCAGCGGCTTTGTTGAAGCGCATTTACTCAAAGGTCAACTAGAACAAGCGAATATTCAGGTTCGCTTACAAGGTGAGCATTTGTCAGGTGCTATTGGTGAAATTCCAGCAGAGCAAGCTGCCATCAAGCTCTTTGTTTATGCAATAAAGTTACCCGAGGCTCAGGAAATATTGGTAAACTATAACAAATCACGTCATCGCAGTGCCGCCGAGCTGTCGGATTGGCTATGTAACCACTGTGCAGAATTAAATGGACCAGCGTTTGAATATTGCTGGCAATGTGGAAATAAGCATGAGCAAAGCAAATAACTTTCAAAGAATTAGAGAGTTAAATTATCTTCAAAAGGCAGTCTTAGGTGCTGCTATTATTGAGCGTATGTTGCCAAATTATTCATTATTTAGTGAGGCTACGGGTTTTGGCGACGAGCAAGTTCTCAGAAATGCGCTGAATTTAATCTGGGAGAAAATATTACTGCCAAAGAGCAAAATTAGCTTAGAAAAGCTGGTTGAAAAGGTTGAACCAAATGTACCTGAGCTCAGTGAGTTCGATATGTTTGGTACCTATCCCGCAATCGATGTAGCGACAGCGCTGTTAGGCATGTTGCAAGGCCTAATGACAAAAGATGAACATGAGTTTGTAAGCGTTGCCAAAATTTCTCAGGCAACGGTAGCTAAATACATCGAGTTTATGTTGATGGCGGAAGATATATCTCCAACGAATGAGTTAGTGCGTGAACACCCGCAGATGCAGTATGAAATTGAGATCCTCGCTGAGCTTATCGAACACGTGGAAAATATGGGGCGTATTAGCAGCGACTCGGTGAAGTCGCTAAAGGCCTTGGCACTAGCTGACGGCCAAACAAATATTGGTTTGGAACTTGAGTAGCTGATTTCGTATAATCAGCGGCTGCAGTAAAGAGTTTGGAGAAAGTAACTTGCGTATTTTGGGTATAGAATCCTCATGTGATGAGACGGGTATTGCTATTTATGATGATGAGCAAGGGCTGTTGGCACATCAATTATATTCTCAGGTAAAAGTACACGCCGATTATGGTGGGGTAGTGCCTGAACTTGCTTCTCGTGATCATGTACGCAAAACGATCCCTCTTATTGAAGCTGCTTTCGCGCAAGCGGGTTGCGGTCCTGAAGACCTTGATGGCATTGCTTATACCGCAGGGCCAGGTTTGGTCGGTGCTTTGTTAGTTGGCACCTCAATTGGTCGCTCGTTAGCATTTGGTTGGGGGATCCCAGCCGTTGCCGTACATCATATGGAAGGCCATTTGCTTGCCCCTATGCTTGAAGACGATAAACCAGAGTTCCCATTCGTCGCGCTGCTAGTCTCTGGTGGTCATACCATGATGGTCAAAGTCTCAGGTATCGGTGAGTATGAGGTACTTGGTGAGTCAGTGGATGATGCCGCTGGTGAAGCATTTGATAAAACTGCCAAGCTACTCGGCCTTGATTATCCTGGCGGCCCAATGCTTGCGAAAATGGCGACACAGGGTCAAGCAGGGCGATTTACTTTTCCAAAACCGATGACAGACAGACCCGGTCTGGATTTTAGTTTCAGTGGATTAAAAACCGCAGCGGCAAACACGATTCGTAATGAAGGCGATGATGAGCAAACGAAAGCAGATATCGCTCATGCCTTTCAAACTGCGGTCGTAGAAACACTAGCGATTAAGTGCAAGCGGGCACTGAAAGAAACAGGCATTAAAAGCCTGGTGATTGCAGGTGGCGTCAGCGCCAATACAGAGCTTAGGCAAAAGCTTGAGCGCATGATGCTTGGTATGAAAGGGCGAGTTTATTATCCGCGCACTGAATTTTGTACAGACAATGGGGCGATGATAGCTTATGCAGGAATGCAGCGCCTAAAAGCAGGTCAACATGCGCCACTTGATATGAAAACTAAGCCACGTTGGCCGCTGGATAGTCTAGAAAAAGTCTAGGGTCTGTTGATCTTTGCTGTTTGATTTTTGTTCTCCTGAGTGTGTTTTGGTCGCGACGCTCGACTTGCCGCCTAGTAATCTAGGCAAAAGTTGAGCAACAATGAACAAAGCGCACTCAGGTGAACCCAAAGGGCAGCGCTTGATTAGCATTTCTACTGTGTTCTCGCCTGACTCACATAGAATAACTATGCTACGCAGGCTCTGCCTTGTACAAATACCAATCAAACTGCTGCAAAAACAAACTTGAAAGGTAAACAGGCCCTAGTCTTTAGACTTTTTCCCCACCTTGGGCTCTTTACCACTCAAGAGCCTTTTAATATTTGCCCTATGACGAATAATAATCACCACAGTTAAAAAGCTTACCGGCACCGTATAAAGCGGTTTTATCCACCATGTGTAAAGTGGAGCTGCTGCGACTGCGACAATCGCTGCGAGTGAAGAATAGCGTGTTAGCGCTAGCACCACGAGCCACGTACTAATCAATAGCCCACCCAATGACAAGCCGATGGGTAATAGCGCACCAAATGCCGTTGCTACCGCTTTACCACCGTTAAAGTGGAAGAAAATAGGATAAATGTGACCAAGGCATGCGCTTACGGCTATTGCACCTAACCACACAGGTTCTATTTTCAGAAAGTAGGCTCCCCACACCGGGATGGTTCCCTTTAAAATATCGAAGACGAGCACCAGCGCAGCTGGGATCTTTCCTCCCAATCTTAATACATTGGTTGCGCCTGGATTATTAGAACCATTAAAGCGTGGATCTGGTAGATTGAATAACCGACAAACCAGAATCGCTGAGGAAATCGATCCCAATAAATAAGCACATACGCACATTAAACTGATTAACACTGTCTTCCTTATTTTTTATTGCGTTGTTTTGGGCTATGATCGGCGGTCTTAAGTCCTGCACAGATCGCGAATTGCGATTAGAAAATGCGGGTGAATTACAGCGATAAACATGTTTGGAGTTTACATGGATAAAGTCTATATCTCACAGCTACACGTCGAAGCCATAATAGGAGTGTACGACTTTGAAAAAGAAAGTAAACAAAGCCTTTACTTTGATGTTGAGATGTTGACCGATATTAGCGCTGCCGCTCGCCATGACGATATTAGTTTGGCGGTTGATTATGCCAAAGTGAGTGAGCGTATTATTGCGTATACCCAAGCAAAACCAGTAGAGCTATTAGAAACGTTAGTTGAACAGCTTGCCGCAATGATCCTAAATGAATTTAATGTACAACAAGTGCTTATAAAAGTGAGTAAACCTGCTGCCGTGCCACAAGCACAAACGGTTGGTGTAGAAATTGTGCGTAAGAAGTAGAATTATCATGGCACAAATTTTTATCAGTCTCGGCTCAAACATAGAAAAAGAAAAAAATTTGCTGAGTGGCTTGAGGGTATTGATAAAACACTTTCCGGATTTTCAACATTCGAGTGTGTTTGAGAGTGAAGCCGTCGGATTTGCAGGAAATAACTTTTATAATTCGGTCTTTGCTGCACAAACACAGCTGTCTTTAGACGAAGTATATAAACTGCTCAAGTCGATAGAATACGATCATGGTCGTCGCTGTAGTGAAAAGAAGTTTAGTCCACGCACGTTAGATCTCGATATTCTCTTTTATGACCACCTTATTTGTTCATCACCCGCTCAGTTGCCTCGGGATGAAATAACCAAAAATGCCTTCGTGCTTCAGCCATTAGCTGAACTAGCTCCTGATTTTATCCATCCTGTTGAGGGTAAAAGCATTGCTCAGTTATGGCAGGAGTATCACAACCCAACTCAAAAATTATGGAAAGTGGAGTTTCCCAAGCAATGAGCTTTATTGAGATTGTCGTCCTTGCAATTATTCAAGGTCTCACTGAATTTTTACCTATTTCGAGTTCTGCCCACTTACTGCTACCTTCACAGGTACTAGGTTGGCAAGATCAGGGTCTTGCCTTTGATGTTGCTGTTCATGTTGGTACTTTGCTGGCTGTCGTTATTTATTTTCGACAAGACATTGTCAGCCTACTGGCAGGATGGTTCAAATCATTCTCAGGTACGCACTCGAAAGAAAGCCGGCTGACTTGGTGTATTGTGGTTGCCACTATTCCATTCGTGATCTTAGCTCCACTGCTTAAGGATATCGTAGAAGTTTATTTACGTAGTGCTTGGGTGATTGCAACATCGACGATAGTATTTGGTTTACTGCTTTGGTATGCCGACGTGAAAGCGAGACAAATCAAAGACGAATTTGCCTTAAACTGGAAAAGCGCATTGATACTGGGGCTTGCGCAAATTACCGCTGTTATTCCCGGCACATCGCGTTCAGGTATTACCATCACCGCAGGTTTATTACTCGGGCTTGATAAGAAAAGTGCGGCGCGCTTTTCGTTTTTAATGTCTATTCCAATCATTTCGATGATGGGATTGTATTACAGTTTAGAGCTTGCTACCGGCGATGAAGTGGTTGATTGGAATGCGTTATTAAGTGGTGCAGCACTGTCGTTTATCTCAGCTTATGCCTGTATCTTCTTTTTCCTGAAAATCATAGAGCGCATGGGCATGATGCCATTTGTCATTTACCGATTGTTACTAGGGGTGGGATTAATCGCTTTCTTGAGCCTAAGTTAATCTGGGCTTTGGATAATTCAGCAAGGTTAACAGAAAAGCCAGCTTGATGAAGCTGGCTTAGACTGCATTAAGCAATTTGCTTTTCCGCAAGGCATAATTCCATGGTCGCCTTCAACAGTCGATAAAGGTTTATAGATGCATCTATTTCTTCTTTACGGTTTGTTAAGCTCTCAATATTTAAGCCAAGAGAAATATCTAGATGTGAGCAGCTTTTTAAGATTTGATCTAGATTTTCTCTACAAATACGAATTGACTCACTTAGTGTATTGTCTGCATCTAACATGCGCCATTTGGTTGCTTCTGGTACTGAAATCCCCAGCCACTCCATAAACTGCAAGGTTTTTTCTCCACCACATGGAGTAAAGGTAAGAATAATGCGTTTTGGTGTTTGCCCTTGCTGTTTACAGGTGCGAGCATAGCTCGTAATAAGATCTATGGTTGCTTGAGCGTCATACACTGCTTGGGAAACAAAGAATTGGCAGCCTTGCTCTGTTTTATCAATTAACCTTTCGTGTTCATTACGCTTACTGGCGTGGCGCTCTGCGATAGTTACACCACCTAAGAAAAAGTCATCTTGATGATGCTTCAATACCTTATAGGCTTCAGAAAGCGGCAACTTAATATCGCCTTGTGAAGACGGACTGCCCACTAATACTAGATTGTTTAACCCATATTGCTGTTTTGTGCTGCTTAACCAATCGCCAAAAGCTTCACTATCGCGCTGTGCCACACTTTTATACGTAATTACATCAAGGTGTGATAATTCGCGGATCAACTGACTATATTCACACGGATCAACGGTGTGCTTAAAAGGAAATGGACGTGGTACTTGAGTACGGCTGCTTTCATCTTGAATGTCATAGATGATCACGCCGTCGTATTCAATCTCATGTAAACGGCCCAAAAGCTTAGCGGCAATTGATTTTAGCTGCTCTGGGTCGGTGCCAATCTTAGGTGGTGTGGTACCAATTAAATATACCCCTTGGTTAGGGTCAATGATTTTCTCTTGAAGCGTTAAAGCCATAATCCTCATTCCACAAAAGCATTTCTGTATCTCTTTACTAATATAGCAGCCATTTAGACGTCTAGATAGATTTTTTTAATGAAAGAATTTCAATAATTATGAATTTATCTCAAGTGCTCAAACCAAAATTTCATATTTGTTTACACATTAGGATGGTAAATCACCTTGGAAATTAGCGAATTAGTATGGCTTTGGGGCATAATCTGGAGGTTTACTAACGTAAGTGAACACGACTTACTTAGAATAAAAAATATGATTAGGACCAAATTCATGAAATTCAAATTACTAGCAACCAGCTTTGCCGTAAGCTTAGCGCTTAGTGGCTGCGCAGCGACGAATTCAGACCAAGCCCAACAGTCAGCTGAAAGTACTCAAGCTGCCCAATCCAATAAAGTATTCGCCCAAGATTATGTTTTGGAAGAGCTAGAAAATGGCCTTCGCGTCATGGTAGTTAAAACTAACTATCCTGATGTGGTATCGCTACAGATCCCGGTTTCTGTTGGTTCGCGTAATGAAGTCGAAGCGGGTAAAACCGGCTTCGCTCACTTCTTTGAGCATATGATGTTCAAAGGCTCAGAAAAGTATCCACAAGACGTTTATTCAGACATTCTAAAAAATTCAGGTGTTGATAATCGCGCCTACACCACCAATGACTACACGAACTATCACCTAAATTTCTCGAAGCAGCATTTAGATAAAGTATTAGAAATCGAAGCGGATATCTTTCAGAACCTGACTTACAGTGAAGAACAGTTTCGTACTGAAGCACTAACCGTGAAAGGTGAATACCTTAAAAATAATGCCAGCCCAGTTCGAAAACTGCTTTCTGCGGTAAGAAAAGAAGCATTTGATAAACATACCTATAAACACACAACGATGGGCTTTTTTGAAGACATCGAAGCAATGCCAGATCAAATGGCCTATGGTAAAACCTTCTTTGAACGTTTTTACAAGCCAGAATACGTATCGCTTGTCATTGTGGGTGACGTAGATCCAAAAGAAACCATGGCTATGGTGAAAAAGCACTGGGGTAATTGGAAAAAGGGTGATTATCAAGCTGATATTCCAGTTGAGCCTAAACAAGAGAAAGCACGTTACGTCCATGAAAAATATGATGGCTTACCAGGTCACTGGTTGCTTGTTTCATATAAAGGCACTGCATGGGAGCCGAAGAAAAAAGATCGAGCTGCGCTTGATTTGATCTCGCAGTTATACTTCTCTCAAAACTCTGAGTTATATCAAGAGCTGGTGGTAGACAAACAGCTTGCAAGCCAAATGTTTACCTACAACCCTGAAACCAAAGACCCTGGTCTTCTGCATGTTTTCGTTAAAGTTGAAGATGAAAAAGATCTGGCGACAGTGCGTGATGCAATCAATAACACTTACGCAAAAGCACGCACAGAGCTGGTAGATGAAAATAAACTTGCTGCACTTAAATCAAACCTAAAGTACAGCTTTATTAACGGCCTTGACTCATCACAATCTATTGCTTCGACACTCGCAAGCTACATGCATTTTGAGCGTGACCCTGAAGTGGTGAATGCGCTTTATGCAAGTGCAGATAAAGTCACTGCGAAAGACATTCGTGATATTGCCAATAAATACTTTGTGGACAGCAGCCGCACAACGGTGACTATGTCTGCACTTGAGTCTGTGCCTGGTTTTGATAAGGAAGTTAACTTAGACAAGTTAGTAGCAAAAATGGACAAGCCAGTAACGCGTCATTTCAACGTATTAGACAAGACCAATAATTCACCGCTGGTGGATGTGAACTTTCTTTTTTACACAGGTGCTGCCGCAGATCCTGCAGGTAAAAAAGGTCTTGCTGCGCTTACTGCGGCTATGATTGCCAAAGGCGGAAGTGAGTCGCAATCATACAAAGAAATTCAAAAGGCGCTGTATCCTATTGCTGGTAGCTTCGGTTATCAAATCGATAAAGAAATGATTTCTTTACGTGGTCGTATTCATAAAGATAATGCAGATCAATGGTATGGCATTGTGAGTCAGCAGCTTTTGAGCCCAGGGTTCAGAGAAGATGATTTTAAACGTCTGAAAAAAGAGCTAATCGACGGCATTAAGGCTGGTTTGAAAGCGTCAAATGATGAAGAACTAGGTAAAGAAGTGCTTTATCACGAGCTGTACAAAGGCCACCCATACGAAAGCTATAACTTTGGTGATTTATCAGACTTAGAAGCAATCACACTGGATGACGTTAAGGTTTTTTACGCTCAGCAATTTACTCAAGCTAAACTTAACGTGGGTATCACAGGTGCACTCGATAAACAGCTAAAAGAAGCGATGTTTAACGATCTTGCGGCTTTACCTAAAGGCGAAGAAGCGCGTTTACAAGTGCCAGATGCCCCTAAACTATCTGGTCATCACGCAACCATCGTAGAAAAGAATGCAAAATCAACAGCGGTCTCTTTTGGTTTCCCAATCGACACGGTTCGTAGCAGCAAAGACTGGGCTGCGCTTTGGTTAGTGCGTTCATACTTTGGTGAGCATCGCAGTTCAAACAGCCACTTGTACCAGCGTATCCGTCAGGTACGTGGTATGAACTATGGTGATTATGCATACATCGAATACTTCCCTCGTGGTATGTTCCAAACTAAGCCGGATGCAAACTTAGGTCGTAGTGAGCAAATTTTCCAAGTGTGGTTACGCCCACTTCGTTCTAATAACGACGCCCATTTTGCAACGCGTACTGCATTGTTTGAACTCGATAAGCTGATCAAAGAAGGGATGAGCAAAGCAGACTTTGAAGCAACACGTAACTTCTTAATCAACTTTGTGCCGCAAATGGTGGCGAGCCAAGATAGACAGCTAGGTTATGCACTTGATAGCCAGTTCTACAACACCGATGAGTTTGTTGCCTATGTGACAAAGCAGCTAGCGTCGCTGTCTGTTGAAGATATCAATCGAGTTATCAAAAAGAACTTGCAGACCGAAGATATTCACTATGTGTTTATCACTGGTGATGCAAAAGATATGGCGAAGCGCCTAAGTGCTGAGCAGCCATCTCCTATGACTTATAACACGAAAAAGCCTGATGTATTGCTGGCAGAAGATGCTGAAATTGCTACATACCCGCTAAATATTCCAAGTAAGAATATTAAAACGTTGGATGTAGAAAAAGTGTTTGAATAACGATTATTCAGCTTAATAAAAAATGGCGGCTAAAAATTTAGCCGCCATTTTTTTGTATCAAAACCACGCGTAATTTTAGGTTATGGTGTTGAACCACTCCACTGCGGCAGCTATCCAAATTAACGAGCTAATTAATAATGTCAGCGTAACGGCCGCTGATGCCATATCTTTTGCACGACCAGATAGTAAGTGATGCTCGGTACTCACTCTATCTGTCAGCGCTTCGATTGCCGAGTTGATAAGTTCTATGACCAATATCAACAGTACACTACCGACCAATAAGGCCCACTGAGCAATACTTTGCGCCAATATGATTGATAAAGGAAGACTTGCCACCAGTAACCACGTTTCTTGTCTAAATGCCGACTCTTCTTTATAAGCCGCTTTCATTCCTTTCGCCGAGCAATGCGTTGCTTTGATTATCCGCGCAAGCCCTGTGCCATTTGGTTTGTTGGTATCCGTTGTCTTGATCTTTATCGACATATTAGCGATCCCGCGTTGGTAGTATTCAATGGGGCGTTATTATACGAAGATCTACTCAGTTCGACAGTGCTAAATTGTAAGAATCTTTGGTCCAGCTGAGGGTATTTAAAACCAGGCTAAAATATGTTGGTTGGTTATTAGATATAACCAAGTGTTTGAAGCCTGATTTTTTATAATACATGACACTCAATGACTCTAAGCGTTACACTATGAGAAGTATCAGTATTATCGGAAGTTCGTCACATGAGACATGAGATTTGGAATAAGTTACGCGAAGAAGCCAATGAGTTGGTTGCTCGCGAACCATTGCTTGCTAGTCACGTTTACTCGAGTATTTTAAATCACGAGTGTCTTGGTTCTGCATTAAGCTTTATCGTTGCAAATAAGTTGGCGGATGCCGTGGTGTCAGCATTTACAATCCGCGAGTTGTTCGATCAGGCCTTTGTGCACTGCGATACTATGCTGACTCATGTTGCACATGATATAAAAGCTGTTAAAGATCGTGACCCAGCTGCCGATAGTTATCTTAACGTAATTTTGAATCTGAAAGGTTTTCATGCAATCCAAGCACATCGATTGGCATACTGCTTATGGCGTCAAGACAGAAAAGAGCTGGCTCGCTTTATACAGAGCAGAACCTCTGAAGTATTCGGTGTTGACATCCATCCTGCTTGTAAAGTCGGTCATGGTATTATGTTTGACCATGCGACTGGTATAGTCATTGGTGAAACCGCGGTTATTGAAGATAATGTTTCTATTCTGCAATCAGTCACACTTGGTGGTACGGGTAACGAGCAGGGTGACCGTCACCCGAAAATCCGCGCCGGTGTATTGATTGGTGCTGGTGCCAAAGTACTTGGCAACATTGAAGTAGGAGAGGGTGCTCGAATTGGAGCAGGTTCCGTTGTACTTAGCCCTGTAGCACCGCACACTACGGTAGTGGGGATCCCTGCTAAGGTGGTTGGTAAGCCATCATGCCCATGTCCTGCAGAGAGTATGAACCAAAACTTCCTAGAAGACGATGATAGGCTCGAAAATGAGTCTATCACTTCTGCGATGTTGTAGGTTATTAGATTAAAAATGGGGAAATCACTTCCCCATTTTTATATCCGCTTACTGGGTTGCTTTTACCATAGACACCACCTCCCCATCAGCCAGTTGCGTAATTATCGGCTTTTCTGGGTCGACATCCGCCACTGACTTAATCACTTTATCTTCCTGCTTGGCAATACTATAGCCCCGAGCTAATACCGCCAGTGGGCTGACACTGTCTAGTTTTGCGCTTGATACCGCGAGTTGATGTCTTTGTGTATTAAGCTTTTGCTCCATTGCATACTGCAACTTATCACTGAGTTGTGCGACCAATTGCTTGAACTGAGCGATCCTTTGCTCTGGATGTAATCGATCAAATCTATGTTGCAGCAAATGAAATTGCGATTGCTTTTGACGTAAGTGATAGGCTTGAGCACGAATTAATCGCTGTTCTAACTCATCAACTCGCTGTGTTTGCTGCATAAGTTGATTCTTAGGGTGTTGTATCTGCAGTCGGGCTTCAAAGTTTGCTAAACGCTGTGATGCACCTTCAAGGCGACGCTTAAAAGCCTGATTGAGATATTGTAGTAACTGCGAAGTACGCAATTTTAGCGCTTCTGAGTCTGGGCTCACTAGCTCTGCGGCCGCCGATGGGGTTGGCGCTCTGACATCTGCAACATAGTCAGAAATGGTAGTATCTATTTCGTGGCCTACTGCGCTTATCACCGGAATTGAGCTGGCAAAAATGGCCCTTGCGACGGGCTCCTCGTTAAAGCTCCATAAGTCTTCTAATGAGCCGCCACCTCTGCCAACGATCAATACGTCTACCTCGCGTCTAGCATTCGCCTGAGCGATTTGTTTGCAAATCTGCTGCTTGGCTTCATCGCCTTGCACTAGAGCTGGGTAAATTACAACTTGTAACTGTGGGGCGCGACGTTTGAGTACAGTCAAAATATCCTTGATGGCAGCGCCTGTCGCTGAAGTGACGACCCCTACGCGATTAATGACACTTGGCAAAGGCTTTTTGTGACTAGCCGAAAACAGGCCTTCTGCGGCTAGCTGCATTTTAAGGGCGTCAAACTGTTGCTTGAGCAAACCTTCACCGGCAGGGGCCATTTGTTCGACTATCAATTGATAGTCGCCTCGTGGCTCATACACTGACACTCTAGCTTGTACCATTACCTGCTGACCGTTGGCTGGGCGATGGTTACAATAACGATTATTACCTCGCCACATGGCCGCTTTTATCTGTGCTTTGTCATCTTTTAGAGAAAAATACCAATGCCCTGAGGCCGGAGCAACAAAGTTTGAAATTTCTCCGGTGAGTTGTACAGAGGCAAAACCTTGTTCTAAGAGCGCGCGTATTTCTCTGTTAAGTCTTGATACAGAATAGGTTTTGTTATTATTGGGGTATCCCATGTTGGCCTCCATAAAAAAATTCACAGTCACTTTATCACATTTTTTGCTAAATTTTATTTACTCCCATAAGGAACGCTGATAAAATTCGCACGCAATTCCTTATACTCAGTTCACTTGAGAGAAGCCGCGAACATGCTAAGAATTGCAAAAGAAGCCCTTACCTTTGACGACGTACTTTTAGTACCAGCTCATTCAACTGTTCTTCCTCACACCGCAAACCTGAAAACGCGTTTGACACGTGGGATTGAATTAAACTTACCGCTTGTTTCCGCTTCAATGGATACAGTGACAGAAGCGCGCCTAGCGATCGCTCTGGCACAAGAAGGTGGTATTGGTTTTATCCACAAAAACATGACTATCGAAGAGCAAGCTCGCAACGTGCGTAAAGTTAAGACGTATGAAGCGGGTATTATCTCTTTCCCTGTGACGGTTACTTCTGATCTTACGATTGCAGAAGCAATGGAGCTTGCACAGGACAAAGGGTTTTCAGGTTTCCCGGTTGTTGGTGCAAACAACCAACTTGAAGGCATCGTGACTAGCCGTGATATGCGTTTCGAAACTAAGCTAGAAAAAGCAGTTTCAACGGTCATGACTAAGAAAGATGACTTAGTGACAGTAAAAGAAGGTGCATCTCGTGAAGAGATCCTTGGCCTCATGCACGAACACCGTATCGAAAAAATCTTAGTGGTTGATGACGCATTTGCACTAAAAGGCATGATCACCGTTAAGGATTACCAAAAAGCGCAAGATAAACCAAACGCGTGTAAAGATGAGCAAGGCCGTCTTCGTGTTGGTGCTGCTGTTGGTGTTGGTGCTGGCACTGATGAGCGTATTGCTGCTTTGGTTGAAGCGGGTGTTGATGTACTACTAATCGATACTTCTCACGGCCATTCTCAAGGTGTTATTGACCGTGTTAAAGCGACGCGCGAAACTTATCCAGAACTACAAATCGTTGCAGGTAACGTAGCAACAGCTGAAGGCGCAATTGCATTGGCTGATGCTGGTGCAGACGCCGTTAAAGTGGGTATTGGCCCAGGTTCTATCTGTACTACTCGTATCGTTACAGGTTGTGGTGTACCACAAATTACTGCGATTTCAGATGCAGTAGAAGGCCTAAAAGGTCGTGATATTCCAGTGATTGCCGACGGCGGTATCCGTTTCTCTGGTGATATCGTAAAAGCGCTAGTTGCTGGTGCTGCATGTGTAATGGTGGGTTCAATGCTGGCGGGTACTGAAGAGTCTCCTGGTGAAGTTGAACTATACCAAGGCCGTTACTACAAGTCTTACCGTGGTATGGGTTCTCTTGGTGCGATGAACCAAAAAGAAGGTTCATCTGACCGTTACTTCCAGAAGAGTGATGCTGCTGACAAACTAGTACCTGAAGGTATTGAAGGTCGCGTAGCATACAAAGGACCGATCGCAACGATTATCCATCAGCAAATTGGTGGTATTCGCAGTGCAATGGGTTTAACTGGATGTGCAACCATCGAAGAATTAAATACTAAGCCGCAGTTTGTACGTGTGACTTCTGCGGGTATGGGTGAGTCTCACGTACATGACGTGCAGATCACCAAAGAGGCGCCTAACTACCGTATGGGTTAAGCCTCAAGGCGTGTTTCTGGGCTAGCAAGTTGCTAGCCCTTATTACTTTTGATAGAGGCGCAATGCGGCTTTATCCTGTTTAGTTCCTAACTAACGAGATTATCAATGAGCAAAGATATCCACGATTCCCGAATTTTGATCTTAGACTTTGGTTCGCAATACACTCAGCTAATTGCACGTCGTGTACGTGAAATTGGTGTTTACTGTGAACTTTGGGCTTGGGATGTGACAGAAGAGCAAATCCGTGAGTTCAACCCTCAAGGTATCATTCTATCAGGTGGCCCAGAGTCAACGACGCTTGAAGGTAGCCCAAAAGCACCAGATTATGTATTCGAAGCAGGCGTGCCTGTACTGGGTATCTGTTATGGTATGCAGACGATGGCAATGCAGCTTGGTGGTCAGGTACATAGCTCAGATAAAAAAGAATTCGGCTACGCAAAAGTAGAGAAAGTAGGCGACTGTAAGCTATTTGAAGCGATTGAAGATCACATCGAAGATGGTGCTGGTTACCTAGACGTGTGGATGAGCCATGGTGATAAAGTTGCTAAAATTCCAGATACATTCAAAACTTCAGCGAGAACGGATACTTGTCCTCATGCGGCAATGTCTTGGGAAGAAAAGCGCTTCTACGGTGTACAGTTTCACCCAGAAGTAACGCATACTCAGCAAGGTTTGCGTTTACTAGAGCGTTTTGCAATTGATATCTGTGGGTGTGAAAAACTATGGACGCCTGAGCAAATCATTGAAGATGCAATTGAGCGTATCAAAGAGAAAGTAGGGGATGATGAAGTTATCCTTGGCCTATCTGGTGGTGTTGATTCATCAGTGGTTGCAATGCTTATTCACCGTGCGATTGGCGACAAGCTAACCTGTGTATTTGTTGATAATGGCCTACTACGCTTGAATGAAGGCCAGCAAGTAATGGATATGTTCGGTGATAAGTTTGGTCTGAACATCATCAAGGTAGAAGCTGAAGATCGTTTCCTTAATGCGCTTAACGGTTTAAATGACCCTGAAGACAAACGTAAAGCAATTGGTCACACCTTTATTGAAGTATTCGATGAGCAAGCCAGCCAGCGCGTGAATGCAAAATGGTTAGCACAAGGTACAATTTACCCTGATGTTATCGAATCGGCAGCATCTAAAACCGGTAAAGCACATGTGATCAAATCTCACCACAACGTGGGTGGATTACCTGAAGATATGGAGCTAGGTCTGGTTGAGCCACTACGTGAACTATTTAAAGATGAAGTTCGCAAGATTGGCCTAGAGCTTGGACTACCGTATGACATGCTTTATCGTCACCCGTTCCCAGGTCCAGGTCTTGGTGTTCGTGTGCTTGGCGAAATCAAGAAAGAATACTGTGACTTACTGCGCCGTGCTGACGCTATCTTCATTGAAGAGCTACATAAAGCGGACCTATACCACAAAGTATCTCAAGCATTCGCTGTGTTCCTACCTGTACGCTCTGTTGGCGTGATGGGCGATGCACGTAAATACGATTGGGTGATCTCACTACGTTGTGTTGAAACTATCGACTTTATGACAGCACGTTGGTCGCATTTACCATACGAGCTACTAGGCCACGTTTCAAACCGTATCATCAACGAAATTGATGGTATTTCTCGCGTGGTTTACGATGTATCAGGTAAGCCGCCAGCGACAATCGAGTGGGAATAATGATCCTTTAAGAAAGGTCTGGCATTAACAGGCACTAAATCAACCTTAAGTCCGCGTAATTGCGGACTTTTTTTGTTTTTAGCTTAGTCATTTTTGGCAATGTCTGGCAACGCCAAGCACGGTTTGACCGTGGTATTTTGATGGGTATGATTCATCGGTAATGCCATGGATTACGCCCGATACCATGCTGAGTGTTTTTGATGGGACATGGTATTAAATTTTCATATCTATCTGTTTTATAAATATTAATCTCTAGTTTTTTAGGGGTGTTTCAGCATGGTATTAAATAAGAATAATAGGTCGAAACATGCTGACTGATACCAAGCTACGCAATCTCAAGCCCAAAGATAAACTATACAAAGTCAATGACCGTGATGGCCTCTATGTTGCTGTCACCAAAGCGGGGTCTATCTCCTTTCGCTACAACTACTCAATCAATGGCAGGCAAGAAACCATCACCTTTGGACGCTACGGAGTAGGGGGCATCACGCTAGCAGAAGCGCGTGAGCGCCTCAATGAAGCGAAGAGAATGGTTATTGATGGAAAGTCACCGGCCAAAGAGAAAGCCCGTGCGAAGGCGAGAACGAAAGATGCTGAAACTTTTGGTGCCTGGGCTATAAAATGGCTGCGTGGCTATCAGGTGGCCGATTCTACCCGGGATATGCGTCGTTCAGTCTATGCCCGAGAACTTAAAGATAAATTTGGTAATTGGAAGCTCACAGAAATTACCCATGAAGATCTGCGAGCACTGACTGACGCGATAGTAGAGCGTGGCGCACCCGCAACGGCTGTACACACGCGTGATATTGTACTCCAGGTGTATAGGTGGGCGATTGAAAGAGGGCAGAAAGTTGAGAACCCGGCAGACCTGGTGAGGCCTGCAAGTATCGCTCGATTTGAACCAAGAGACCGAACGTTAACACCGGCTGAGATCGGTTTGATGTACCGATATATGGAAAAAGTAGGAACCACGCCTTCGATTCGTGCTGCGGTAAAATTGCTATTGCTAACTATGGTGCGCAAAAGTGAGTTAACCAATGCAACCTGGAATGAAATTAACTTTGGTGAAGCGTTGTGGACGATTCCGAAAGAAAGAATGAAACGGCGAAAGCCTCACCTGGTGTTTTTGTCACGCCAGGCGATGGACATTCTTATTGCCTTGAAGACATTTGCCGGCGGGTCTGATTATATTCTTCCTTCTCGTTATGACTCCGATGCCCCAATGAGCAGTGCGACAATGAATCGTGTATTGGCTCTAACGTACAAGGCTGCGCAGAAGGATGGGCAGTCACTAAGTAAGTTTGGGCCGCATGACCTGCGTCGAACAGCGAGTACTTTACTGCATGAGGCTGGATACAATACGGATTGGATAGAAAAATGCCTGGCACACGAACAGAAAGGAGTCTGGGCAGTTTACAACAAAGCTGAGTACCGAGAACAGCGCGCGGCCATGTTGCAGGATTGGGCTGACATGATTGATGAGTGGACTCGTTAAAGCTCAATTACGCTAGTTAATGTTGATTATATATTTGTATTACGAGATAGCTTTTTCTTAATTTTATCATTTGCAGATTTTTTTTCTGAGTTTATAACCATAGCTACTCTGCCACTAATTCTTTTTAGAATATATACTTTTGAACTAAATTGGGTTAGCTCTTTCTTTGACTTAACTTTTCGATATTTTCTAGCGTATTTTTTTGCCTCAGATTCGCTTATTCTACAAGTTATCAATGATAACTGTTCTTTTAATTTTCCTGCTTTTGAGTAACCTTGTTGCTGAAGAGTGTTTATGTGCCCGAGAATTGAACGGTATTTTTTAATAATATCTTCTATATTAAAGTTATTATCTACTATATGTTCATATGTGAATAGTAACTTCCTCACTTGAGATATTCTTTTATGGGAAGGATTAGTCTTTTTGGAGTTAACAGTGACATCGTGTACAGAAAGCCGAGATGAACACGAACTAAAATGGCTCTTTTTCTTAGACCTATGAGGCTTTACTCCAGATTTTCCGAATATGCGATAGATTTCTGATTTTAGATGAGGAATTAATTCATTGAATTCTTTCTCATCAGAGCTAATATGAATATCATCGTAGTAACGTGTATATCTTAGCCCTTGCTCTTGGCAATATTTAACAAGTTCTGGTTCATCTCGGTAGAATACTAGATTGGCTATTTCACCACTTAAGGGACTGCCTTGAACTAAATAGCCTTCTTTTGTACTTAGCTCGCTAAGTGCATTTGATACTTTAGGGGGAAAGCAGAAAAAGTGTTGAAAAATACGGTTGACTTCTTTGATACTAATTGACGGGAAAAAATTTCTTATATCCTCAGACATTAACATGCGTGAATTAATATGAACTTTTGCATTGTCGATATAACTTTTTCCTATTTGTCCTGCTGTTATATAGTCAGGATGCTCAACCTTATCAAAAATTCTTGATTTTATGGAATCTAAAACGGCACGAAGTTTTGGTTTTGCTTTGTATGTAATTCTTAGACTGCCATCATCTTTCTCAATTTTATTAGCTACGATATAGTCATTATTTGATGATACTATGAGCTTCTCAAGATCTTGTAACGGTAAATTCAATAAATTAGCTAAAGCTTCGATACTACCAATTGGTTTCTGTGTGTATTTAGGCTGTAGATTCACTTTTTACGATTTCTCTCGCTATTGATTTTAGACTTTCTG
This sequence comes from Pseudoalteromonas sp. XMcav11-Q, assembly GCF_040104525.1. Lineage (NCBI taxonomy): Bacteria > Pseudomonadati > Pseudomonadota > Gammaproteobacteria > Alteromonadales > Pseudoalteromonadaceae > Pseudoalteromonas > Pseudoalteromonas sp. XMcav11-Q. The sequence continues at coordinate 64,395 of NZ_JBECOX010000017.1, forward strand.
TAAATTCGGAGAAAGGACTATCAGAGGGCTCTTCACACATCAAAATAAGTATATTTAAAGGAACGTTAAGTGCTTTACTGATTCGAGATAATGATGATAAAGAAGGATCTCGCTTTTCATTTTCTATTTTGGATAGATAAGATTTATCCATATTAGCTTCTTCAGCCACCTGATTTAAAGATAGCCCACGTAGTTGCCTGAATTCTTTAATAGTTTTACCGATCGCTAACATAATTATATCTCTTAAATATTGGAGGATTTATTTGGCTGGTTGCACAGATCTAGTGAGCTTTTGTTACTCCAAGTCAATGAAACCAGCCGCCAATTTTATCAAGCTCAATACCTGAACAACCACTGACAACCACTTCATTTTGTTGGGCCTACTTGCCACTTTACTCATATTCTCAAGCTCTTCGATAGAATTATCGATTTTCTCAAGTGTGCTTTTGTCTACTGTATTAACGCATTTTTCACGAGCCTCTTTAAGACGCTCGATCGATTCTTTCAAATTCATATAATATTACCTTATATAAGTTGCACTAATCGGATACAGGATGTACCCCCTGCCAATTTGCACATCGTGGCCGAATAGAAATACAGTAGACAAACCAACCAATACCCCCAGAGAAGTGTATCTCTGGTTCTCCCCCTGCCTTCATCAAAGTTATTCAACTAAGCGATAAGGACCATCGACGTTCGATTTGAGCTTTGGCTCATCACGACCGCGTGCCGATAAGAATCCTTATGTGGGCTGGAAAGATAGTTCATTTTGAATTACTACAAATGAACGGCTGTTAGGCCATATGTCAGGCTCACAATTAAGGTAATTTTTGAAAGAGCGTTACAGATGATTTCATCTGCACTATGGATAGAATATATAGGGGTGGACTATTTGTCAACCCTTGATTGATCAATAGTCCTGAATGAAATTTTAGCGGCTAAATTTTCTCATTAGTTTTGGACGTTGGTAGCTGAAATTCTTCTCGAATCGTTCCCAAGGCCTTAGACACTGCCTGGTTTGACAACGGCTTACCCGTGATTTCACCCAGCAATATACCAATATCTTCATTAGATTTGTTCTGTTTGCGAAGAACCAGCATGCGTTTTTTATTGTCCGTTAGCCGAGAATCTACCATCTTTCGGGCTAAGTTGCGCAGTTCGGGCACATTAGTTGGGTCCAGTGAAGAGTCCAGCATGAAGTGGTAAAAGTACTCATCAATTAATCTATCTCCGGACTTAGCGTTATGACGGTCTGGATGCGCGATTTGGCGTCGTAATCTCAAGACTTCTTGCTCAAATTGTTCTGCAGAGCGTCTGGCTTGCTTATACAGAGAATTCCAAGAACCATCATGAAGCTTGGGACGATGGTTTAGACAGTAATTCGTACTCAGATCCGGTCGCTTTTTCTTTCCGTCTTTTTCATCATTGTCACGATCATTGTTTTCTCTCTCAATATATCCGTGTTTCGTCCATGTATGCATGAACTGTGAAAACTCTGTTGGGCTTCCACACAAGGCACACAGTCGTGTTTTTTTATCCGACTTTAAACTGATATCAGGCGCTAGTTTTGATCTATTAGGTTTTTTTCCTTCACAAATCATAAACAATGATTTGAGCATATCTTGAGTCGATATGAACAGTATGTCTTGCTCTGTATGGGAACTCTTGCCAACAAAGTCGCGTAAATAAAAATGAATTTGGTCGGCTGTATAACGAAAACCTCTCAACTTGATGAGGTCACTATAGTTACACTTTTCTCTTGAGATGGGGCAAAAGGACAAATACTGGTTTGGAAGGCTACTCAAGTATTCCGATACCACGGGATCAATCACCTGTTTAATCAAGTTTATGATGTTGTGGCTTCTAGACTCTTCCGAGTATGAATGCCATTTCTCCCTAAAAATGCGAATGGCATTTGCCACAGAGTTGTCAGAATTCTCCCAAACAGGAATATAAAACGGACCTAGTCGTTCTGACGCATCCATCTCAGTTTCAAATATTTTCATATCCAACTTTTTTGTCCAATGATTAGCCTAATCTACAGGCAGCTCCTGGCATTATCAACCCAAGAATGTTGAAAAGGAGAGGGGCATGAATCCATCAATGACAAACAAAACGCTGATAAATCGCAAAACCTTACTCAGCATGATCCCTTTGTCTGATCGAACCATCTATAACCTAGAACAGCGTGGTGAGTTTCCTCGTCGTATTGTTCTGACCAGCCGAAGTGTTGCTTGGGACCTAGCTGAAGTGGAGAACTGGATAGAAGAAAAGCGCAGGTCTGCGTTAAAAGCCGCAAGACCTGGTTTTATTTGGTAAGTCTGAGTTCACATGACGCTTAAAGATGTAACGGATGTTCAGGCTAGGGGAACTACTCGGCAAAAAAGTGCCTCGGGTGCCAGCGGTAAACTAGATCTAAGCACGAAATATATAGACAACATCATAGCAATCCAGGAGTGCAGTGCTCAGGAGGCTAATGAACTCGGTTTTATTGCTCGGCTTCTGATTCAAGCAACCATACCGCACAGTAAGCCAGAATCGAATGAGTGGAGTCGGAAGAATGGTAATTTCACAATGCACATGATGGCCCCCTCATCTGTAGGTTTGCCTTACGGTTGCTATGCACGTTTGCTTCTGGTTTGGATGACCACTCAAGCAGTAAGAAACAAGTCCAGATTGGATAAGGGTTATATCGGTGAGACAGAGGCGCGTAGGCTTGAATTAGGGAATTCTCAGAGAAGCTTTATGGCCGAACTAGGGTTATCGGGAACTGGGGGGAAAGATGGTTCTATTCCGCGTTTGCGTGAGCAGATGAGCAAACTTTTTAAAACCACCATTAGCGTTATGTTTACGGAACATAATGAAGGTGATGAATATATTTCTGAGGATGAGATTGGTGCCAGAGTAGCGGATGTTTCACATATATGGTGGAGCACAAAGCATCCAGATCAAAATTCATTATGGGGCTCTTGGGTAGATCTGTCGCCAAAGTTTTTTCAACTGATAACAGATAAACCAGTTCCTCTAGATATGAGGGTATTACGGTTGATTAAGCGTTCTCCTATGGCTCTCGATATATATTGCTGGGCAACATACCGAGTCAGCTATTTAAAACGTTCAACAGTCATTCCTTGGGAAGGGCTAATGGACCAAATAGGAGCCAATTATCCTAATACTTCTCAGGGGCATCGAGATTTCAGAAAACGGTTTCTCGACGGGCTTAAAAAGGTTCAATATGCATGGCCAGAGCTAGATGCTACTTCAACCGAAAAAGGATTGCTTTTGAAACCAAGTGCTCCGCAAGTACCTCGACGGACAAAGAGGTAGAGTGAGCGGCATGAAACATTATGTACGCACCATTCTTGATGTTATTAAGCCTGGGTATTTAGAAAGTTATCCACGCATGTTCTGTCCCGCTTTAAAGGGGGTATTTTGCGCATGTTCTGTCCCGGCTTACGCATGTTCTGTCCCGGAGTGCGCATGTTCTGTCCCGCGAAGTGCCAAAAATCTTTTTAATAACAGGTGGTTGTAGAACCCCCTATAGTACTTTCCTGTAGGTATACCTATATAAAAATTAACCTGTAGTTAAGCAAACAGATATTGTGGATAAGATTGATAAAATAAATGGCTTAAAACTGTCAATGAAATCATTTTTTTGGAAGTTATGTATTTTTAAATTAATGAAAATAAAGCGTTTTTTATTTTTTCTCCTTGGCGTCTAAACATTCATTGACACTTGAGGGGCAGTTAAACACGAAGGCTTTGAATTTAGCCTAGAGCGGAAAGTGTAGGAAAGCTGTGTTTTTCTGTGTCGTGATATTGAGTAAAGCCAATACAGATAAATCACTATAAGACCGCTATTTTAGCGCTATTAAATCACTATAAGTGCGGTGTCATACCGTGATAAGTGGCGGACTTATCGGTTAAACAGGTTTACACAGGAATAAACAGTTAAATACAGAGAAATGCACAAGGGCATGCATAACTTTCCGTGATAAAACCAAAGTTGAAATGCGGGCAGGATGTGTGAAGTAGGCCCTCCATGCAAGCATGGCGAAGCCTCTTCACTTATGACTTATTCGCACCTTCGGCACTCAACGTTGATCCTGCCCTGCGGGGGCCTGAGAGAGGATACACAGATGGAGAACAACACAAATAAGACGACGAGAAAGAATAGTCCTCCGATTAAGGTCTATTGCCTACCGGAAGAGCGTGCGCTGATCGAATCCATGTCAGCACAGGCGGGGCTCAGTGCTTCGACCTATTTGCGCGAAGTCGGCCAAGGCTATCGTATCCAGGGAATTACCGAAGCAGAGCATGTACGCGAGTTAGTGCGGGTTAATGGTGACTTAGGACGTCTGGGTGGATTGCTGAAGTTATGGCTTAGTAATGATGCCAAGGTGGCACATGTTGGGGCCAATACGATCTTGGCAGTGCTTAATCGTATCGAGGCGACGCAAGATCAAATGAGTTCACTTATGGAGTCTATTCTTCGCCCGAGGGCGGACCAATGATCGCCAAGCATGTACCGATGCGTTCTCAGGGGAAATCTGACTTTGCAGGCTTGGTGAATTACATCACCGATCACCAGAGCAAAGAACATCGACTTGGTAGCGTTCGTTTAAATAACTGTGAAGCGGAAACCGTGCGCGATGCGATCAGTGAGGTGTTGGCGACTCAGTTTGCGAACACCCGAGCAAAGAGTGATAAAACCTACCACCTCATAGTGAGCTTTCCTAATGGTGAACAGTTGGAAGCGCATACTTTAGCCGCGATAGAAGAGCGCCTTTGCCAAGGCTTGGGCTATGGCGAGCATCAGCGTGTCAGTGCTGTGCACAACGATACGGACAATCAACATATCCATATCGCGATCAATAAAATTCATCCTACGCGTAACACAATCCATGAGCCTTATTACCCACATAAAAAGCTAGCGGAAATGTGCGAGGCCATCGAGCAGGATTTTGGTTTGCAGCAGGATAATCACATACCGCGCAAGCGCGGGGCCGAATCGCGTGCCATGGATATGGAGCGGCATTCGGGTATTGAAAGCTTAGTGGGTTGGGTGAAGCGCGAATGCATGGACGAGATTAAATCAGCCAATAGCTGGCAGGCGTTGCACCAGGTCATGCAGGACAATGGTTTGCAGTTAAGAACCAGAGGAAATGGTCTAGTGATCGTTGCCGACGGTGAAGCGATCATCAAAGCAAGCACCTTAGGACGTGAGTTTTCTAAACCCAAACTCGAAGCGCGCCTTGGTCCCTTTGAAGCGACTGCATCGGATTCTGTTAAGCCGAGCCGCCAATATACACACCGACCTGTTCGCTTGAAGGTGAATACCACCGAGCTATATGCCCGTTATCAAGCAGAGCAGAAACATGCCGCAGAGAGTAAAACGCAAGCCCTTGAACAGGCTCGTCGTGATAAAGATCGACAGATTGATAACGCCAAGAGGAAAGGGCGTGGCCGTCGCGCAGCGATTAAGTTGACCGGTAGCAATAAGCTTACTAAGAAGCTTTTGTACAAACAGGCCAGCGATGCATTGAAAAGCGAGCTTGAGCGTATTCATAAGCGTTACCAAGAGCAACGGCAAACGATATATCAAAGCAATAAACGCCAAGCCTGGGCGGATTGGTTAAAAAGCCAAGCATTGCAGGGAGATAGCGAAGCCCTCAAAGCGCTACGTAGCCGAGAGTCTGCACAAAAGCTTAAAGGCAACACACTGAACGGGGATGCAGTTCAGGCAGAGCTCAAAGGAACGGTCGATACGATTACGAAAAAAGGCACCATTATTTATCGAGCAGGTAACAGCGCCGTGCGTGATGATGGTGAGCGTCTACAAGTGTCGACGGCTTCCAACCAAACCAGTGTCTTAGCTGCACTAAAGGTAGCAATAGAGCGTTACGGTAATCGTATTACCGTGAATGGTTCGCCTGAGTTCAAGGCGCGAGTAATCAAGGCGGCGGTAGATGGCAATCTGTCTATCAAATTTGCCGATCAAGGACTAGAACGCCGCCGTCAGGCATTAATAGCTCAGAACAAAAAGGCCAAACGGTCAGATAAGCACGGCGTGTTACCGATTGGCAAAGTGCCACCTTCACGCCGTGGCCGGTTGCAGAATCTATCTCAGTTAGAGGTTTTAGCTATTCAGTCAGGCCCTGTAACTGAAAAAGCGGCGGTCATGCCAGCACTAGAGCAGCGTAAAGCTAAGCTACAAGCTGAGCAGGCAGCTAAAAAAGCGAAACGACAACAAAAGAGCCGCTCACGTTGATGTGATGGCATAGGAATCGACGGAAGCCCTAACCGCTTCGGTTGGTAATGACACCGATGTTTAACCCTATTTGACCGCGCGTTTAACGGTGTCGCGCTGGTCGGGCGCCGAGATAGTAAGTGGCGAGCTAGCTCTGTACAGGCCCACATTCACCGCTGGTAACGGCAGGAGTAGAGATCAAGTTTCTACAGGTTGGTGAATGCAACTTTTAGTCATAACTACTAAGAGTAATTAACCATGCTAAAACGAAAAATTTTAGCGGCTAAAATTCCCGTGCTTGCCATCTCCTTGGCGTTAAACCTTTCTAATCCTGTATATGCGGGGATTCCGGTTGCTGATGGTACGAATCTAGTTCAGAACATTATGTCGGCAATGGAAGCTGTTACACAGACTGCTAAACAAATTCAGCAGTATCAAACCCAGTTGCAGCAGTACGAAAATATGCTGCAAAACTCGATGGCCCCAGCTTCTTATATTTGGGACCAGGCGCAGCGCACCATCAACGATCTGAACCAGGCGACCAACACGCTCGCCTATTACCAGAACCAGCTTGGCAGCCTCGATGCTTACCTAGGCAAGTTCCAGGACGTGGCCTATTACCGCAGCTCTCCTTGTTTCTCGGCAGCGGGGTGCAGCGATGCAGAACGGGCCGCAATGACCGAGAACCGACGCCTTGCGTCTGAATCGCAGAAAAAGGCCAACGACGCACTGTTTAGGAGTCTGGAGCAGCAGCAAGATAACTTGGAAGCCGATGCCCGTCAGCTTAACCGCCTGCAATCTGGTGCTCAGAGCGCGGACGGCCAATTGGCGGCTATTGGCTACGCTAACCAGCTCGCCAGCAACCAGGCTAACCAGCTCCTGCAAATCCGTAGCCTGCTGATTGCTCAGCAGAATGCCGTTGGCACTCGAATGCAGGCGGATGCTGACCGCGAAGCTCAATATCAAGCGTTTCGTGAAAGGTTGTTCGATATGGGCGAGCCAACCGACCGTTCAGAAAACAGGGGGTTTTAATCATGAAGAATATCACCCGAGTTTTTATCGTTAGCGCGTTGGCCTCTTTTGCTATGGTGGGGTGCGGCGAAGATGACGGGCCAAAGCCTGCAACGATCAACTGTGACAACCCGAACCTGACGAAAGAGCAGAAGGAAAAAGGGAACTGTCTTTGGGATATGGGCGAACCCACGGATCGCTCCAAGAACAAGGGGTTCTAATCATGATCAAGATATTTATTCGGCTTGTCATGCTCTTGGCAGTTGTACTTACTTCGCAAACAGCATCAGCGGCCATTGAGCCTAATGGTGTCTTAGATGAAGTGGCTGTGCGTTTCATGACAGCAAGTGCTACTTGGGGCACGGTAATTACAAACTATGCTGCCTGGCTATTCTGGACGCTGGGCACTATATCCCTTGTTTGGACTGGCGGGACCTTAATCCTTAAGCAAGCGGATATAAGGGAGTTTTTTGCCGAGTTCGTGCGCTTCATCTTGACGTTTGGTTTCTTTCTCTGGTTACTCAGAAACGGCCCAGACTTTGCCACGTCAATTATCGATTCATTGAGAACGATCGGTGCTCAAGCCGGTGGCCTTTCGAGAGACCTAACCCCGTCAGAGCCTATTAGTATTGCGTTCGACATTATTGTGAAAGCTGGTAAGTCATACAGCATCACCAGCCCGATAGATAACTTGTCTATCTTCTTAATCACGCTAGCAATTTTGGCATGTATGGCGGTAGTGGCGGCAAATGTGTTGTTGGCTTTGGTGACGGCTTGGATATTGGTCTATGCCGGTGTTTTCGTGTTGGGGTTTGGTGGTTCGCGTTGGACTTCAGATATAGCAATCAACTACTTCAAAAGTGTATTAGGCGTTGCTTTGAAATTGATGACAATGACGTTGCTTATTGGCATTGCCATGTCGATCATGGACGGTTTCTATGCCGATCTATCCAATGATGCTCCCATGCGTGAATTGTTGGTGATCTTTGTCGTTTCATTGGTTCTCGTGATGCTCATTCACTCCGTTCCCAATGTGGTCGCTAGCCTGATTCCTGGAGGTGGTACGGCGACGGGTGCTGGCAGTATTAGTGCTGGGGCGATGGCCGGAGCGGCTGTTGCCACTGGTGGTATGGCTGCCGGTGCCGCAATGGCTACCGCCGGCGGTGCGTCTGCTATTCAGGCTGCATTTACAAAAGCGGGTGAGAACGTAGCGAATAATACTGATGTTATGTCGAGCCTGGGCGGTGCATTTAGTGGCGGTGGTGATTCTGACGAGGCTGGCTCCTTCTCCCAAGCTTCCGGTCAATCTTCTAGCGGTGGCGAATCCTCTGGCGGCTTTAAAGGTAGCGCTGTAAAAGCGGGGCGTATTGCTGCGGATACCGGTGCGAATTTGATGAAGGGAATGGGTGATATGGCCGCGGATAGAATCAGCGGCACTACCGGAGGTCGTCTAGCTAGTTCGATCCGAAACAATATGAAAGATAACGCGGATGATGACGATAAGGAGGGGGACTGACGAGGCTTCCCCTGCATTTGACAACGATAGCTTAGGCGGTGGCGGCACTGGCTGGATGAATCAAACTGGCGGCTTTGATGGCCTATCCAGTGAAGATCAAGAAGAAGCCCGCCAAGCACACGCAGAATGGCAAGAGCGCGATCCGGAAAAGCACACCTTCGACATTGAATACTACGTTTCATACGCTCAGGAACGCCAGCAGGAGCGCAACGAAGAGGTTGCCAGTTTTGTTAAAAAAGGCCGCATGGCCTAACTAGATAAGGATTACTGATTATGGAGTTTAGCTTTCCACCTCAAAACCTTGCGGAGGTATTTGGTTTCTTTGCAGTGATGTTCATTGTGATGCTGGCCTTCTATTTTTTGGGGCAGTGGCTGCACAGTACCGGACACGGCCCGAAGATGAAAGCCATTGCCGACACAATGGAGGTATTTCAAAACAGGTTGGCCGGACGTGCTTACAAGGACATGACGAGATCGGTCGATCAAATCGACAAAATGAGACGCTGGCTGTTTGGTCACCACAAGTAGTCAGAAAGTACACGTGCACCGGCCTGAATTTTCACCAATACGGAATATGAAACATGATCTATTCCATAGCATTCGTTGATATGAAATCATAATATGTTCATAAAGTTAACTAACATAAAGTGTGACCTGTTATGCCAATTTCATTTAAACCGATTGAAGAAAAAGATAGTTGGTTTGGGGCGGCTTGGTCAGTTGATGATGAAGATGAATTAGCTAGCATCATCGCTCGTGTTGCTATTGGGCAGTCTAGGGTTGCGGAGAGAATTCTTAAAGCTACCAGTTCTTCTCACGTTAATTACCCAAAAAGCGGATATGATGCTGCCAGACAGCTATTGACAGTTAAGTCAGGCGAAAAGCCATATCATAGAGATGGTTGGGTGTTTCAGGTTATTTCATGGGTAGCAGCTCACCAATCCTATAAAAACGCTTATATAAGAGCGCCTCAAATGATTAAAGCAGATAAAGGCCTAGATGGTTTTCTTATTGAAAATGACTCTAAAGGTATATCAAAAGCCGTTATTCTTGAGGATAAAGCTACAGAGAACCCAAGGAATAAAATAAAAAATTCAGTTTTACCCGAATTTGAAATCTTTGAAAAAGGTGAGCGAGATAACGAGCTAATCGCTTCAGTAGTATCATTACTTGAGCGGTCGGGATGTGCAGACCCTGATAGTGTAGTCGCTGAGATCTTATGGGATGAAAAGCGAGCATATCGAATTGCTGTAACTGTTGGAGACTCCCATTCTACCCAAACAGGATTGCGGGGCTTATTTAAAGACTATGATGTTTCAGTTGTTGGTGATCGGAGCAAGCGTAGGGGGGATATTCTCCACAAAAATAGCTTTAGAAACTGGATAGACATATTGTCCAAAAAGGCAATAGCGATTATCAATATGGAAGAGAGTAACAGTAATGTATGATTCAATAACCTCACAGTTAATTCAGTCTACCCCCGATCTTCCTGGATTAGATCGAGAGTCTCTTCCTGACTACTTATCTAAAGCATATGCTGAAATTGTTTCTAGTCGTGTCTTATTGAGAAATGGAGAGGCTAATATAGACGACTTGATTGAAACGGTTAAATTTTCTTTGCGTTTAGCAAGAACCAATGAGGCTTTAGTTTCAATATCCCCCGAACGTGAAGATAAAAAATCTGCAAGCTTTGTTGCCGCTACAGCATACCAATTAGCCTATCAAGCAACCGTATTACGCCATTCTAATATTACTTATTCATATATTGGTTTGAAATCTATCAGCCCAGATGTATCAGCAATGCTACTATTTCTCATTGCTGAGGCATTTGCGGATGCTTCAGAAATAAGCCGCATAATAAAGTTACCAGAAAATGATTTACTACAGCGTGAATTAATATGGCATTTAATAATGCTATCTCAAGGAAATGTGGAAAAAATTACTGCCCGTAGACGTCCTTCTCAAAAAAAACTTGTAATAGGAGAAGGCGGTCAATTGGCCAGTAATGCTTTATATTATAGAATTTTACGTGGTGTTCGCGCTCTTGCTTTTATTTTACAAGGGCGTCGTATTAAAGGAATGGCTGATCCAATTGCTGTTTTTTCTGAAGTAAAAGAATTAGCATCATCAACCGTTGATATTCCCTTCCAATCTAAAACTCTCGAGAGTCAAGAACTCTTTCCCGGACCATTTCATTTAGCTAGCTTATTAATAGCTACAGGAAATGCATTGTTGGATAGTGCTGTCGTAAAAATACTACCTCCCAATGGAGTTGATAAAGGATTATGGCTAGATGCTATGAAGGCTGTGGCAAGTACTCGTCCATACCTATGGAAAAATCATAAGGATGCGATTGAACGTGGTTATTTAAATAGTGGTGTATCCGCAGCAATTGGTTTTCCTACCGGTTCAGGGAAATCAACAACAGCACAACTTAAGCTTCATGCGACTCTACTTAGAGGGTGTAAAGCTGTATTTTTAGCTCCTACACATGCTCTAGTGGACCAGACTGCTCGAGATTTGAAAAAGGTATTTCCAAGAGCTGGAGTCAAAGGAGAGAGAGCTGATGATTTTGGTCTGTTAGATAGCGGTAATGACTTGCCAGATATAATGGTAATGACTCCAGAAGCATGTCTACTTGCAACACATTTGGATCCCGAAAGGTTTGTTGATGTTGGAGTATTCATTTTCGATGAATGCCATTTAATACATCCTAAAAGCAGTGAAGATAGACGTGCTATAGATGCAATGCTATGTATTCTAGGGTTTGTTAGAGTGGCTCCTGATGCCGATATTGTATTAATGTCTGCAATGATGAAGAATACGAAAGAATTAAGTCATTGGCTATCTGAGTTAACTAACCGTTTATCTATCTCGTTAGATAACTCCTGGAAACCTACTCGTCAATTAAGAGGTTGTATAGTTTATGACTCCAATCGTTTAAGCACACTTGAAAATCTACTCAGGAACGAGAGAACAAAAAAAACTAAAGGTAGCGTCCCAGCTAAGTTAAAGCGACAATTAACAGCTACACCATTAGCATTTTTTAGTGTTAAACAAACCTGGGCTTCTATGGACCGTCGTGACTACGCAAAAGTCCCTTTTTCCTCAAAATCATTAGAGCTATCAACGAATTCCCGATGGGGGCTCACTCCAAACTCTGGAGTTGTTGCATCTTCGATAGCCGCCGAAGCAGCTAAGGCAGGCATTAGAACTCTAGTATTCTCGCAATCAATTCCAAACGCAGTATCAATAGCCGAAAAAGCATCGACTAAAATTTCTCCGTGTAGTTTAGATTTAACAGGTGATGAAAAAAAAGCTTATGAGATTGCAGTAGATGAAATAGGTTCTCCTGAAAAGCTGTATATAAAGCTGAGTAATGGAAAACTTGTAAATCGCGCTGGATGTCATCATGGGCAGTTATTACCAGAAGAAAGATTTCTCGCAGAGTCATTATACAAACGTGAAGGAGCATTAGCTGTATTGGCCGCTACACCAACTTTAGGTCAAGGGATGAACTTGCCTGCGGATTTAGTAATCATTGCCGAAGATAGTCAGTTTAATATGGCTTCTGGTAGTCGTGATATCCTCAAACCAGAAGATTTATTGAACTCAGCTGGGCGAGCTGGAAGAGCTGGTGAAAGTGCTACAGGTATTGTATTAGTAATTCCAGGGAAAGTCGTAGGACTAAATGATCAAGAAAGGACAATAGGAAACCGTTGGACCACCCTCCGTGAAATCTTTGGCCAATCAGATCAGTGTATTATTTTGGATGATCCTCTAACATCGATAATGGACCGTATCCACAATCAAGTAGAAGAAGTTGGAGATCTAGAACGATATGTAGTTGCAAGGCTAGCTGAGGCAGAAAAAGACGAAGAGGGAACATCAGAAGTAACTCATGGATTAAAAAGAAGCTTTGCGGCTTTTAGACAAAAGCAAAAGGGCAATACTGAGTGGATTGTTAGTCGAATAGCTGCCGCTCGATCTATTCTAGATAATAATGATGTTGATTCCAGTGAGGAATCTCAGGCATTACGCGATCTAGCTTCTATGTTAGGTATGCCTGAAGATGTATTAAAAGAACTTGTTGATTCTTTGGTTTCTGATGATTTTACAAGCTTTGAAACAGTAGAGCGATTTGTTAAATGGATGTTTGATTGGCTTTCTAGGCATCCTCACAGTATGTATCGTCTTTTAAAGCCAGAGAATTTCGAGTCACTATTTGATAATAGTTATAATTCGCTACAGGATGATGTTGAAAAAGCAAAATTCGCAATTCCTTTGATATCTTCTGGTCTATCTCTGTGGATGCAGGGTAAGACGCTGATTGAAATACAAAAAGTTTTTTCTTCAAAAACAAGAGATTTGAAATACACCACAAGTGCAAGAAAGTTTGTTATCAGAATGGTTCCTGACTTAGCACATTTAATGAGTGTACCTCTTCAGGTTTTGCTAAGGTATGTCAACGATGGAACTACAAATTTGTCAGATGCTAGTCCCGCATTAAACTATGCTAGCCTTGCCGTCAGGAGAGGGCTGAATAGCGCTGAAATGGTCGCTTATGCTGTTCAGAAAGAAGGTAAAAGCTCGTCTCGCCGTGAGTTACATAGAGGCTTTTTAAAGATTCAACCATACCTAGGTAATGCTGGTGTCGGTGAAAAATTGATAGAATTAGAATCGCGTGTTAAACATGCTATGTTGCAAAAAAATACCAGCTGGGACTAAAAGAGTTTAGTAATAATGAAAGTAGACAAGCCATATGTATATAAACTGACTGAAACTCAGATTGATGAGCTTCGTCGTGATATGGCCGAGTCTTCAGCTTGGGCCAAGGCAGAGCTAAAACGCCGACGAACTGCAAAAAATCAAAAAAATTCTGCGCATGGTATCGATGATGGTATTGAGAAAAGTCACCTTTCTAACTAGCTGTTATATAGATTTATTTTCTGCTCATTGATATTCGAGTGGGAATAGACTTGGTTGTAAAAACCTAACCTAGCTTTCGTTAGATTAATAAAAGGCCAGCCAGTATTTCTGACTGGCCTTTTTTATCAATTTTTACTTTCTTAAAAAGCCTTGCGGAGGTATTTGGTTTCTTCGCAGTGATGTTTATAGTGATGCTGGCCTGCTATTTTTTGGGCTGTGACTAAATAGCACCAGGCCGCATTTTCATATACATCAAACCGGTTATGTTGAGGCTGTAACTTGTTTTTGGGCAGAAACAATTAATTAAGAGCCGAAGGATATCTCTGTGTCAGAAGCGGACGGTGGTAACGTCCCGTAGCTTTATTGGCTTGTTATACGTTTAATATATTTGGCTTCCATCCCGATACCTCACTAAATGAAATACCATTAATGTTTTCCTTTTCAACAAAGATTTCATCAGTATTAAAATCATTAATCAGAATTGCGCCATTACCGTTTATATAAATCCGATGCCCAATCAAAGGAATATACAACCCTTTCTTTCCATATTCTTGCACCGTTTTTTCGGTGACTTCTGAGATGACCATTTTCTTTTCATCAGTTGGAGCATGTTTGTCTTCGATACTTTTAAGTAACTCAGACATCAAATCTCTCGCCCCTTTAGCTGTAGATTCTCCCTCACTCTCTTGTAGTTTGATTCTAAATAATTCTAGCCTTTCACTCTTTCCCATAATGAGTCCTCTCTATACGTATAGACATAATGACTCCCACACGGTGCTAGCCTCCGCTTTTTCGTGGGTTAGCTTAATACAAAGCCAGAGCCATAATTAGTTTGTCAAATAACTAAACAGCAGAGGCTAGCATGAACAAACATAACATACTTTTTATCGGACTTGATACACATAAAGAATTCAATGAAGTCGCCTATATTGAAGACCATCGAGGCGCACAACCTGTGCACTTTGGTAGAGTAACATCATCTAAAATAGCCGTTAAAAAACTAGTTCGTCACTTTGAATCTAAATACCCTGATGCAACTCTTCACTTTGTCTATGAGGCTGGCCCCTGCGGTTACTGGATTTATCGGTTAATCACTAGCCTTGGTCATTGCTGCTATGTGGTTGCCCCTTCTCTCATTCCTAAAAAACCTGGCGAGCGTGTAAAAACTGACAAACGTGATGCACTTAAACTAGCTAAATTACTTAAGTCTGAAGACTTAACCCCTATTTATGTACCTGAGCCGGAAGATGAAGCTATTCGTGATTTATCTCGTGCTCGAGAAGTTGCGATGAAAGATTTAAAAGATGCAAAGTACCAGCTAAAAGCAATGCTTCTTCGCAACAACATTAACTATGCTGGCACAGCAAACTGGTCTCTCAAACACTTACGTTGGCTCACAGAACTGGTATTGCCACATCCTGCACAACAAATCGTTTTACAAGAGTTTATTCAAACTATAAACGAGCGAACTGCACGATTGGAGCGACTCGACAATGAGCTCTCTCATCATGTTTATCAATGGCGTTACTACCCTGTAGTTAAAGCAATCCAAGCTATGCGCGGCGTTCGCTTACTCGTGGCCGCTGGTATTGTCGCTGAGCTTGGTGATTTAACCCGCTTCGACCATCCGCGAAAACTCATGAGTTATCTTGGGCTCGTTCCGAGTGAACACTCGAGTGGTGGTAAAAGGCATATTGGCGCAATTACTAAATGTGGCAATGGTCGTGCAAGGCGCTTATTAGTCGAAGGTGCTCACAGTTACCGTCATGCAGCCAACATATCGACTGAGTTACAAAAACGACAAGAAGGCTTACCAAAGCAACTTATTGATATTGCATGGAAAGCACAATTAAGGCTCTGTAAACGTTATAAAAAGCTTATAAATAAAGGCAAGCATTACAACCTCGTTGTCACCGCTATTGCCCGTGAAATGATTGCTTATATCTGGGCAATAGCAAAACAGGTTGTGCTCTCACCGGTAAATCCCAAATTAAGATTATCCAGAGTACCAGCTTAAAGTGAACGAATTAGAGTTAATGTATTGGGTCAAGCATCGGGTGTGGCACAACCACCGACGGCGTTAGGATGGCAATGCAGCTAACGCAGCATTGAACCACGAACATAGACTGAAAACAGGTGCCACGTCGAGTTAAGTAAGGTCTGCTCTGCTCATAAAAATGAGTAACCAACGAATACCAGCAAGAAAACCGACGAAATTACTTGCTTCATCCTATGCATTAACTCTCTCTAATTCGAGTTAAGAAATTATGGCTTAAAGTTAGGCAAGGATCAGTGTGTTTAACTTGACAGTGGGAGTCATACCAACGCCGCAAGCAACGGCTATTTTTAGCAGGCTATAATGAGAAGCGAAGCGGAAGCAGCCTGCTAAAAATTGTCCGCTTGACTTGCTTTGTTATAAGCCCTACGTTTTGGCTAATCGTTTTAAAGTTTTTTTATATTTCATAATAAACATGTCTGGGTTAGACTCTTGCCCATAGAATAACTCTGAGTCAATTCCATTTTCTGGCATTAACCTACCGTTCTTTCTAATTGTACGCATAACCTTTTTACCTACATATGCACCATCTTTAAAAAATGGTATGTTTGCGATAACTTTTTCTTCTTCTACTTCTTCAGTCCAAAAGAAGTTCTTTTTCTTTTTGACCTTTTCTTTTTTAATGACATCGACGAGATTGTTTTTTGGATTTCCAAATTCAATACCAAAAGGCTTTAATCTTTGTTTTAGTTCCCTAAAAGTAATCCAGCGCTCAGATTTTTGAACTTTTCTAGTCCTAGATTTAATCCACTTTACCATTGCTGCTATTTCTAAATCTGAACCATCACCTTTGTATTTTTTAGGTAGAAAACCTCTTTTCGCTACCTTAACCATAAATTTATACATGTCGTCTTGAGTAGCACGATCATTAAAAGTTAGACCATTACCGTCCAAGTGACATAAAAGCACAACTAATGCTGTTCTTTTATTACCGTTGTGCAATGAGTGATTACAACAAATGCCATAACATAGACTAGCTGCATTCTCTATAGGGGTTTTGTATTTGTAATAACCACTAAAACCAGACCATTGTCGACTCACTGCAGACTCTAATAACCCCTGACTTTTGACGCCCGGAGGTGAAATTGGATCTTCTGAGTTCTCAAAATCTTTAGTCAAGGTATCATGAATAGATACCACCTCTTCTACAGAAAGGGTTTTAATTCCATTAACTACCAAACTTAATTTTTCCTCGCACTTATCGGGGCTTATAACACTTTAGTATTTATGCGACACGCAGTTTGTGTTGCATAATCGCTTGTTGGACTGAGCTGCTACCTGCTCGGTGTGACAGAGTTGGTGTTGTTTATGCTATAGGAATTTGCTTTTTAGAGGCTCTCACTT
>NZ_JBECOX010000018.1:0-73505 GCF_040104525.1 Pseudoalteromonas sp. XMcav11-Q
TAGTGCCGCATCACATTTTTTAGTTTATACACCTAAAGTAAGTGTTTGGAGCGGCACACGAGGTTCGAACTCGTGACCTCGACCTTGGCAAGGTCGCGCTCTACCAGCTGAGCTAGTGCCGCATTCCAATATAGCTCTTAGTTTTCCGCTGGGCGCAACCTTGAGGTCGCGTCTAACGTTTTAGCAGCTGAGCTAGGCCGCATTTCATCTTTAGTTTATACACCTAAAGCAAGTGTTTGGAGCGGCACACGAGGTTCGAACTCGTGACCTCGACCTTGGCAAGGTCGCGCTCTACCAGCTGAGCTAGTGCCGCATTCCGATATAGCTCTTAGTTTTCCGCTGGGCGCAACCTTGAGGTCGCGTCTAACGTTTTAGCAGCTGAGCTAGTGCCGCATCACATCATATTCTTTATTTTTTCAGTTGAATATAAACTGAGAAGTTTGGAGCGGCACACGAGGTTCGAACTCGTGACCTCGACCTTGGCAAGGTCGCGCTCTACCAGCTGAGCTAGTGCCGCATTCCATAGTTAGCTCATTATATTGTCGGTAATTACGCAAGGTCGCGTCTTTACCTGTAGCAGCTGAGCTAGTGCCGCATCACAATATTTAGCTCTGTATTGTTCGGTAACTACGCTAGGTCGCGTTTTACCTATAACAGCTGAGCTTATACTGCTTTAATAATGCTCAAGAAACCCCGCAAGGCTTGTCATCTCAAGCGGGGCAGGATTCTACAAGATAAAATTTGCTTTGCAAGTGTTTTTTAAACTTTGAAGAATTTTTCTTGGTAAACTTTCAGCTCCATGATGGAGTCTTTGATATCATCCAGTGCTAAGTGAGAGCTTTTTTTCTTTATCTCACCCAATAGCTCAGGCTTCCAGCGTCTCGCAAGTTCTTTTATCGTACTGACGTCCAAATTGCGATAGTGGAAATAAGCTTCTAGCTCTGGCATGTATTTGTTGAGGAATCTACGGTCTTGACCAATAGAATTACCACACATTGGTGAAGCACCTGGCGGCACCCACTCTTTAAGGAAATCTAGTGTTTGCTTAACTGCATCTGCTTCCGTGAACTTACTCGCTTTACAGCGAGCAGTCAGACCTGAGCGACCATGTTGATTGGTGCACCACTCATCCATATTGTCCAACAGCTCATCACTTTGATGAATTGCCACTACTGGACCTTCAGCTAAAACATTGAGATCACCATCTGTGATCACCGTCGCGATTTCTAAGATTTTATCTGTTTTCGGTTCTAGCCCCGTCATCTCTAGATCGAGCCAGATCAAGTTTGATTCATGAAAAGTCATACTTTACCTTAGCGGTACTTTCCTTTAGATCCAATGCAATTAGATATATCATATTAGTTTAAACACTCGACCTAAAGCTTTTTTTACCATGCGCGGCGTTTTATTGATTTATAGCCTAAATTTGAACGCTCTGCACGCCAAAGCTTAAACAGATTATAAACATGGCAAAGAAAAAGAAACTCAGTAAGGGCCAATCCCGTCGGATTAGAGCCAATCATCAGAAGCGAATCGATAAAGCGAAGGAGACAGAAGTATCTGATGTTTCATGGCAAAACGACAACTTGGGGCCAACAGAAGCCGCAGTGGTGATCAGCCGCTTCGGCCAACATGCGGATATAGAAACCACAGACCAAGAGGTTTTGCGTTGCAATATCCGTCGTACCGTAACAAGCTTAGTTTGCGGTGATGAAGTCATTTTTCGTCGTGCCAAGGTCAGTGATGGTGACTTAGCCGGCGTAATTGAGGCTGTACATGAAAGGCGCACACAACTCACTCGTCCGGATTTTTATGACGGTGTGAAAGTTGTCGCTGCGAATATTGACCAAATATTGATGGTGTCGGCCGTTGTGCCCGAATTCACCCCTCAAATCATCGATCGCTACTTAGTCGCTTGTGAGGATATGGGGATAGAGCCGATTTTATTACTCAATAAAATTGATTTGCTTGACCAAGAAAGCCTCGAATATATTGATGAAGTCTTAGATATATATCGTGAGCTTGGCTATCGCGTACTATTAGTCAGTACAAAATCAGGCGAAGGCATTGACGAGTTAAAACACATGCTTGAGGACAAAAATAATATTTTTGTTGGTCAATCAGGGGTTGGCAAATCAACGTTGGTCAATACGGTACTGCCCAATGCAGATATTCTCACCAAAGAAGTCTCCGAAAATAGCGGCTTAGGGCAACATACAACCACAGTATCGCGCTTACACCACTTGCCGTCCGGTGGAAACCTGATCGACAGCCCAGGGATCCGTGAGTTCGGCCTATGGCACTTAGACGTGGAACGCGTCACTTGGTGCTTTAAAGAATTTAGGGAGTTTATTGGCGGCTGCCGCTTTAGAGACTGTAAACACCTGAACGATCCGGGATGCTTACTTCGTGAAGCCGTAGATGAAGGTAAAATCAGCGAATTACGTTTTGAAAGTTACCATCGTATTTTAGAATCTATGGCTGATGGCCGCGCAGGTGCGCGCGCGCCGAGAGTCTGATAATATTTGCTAAATTGGCTCAATGACTTGAGCCCTATAGTCACTTCGCAATACAAAAACCGAAAGTGACAAGACTAATAATTAGGAACTGTTAAAAGTGAATTTGGATAAACTAAAAATTGCCATGCAATATGCATTACCTAAACATGCGGTTTCTCGTTTGGTTGGTAAGCTTGCCGCAGCAGAAGCTGGCGCCTTAACCACAAAGCTAATTAAGCTGTTTATCAAACAATATAAAATCGACATGAGCGAGGCATTGCACGAAGATCCAGCTCACTACAAAACCTTTAACGAGTTTTTTACCCGTCCACTGAAGCCAGGGATCCGTCCTTTGGCAGAAGATAGCGATATCCTTGCCCACCCAGTTGATGGTGCAATCAGCCAACTTGGTGATGTCGTCGATGGTCAAATTATCCAAGCTAAGGGTCACAACTACAGCTTACAGACGCTGCTAGGCGGTAAAGAAGAAGACGTTGCGCCTTATGTTGGTGGTAAGTTTGCAACGATTTATCTAGCACCGAAGGATTATCACCGTATCCACATGCCGGTTGATGGCACACTTCGTAAAATGATTTATGTACCGGGCGACTTATTCTCAGTAAATCCACTTACTGCGCAAAATGTGCCTAATTTATTTGCTCGTAACGAGCGAGTTGTTGCTATTTTTGACACTGAAATTGGCCCGCTTTCTATGGTATTGGTTGGTGCAACTATCGTTGCTAGCATTGAGACGATTTGGGCCGGTACAGTGACACCACCGGCCGGAAGAGATGTCTTTACTTGGACATATCCAGCAGAAGGTGACAACGCGATAACGCTGAAAAAAGGCGAAGAGATGGGTCGCTTTAAGCTTGGTTCTACCGTGATCTTAGCGTGGGGGGCAAATAAGGCTGAGTTCTTAGATGGTCAAAACCCAGAGACCGTCACACGCATGGGTACGCCTTTCGCAAAAATAGCAGAGTAGACTACTGTATTAGTGGCTTGAAACTATCTCAAGCCACAACATTCACACTCGGGGTTTTTACTGAGCCCATACTGCTTTTGCTGCAAACTCATACCATCTAGCGTACAAAATACGCTTCCTTGGTGATGTCCAAGTAGCACGTTTATGGTCAATAAAGCTTGCTGCGCGCCGATCACACCCAGTAATGGACTAATGACGCCAAAGTTGTCACAACTCTCCACTGGTGTTTGCGAACCCTCAGGGAAAACGCAAGCATAACAAGGTGACTCAGCCCTAAAATCAAAGCACATGAGTTGGCCTTGCGTGGCAATCGCGGCGCCAGCGATCAACACCTTGCTCGCTTGATGACAATACCTATTGAGTAAATAACGGGTAGTAAAGTTATCGCTGCAATCCAAGACAATATCGGCATCACGGAGTAACTCGGCGACGTTCTTATCGGTCAACCTCGCATTTATTGGTACTAGTGTGATCTCATTATTGAGACTTGCCAGCACCTTTCCTGCTGCTTTGGCTTTTTGCTGACCAAGGTGGTTCACCTTATACAGAATTTGCCTTTGTAAGTTAGACAATTCCACGTCGTCATCATCAACAAAAGTAAGCTTACCAATGCCACTCGCCGCTAAGTAAAACAACGCAGGGCTTCCCAGCCCACCGCAGCCAATCACAGCCACATGCGCCTGTTTCAATGCGAGTTGGCCTTGCTCACCGACCTCTTTTAACAGCAAATGGCGACTATACCTTAGCCGCTCTTTGTCATTGAGTTCAGTCATGCCGCGCCATAGCTTGCTTTAATTCAAGTACAGCTTGCTCTGGGTCTTGAGCCTCAGTGATAGCTCTTACAACCGCAATACTAGATACGCCAGTTGCAGCCACTTCTGGCACGCGACTAAGATCAATGCCTCCAATGGCGACTGTTGGATAGCTACTTTGCATCAAAGGTACAAAGTGCATCAGCTTTTCCAACCCTTGGATTTGGCCGGTCATGTCTTTAGTCGTGGTTGGGTAGATAGCACCAAAAGCCAAATAACTTGGGCGATAGTTATGTGCCCGGAGCATTTCATAAAAACCATGGGTCGAAATACCTAAGCGCAGCCCTGCCTCTTGGATGGCAACAAGATTAGCTTTATCGATATCCTCTTGGCCCAAATGAATTCCATAAGCGCCGTGTTTAATCGCTAACTGCCAGTAGTCGTTAATAAACACCTTCGCATCGTATTTTTGTCCAAGTGCAATGGCGGTTTGTATTTCAGCTTCGAGATTAGCTTGCTCTGGATCTTTAATTCTCAGCTGCACCGTATCGACACCTAAAGCAAGGCACTTTTCCACCCAATCAGCGCTGTGCACCACGGCATAAAGCCCAATAGGGTCGTCAATGCTGGCAAAGCCAGCGGCAAAATTAAACTCCTCAGGTAATGCAAACTCTAGTTCATCAGCAAGCCAAGAGCCCGCTTCTATCACTTGCGGGTAATCATTGAGATCAACTGGGAAACTCGTATGCGCAACAGGGCCCACGCCTTCACCATAACGTATCGCCGCTTTTAGCCCTGCATTGATGTATGCTTTAGCGAGAATAAAAGCATCTTTAAATGGGTACTCCTTGGCCATACATGCCGCGATCACTGACGATAAACTGCACCCTGTACCATGGCTATGCGGTGTTTGAATTTTCTCATTGCCAAGCCAATACTCGGTATCTCCCGCTAAGCCATAATCAATGCAGTAGCCTTTTGGGTAATCCCAATGACCGCCTTTAATGATCACCGACTTTGCACCAAATTCACGCAATTTGGCAGCAGCCTCTTTTACAGCATCAGGGCCTATCAAATACACACCTGTCAGCAGCTGAGTTTCGTGTGTATTGGGTGTAATGATATCCACCAGCGGTAATAAATGGGTTTTTAACGCATCCACCGTGTCTTCTTCGGTTAATGAATCCCCGCTCGTCGCGATAGCTACTGGGTCATAAACCACTAGCGGCGGTTTTGCCCATGTTGCTTTATAATGCTCAAGGTGTTCAGCAATCAGTTGGATCTGCTGAACATTGGCGAGCATGCCAATCTTTATCACCGTTGCAGGCATATCTTGCGAAAGCGCCGTCAGCTGAGATTCGATAACCGTGGTCGAAACCGGGTTTAACGCCTCCACCCCTAAACTATTTTGCGCCGTCAACGCAGTTACTACGGTACAACAATGAACATTAAAGCTCTGCGTTGCTTTGATATCCGCTTGAATACCAGCGCCACCGCCAGAATCAGAACCCGCAACACTCCAAACGATATGTGACAAAGAGAACTCCTTATATAGTTATCCGCAATTCAAGTTAGTTTGCGTGCCAAAAAGGCATGCCTAAGGTTGGCGTAGAAGGTGATGCCACCTCTTTTTGTGGCATTGCTTTTGCCAAATAAGACAGACGCCCTGCAACCGTGCTGGCTTCAAACGCTTTTGCCATGGTGATGGGACAACCCGCCCCTGCCACTGCCGAATTTAATAGTACGGCATCATAACCCAGCTCTAGAGCTTGGCAAGCATGAGACGGCAAGCCGAGTCCCGCGTCCACAATCAAGGTTTGATGAGGTAAACGCGTGCGGATGGTTTGCAGGTTATATGGATTTAACAGCCCTTTTCCCGTACCAATTGGCGCGCCCCATGGCATTAAAACCTCACATCCTAGCGCATCTAAACGCTGACATAGCACCAAATCATCAGTACAATAGGGCAATACCTTAAAACCGTCTTTTAGCAAAATTTCGGTGGCTTCGAGCAATGCAATTGGGTCTGGCTGTAAGTTATATTCATCACCAATAAGTTCAAGTTTAATCCAATCCGTGGCAAACACTTCCCGGCACATCTGCGCCAAGGTCACCGCTTCTTTTACGCTGTGACAGCCTGCCGTGTTTGGTAAGACTCGTAGTCCCATCTCTTTGATAAGCGACCAAAAGTCATCACCCGCCTGCTTAGTTTGCTGGCGTCTCAGCGATACAGTAACAATCTCAGCACCCGAGGTGGCGATGGCTGCCTGCATTACCTCTGGAGAAGGATAAAGTGCCGAGCCAATTAACATGCGGCTAGTAAATTGTTCACCATAAATAGTGAGCTTAGTATCAGTCAAAGACTGCATGTTTATCCCCCTTGAATTGGCGATAAAAGCTCAATCTTATCACCATCGCTCAATGTCACGCTTGGCAGCTCCGTACGGGAAACAAAAGTACCATTAAGCGCGACGGCAAAAGGCGGTTTGGCACCTCTGGCTTCAATAAATTCCTGAATATTTTGCTCGCGGTTGATATTAATCGTTTCGCCATTAAATTCGACTTTCATAATAACTCCTTAGATAGTGCTTGTTTCACGATAAGCGGTGCCAGCAAATAACCGTGTCTGTATAGACCATTGATACTGATCACATTACCTTGTTGTTCAATTTTGGGGTGATTATCTTTAAACGCAGGTCTAAGCCCTGCTAATAAAGACAATACTCGCGCTTCGGCAAACCCACGATGAACCGAATAAGCAGCAGAGAGTAATTCGAGTGTAGAACGTACCGTTATCTCACCATTATCTTGCGACTCAATTTCCGTCGCACCAATAACAAACTGATGATCTGGTTTTGGCGCAATGTAAATGGGGTATCTTGGGTGCATCAAGCGCACAGGTCGAGTCAAGGTCACTTCTGGGGCATAAATTCTCGCCACTTCGCCACGCACACCACGAAGCCCGTTACACGTTGCTTTCGCACCAAGACCGCGACAATCAATCACCCAGTCATACGCTTGACTAAGCTGCGCCTTTTGCGCTTCGTCACAATGAACACCGTAGTTAATCTCTACCCCTTGCTTCGTCAATGTTGCCGCACTACTTTGATAAAACGCCTGATTATCAAGCTGGCCTTCGCAAGGTAAATACAAGCCTTGATGGAACACACCACTAAGTTCTGGTTCCAATTGTGCGATCTGAGTACCATTTACCACTTCCGCGCTATGGTCTTTTAACGGTTTTAAGCGCTGCTGAAAACTCACTAAATCACCACGGTCTTGACCATGTGCCACAATAAGAGAGCCTTGCTGCTGGAAAAATACCGGGCTTTCCAGTTTCGCCAGTAGTTGTGGCCAAAGTTTCATGGACTCCAGACCTTGCAGCGCCAACGCTTCATCGCATATCACAGACTCAGCCAAGGGCGCTAACATGGCCGCCGCCACACTACCTGCTGAGCTCTCCGTACCTTGCTTTGCTTGTTCAAACACGCTGATTTGATAGCGCTCAGCAAGCATCAATGCAGCGATGCGCCCAGTTAAGCCAAAACCCAAAATAGCAACACGTGCTTGAGTAGACATAGCTACACTCCTAAAATTAGCCACCCGACGGGGATCAAGGTGGCTATGATGGGATGAGTTATAAGGCTTTGTGGTAAAGCTCAGAGCCCGATTGCTTAAACTCTTCTGATTTTGCTTTCATCTCGGCTTCAACATCCACCATTTTAATGCTGATCTCTTCGCCTACATTATTAGGATCAATGCCTCGCGCTTCTAACGCTTTTGCATAGTCACGCACATCCTGAGTGATCTTCATCGAGCAGAATTTAGGACCACACATAGAGCAGAAGTGAGCAACTTTGCCCGATTCTTGCGGCAAGGTCTCATCGTGATATTCACGAGCACGCTCTGGATCTAGACCGAGATTAAACTGATCGTGCCAGCGGAACTCAAAGCGTGCTTTAGACAAGGCATTGTCACGAACTTGAGCACCCGGATGGCCCTTCGCCAGATCCGCTGCATGCGCCGCTATTTTGTAGGTGATCAAACCTTCTTTTACATCTTCTTTATTCGGTAAGCCTAAGTGTTCTTTTGGTGTCACATAGCACAGCATCGCACAGCCATACCACGCAATTTGCGCCGCACCGATCCCTGAAGTGAAGTGATCATAACCCGGAGCGATATCGGTAGTGAGTGGGCCAAGCGTGTAAAACGGTGCTTCATCGCAGTGCTTTAGCTGCTCTTCCATATTCTCTTTGATCATATGCATCGGCACGTGTCCTGGGCCTTCAATAAAGACCTGAACATCGTGTTTCCACGCAAGCTTAGTCAACTCACCAAGGGTACGCAGTTCACTAAATTGTGCTTCATCATTGGCATCGGCAATAGAACCCGGACGCAAGCCATCACCTAACGAGAAACAAACATCGTATTGCTTTAAGATTTCACAGATGTCTTCAAAGTGCGTGTAGAGGAAGTTTTCTTTGTGATGCGCTAAACACCACTTCGCCATAATTGAACCACCGCGAGACACAATACCCGTCACGCGTTTTGCCGTCATCGGCACGTAACGCAGTAGTACCCCCGCGTGGATAGTAAAGTAATCCACGCCTTGCTCAGCTTGCTCAATCAAGGTATCGCGGAAGATCTCCCACGTTAGATCTTCAGCAACACCATTTACTTTTTCTAGTGCCTGATAGATTGGAACCGTACCGATAGGCACTGGAGAGTTACGTACCACCCACTCGCGGGTTTCATGAATGTAGCGCCCTGTCGACAGATCCATTACGGTATCTGCACCCCAACGGGTCGACCATACCATTTTTTCTACTTCTTCTTCGATAGAAGAAGTCACTGATGAGTTACCGATATTGGCGTTAACTTTTACTAGGAAGTTACGTCCGATGATCATCGGCTCGGTCTCGGGGTGATTGATATTATTGGGCAGTACAGCACGACCACGGGCAATTTCATCACGCACAAATTCAGGCGTAATAAACTCAGGAATACTGGCTCCAAACGATTGGCCTTTGTGTTGCTGCGCGAGCAATTCTTCACGCAACTTAGCGCGTCCCATATTTTCACGGATCGCTACATATTCCATTTCAGGCGTCACTATGCCTTGACGGGCGTAGTGCATTTGCGTGACATTTTTACCCGCCTTAGCACGGCGAATTTTAGGTAAATGTTCAAAGCGAATATGGTCAAGCCCTTCATCCGCCATACGCTGCTGAGAAAACTGTGACGTCACCGACTCTAGCATTTCGGTATCATCGCGCTCAACTATCCACTGCTCTCTAAATTTAGGAAGACCAGCACGAACGTCAACCGGCACTTCAGGATCTGTGTATGGACCTGAAGTATCATAAACACGAATGGGATCGTTTGATTCAAATACCGGATTTTCTTCGGTGCCACCAACAAACGAATCACTTAGCGTGATTTCACGCATACCAACGCGTACGCCTGCTTGTTCGCCCTCCACATAAACTTTATGTGAGTTTGGAAAAGGTTGGCCTTTAAGGTTATGGATAAATTCTGCCGCGGCTGCTCGCGCTTCACGACGACTTAGCTTGCTACTATTGTTTGACATGACGTCCCTCTTATTTTCATACAAAGGTGTCTTGTCAGATCTCCAAAAGGAGAGAGACGAGGATAGTCCTCGGGTAAGGTGGATAGCAATAAACCACTATTGCTACAGACAAACGCAACGCGTTTGCTGTCTTGTTCCCTACGCAGGCATTAACCTGATCAGGTCCACGGATCCCGCAAAATGCGATCTCAGCCCGAATATCTGCACACAAATTTGCTGCAAAAACTCAAGGCACTCCGACAAGTAACGAATTAGCGCCAGTCTACTTGCTAACACGAAAGCTCGCAAGCACTGACACTGGAATTCTTATTTTCAGCTTATTGTTTAATAAAACTAAACTGAGGTTTTCCTTTCAAGGTCAACTTATTAGCATTTACTTCAAGCAATACACCAATTTGTAATTGGTTAATAAGCTGCGATTCAACCTGAGCGATTTCTTCACCACAGTATTTACGCGTCATGCCTAAGTTTTTAACTTTTAGCTGCCCTTCGACAATTTCGCCTTCGCCAAAAAAGCGATTACAACCCGCAAAACCGTTGACCTGCAGTGCATCGATAAAACGAATATCAATAGGCTTTTCACCAAGTCCAGCGTCTGATTGTAACTGCGTAATATTTTGGCCATTTATACTCTGTAACTGCCAAGCGGAATACTTAAGCGCTTCCGTGTCTACCTTCCCTGTCGATATACATCCACTTAGCGCCATTATTGCGCCGATTATGCTGATGAATTTCATGGTAAACCATCTATTTTATGCCCTGAGTTTATTATAACGTTTCAAGACACAAAAATTGCAGTAAAATTCTGTAAAATTGTCTTACCTGAATATTTTAACACCAACTATTTCACAAATTGCTGCTCTTCAAATAAGTGCGTAATAGCGTCTGGTAAAAACGGTCTACCGCGCTCATTCACCGAAGTCCCTGTTACCACCGCATCAAGCATTAGCTTATCATCATGCGCTCTTATTACTTTTTGCTTAAATGCGAACTTTACTCTGCTTTCACGCTCAAGTGCGACTTCAACATAAAACTCATCACCTGGGCGTAACGAGTCTTTGTAATTCATTTCACTCCGAATAACGACTAAGTTCACTTTTTGCTCAGCAAGCGCTGCAAAATCAACGTTATTCGCCAGTAAAAACTCATGCCTTGCATGCTCTAAATAATTAAAATACACGCTGTTATTAACTATTCCCTGTAAGTCACACTCGTAATCTCGGACTTTAAAATCGACTTTAAAACTCATATCAGGCCTATTTGTTTAACATTTTCGGGCTAACATATAACACAATTTCACTGTCAACTGGTCTGGCTTTTGTTAAACTGTGCCCAATTAAAAATGGGACAAAGATTAAGCATGAAGTTAAAACTCTCTACGATCACCTTGGCACTGCTGCCATTTTTCTCTCATCAGGTACTTGCCGACGATAACCTAGAAACCATTGTCGTCACCGGCGATTTTCAGAATGAAACTATCCAGACATTAAGTGCAAGCGCTTCGGTGGTGGACGAACTCACTATCGCTAAACGTGGTGCGCAATATTTAGATGAGATACTAGGTGCCACCGCTAACGTTAACTTTACGGCAGGTGCATCTCGTGGTCGCTTTATGCAAATCCGTGGTATCGGCTTACGTTCACAGTTTGTTGATCCTATTTATCCCAGCGTTGGCTTATTAATTGACGGTATTAATTATTCAGGATTAGGCGCAAGTGCGCTGCTTTTTGATACTGAGTCAGTGATAGTGTATCGCGGCCCTCAAGGCACTAAATTCGGTTCAGATGCTTTAGCTGGAATCGTTGAAGTAAATACCCAAGCCGCCACCACAGCGCCATCATTAAAAGTGAAATTAGGTGCAGGCAATTACGGTAGCTATGAAGCAGGCCTTGCTGCTGGCACTGGATTAAGCGACGACACCGCAGTGCGCGTCAGCCTTTATCAGCGAGAGTCTGACGGTTACGTAGATAACCTCTACCTAAACAAACCCACTCAGCAACAAGACGAGCAAGTAGCAAGAGTGAAGCTTAACTCTCAAGTGAGCGACAACCTCGCACTAGAGTTCGCTTATCACCATATTGATACTGAAAACGGGTACGACGGTTTCACCCTAGATAATTCACGTAACAGCGTTGCTGATACCCCAGGCCAAGACAACCTCAGCTCCGATGCGTTTTCACTACGCGGAATTTACACTCGCTCAGACTTATTCAATGTCGAATTTAAAGTATCTGGGCTAGATGCTGATACTTTATATAGCTACGACGAAGATTGGGTATGTAACGACGCAGCTCAACCAGCGCTATGTGCAGCAGGCTTGCACCCAGAAGGATACAGCTCAACCGATGCCTACGAGCGTAACCATGAAAACGGCAATATAGAGTTTTTAATCAAAGATAAGCAAAATGACTGGGTGGTAGGTGTTTTTGCAAAGCGTAACGATGTTGATTTGACCCGTCATTACACTTGGCTTGAGAACCCATTTACGTCAGCATACACCGTAGAAAGTAGAGCGATTTTTGGTCAATACGTACATCACCTATCTGACAAAACCCGTCTTATCGGTGGCCTTCGCGCGGAGCAATATGACGCTGACTATTTAGATAGTAACGGCTTTACCATTGAAACCGATGATGTAATGTGGGGCGGAAAAGTTGCACTTGAATATCAAGTTGTACCGCGCACGATGATCTACACCAGCCTTACTCGCGGTTACAAAGTCGGCGGTGTAAACGGCGAAGCACTGGCAAAAGCCAAAGATGAAGGTTTAAACATTCCGGCCGAACACCATTACTTTGACCCTGAGTATGTTTGGAACGCTGAGTTTGGCGTAAAAGGTGAATCTGAAGACAAACGTCACCTTGTGCGTGTTACCGCGTTTTATATGCAACGCGATGATATCCAGTTAAAGCAATGGCAAGTTTCTAACCAACAATTTGCAGGCTACATCGACAACGCCAGTAAAGGCAGTAACTACGGCCTAGAAGTTGAAGGCAACCTACAATACACGGACCGCCTTGGTTTTAGCTATAGCGCAGGCTATTTAGAGACCGAGATTGAAGACTTTGTGGCTGCCAGTGGCCTAAACCTTGATGGTCGTGACCAAGCACAAGCGCCAAATTATCAATACTCGTTTGCCGTCAATTACGAGTTAATGGATAACCTAGTGGTTGAATTGGGTGTGGAAGGCAAAGACAACTATTACCTCTCGGACAGTCACAACGAGCAAGCACGCAATCATAACCTAATCAACGCAAGCCTTAGTTACTATGGCGACAACTGGTCATTAACGGCTTGGGGTAGAAACCTAGCAGACGAAGACATTGTAGTGCGTGGCTTTAGGTTTGGTAATAATCCACTAGACGGCTGGCAAGACAATACCTATGTACAGTACGGCGAGCCGCGCGTTTATGGCCTAAGTTTTACTTACGAACTGTAGTACGACCCGTTTATCGCCTACACATAAGGCGATAAACACGTACAAAAAGAAAAAAGGGGGAACGTAAAATTAGAGTAAAACGCTCCCCCTCACCGCAAAAACTCAAAAAGCAATTACCCTTTTAGTTACTCCATGCTTGGGGCACTGGAATACACCAACTCAACCAGATTATTCATCGTTTTTGACTTCTGCATGTAAGCCTTTTCCATATGGGCAAGCTCTTGCAGTTCAAACAAGGTTGTTTCCACCAGTGCTAACCATTTGGTTGTGGTGTCTGGCACCTCGTCACCCTGCCTTGCCGCCTTCTTGAGGGCATCGTAATAAATCGTTAAGTCATGATATTGGCGTAGATAATCCATATTGCTCTCCAACATGTCACTTTATTTCACACTAAAGTAACAAAAGCTTCGGGCAAAAATCTGCGCGAAGAAAATTTTTTTGAATTTATTTGTAAATTAATTAAAAACGCCAGCACCATCATAGCAACACCTCCGTTGACTCAAGAGTTACTCATCTCAGGCTTCGCCTAAAAAATCGAGCGAAGATTCATTAAATGCAACAAAATGTTCATTTTTCGACTGAATACACTTGAAAAAGAAAATTTCTACGATAGACTCGCGTTTACGGTTTAGATACAAAAATGCAACTTGGTTAAGCGAACAATAGAGACAAACAAATAGCATACATCCGGCTACATGGGGATTGATGCTGTTTGTGACGCGAGTGCGACAGGCAAAAAGGATTGAGTTGGTGGGGAAATATGATAAGCGCTTTACAGGAGACGACCTGCGCCGCATGCGCAAAGTCGCCGGCAAAACCACGCAAGAAATGGCTAACTTGGTCGGCGTGGAGCGTGGCACTTACGAAAACTACGAAAAAGGCGTAAGCAAATTTCCCTACGAATATTTTGAAGTATGGTGCGACGCCTGCGGCATCAACCTTAATCCACTTAGAGAACAAATCCTTGCCTTAAGAGACAAAATTGACGACGCCAAGTTATGGCGCAAGTCTCCAACACCACGAAATAGAAAATCAAGCAACGAGGATAACGGCTAATGAAAGACGCGCACTTTCATTGCCCCTCACCACAATGGCAAACAATAAAGTTACGAATAACGTTCATTTGCAACACAATGTTTTCAACTTTATTGTTAAGGAGTAAAGTGGAGTGGAAACTAAACACCGCAAAACTTAACTTAGAAAGGACGTCATTATGCGCTTTTTTATAAAAAATATAGCTAACCGACTCGTAACTTTAACAGCACTTTCCCAAAAACAAGCTAACAGGGTATCTGGTGGATCGCTTGGGCCAAAAGTAAAAGACCCAAAAGTCGAAAGTGACTCAGCAGCGCCAAGTAAACAATCATCACTTAGTGCTGATTCAGTTAATCAGGTGGTTGGTGGAAGTGGTGGTGCAAAACTCAATGACCCTAAAGTACAAAATGATTTCATAACACCAAATAAAAAATCATCACTTAGTGCTGACTCAGTTAATCAGGTGGTTGGTGGAAGTGGTGGCAATAAAGTCGCAGAGCCAAAGGTAAAATGCGAACCAATAGCACAGTCATCAGATTACAAGTTTCAACTGGAGAAAAGCTCAACTACCCGAGTGGTAGGTGGAAGCAGTGGAACCAAAGGTGATGACCCCAGATTGGAGAAACCGGATTCGGGCGGTTCGAATTAGCTCCAAATGTATATTTTAAGGAATAGTGATGAAATTATCGTGGTTCTTTCTGCTGCTTTGTATTTTGAGTAGCATATTGCTTACGTATATTCATATTGAAGTTAACAACTACGTCAATCTTGTAGTATTGGCTAGTATCTTTACTCTTAGTTTGTTCGCTAAAGGACAGGAAAATATAAAACACCTCTCTATAATTTTACTATTAGTGACGGCTGTTGAGTATTATATTAATGGTTGGATACTTTCTATGCGCGCACAAGGTTTAGAGGCACACTTAACAAATGCGTACATTTTTGGAATCCACCTCATCGTAGATATTTTTATGATCGTTATGCTAAAGCGTAGGGTTTACTGGTCATTAAAGTATATTCACAAAACAGCTCCTGAAAATTGGCGATCAATCTATATGACTCATGCAGACCCTATCCTATATGGCATTTTCTTTGGGTTTGTATTGGTCGATTTAGCCGCTTTTGGTGAAAACTTGATTCGCTATATGGATCTCTTTTTTGGTGTTTCAGAAGAAGCTTCTAAACAGTTTTGGAGTTGGGGATTCTTTTACCATAACTACGAAGTTTTAAAGTCGATTTTACTTTCCTGCGTAGTCACCACCATACTGGCTACTATCTTTGTCGAACGGCAGCGCCCTGATACGCCAGATGAGGAATTAGAAAGCGAACCCAAATAGGACAAATAAAGCCCGCTCCCGCGGGTTTTATTTTTTGTTTTACACAGATATAAAACTAAAACAGCATCCCTTCTTCAAAGTCGGATACTTTGACTAAGTTAACGCCTGTCGCCTTCTCCTCAAAAAAGATATCTGCAATTTTTTGATGGACAAAGACATACTTCAGACCACCAGCTTGTTTAAATATCAAACGTTCTTCTTCTGGGATTTTATCCAAGACTTCACTATCTAAGTGGTATTTATAAACGTCAATTCTCGACATAAAGTATGGATCTGCTAATTCTTCTTTCGTCGCTTTCTCTGTTTTAGACTTTTCTCTATCCCAACAATCCAGCTCTTGCCAAAAGTTCATGCACCAATAGTCTTCGTGATAGTTACCACCATCGTCAATGTACACAGCTGGATATAGCTGCATCCCGACAAAATTAAAAAATTTTAGCCGCTCTCTAATTTGGCTACTAATTATAGGAGTCACCATGTTTAGCATAACGGCAGGGATAGGCCTTTTGATATTTCTTTTGATATCTTCTTGTTTGTAGCTATTTTCAAAGAAAAGCGGCTCTTTCCCCCAAACTAACTGTTCAAACTCATAATCTCTATCCGCCGACTTTTGCAAAGCAGTAAGATGCAATGTTACTTCGCTATACTTTTTTAAAATGATGTAATATTGGTCGTTAAAATCTCTTGCCATTGCACTGCCAATTATTTATTTAACGTAGTCTAATGACTAACTAAAACTGCATCCCTTCTTCAAAGTCAGATACTTTGACTAAGTTAACGCCTGTCGCCTTCTCCTCAAAAAAGATATCTGCAATTTTTTGATGGACAAAGACATAACCCATATCATCGGGCTCCATTTTAAAAATCAGCCGCTCTTCTTCTGGAATTTTATCTAATACATCACTATCAAGGCTGTACTTGTAGGTCGTTAAGTCATCTGCGTCCGGGTTCAATTTGAGCTTCTTTAATGTTGTCTTTGAAAATTTTGATCTCTTCCTATCTAGGCAATCCAACCTTTCCCAGAAGTTCATGCACCAATATTGCTCGTGATAGTGACCATCATCATCGATATAAACAGCGGGATAAAATTGCATTCCTTTAAAATCAAAAAACTTAAGCTTCTCCCATATATTTCTACTTATGATTGGGATCGTCGTATCGAGCATAACGCTAGGTATTGCTCTTTTGACACCTGATTTTAAGTCTTCGTCCTTGTATCCATTTTCGAAAAATAGAGGCTCTTGACCCCAAACTAAGCGTTCAAACTCAAAATTTCTATCCGCTGACTTTTGCAATGGTGTCAGATACAGTGTTTCTTCAGAAAAATTGAGTACAATTATATAGTAATCATCATCATAGTTTACGCCCACAGCTAACCTCCCACTTTCAACTTGTAATATGATTTTTTATAGGTAATCTCTTTTTCGACTTTGTTTGATTTTGCGTTAGGGTTTAAAAAATTAATTTCCCCAGTATGGTTTCGCTTGCGATTACACCGCTCCAAAGCTTCGCTACATTCTTTAATTTCATTTTTATTTGAACAACCTACTTTGCTTGATGGCTTAAAGTTCCTAAAAATTGGTGTGAGTGGAACTCTAAAATAAGCAATACGCTCCAATATCTCCTCACTCTTTGAATCAAGAAGGTTTTGGATTTCATTACTTGTATTTCTACTGGATCTAGAACAAAGTCCTATTTTAGATTTCAAGTTTCTTAACGAAGAAGCCACTTGATAGTGATAGGACTTTTGGTTTGGTAAGGAAAATGTGTGGTTATACCTATGAAGTTGTACCCTTAACTGACATGCTCCCTGTAGTGTACTGGGCAAAAAAACTAAATTTCCTAGTAAGTTGATATTGTATCCTTTATGGATTAATACTTTACCTAGTTTACTTAGATTTACCCCTTTATTTGAAATCAAATGGTGTGCAGCCATATGAATACCATTGTTAAAGGGGTGAGTAATATCTTGTTTTATATTTTTAATAAGCCGAGCGCGAAACTTTGTATCTTTAACTACAATGCCTTCTTCAATTTCTTCACTCATGAATCACTCCTTATTCATAATGAACGATGCCGCGTAGACTGCGTGGTGTTGTGTGATCTGTTTTGCCACATAAGCGGCATCGTGTCTGTCGTTTTGTTGTTTGCTTTTTCGCAGTTAGCGTCGAGTTGGTTTTGCCTTTAAGTAGCAACCCACTTGAACGCGCGGTTGTAAGCTTTTTCCCGAGTTTTTTTAAGGTTGTAGTGCTGTCGTTAAAGTCTTCAAGCGTGCGGATAAAAGCGCTAATTGCCGCTTGTGCCTTTTTAACTTTTACTGATGTACTTGCGGCTCTGGCACCGTTGGCTGATAACTTGGCAGCAAGTGCTGTTACTCTTGCGGCTGTACCCGCTCCTAATGTAAGTAATGACGTTGCTAGTAACAAACAAACCTCTATCGCGACATAAGCGCCGCCTTTTCCGCCAATATATGCATAAAAGTTAGGAGGCACAGCTTCCATAAAGAGTGACGCGTAAGCAACATAAGTTAGTGCACTATCATGATCGTCTATGAGCGCCAACACTAAATAGAAGTCAGGTGTGTTTTTTATGCTAGCTGCTAATTCAGGGTCAATATCAACTAAAGTGGTATCAACAAATTGTTGTACCTTGGCGACCTCTCCTTTCGCGATATCATCAAGTAAGTTGGTAATTGCATGGCGGTGCGTGTACAACGCATTTGCATAATGGCTTGTATTTTTAATTACGTCTGCAGCGTCGTTAAGGTACTGAGTAGTATCATGATGTACATCGCGATAAGCCTGTTCGGCTGCATCTAATGCTCGCTGTGTATTGGCTTGATACCAGTTCCAGCTGAGCAAGTCTTCACTGGCATCCTCTTCAATCCAATTAGACATTTCATTGGCACTTTGTCGCAATTGCTCAAAGCGCTCGCTAGCATAATCTGCGGTGGTATCATATGCGCTACCTGCGACGGACTTAATGGTTTTTCCTAAGTCAATCCATGTTTGTGCTTCGAACAAATCTGCTTGGTCTTCAAGCCACTTACTTCCACCTTGATACGCACCTTGCGCGCCATTAATTGCAATTGCAGCAAAACCATATTCGTCCCAATCAGATTGAAACCCACTCATATTCGATACGGTATCTCGATATGCACCATCAAGCTGCATGTGTAATGATGATTTGAGGTTATTGATTTCCGCTTCTAGCGCTTCGTTACGAGCAACTTCTACAGTGACTTGCCCCTCTTGTGGTAAGTCGCTTTTTACCACAACTCCAGCCTCATTTGCCGTTGACTCTGCTCGTTCAAGTGCATTTGCATCTGTGCTTTTATCACCACTTGAATTGAGTTTAAGTTTTCCGTGGATAAGTGTATTACCTAAATGAATATTGACTTGTTCAAGGGGAAGCGCGGTCTGCCATTCATCATCGTAATACGCCCTCACTTTTATCCATGCGGCACTTGACTTAACACCGAGTACTTCAACGTCAATACTATGATTGGCTGAACCTGCGCTCGCGGTAAGAACATAAACGCCGGGATCGAGTTTAAGTCGAGTGTCCCAAAAGTGTAATTGATCTGGTGGTAGTTTTGGTACATCAAGCACTGCGCTTCCCTTGCTTGGACCTTGCCACTGCAACCTTACTGCGCGGGCATTACTTACCGAGCCACCCACTTTAGTATCCCAACCACTCGGTACCCGTAAACGATCACCAGCCTTTGGAGAATTGTTGCGATTGACCTGGTCGTTGTAACCATAAATCAGCTTAGGATCGGGCCTACCCGCATATTGGTTAGCGACGGACTCTACGGTATCTCCAGCACGAAACATGTGATCGCTAAAACGCATATAAACTTGTTGGGAGCGTTTTAGTTCCACTTTGGAATTGTTATTTGGATTAGAAATAAAAACTGTTGGCTCGAGTACCACTTCAGATTTTATTGCTTTACTGCCACCAAGTAAGGCGCGATTAATTTCAGCTTGACTAAGCCCTCGAGGCATATCTGCTTGCACCAAGCTATTAAAATCTTGCGCACTGCGATTTCCTCCCCCATAGCTTGTCAGTTTATCTTTTACATCAAGTGATTGATATGGCACAAAGGCATATCGCTCACCACTGTGGTGACTAAAGCTAGAATAATTTACTCGCTGCCAGCGCTTGCTTGCAAGTATCCAAAATTGAGCCTGAGAGTGATATCTAAAAAGCGGTGCTTGTCTAAACGGAATGATGCTCCAAATACGACCATGAAGCACATGCATGATTTCAATAGGAAGCTTTCGTCTTTGAATGGAGGACATCGCTGTTGCAGCAAGAAGTTGTACTTCACTTGACGCTTCATGCTCAGTGCTATTACTGGTGCTTTCCTGATTATCACCTAAGCGCGAGATGAGATCATCAAATGCCATTTTTTAGTCCTTTAATAGCGTTATGAAATGAGAGGTTAGTACCTAATCTGAGCCTCGGATAATTAATGTCTTCTTTCAGCTGGTTTCAGCCTGCACTATTGCCTACCGAATAAGCCCACCGATTAGATGCTTTAGCCGCTATTGATAGCGAGCAAATATTGTCCACATTTAAATTAAATGTAGGCTGAATATCTTACAAATCTCAGACATTAAAAAAGGCGCTTGCGCGCCTTTTTTAATTCCTCAATTTACCGCTGATTATTCAGTTTCTGGTAAATTGCGACCGTAGAACACTTCCTGAATTTCACGATTCAGCTTAAGACGAATTTCTTCCTCTTCGTCTGCGTCTAAATCATCAGTACTAATTCCAAATAGATATGCATTTAGGTCTGTTTCCTTAAGCATCATCTTAGTGTGGAATAGGTTCTCTTGATACACGTTTACGTCTACCATGTGGTATGCGTCTTTAGTATCTTCCGTCATGTAATTCTGGATCGAGTGAATTGCGTGGTCGATATAGTGTTTTACACCATTAACGTCACGAGTAAATCCACGAACACGATAGTCGATCGTCACCACATCTGACTCTAAAGAGTGAATTAAGAAGTTAAGCGCTTTAAGTGGCGAAATAATGCCACACGTTGAAACTTCGATATCTGCTCTAAAAGTACAGATGCCATCATGTGGGTGCGCTTCAGGATAAGTATGAACACAGATGTGACTCTTATCCAAATGTGCTACCACAGAATCAGGCAATGGTCCTGGTGCTTCATTACTATCAAAAGTCTGCTGTTCAACAGGCTCTTCTGATACTAAGATCGTCACACTCGCCCCTTGTGGTTCATAATCTTGACGCGCGATATTCAGTACGTTTGCACCGATAATATCCGTTACGTCTTTTAGAATATCCGTCAAACGATCAGCACTATACTGCTCATCGATATATTCTAGATATTCTTTACGTTGCTGCTCGGTCTTGGCGTAGCAAATATCGTAAATGCTAAAGCTTAAACTCTTAGTTAAGTTGTTAAAGCCATGGAGTTTAATTTTATCAAAGGGCTTGTTCACGATAGACCCACCTTAATACAAAAAATCTGCGCTGCAGAAACAAAAGTTCGCGGATTTTATACGAAAATAGCGCTATGAAAAAGCGTTATTTTTCGTCAATTTCAACCACTTCATGGCTATGCGTAATTTCTACTGCTTTTTCAAGCATTAATGCCACTGAACAATACTTTTCAGCAGATAAACTTACGGCTCTTTCTAGGTGTTTTTCAGAGACATTACGCCCTTTCACCACAAAGTGTAAATTGATCTTGGTAAAAACCCGAGGTGCGCTTTCTGCGCGCTCTGCGGTTAATTTTACTTCCACGTCGGTCACATCCTGACGCGCCTTTTGTAGAATGCTGACTACATCGACTGACGAACAACATCCCGCTGACATTAATACCATCTCCATTGGACTTGGCGCAGCACTATCAGAACCGGCATCAAATACCACATTATGTCCCGACGCAGAGCGACCGATAAAGGTATCTCCTTCAACCCATTTTACGCTAGCTAACATAGTTATCCTCTATAAAGCATAACACCGCCAAATGGCGGTGTATCTTAAACCTAGAATTGCCTCTAAGTGTGTTTTCTACACTGTCGATAGTGATTGTGCCAAGCTATACAGCAGAATCAAACAGGTTTTTGACCAAACCAGCGAATTCTTCGATAAACTCTTTTTGTTCTACGGTGACACGTCTATCAACAACACTTGATAGCACTTCTTGTAAGTCGTACACAATGCCATCTACCTCACGCACGATCATGCTGCGCTGCTCTGTAGATAACTCAGTGTGCTGCTCGCATATACGGATAACGTTTTCAGCGATCACATCTTCGATTAATTCCATGACTGTTGGAGCCCCTGGTTCAACCGTCCCAGACTTCTCAAACAAGGCTAAGTTTTGCGTCAAATACATGACTAAATCATCGTACCCTTGTTTATCTAAAACCATACTTTGCTCACCCGAACCTATCAAAGACATCTCCTATTGATTTAAGCAGAAAGTTTTTTCGATTGCTACTTTTGTAGTCAACTAGACACAAAAAAGCAGCCGAAGCTGCTTTTCTAATCAATTTTTATTGAGAAAACCTCAATATTGGCATTTTAATCCAAAGATAAACCTGGGCTCAAGCTAGAAGGTAAAGTTACCTTTTCTAGTTCCACAGAAGCCACTGGGTATGCACAGTAATCTGCCGCGTAGTATGCACTTGCACGGTGGTTACCTGATGCACCGATACCACCAAACGGAGCTGCACTTGAAGCGCCAGTGATTGGGCGGTTCCAGTTTACGATACCTGCGCGAATACGACGTAAGAAACGGTCGTAATCAGCTTCGTTGTCGCCAAGCAGACCTGCTGATAAGCCAAAGCTTGTCTCGTTCGCTTTTTCAATAGCAGCGTCAAAGTCTGTGTAGCGGAATATTTTTAACAGCGGACCAAAGTGCTCTTCATCAGGGAAGTCTGCAATGTTAGTACATTCGATGATACCTGGCGTCACAAAGCCTGTGCCTTCTGTGTGCGTCAGCTCGATAAGCGACTGACCACCGAGCTCAACAAGCTGTTGCTGTGCTTTTACCATGCCAGCGGCTGCTGCATTTGAGATCATTGAACCCATGAACGGTTGATCAGCATCGTCAAAGTTACCCACTTTAATCGCTTTAGTTGCTTTGATCAGTTGCTCAAGGATTGTGTCACCTTGTTCACCCGCAGGAAGGAATAGTTTACGAGCACAAGTACAACGCTGACCGCTTGAAATAAACGCAGATTGAATAATGTCGTGTACTGCCGCTTTGGTATCCGCTACGTCTTTTACGATAAGCGGGTTATTACCGCCCATTTCAAGCGCTAGGATCTTACCCGGTTGACCTGCATATTGCTCATGTAGCAAGTGACCCGTACGAGAAGAGCCAGTAAAGAATAAGCCGTCAATACCCGCGTGTGACGCAAGTGCTTTACCTGTTTCAACTTCACCCTGAACTAGATTAATAACACCAGCAGGAAGACCCGCTTGTTGCCAGTATTTAAGCGTTAGCTCAGCAACATATGGCGTTAGTTCAGATGGCTTAAAGATAACCGTGTTACCAGCAAGTAGCGCAGGTACGATGTGACCATTAGGTAAGTGACCAGGGAAGTTATATGGGCCAAATACAGCAACTACACCATGTGCCTTGTGACGGATCACGGCACGGCCAACTGGCATTGGATTTTCAACAACACCTGTACGCTCTTGATAGGCTTTCTCAGAAATCGCGATTTTACCTACCATAGCACCCGCTTCTGTACGAGTTTCCCAAAGTGGCTTACCCGTTTCTTTAGCAATTGCAATAGCCAGCTCTTCGCTATTTTCTTTTAATACTTCAGCGAAACGCTTAACAATTTCTAGACGCGCTTCAAAGCTCATGTCGCTCCATGAATAGAAAGCTTCACGAGCCGCTTTTACCGCGCCGTCAACTTGCTCAGCAGTAGCTGCGTTTGCGCTCCAAATAACGTCGTTGTTTGCTGGGTTTACAGAGCTAAAGCTTGCGCCTTGTCCTGCAATCCACTCACCATTTATTAGTTGTGCTGCATGTGTTGTCATAATCTGTTCCCAATCTTAAATCTTTACTAGGCTTACTTGATCGCCTTCTTCAACTTTTAGCCCCGCGGCAACATGTGGAGCAAGCGTTACTTCATTGCCATCAGTCAGGGCTAACTCAATTACTGTCGCGCGATAATCAACAAGTTTACCATTTGCGACCATAACAGGGAATCCACCGTTGCTTTCGCCTATTTTCACAGTACGAGTTTCACTATTGCGAACCGTGCGGATGTTCCCCACTTTTGCTTCTACCGTTGGACCCGCGTCGAAGATATCAACATAACCATTAAATGTGAAACCTTCGCTTTTTAGTAGCTCAATTGCAGGACGCGTATTGTCATGAACTTCACCAATCACCGCTTGTGCTTCTTTACTAAGCAGGTTCACGTAGATTGGGTACTTTGGCATTAATTCAGCAATAAAGACCTTTTGGCCGATACCCGTTAGATAATCCGCTGTCGGGAAATCCATCGAGAAGAAATGCTCTTCAAGCCATTGCCAGAACGGGCTTTCGCCTTGCTCGTTAGAAACACCACGCATTTCCGCGATAACGGTTTCAGCAAAACGAGCACGATGTTGGTTGATAAACATAAAGCGAGAGCGAGATAGCAGTTTGCCGTTTGCGCCTTTGCGATAGCCATCTTTCAAAAACAGGGTGCATAATTCCGTCGCGCCAGTGTAGTCATTACATAGCGTTAAAATATCCACTGCTTTATAAACATCGAGTGTGCGTGAAGAGTGGATCACTTTGCTTAGGTGATAATGATAAAACGCATCATCTAAACCAACCGCAGCTTCGATACCGCTGGTACCAACCACCTCGCCTGTTTCAGTATCTTCTAATACAAATAAATAGCCTTCATCAAAAGGCTTGTCTGCTTGCTTGCCAAATGAAGCAACAGAGCGTGCAATCTTCTTCTGTAATAGCTCTTCGTTAACAGGCAAAGAGGTAAAACCGTGGCCTGATTCGTGAGCAATGTTTAAAAGCGCTGGATAATCGCTTTCTTGGATTGGGCGAAGGATCATCATGAGCCCGCTTACTCCTCAAAAATGTGGATAACAACAAGGCCACCAAAAGGTGACCTTGCAACCAGTATTAAGCGTTGTTAGCAACTACCGTAGCAACGGCTTTTTCAAAACGTGCCATCCCTTCGCGGATGTCAGCTTCTGGAATAACTAGAGATGGAGTGAAACGTACTACGTTTGCACCAGCAACCAGTGACATCACGCCTTGCTTGATACCTTCAACCAAGAATTCTTTTGCTTTGCCTTCGTACTTTTCAGTGACTACACCACCAAGCAATAGACCTTTACCACGTACTTCGGTAAATACGTTGTACTTTTCGTTGATGTCGTTTAGTAGTTCACGGAACAGCTGCTCTTTTGCTTTTACGCCATCAAGTACAGTTGTTGTGTTTACTGTGTCAAATGCCGCTTCTGCAACCGCACACGCCAGCGGGTTACCGCCGTATGTAGAACCGTGAGTACCCACTTTTAGGTGCGCAGCAATCTCAGTTATTGTGATCATCGCGCCGATAGGGAAACCACCGCCAAGTGCTTTAGCCGTTGTTAAAATATCAGGGGTTACGTTTAAACCTTGGTATGCATACAGGTCACCAGTACGGCCAACACCAGTTTGCACTTCATCAAAAATAAGTAGCGCATTGTGCTTGTCACACAGCTCGCGAACACCTTTTACAAACTCAGCAGTTGGTGAAATGATACCACCTTCGCCTTGTAGCGGCTCCATCATCACGGCACAAGTGTTGTCTGAGATAAGCGCTTCAAATGCCGCTAAATCGTTATAGTCTGTGTGAACAATGTCGCCCGGCTTTGGACCAAAGCCATCAGAGTATGCAGCTTGACCACCTACAGTTACAGTGAAGAAAGTACGGCCGTGGAAACCTTTGTTGAAAGAGATGATTTGCGACTTTTCAGCACCAAACTTATCTAGTGCCCAACGGCGTGCTAGTTTAAGCGCCGCTTCGTTCGCTTCTGCACCTGAGTTTGCAAAGTAGACTTTTTCTGCGAACGTGGCATCGGTTAGCTTTTTCGCTAAACGTAGTGCAGGCTCATTGGTCATCACGTTAGATAGATGCCAAATTTTCTCGCCTTGCTCTTTAAGCGCGCCCACCAAAGCTGGGTGACAATGACCTAGACAGTTAACTGCGATACCACCAGCAAAGTCGATGTACTCACGACCTTCCTGATCCCATACTCGAGAACCTTCACCTTTCACTGGAATTACCGCTGAAGGTGCGTAGTTAGGTACCATTACGTCGTCAAACAATTCACGATTGATAGTCATTTTATTTCCTCATATTTGGTGAGTGAAAGTGC
Source organism: Pseudoalteromonas sp. XMcav11-Q (assembly GCF_040104525.1). NCBI lineage: Bacteria > Pseudomonadati > Pseudomonadota > Gammaproteobacteria > Alteromonadales > Pseudoalteromonadaceae > Pseudoalteromonas > Pseudoalteromonas sp. XMcav11-Q. The sequence continues at coordinate 26,020 of NZ_JBECOX010000018.1, forward strand.
AAACAAGGAGTCATTTCCTTTTGGAGGTCGGCGCGTTGCCGCCACTTGATAGGATATTTATTCACACCAATTCGGTGCTATGTATTTTGACCCGCCCCTTGATGGCACAAAATTCATACGCTCATTATTCCAGAAAAAGCGCCATTTGTCTCACTTATACCACGTTCTCAGCCCTTAGTATTCAAGGGTTTAACATATATTCTCAACTCAAGTGAATAACTATCTAGGGCAGATATTTAGGGCAAAGCAAGCGCCGTGCAGCCTTGCACAGATCATTTAAGATTAGGTTTTGAATGAATAGTCGCAAAAAAAATTTCAATTTTTTTTACAAAATCGTCAACTGCAGGTTATGGAACGCACATTTTGCCAATTGCTGACGCATTTCCTCGGTAAGTTCTAAATGATCGAGCAAAATCTCGGCTTCGTCGTCTTCAATTAACTGGCTATCTTTTAAAACAAGCAGTTGTGCGTAGCCATAGGCTTTTTGCATCACTTGTGTCAGAGGTAATGGGTCGGCAATGTTTTTATGCGCATTTGGTAGATAAGTTTGCGCATACTCTTCCATGACGGCATTAAAGGGCAAATAACGTAACTCCATTTTTTCAATTAGCTTACGTGAAATCTCTGCTGAATGTTCTATCAACAAGTTACGTAAAAATAACGGATCAGGAGATAACTCCATTAATGCGGTGTGTAGGTCTTTTTGCTTTTTGTCTCGTGCTATTTGTACCTTGGCTTGCCACACCTTTTCGAAGGTGCGTAAATAAAGACGGATCAAGGCCACTTTCCCAAGTTCTAGTAACATGCCTAAAGTAAACGCATGCTGTTCTTTTACCCCAAAAAATGGTGCCAGCTCTTTTGCCGCAATGGCCGTGCTCATGCTCAGCTCGCGTAATTTACGCTTCATTAAGCCAAATGGTTCTGTAGCATGCGGCATCCAGTGTCTTACCGCCATTGTCGGGATCACCATTTGCAAGTTCTCAAGGCCTAAATACCTTAATGCTAATGCCGGCGTGTCGACCTTAATGGACGTGCCTTTACTGTTTTTTTTGCGATACTGTGGCAAGTTGACTAGCGAAACCAGCTCACGACCCAACCAACTTAAGTCATTAACCAAAGGTTCTAAACGCCCAACTGAAGCTGAGCGCACGGCAAGAATGTCTAAAATTGCAGGAACGGAGTCTTGAATGCCAATGACTTCATGATAGATATTATCAAGGTCATGCAGTTGCTTTGTGATAGCTTCTTCGATAACTGAATGTAGATGCTTACTCGCTTTGGCAATATATTTGTGATGGCTTGTGCTGCTTTCTTGGCGTTTTGCAGCCGCTGCAATTTCCACCTCTAGCATAGTGCGCTGTGCGATATTCTCCCCATAGCTAATATCAAATGTATGGATATAGCCTATTTGCTTTTGCGCAAAGTTGAGGCTGATAAGAAGGTCATGGGCACGCTCGGATAGCGCTTGTGCCATTCTAATTTGCTTATTTTCTTGCGTCATGCATGCTACTTATCTAAAGGAAAAACACTGAGTTAAGCACTCAACAGAATCGTCTTACTGATTAACATTATACCAGTAAAAGCAATATTATGATTTGATATTGCGCACAATAGAATCAAAAAGTTACGTATCAAAAACTAGTCTAACCAACAAAAACGCAGCGAATATGGATGTATAACACCTAGGCGAAATCCTGTTGGTTTTGTTTAAACTTTAGAAGCGTTTTATAAAGTTATCAAGTAATGCTAAGCCGTGTTCAGTGAGGATAGCTTCTGGGTGAAATTGCACACCTTCAAGTGCTCTATCGGATGCCAAGAGTCCCATAATTTCATCACGCTCACCCTCTTGTGTCTGTGTCCAAGCCGTTACGGCTAGAGACTTTGGTAAGCTACTTTGCTCAACAACCAAAGAGTGGTAGCGGCATACTTCGTATGGTGATGGCAGGCCTTGAAATACGCCTATATTGTTATGGTGCACTTGAGACGTTTTCCCATGCATCACTTGTTTTGCGCGAATGACTTTGCCACCTAAAGCTTGTGCAATAGTTTGATGACCAAGGCAAATGCCGAGAATAGGGATTTGTCCCTGTAGACGTTTTACGACTTCAAGCGAGATCCCCGCTTCATCAGGACTGCAAGGGCCAGGAGATAGCACAACATATTTGGGATTAAGCTGCTTGATTTGTGAGGTGCTGATTTCATCATTTCGCTTTACCAGCACATCCACATCTAAGCGCTGAAAATACTGCACTAAGTTGTAGGTAAAGGAATCATAGTTATCAATCATCAACAGCATGTAGGTACCACTAAAAGAACCAAGCGGCCTATTCGCCACTGGGGTAAAGATGTTCGTTATAAATCTATTTTATCACGAACTCAACAGGAGGATTTTCTTATATCTAGTATCTGCTTTAAACCAAGGGTCTGTAGACCCTTGTAATACAAAAAGACACCATAAATGGTGTCTTTTCATTGTGTTTTATTAACCGCGAGGAATAAAACCGACGGCGTCATACACAGCTTTCAGTGTTTTTTCGGCACGAATACTTGCTTTTTCCGCGCCTTTTTTCATGATTTCGTCCAGCAGAGTTTGATCTTCACGGATTTCTTTAAAGCGCGCTTGAATAGGCTCCAGCATATTCACTACCGCATCGGCAGTGTCTTTCTTTAAATGACCGTACATTTTGTCTTCGTACTCTGGCACTAACTCTTCAATTGAGCGTTTAGTTGCAACACTTAGTAGAGTCAGTAAGTTGGATACTCCTGGCTTTTCAACACGATCAAAGTAAATGCGTGCTTGCTCATCTGAATCCGTTACCGCTTTTTTCAGCTTTTTCTCTATCTTCTTAGGTTCGTCCAACAGCATCACAAAACCATTTGGGTTTTCGTCTGATTTTGACATCTTTTTGCTTGGGTCTTGCAAGCTCATAACACGAGCGCCAAACTCTGGAATATAAGGTTCTGGGATCTTAAAGACATCGCCGTACAAGTTGTTAAAGCGCGTTGCGATATCGCGGGTCAACTCAAGGTGTTGCTTTTGGTCTTCACCAACCGGTACTTGATCCGCTTGATACAATAAAATATCCGCAGCTTGCAATACTGGATAGGCGAATAAGCCAACGTTTACGTTATTGGCGTGCTTTGCTGACTTATCTTTAAACTGCGTCATGCGGTTTAACTCACCCATCTGTGCATAACAGTTCAGCACCCAACCTAGTTGAGCATGCTCAGGAACCTGTGATTGTACAAATAGTGACGATTTATCTGGGTCGATGCCGCAAGCAGTATATAGTGCTACGCCGTCTAATACGCGATCGCGTAGTTGCTGTGGCTCTTGGCGAACCGTAATGGCATGCAAGTCAACCAACATAAAGTAACAATCATGATCGTTTTGTAGTTTAAGCCACTGGTTAATGGCACCTACGTAATTGCCTATTGTCATACCACCGGTTGGCTGAATACCACTTAATACTACAGGTTTACTCATGTCGTTCCTTTATTTCTTCATTGAATTAACGTTGATTGATAATGGGAATAATATCTAAGAATCCATCACAAAGGTACTGTGGATTGAACTCTTTCAAATCGAATCCTTGATTATACCCATAATTTAGCGCAATCACAGGTATCTTAGCGCCCTGAGCGGCCAAAATATCGCTTTTAGAATCCCCAACCATAATAAGCTTATCCGCTGATACACCAAGACGCTCGGCTGCCAGCAATAGCGGAGCTGGTGACGGCTTTTTGTCAGTGTCATCACCACAGACGATACAATCAAAATGCGAAGTGAGATTTAATTTATCCAGCAGTTTTAGCGTAAATGCACGATTTTTATTTGTCACGACGGCTTTTGGCACTGTGGCAAATGCAAATAGCCCTGTCTCAACATGCGGATACAAACCCGCATACTGACCAACTAATTCGTCATAATGCACTTTAAAACGTTCAATGGCGGTGTGCGCTAAACTTTCGGATAAGTCTTCGCTAACTTCATGGCTACCGCTTAGGCCTCTTTTTACTAACATATCGATGCCGTTACCTACCCATTCACGCACCAGAGTATGACTAACAATTGGGTGAGCAAGCTCAGACAGCGTTAAATTGAGCGCCATGTACATATCCTCGACGCTATCAACTAACGTGCCATCGAGATCAAATAAAATACCCTCAAAACGCATTATTTTACCTTTGCTAATTCTTGACGCATGGCGTCTATTACCGCTTTGTAATCGGGTTGATTAAAGATAGCGGAACCTGCAACAAACATGTCTGCACCGGCCGCTGCAACCTCAGCAATGTTGTCCACCTTAATTCCCCCATCCACTTCAAGACGAATATCGCGACCGGAAGCGTCAATGCGTGCTCTCGCTTCTTTTAATTTCTCAAGTGTATGTGGGATAAAACTTTGGCCACCAAAGCCCGGGTTTACTGACATCAAGAGGATTTGATCAATTTTATCCATCACATGATCAAGATAATGCAGCGGTGTGCCCGGATTAAATACCAAGCCAGCTTTACAACCTGACTCTTTAATCAGCGCAAGGCTTCTGTCTATATGCTCGCTGGCCTCTGGGTGAAATGTAATAATGCTCGCCCCGGCTTTAGCAAACTCGGGAATTAGACTATCTACAGGCTTTATCATCAAATGTACGTCGATAGGAGCAGTAATTCCGTAATTTCTTAATGCGTCACAAATCATTGGACCAAAAGTTAAATTTGGCACATAGTGATTATCCATTACATCGAAATGAACCACGTCGGCACCTGCTGCCAGTACCTTTTCAACATCTTCGCCTAACCTCGCAAAATCTGCGGATAGAATGGATGGTGCAATTAAAAAATCAGACATACTTTTCCCCTAAACGTAAGACCGCGATACTGTACCGTAAATTGCCCAAAATGTCTGCGATTTAAGGCGCTTTATGATTGTGCAATAAACGAACATTGTGTATCATTATGTGATATTTAACTTCTGGGGATAGGGTTATGGTTTCTAGATATAAAGCACGGATTGCTCTGCTTGGGACGGTATTAGCCGTGTCGGCAGGGGTATTTTCTTTCGACAATGATGAAAGTCTTGCCGCAAATTACTCCGCATGCGCTTGTAGCACTGGCAATTTAAGCAGTCGAATAAATGCAGTGGAATGTCAGCAAGAAGCGCACACCAGTTGGGCAGCGTGGTTGACTGGCGGTAGTTCGAGTGGCCAATTCCATTATTTGGATTTGCTTGAGTTATTACTTGGCTCTAAAGACAATCAAAGCAGTAGTAAAGTTTCATCTCCTTACTAATACCAGTTGAGCCAATCAACTGGTAAGAGGTAAACACTATGGCTTCTTCCAATAGTAAATTCGCGTTAATTCAAAGTGTCTGTGCGGCAATGTTTGGTGTGCAGAGCGGTCAAAAACAAGCATATGACTTTAACAAAAAGCATTTTTGGCCGTTTGCTTTTGCGGGCATCGTTTTTGTCGCCGCCTTTGTCATTGGCTTAATTTGGTTTGTGAATGGTGTGGTTTTGGCTTAGTCCTTTATGCCGCAGCAAATTACGAACGGTGATATAGCGCCATTAGTTCGTCAACTTTATTCCGCCCATTACCTTTAGGGCTAATTGTACGTTTCACCTTGATCACATCTAGCTTCGCTTGATTATAAATCTTTCGTGTCCATACCGTGTCATGATTGGAGATTAACACTGGCGTTTGTTTTTCAAAAGCCGCGGTTTCCGCAAGATTCGCCAATTGCGCTTGGTCGTCTAAGTTAAAGCCGCCTTTTGCATAGCTAGTAAATGATGCTGTTTTGCTCAAAGGTACATACGGTGGATCGCAATACACTACCGCATTCTTCGGCATGGTTTCAAATACTTGGCTGTAACTTTGACAGGTGAAAGTAGCCTGTTGGGCTTTTTCAGCAAACACATATAACTCGCGCTCTGGAAAGTAAGGCTTTTTGTATTTACCAAAAGGGACGTTAAAGATCCCCTTGAGGTTATAACGACATAAACCATTGTAGCCATGGCGGTTCATATATAGAAATAGAATCGCACGCTCATACACATCAATGCTTTCGTTAAACTGTTGTCGATACGCGTAATACGCATCTGGATGGTTATTCAGCTCGACGAATAGCCTTTTAGCGTCACTGATAAATTCATCAGGAATACGCTTCAACTCTTTATACAGGTTGATAAGATCAGCGTTAATGTCATTTAAGACATAATGCTTAAACTGAGTGTTAAGGAAAACAGATCCCGCTCCAACAAAAGGTTCTACTAGCGTGTCGGCTTCATTACTTGCTGCTTGTAGGCGCTTAGAAATATCTTCTACTAAGCTGTATTTTCCGCCTGCCCATTTTAAGAAGGCTCTAGTCTTTTGTTGCATGCTCGTTCTATGTCGTGAGTGGTTGCGCGATTTTACACTAAATGTGGCTAATTACCGAGAGACTGAGTAATTTCTTGTTTAATTTTACTCATTCTCTTAAAAAATGGCTGACCTTTTTGTAGCGCTTCTGGCAATACTGCCTTTGCTTGCTTCGCTGATGCCAAACTCTGGTAAGCATCAGTAGTAACTACAAACCAAGTTCGGCCATTTCTTAAAACAGTAAACTGCTGTGTCACTACCTCGTTATGCTCCGCCATAAACCCAGCTGCAATCTCACTTTCTGTCACTGCAAGTAACTGGATCACCCATTCACCATCTGAGCGACTGAGATACCAAGGGTTTCCCGTCAATAGTTCAGGCTCCGCTTGCTGAAGCTCTGTTACTGGCGATAAAGTGGCAGGAGTACTATCAACATCGGCTTTTTCAGGTGTAACCGCTTGCTCTGATAGTGCGTTATTGTTGTTTGTCGTATCTTCTTTTGTTTCGGTTAGTGCAGATAAAATACTGCCAACAGGCGCAGTTTCGACTTGCGTTGGCGCTTCGGTTGGCAACTCTGGTTGCACATCGTTTTCAATTTCAACTTTGGTATTTGGCGCCTCAAATACCTCTTGCGCATCAATAGCGGTGGCTACTGTTTCTTCATCACCTTGAGTCGGTGTCCAGTATCGTTTTAATTCTTGCTTATACACTAAAGCAACCATCAACGCTGTTAATACCAAACAAAGCGCAATGACATACCATTGCCATTGTGATTTGCTACCTACTTTGGAGCTTTGTTCGCGTAAATTTAGACTCTGCTGCTGTGGCTGCCAAGAAAGTAAAACACTCGGATTACCTCGAGCTTCAGCAACAAACGTATTAAAAATAGGATCTTCGTCAGGCGGTAAGTCTTTGTAAAACATGCTCATCAAGCGCTTACTCTCGAGCACGGATAAAGGCTCGATATGAATATCCAGACTTTCAGGGATCAGCTGAGGCTGCTGCGCCGTAGCGAGTATGTAAATTGTTTCGCGAGAAGATTTTGCGAGCTTTTGTAGTTGTTCCGCAAGCTCTTGGGTTAAATGCCTGACGTTGTCTAACACCCATAAACATGGCCCACAGGCTTGTTCATCATGGAGCAACATGAAGTTTTCACTTAGAGATAACTTCTGATCAATGAGAGGACTGCGAAAGCTATGCTCAAGCAGCTGCCGTACCACATCAAACTCTTGAGTATTGGCAGTCAGCTTTACAAACGCTTTGTTAAAGTCTGGGTATTTATCAGTAAGAAACGATTCCGCAAGGTAGCTTTTACCAAGACCTGAAGAGCCAACTAAGGTTATCAGGTTTTGGCCATAGTCGAATTGCATAGCAATTCTATCTACCAATGCAGCTCTGCTTGGTAAAATTTGCGACTGCATTTAACGACCTATTAGAGTTACCACGGTTTCATCGCTAACATCATCCACTAGCGCACATTGGCCTAGTTGCGTAGGAAGAATAAAGCGAATTTTGCCTTGTTTGTTCTTTTTGTCTTTGCGCATATGTTGTAAAAACTGCGCTGCGGTCATCTCGCTTGGCGCTTCTGTCGGTAATTGATAAAGCGCAATAACACGACGGATCTTTTCAACATCAGTAGTACTAAGCGCGCCGCGCTGACAAGCCAAATTTGCAGCTATCATCATACCGGCAGCAACGGCTTCACCATGCAACCAATTACCATAGCCCATTTGCGCTTCAATCGCATGGCCAAAGGTGTGACCCAGATTAAGTAATGCACGCAATCCCGCTTCGGTTTCGTCTTTGGCGACGATCTCGGCTTTTATCGCACAACACTTATAAATAACTTGTTGAAGGCTTTCAGCATCTAGTGCGCTGAGCTGAGGATGCTGATCCGTTAATGTATCAAGAAAAGATGCGTCATAGATCAACGCATATTTAATGACTTCAGCCATACCCGCAGCAAACTCTCTTGCAGGCAATGTACTTAAGGTCTTGGTGTCGATAAAAACCGCTTTTGGCTGATAGAAAGCACCAATCATGTTTTTACCTAGCGGATGATTTACCGCTGTTTTACCACCAACCGATGAATCTACTTGTGACAGCAAAGTCGTAGGGATTTGAATAAACGGAACACCACGCTGGTAGCATGCCGCAACAAAACCAGTCAAATCGCCAACCACACCGCCACCGAGGGCAATCAAACACGTATCACGACCACAATTATGCTCGAGCAAAAAGGCAGAAATCTTTTCAAACCATTCTAGCGATTTGTATTGTTCACCATCAGGGATAACAAAATGTAGCGGTTTTTGAGCGTCAAATATCGCTAAAAGATTGTCTAAATATAAAGGTGCTATGGTGGTGTTGGTGATGATAACAGGACGACTTTGCCCAACATACTGCTTAAGTCGTCCTTCATCAGATAAGAGATGTTCACCGATAAAGATGGGATAGCTCCGCTCGTTTAAATCAACCTTTAATTCAAGCATGGCGTCCCTCCTACGGTGTTGTTATATTAGAAATCTAATTTTTCAATAATTTGGTTTGCAACTACTTTAGCGCTTTGCTCATCCGTGCGAACAACGTGATCTGCCACTTCTCTATATAGTGGTTCACGCTCATCAGCTAAGCGCTCTAGTACGTCACGTGAGTCTTCACTGGTTTGTAGTAATGGACGACGCTTATCACGCTGAGTACGAGCTACCTGTTTTTCGATCGGCGTTTCTAGGTAAACAACAATACCGCGCGCAGACAACTTGTTGCGCACTTCTTTGCTGATCACAGAGCCACCACCTGTCGCTAACACAATGCCTTGCATTTCTGTTAGGTCAGAGATGACGCTTTCTTCACGCTTGCGGAACCCCTCTTCGCCCTCGATATCGAACACCCAAGAAATATCGGCACCTGTGCGGCGCTCAATTTCCTGATCCGAATCGAAAAATTCAAGGTGTAATTGATCTGCAATGTGACGACCAATCGTGCTTTTACCAGCCCCCATCGGGCCTACTAGAAATATATTACGTTTCTCAGCCATATCTTTTTAGTACAAACGAACTCTAAAATTTGAAATAAAACCCCGCCTAACGACCTGGCCCCAAAATTAAGGAGGGGATTATCTCAGTAATCCGTGAACAATTTCAAGTCAAACCACGCAAAAAGCGCAATACTTTTACTGTCAACGGGCCTATAAACTGTCTTGAATGATCTTAGGCGTCACAAATATCAGCAATTCTCGCTTTTCATTAATATCACGAGAGTTCTTAAACAATAGACCTAAATATGGGATATCGCCCAAAATTGGGATCTTACTTACTGCCGTTTTCACTTCTTGCTGATAGATACCACCCAGTACGATAGTTTGACCATTTTCGACCAGTACTTGTGTTTGGATCTCTTGGGTATTGATTGCCGTCGCCGGGCCATTTGGCGTTTGCACGGTATCACCTTTAGTGTCTTGTGTAATCACTAAGTCGAGAATTATTTTATTATCAGGTGTGATTTGCGGTGTCACCTCCAAGCTTAAAACCGCTTTTTTGAAGCTCACCGTCGTTGCACCACTTGATGATGCCTCTACGTAAGGAATCTCTGTACCTTGCTCGATACGCGCCTTTTTCTGGTTAGCTGTCGTGATGCTTGGCGTCGCGATTATCTCACCTTTATTTTCTTGCTCCAGTGCAGACAACTCAAGATCTATCAAAGTGCCATCAGCTAATTTCGCAATGTGCATACCAATACTGCCAGCAGGGACTCCTTTTACGCCTAAATTAACGTTTAAGCGGTTTTCCAAAGACGGAATATTGCCATTGGATAGCGCATTCGCACCGTCTAGCGTACCAGAGATGGCATCACTGCCTTGCTGATCGCTAAAGCCCCAGCGGACACCTAAGTCTTCTTGTACTGTGTCATCTACAGTAACCATGCGTGACTCTATACGCACCTGTTTTACCGGCACATCTAAGGTTTCAACCATCCGACGTACACTTTCAATACTGCGTGAGGTGTCTTTAATTAATAAAGTATTGGTACGTTTATCAACCGATACACTACCACGATGACTAATAATAGAGTTGATATCGGTTTTGAGTAAGTCAGCAAACTCTTCCGCTTTCGCGTAATTAAGTTGAATATACTCGCTATATAATGGTTCCAGCTCTTCTACTTGCTGACGCGCTTGTAATTCCTTGGCTTCTCTAGCAGCGAGCTCTTCAGATGGCGCGACCATCAAAATAGAGCCATCCATACGCTTATCTAGCCCTTTCACACGTAACACAACATCAAGCGCTTGATCCCAAGGTACACCATCTAAACGCAAGGTTATATTGCCAGATACGGTGTCACTCGTTACTAGGTTAAAGTTGTTTGTATCGGCGATGATCTGTAGTACGGAGCGAATTGGAATATCCTGAAAATTCAACGTGATCGGCTGACCTTTATATTCTTTTTTATCGCCAAAGGTTTTATTACCTTCGTCTTTTTCAACTGATAAGGTAAAGATGTTATCAAGCTGTTGATAGGTAAACTTGAATGCCGCATTTGGCTCAATCACAATGCGGCTTTTATTGTCTTCTTTAAAGGTTTCTATGCGAGATACCACAGTGCCAAAATCTAACACATCGAGTTCGTATAGCAGGTCTTCTGCAATATCGATATGGTGGAAGTCCGCAATGATTTTACCACCGCGCTCTTGTACATCGATGGCCGCTTGGTTGTGCTCAAGAAACGCAAGTACTTTAGCTTCACCTTTCTCACCGCGACGAAAATCGATAGCTTGAATTTGGTTGATAAACGCAGTGACTTTTTGACTTTGATCTTGTTCAGAGACAATCGGTTTATTAGACACTTCCACTATCACAAGGTTATTCTTAACCTCGGTTTTATATAGCTTCAGCTCATCCATGTTGATGGAAACGGCAAAACCACCATCTCTGAGTTCACTGGTAATGCCTTGAATACCAGCTTTATCAATACTCAAAGCTTTTAAGCTTTCTTCAAACTCAGCCTGCTGGAAAAACAATTCAATACTGGTGCTTTCGCCGACAACACGAACTTTTGGCTCTGTATTGAGTTTTTCATCAAACACCAGTTGTAGCTGAGTTTCCCCTGTCGGAACGGGGTTATAGCGAATGTCATACAACATAGGAATGGCATGCGTAATTGACGAAAGGCCAACTAAGGCAACACCGAGCACAGAACGCCATAATGTTCGAGTGCTTTTAATGGTTGATTTTATAACGTTATTGTTAGTATTCACTCGTGCCACCTTGTTCCGCTTCTAACATTTCCATTTTTGTTAGCCTTTCTTTCCAACATCCCGTTCCATCTGGGATCAATTCTAATAATTCTAAATGATCGGCATGTACACTCAGCACTTTGCCATGATACAGGCCCATATATTCACCACGCTTTACACGATACAAGCCTTGCGTCGCCGCTTCGATTAGCGCCCAACGACCATCAGACTTGGCAATAATGCCTTTCATACGTAGATTATCCAACGGAAATTTCTCCAATGGATAGCGATCTCTATCTGGATCTGGGTGTAAACAGTTTTTAATTTGAACTAGTTTATTTTCAATCACTTCAGGCTGGGGCGCAACAAAAGGGCTACGCAATTCTGAAGCGCTATACTTAAATGGCTCATAATTTTGCATTTCAGGTATAGGCTCGATTTTTGGTGTTGAGCTTGCTTTTACCTGATCAATAAATTCTTTTTGTTCTGCAGTACTATCATTACAACCCGAGATGAACATCAACGAGGTCACGCAGAGCATCAGTCGGATCATTTCTGACCTCCTTGCTCATAACGATAAGTTTTTGCCACAACACTAAATACCAGCTCGCCATTTCCTGCATTTTCGATTCTAAAATCATGTAGGCTGACTATACGAGGTAATTCAGATACCTTACTCACAAACTGACCAAATTCATGATACTTACCTATCACTTCTAGCTTAATAGGCAATTCGGTATAAAACTCTTTACGTACCTCTGGCATCCAGCCAATTTTTAGGAAGGTTAATCCGCTTGAGGTACCAACGTAAGTCAGATCATCAAGTAGTCCAGGCGTTTCGTTGGAGCTTGGCAGTCGTCTCAACAGCTCAGTGAATTGCGCTTCCATATCAATCATTTGCTGTTTATATAGCTCTAGATTGTTTGCTCTTGCGTATTTAATCCGGTAGCTCGTTCTCAGCTCTTGCTCTTTTTTAACCGCTTGGTCGTAGCGGTCAATGGAACTTGAGACCATCAGGTTATAACCCAATACCATCATTAGTAAAACCACCAGAACGGAGCATAAAACTTTTACAGGAAATGGCCAATGACCAATATTATCGAGCTCCAGCTCATTCCAATCTATTTCTTTTAAACTGTTTAAGTCAAAATTCATGCACTGTGCCTCCGCCCTATTTCGCTTTATCGGCTAAGTGGATGTCGTCATGAGACTTAATATAAAAGTGCATCGTAAAATCACTCAGTAATTTTGAACTTTGCTCACCGGCTACTATGCCTTGGATCACCGGCCGCTCTATTAAATATGATGATTCAACTTGTCGTAGCATTTGCGATAAGCGGTTGTTTGATTCACTCCGACCAATGACTTTGATCATATTGTCTTGTCGCTCAAGACTGGTGAGATAAACCCCAGCCGGAACCACTCGCGCTATTTCATCGATAATTTGCGTGCCGAGACTGCGGTTGAGTTGCAACTCCTCAATAAGCCGAATACGGCGCTGTAAATTTTCTTTTTGCTTATTCAGGTCGTTAATCGCAACTATCCGTGAATCTAGTTGAGTGATCTCGCTTTCGAGATAGCGGTTTTTAATTTCTTGCCCGGTTTTTAAGCCGTCATAGAAGCTGCCAAGCATGTACATTAACAACAGACAAGCCGCGATGATCACCGCAATGATAGTCAGAAAGATTTGTTGCGACGCTTGCCTTTGCTGCTCGCGCCAAGGAAGCAAATTTATATGTGGCATGATGAGAAGCTCCTTAATGCCAAGCCTGTCGCTAAGGCGAATTGCGCTTTATGCTTTTGCAGCACATGCCTATCTACTTTTGGTGCAATCTCCATATCAGTAAACGGGTCTGCCACTATTGTGTGGATCCCAAGCTCATCAATGAGCAGTTTATCTAAGCCATCCACTAAAGCCGTTCCACCCGTCAACACGATGTAATCGATATGATCTTTACCACTGGTCGTCATAAACATTTGCACTGCTCGACGAATTTGCTGCAGCATAGAAGTTTGGAAAGGAGCCAAGACTTCAAAGGTATAGTTTGGAGGTAAATCCCCCGTCGTTTTCGCCAGTTCTGCTTCATCGTAGGTTTTGTTGTAATAAGCAACAATGCTGTTGGTATATTGCTCACCACCAAACACTTGGTCACGAGTGTAAATCGTTTTCCCAGATTGAATAACGCTAATCAGCGTAAGCACTGCGCCAATATCTATCATTGCTACGATTTTATCAAAGGCATCATTTGGCAGTTCAGGGTAAATGACATCCATGGCTCTACTTAGTGCGTAGTTTTCTACATCAACAACTTTCGCTTTGAAACCCGCTTCTTCCAATGCGCCAACCCGTGCTTGCACGCTTTCGGTACGAGCCGCAGAGAGCAGCACATTCATTTTTGACGGATCGGCTTCGTTTACTCCAATTTTTTCAAAATCTAGACTAACTTCATCTAACGGGTAAGGGATCAGGCTATCTGCTTCTATTGCTATCTGAGACTCGAGTTCAGCATCAGTTAATGACACATCCATAAAGATCACTTTTGTAATCACGGTCTGACCGGATACGGCAACTGCTGCATATTGCGTGAGCTTTGGAATGCGCCGCTTCATTTTAGTTATCGCGTTGCCGATCGCTTCAATGTCTTGAATGGCCCTTTCATTTACTGCTCCTTTCGGAATAGGTTCAATCGCAACGGCTTCTACTCGGTAGCTGGAACTTGTCTTCGACAGCAACACCGCTTTGACACAATGGGAGCCAATATCGATCCCTATCATCAGAGGTGCTTGTTTTTTTAGTAGTTGGCTCAGCATGTGAAGCGCCCGTTTCCTTTTAAGACTGTGTACCATAAAAATTTAGCACACAAAAATATTAATCGTTTTTTAATCAAGATATACTAGCAGTGTCTACCTGTAATTGGGAGTCTAACTAGGGATAATTCCGTGAAATTATTGAAAAGATTTTTACAATTCGTTTTTGTTTGTACCCTTTTAGGCGTGTTGACACTTATCAGTCTTTATTATTATGTCAAATCTGACATACCAAGTGTAGAGGTTTTGAAAGATGTTCAACTACAAACACCCATGCAAGTCTTTACACGAGACGGAAAACTCATCAATCAATTTGGTGAAAAGCGCAGGATCCCTGTACGTTTGCAGGATGTTCCACTCCCCATGCGCAAGGCATTCTTAGCGACAGAAGATAACCGTTTTTACGATCATTTCGGTATTGATCCGATAGGTATCGTCCGCTCCGCTTTAGTGCTTATCACCACAGGGCAAAAAAAGCAGGGAGCCAGTACGCTCACCATGCAACTTGCCAGAAACTTCTTCTTAACAAGAGAGAAAGCCTATATTCGTAAAGTGAAAGAAATCTTTATTGCGTTGCATATTGAGCAACTATTAACGAAAGATGAAATTTTTGAGCTTTACTTAAACAAAATTGAACTGGGCAATCGCGCCTTTGGTATCGGTGCTGCAGCGCAAGTCTACTACGGTCGCTCACTATCAGAATTAACTTTAGCAGAAATGGCAATGATTGCAGGCCTGCCAAAAGCGCCTTCTGCGTTAAATCCAATTCGTAACCCAGAGCGCGCGCAATTGCGCCGGAATGTTGTGCTCGGACGAATGCTTGCTGAAAAGTATATTACTCGAGCAGAATATGATGAGGCAACACAAGCTCCTATCACGGCTAAATTCCATGGCGCCGAAATCGAGCTTTATGCACCTTACATCTCTGAAATGGTTCGCGCCTATATGGTCGAACGCTACGGTACTGATAAAGCTTATAACTCAGGCATGAAAGTTTACACCAGTGTGGAGTCTGACATGCAACAGGCTGCTCAGCATGCATTAGTTGATAATTTACATGCCTACGATATGCGTCACGGCTTTAGAGGCGCAGAAGAAACCTATTGGCATGCTGAAACGGAATCGCCGCTAAGCCATGAAGGCATTATTACTCGCCTTAAAAAGGTCAATGAAATTGGGCCGTTAAAAGCCGCTGTGGTGCTAAGCATTGCAGAGAAAACGGCCGACCTGCTCTTAAAAACCGGTGAGCAAATTACATTGGAATGGTCAGGCTTAAGTTGGGCCAGACAATACATCAGTGAAACGCGTCAAAGCTTACCACCAAAAACAACCGCAGATATCCTCGCGCCAGGCATGCAAGTGTTTGTCCGTAAACAAGACGACGGTTGGATGTTAAGTCAGTTGCCGCAGGCATCCAGTGCCCTCGTCTCACTTGACCCGCAGGATGGGCGTGTCAAGGCGATTGTGGGTGGCTACAGCTTTGAGCTTAGCCAATACAATCGTGCTACCCAAGCTAAGCGTCAGGTGGGTTCAAACATCAAACCCTTTATTTATTCATCCGCATTAGAAAATGGCTATACCCTAGCCACCATTCTTAATGATGCCCCGATTAATCATTGGGACAGAAGCGTTGGCGTGGCTTGGCGTCCAAAAAATAGCCCTGAAGTGTATAACGGCCCAATCCGTATTCGCCGAGCGCTTGCACAATCGAAAAACGTGGTATCTGTTCGTTTGATCAAAGGCGTTGGCATAAATAAGGCTGCTGATCATTTGCTTAAATTTGGTTTTCAAGACGCAGATATTAATCGCAGCGAGTCATTGGCGCTTGGTAGTGCTGCACTGACTCCTATTGAAATGGCGCGCGGCATGGCCACTTTTGCCAACGGCGGTCACCTCATTGAGCCGTATTTTATCGATAAAATTACCGACTCATTCGGCACTGAGCTGGGTTCTGCAGAGCCGCTATTGGTCTGCGACGAACAGCAGATGGAAGAACAACCTGAGCGCTGTGCACCGCAAGTGATTTCGGAGCAAAACGCATTTCTGATTGCTGATGCGCTTCACAGTGCTATCTGGGGTGGTGGTAGTTGGAAACACGATACGGGCTGGAGCGGCACAGGCTGGCGTGGTCAATGGTTAAAACGTCGTGACCTTGCTGGAAAAACGGGTACCACCAATGACTCAGTAGATACTTGGTTTACGGGCTTTAACCGTAATGTCCTCACCACAGTCTGGGTTGGCTTTGACGATGCGAGTAAATCCTTGGGTCGTGCGGCCTACAACGCTAACCTTGGTAATAATCAACTTGTTGGCGCAGAAGCCGGAGCGATTTCAGCACAACCTGCTTGGATAGACTTTATGCGTGAGGCGCTTAAAGACGAGCCTTTGGCTCCGATAGAGCCGCCTCCAGGGCTTATTTCAACTCGGATTGACTTAAAGACAGGGCTTTTGTCTCGCAAGAACGATTACACATCTCGGTTTGAATATTTCGAGCAAGGTACAGCCCCAACCAAGTACGTATTGGATACGGATAGCAGCACACCGTTTGACGATACCGCGCCGCTACCGACTCACGAAGAGTTATTCTAAAATAGAAATGCCGATACAGATGTATCGGCATTTTTGTCTTATACCAGTTGTATTATATCTATTTTCTTAAAAGAGTTATTTTAGATTTTGCGTCAGCCAGAATAAATCGGAATGTATTCCCGCTGCTGTCACTTCTTTACCTGCCCCCGGGCCTTGGATCACCAGCGGATTTTGTTCATACCATTTAGTGTGGATCACAAAAATATTATCACCCGGTGTTAAATTCGCGATTGCCGAGCCATTTGGTACCTGTGCAATGCCTACTTTTGCAGACACTTTGCCATTGCTTGCAATTTCAAGCGCACCAGTATAACGAAGCGCAGCGTCATTCGCTGTGGCCTTTGCATAGTGTGTCGCATAAAAGTCATCGAGTTGCTGGCGATTTTCTAAAAACGTTTGCCATGAACCCACACTCAAGGACTCTGGCATTAACGCCTCTAATTCAATATCGTCAAGCTCAAGCTCAATGCCTAACTCTCGTGCTAAGATCAAAAGCTTACGCTGCATATCTCGGCCAGATAGATCTTCGCGCGGATCGGGCTCGGTAAAACCAAGTTCTTGCGCCCCAAGCACTAGCTCAGAAAATGCTTCAGAACCATCATAGCGACTACAAAGCCAAGATAAAGTGCCGGAAAAGACGCCTTCAATTCTCACCACTTCATCGCCACTATTTTGCAGATCAGCCAATGCAAAGTTAATGGGAAGACCTGCGCCAACACTGGTATTGTAACGCCATAATAGGTTACGATCTTGTAACTGCTGACGCAGCTTTGAGTACCAACCTTGTTGTGCCGTGCCGGCATATTTATTAGCGCTGATCAAATGGCAGTCATGTTCAACAAACTGTGGATACAACTCGCTGAAACGCTCGCTCGCAGTAATATCGACCACCACTTTATGCTCGTAATCTAGCTCTTTAATACGAGTGAATAGCTCTGCTTCATTGTATTCGATGGCCTCATTTTGCCATTGCTGTTGCCACGATGCTAAATTCAACCCGCTTGGACAGAACAACATTTGCTTAGAACGCAGTAAGCCAACCAACTTAAGATCAAAGTGCTCACTCAGCTTAGCGACTTGGTTTTTGCATTGTTCGATAAACACTTCACCCACATTGCCAACACCAGCTACAATCACAGCAAGCTCTCTGCCTTTATTGACCAAACGTTCGTGCAATATAGCAAGTAGATCGCTATCAATTGCTTGATCGGTTAACACTAAGCTGTAATGGCGCTCTTGCAGCACAAAACGGGTGACAATCGCATGTTCATCCAATAATTCCAGAGCTTGCTGATGTAAGCCAGCAACATCCTGACTTGGGGCAACAATAGCAAAGCCTTGTACTTGCGACTCAATAATATTGGCTCGCGAATCCAGCGCTTTAATCACAACATGGCTAAACTCAGATGGCACCAGTAAGTGTGCCTCTCCACCTTTAACAAAATGATGAATGCTATGCTGAATAAGCTGGCTTAGCTGTTTCACTTCACCACTTTTTAGCTGCTCAACGCGTAACAGGTCAAGTTGTCCAAAAGTGGTAATAAAGCGCTTCTCTTTGCTATAGCCTGCCTTTACTATCTCAGTGCCAAGTGCATCGGCGTCAAAGCTGCTGCGAACTTGCAGTTTTATATCGGTATCTTTAAGTGGAGACAGCGTTTTTGCATGTAGTACTGGATTACCTAATCGTGCGAGTAATTCAGCTTGGCCACGACATACCTTTGTGTATTTTATGGCATTGGCGACTTTACGTGGATCAGTGCTGAATACACCCGTTGTATCCGTCCAAATTGATACTTGAGCCGCATCAAGATAACTTGCCAACAAAGTCGCGCTATAGTCACTGCCATTTCGGCCTAAAGTCACCGTTTCACCTTGTGCATTTGCGGCAATAAAACCGGTAACGATATAGATAGCGTGATCATCAATTGCGCGATAGCACGCTTCTTTGTTATGGGCGTGTAGTAACACCCCCTCTTGTTGTACAAATAACGTACGAGCGTCGATAGCTTTGGCTTCGATACCTTGAGAACTTAGGTAGTTTGCTAATATACGAGCCGACCATAGCTCTCCATGTGCAAGTAAACTCGCGTAGTGAAGATGCTGTTCTTCTCGTCCTAAAGCGATTGCTTGCAGCTCATTGACAAGCTGTTTGAGTAACACACTGTGTTGTTCACCTACAAACAGGGCATCAATTAATTCACGTTGATGATTTTCAACTTGTAATAAAACATCGTTGAATGCGCGAACATCTTGCTGCTCAAAGCTTTGCCATAACTTCACTAGGGTATTCGTTGTTTTTCCTGCAGCAGAAACCACAACACTGTCACCTAGTTGACATTGCTCTAACACTATCTTGGCAACCGCCTGATAACGCTCTGGCGAGCTTAAACTCGAACCACCAAACTTATGTACTACTTTTGCCATTTACTCACCACAACGCTACTGTATGTGCAGGCGTTAATTTGAATGACTTAGCATCATCACTCGCCTGACTTTCATCAATACATGCAAATCCCGCTTCCAGATCTGCAATGAGATCCTGTGCATCTTCAATGCCTACAGAAATACGAATCAACGTGTCGCCCACTCCCGCTTCTAAACGTGCTTGCGGATCCATACCCGCGTGTGTCATCGTCGCTGGATGACAAATAAGACTCTCAACCCCACCTAAAGATTCTGCCAATGAAAAGTGCGTTAGAGACGTTAAAAACTTCGCAGATGTTTGCAGATCGCCTTTGATATCAAAGCTCACCATGCCACCAAAGCCGAGCTGTTGTTTTTTCGCAAGTTCGTGTTGAGGATGCGACTCAAGGCCAGGGTAATAAACTTGGCTAACATACGGCGACTTTTCTAAATATTCTGCAATAAGCTGAGCATTTTCTTGATGTTGGCGTAAACGCACATTTAAGGTGCGCAGTCCACGTAGGGTAAGGTAACTATCAAAAGGTGCACCGGTAATACCGATATTATTCGCCCACCAAGCTAACTCATCACCCAATTCCTGTGTACGCGCGATCACCGCGCCCCCCACTACATCAGAATGACCATTGATATATTTAGTGGTTGAATGCACGACGACATCCACGCCAAAGGCAATGGGGTTTTGTAATGCAGGAGACAAGAAGGTGTTGTCAGCGGCGACCAAAGCCCCCACAGCGTGTGCTGCATTTACGACAGCTTCTATATCCGTTAACCGCAAAATTGGGTTACTTGGTGTTTCAATCCAAACTAATTTAGGTTTGATCTGCTGCAGCTGCGCAAGACTTTCAGGTTGCGTGAGATCCAAGACTGTTAATTTGAGCAATCCACGCTTTGCAAGCGATGTAAACAAGCGATAGCTACCACCATAGCAGTCATGTGGAATAACCAGCATATCGTCATGGTTAAGCAGTTGAGTTACTAGGTGAACGGCAGCCATGCCAGTGGCGGTAATAATACCACGAGCACCACCTTCAAGTTCGGTAAGTGCCTGTGCAAGCACATCACGATTAAAGTTACCGCTGCGGCCATAATCGTAGTCGCGTTTGGTATCAAAATCGGCAAAAGAATAGGTGGTAGAAAGGTAAAGCGGTGGCACTACTGCCCCATGCGCTTTATCAGCTTCTATACCGTGACGCACTGCTACCGTCGATTTATTAACTTGACTCATAAGGTCACCTAGATAGTTGGATGTTTAGACGTCTAAAAGGTTAGAGCAACAGAAACCAGAAGTCAAAACATTTATACCGCTAAATGGCTAAATAACTAGTATTTGACTATCTTTTTTAAACCGATAAAATTTCGCCACTCTAGGCGTTGCTAATACGACTGAGTTATTGAAAACTATGGCAGAGATTCTTCTATCTCGCTATGGCGGATTAGTTTATTCATCTATTTGAGTTTGGGATTTATCTTTAATTCGTAAGGTTATCCCTATATTCATGCGGTTGGTGAATAATGTAGACCAGAACCCAGTCATATTGGCATTGATGTAACTGAGGCAAGTACACAATTATGGCAAAATGGAACGGTGAGTATATTCACCCATATGCAGAACACGGTAAAAAAGCAGAGCAAGTAAAAAAGATCACGGTGAGCATACCTCTGAATGTACTCAAAGTGCTAACTGATGAGCGTACACGTCGCCAAGTGAATAACTTACGTCATGCCACGAACAGTGAGCTTTTATGTGAGGCGTTTCTACATGCCTTCACAGGTCAGCCACTGCCGAGCGATGAAGACTTGAGAAAAGATAATCCAGAGCGTATTCCTTTAGAGGTAAGACAAATAATGGAAGAGCGCGGTTTGGAGATCCCAGAAATAAACGAAGAGTGATAACTGCTCTTTCGCTCTGGAAATACAGACACAAAAAAAGCCTCAATCGAGGCTTTTTTCATTTGGATTAAACCTATAGTATTATTCCATATATCCAGCTGGCATATCGATTTGTGCCACGCCTGATTCAATTGCAGCTACCGCTACCGCTTTTGCGATACGAGGTAACAAACGCGGATCCATTGGTTTTGGAATGATGTACTCAGGACCAAACTCAAGACTATCTACGTCAGCCGCTTTTAACACTTCAGCAGGTACAGGCTCTTTCGCAATCGTTCTAATTGCTTCAACCGCTGCAATCTTCATCTCGTCATTGATAGCGGTTGCGCGTACATCAAGCGCACCACGGAAGATAAACGGGAAACACAGTACGTTATTTACTTGGTTTGGATAATCCGAGCGGCCTGTCGCCATGATCAAATCATTACGTGCACCGTGTGCAACTTCAGGGCTGATCTCAGGGTCTGGGTTAGAACAAGCGAATACCACTGGCTTGTCAGCCATTAGCTTTAGATCCTCAGCAGAAAGTAAGTCTGGGCCAGAAACACCAACAAATACGTCCGCATCTGCAATCACGTCTTGTAACGTACGCTTATCCGTGTTGTTTGCAAACAGCTCTTTGTATTCATTTAGGTCATCACGACGAGTATGGATCACGCCTTTTCTGTCCAGCATATAGATGTGCTCACGTTGAGCACCGCATTTGATCAGTAATTCCATACAAGCAATAGCGGCTGCACCCGCGCCAAGACACACAATAATCGCATCATGAATATCTTTACCTTGGATTTCCAACGCATTCAGCATACCCGCAGCGGTTACAATTGCAGTGCCGTGCTGATCATCATGGAATACAGGAACGTCACAACGTTCAATTAGCGCGCGCTCAATTTCAAAACACTCTGGCGCTTTAATATCTTCAAGGTTAATACCACCAAATGTGTCTGCGATATTTGCCACAGTATTGATGAAGTCTTCAGTGGTGTTGTGCTTAACTTCGATATCGATTGAATCAAGGCCCGCAAAACGCTTAAATAATAGTGCCTTACCTTCCATAACAGGCTTTGACGCCAAAGGACCTAAGTTACCCAAGCCAAGAATTGCCGTACCATTACTGATCACCGCAACCATATTTCCTTTACCCGTGTAACGGTATGCATTCGCCGGATCAGCCGCGATTTCACGTACTGGCTCTGCAACACCTGGGCTGTATGCAAGTGCTAAGTCTTTTACGGTCTCGGCAGGTTTAGTGAGTTCAACACTGATTTTACCTGGAACGGGCTTCTCGTGATAATCTAGAGCTTGTTGACGAAAGTCTGTCATGGCGCGATATTTTCCTACGAAGTTAATGTGAGAGTGTGGTAAACGTTCGCATTCTGAATGTTGGCAACCTAGCTAGCTGGTTACAGCAACACACAGTGCGATTAACTATATGAGCGACGACATTCAACCACTCAACAAGCGTATGTGCTTTGCTGTCGCGGTATGTCAATAGGACATATAGTTAATCGACCGTATTCACACAATACCGAGTTTTGCTCATTATTCAAGTAAAATCAGGTCTATCCACTAGCATGGTATTTTCTATACTTTTCCGAGAAGATAAGCTCAATTTTAAGAAATATTTCACAAATAAAATGACTAAAACTTAAAAAACAAGACGCTAAAACCAGCACGGAATGTATAAAATTAGCACAAATGCACACCAACTATAAAAACAATAAGAAAATTGCAACTTAACCAACTTTAACGTCAAGATACCGACATTTAATCGCAATATACTGACTTTAGTTTATATTAAGTGCTCATACCTGATACTATTTACTATATGAGCTTTGATTATTTTCACAACTTAAGCTCGTAAATGTTCAATATTTATCTGCTAAATAGAGTTTTTACTCTACCCAAGAGATCAGTAAAGTTTTGCTGCCAAACTGGCAAGTTTTTTATTTTAGAAGAATAAAAGACACAATAAGACGGGATGACTGACGGTCTATCTGCTGATGCAGAATAGGATGTATAAATCGAGAAGGTATTTTCAAACAGGCACAAAAAAAGCACCCTAAAGGTGCTTTTTTCGACTAGACCAACAAGATTACTTCTTGCTGCTAAGTGCACCGAAACGCTTGTTAAAGCGATCTACACGGCCACCTGTGTCAAGGATCTTCTGCTTACCAGTGTAAAACGGGTGACATGCAGAACATACGTCTAGGTGAATATCTTTACATAGCGTTGAACGAGTTTCGAACTTGTTACCGCAAGAGCACGATGCAGTGATCGTCTCGTAATTAGGGTGAATACCTTCTTTCATAGCAACCTCTAGTTAAGGCCGTATCGCTCTCCAAACCCGAAGTCTGGCACCATACGTAGTTATACAAAAATGTGGACGCGTATTTTAGTGCTTAACTGAACAATCTACAAGCAATATTTCAGAGTTTTTTATCACCGTCGCAGAGTACGTTTTCAATTCGTACCACCTTAGGTATATACTTCGTCACTGCGCTCACTTTATGGAATTGTAATACATGCTCATTCTTGAAGTAGCTTTAAAGCTGCCACTGCACCGAACATTCGACTATTTGCTAGCACCAACCATGCAAGTTGAAGCAGGAATGAGAGTCACCGTCAATTTTGCCAACCGTCGCTGCACAGCGATTGCGCTTGCTAAAAAAGACGACACCGATGTACCAAAAGAAAAACTCAAGCAAATTATTGAGGTGTTGGACGAGCATCCTGTCTTTAATCAAGCACAACTTAGCTTTTTACACTTTGTCTCCCAGTATTACTGTCATCCAATTGGCGATACCTTATTCACAGCACTACCGGCAGTACTCAGAGATGGTGGAAGCCCAGACAAAACTCAGATCCCTATCGTCAGATTAACGGAAAAAGGGCAGAAACTACCAACACTGCGAGCCAAAAAGCAACAAGCGCTGCTTTCTCAATTATATGAAGGTGGTGCAATAAAATTAAGTGAACTCAAAGCGCTCGGATTTGCTAGCCAAACAATTAAAGCATTAGAAGAAAAAGCGCTTATCTCACAATCTATTGAGCATGATAGTGATTGGTCGCAAAACGAATTACAGCTAGGCGAAAAGCCACGCCTAAACGACCAGCAAGCGACTATTTGCAGCGCCGTTAATGCACAAGTCGGTTACCGTACCTTTTTAATCGAAGGTGTAACGGGAAGTGGTAAAACCGAAGTCTACTTACAGAGCCTTGAAAACATAATAAAAGCGGGTAAACAAGCACTGATCTTAGTGCCTGAAATTGGACTCACACCACAAACGGTCAACCGCTTCAAAAAACGCTTTAATAACCTGCCCATTGATTTATGGCATTCAAATCTAACCGATAACGAACGCCTACATACTTGGCGTCGCGCCGAAAAGGGTCTGAGCGCTTTGGTCATCGGTACTCGCTCGGCCATTTTTTTGCCATTTCAAAATCTCGGCATGATCATCGTTGACGAAGAGCACGACAACTCGTTTAAACAGCAAGAAGGCCTGCGCTATCACGCCAGAGATCTCGCTGCATTTCGAGCGCATCAGGCACACTGCCCTTTGCTTTTGGGAACCGCAACACCGGCATTAGAAACATTACACAAAGCCATTACCAACAAATATCAACTCGTCACACTGAGTAAACGAGCGCAGACCCAGCACGACAACCAATTTCACCTTGTCGACATGAAAGGTCAGCCAGAACAAGGCGGGTTTTCACCAATGAGTTTACATTGGATGGAAAAAACACTCGCTCGCGGTAAGCAAGTTATGGTGTTTCTAAATCGTCGGGGCTTTGCACCAACATTGATGTGTCACGAATGCGGATGGCTTAATACCTGTAAACATTGCTCTACCAGCGCCACGTACCATAAAAACATGAACCGCTTGGTATGCCATCATTGTGGTGAACAGGACTTTGTACCGAGACAGTGTCCAGATTGCGGCAGCACCCAAATCATGCCCACAGGGCTTGGTACAGAACAACTCGAAGGCTTTTTAAGCGAACGCTTCACTGATATTCCCGTTACTCGCATTGACCGAGATTCTACGCGCCGTAAGGGCAGCCTTGAAAGCGCCCTTGAAGAAATTAATCAAGGTGGCGCGCGAATTCTGGTCGGCACTCAAATGCTTGCCAAGGGCCACCACTTTGCCGATGTCAGCCTTGTGATTATCTTGGATGTGGACTCAGGACTTTACTCTTGTGACTTTAGAGCAACCGAGCAAATGGCACAGCTCATTACGCAAGTTGCTGGACGAGCCGGACGTGCCGGTGAAGCGGGAACCGTGTTATTGCAAACGCATTTTCCAGAACATCCATTATTGCAAGATTTAATTAATAATGGTTATGGCGACTTCGCGCGATATGCCTTACAAGAGCGTGAAGAAGCTATGCTTCCCCCCTTCGCACACTTAGCTATCATCCGCGCCGAGGCAACAAATATAAATACAGTATTGCGCTTTTTGTCGGATTTGGTTCCTGCTACCCCCTATCCTGGTATACAATTGCTGGGTCCAATTCCAGCACCACTTGAACGAATAGCTGGAAAGTTCAGATATCAATTACACATACACGCACAACAACGCACTGTGCTGCGGGACTACCTTTCGCAACTTGCGCGCTATATCGCTACGCATGAGTCTGCCAATCGAGTACGCTGGAGCATAGATGTTGATCCAATGGATAGCTATTAAAATCAAATAACCTATGGCACAGCACGATTACATCAATAAGAAACCTAAAGGCAAGGGGAAAGACAAGCCAGAAAAATCGGCGAAATTTCCTGTTATTGCTGCTATTTTTGCATTTCTACTAATCGGAGGGTTTGCCTACGGTCTTTGGTTTATAAAAACCAATGCCGATCCTAAAGAAGTAGAGCAAGCCAAAAACCCACACCCAGTTGCCGAGCAAAAGGTTATTAAACCAAAGCCTCGCCCACCTGAGTTCATTGAAGAAATTAAAAATCATGAAATCAAGGTCGAAGTTAAAGAGATCGAGAGCAAAGGTCCCTATCAAATGCAGTGTGGTTCATTTAGAACCCATAGCCAAGCCGAAGCCATGAAAGCCAAAGTTGCGTTTGCTGGATTAATCGCGGAGATCCGTCGTACCGAAGGGAGTAACGGTGTCTGGTATCGTGTCCGTCTTGGCCCCTACGATACCAAGCGTTTAGCAGAAAGCGATAAAAACAAATTACAACGCGTTGGGATATTTGGCTGCGGGATTTGGGGCTGGACTTGATTTTTATAAGTCCACCCATATTTCCTACTAATCTAGAGTTACACGGGCACAGGCCCAGATAAGGATTACTATGACTACCATCGTTAGTGTTCGTCGCGATGACAAAGTGGTTATCGGCGGTGATGGCCAAGTTTCGCTTGGTAACACAGTTATGAAAGGCAACGCACGTAAAGTACGTCGTCTATACAATGGTAAAGTACTGGCTGGTTTCGCTGGCGGTACAGCTGATGCATTTACATTATTTGAACGCTTTGAAGCAAAGCTAGAGATGCACCAAGGCCATCTCACTAAAGCAGCCGTAGAAATGGCAAAAGACTGGCGTACCGACAGAGCATTAAGAAGGCTTGAAGCCCTACTTGCGGTAGCCGATGAAACCGCCTCGCTTATCATCACAGGTAACGGCGACGTGGTGCAGCCAGAGCATGATCTTATTGCTATCGGCAGTGGTGGTAACTTCGCACAGGCGGCTGCAACCGCACTACTTGAAAATACCGACTTAAGTGCGAAAGAAATCGTGGAAAAGAGCCTGAAGATCGCCGGCGATATCTGCGTATTTACCAATAATTTCCAAACTATCGAAGAATTGTAATAGGACTCGTCATGACAGCTATGACTCCAAGAGAGATTGTGCACGAGCTTGATCAACATATTATCGGTCAGGACAAAGCCAAAAAAGCCGTCGCGATTGCACTGCGCAACCGTTGGCGTCGTATGCAGCTTGATGAAGAGCTGCGTGCAGAAGTTACACCCAAGAATATTTTGATGATCGGCCCAACGGGTGTAGGTAAAACTGAAATTGCCCGCCGTCTAGCAAAACTTGCTAACGCACCATTTATCAAAGTAGAAGCGACTAAGTTCACCGAAGTGGGTTATGTTGGTAAAGAAGTTGAAACCATCATCCGCGATCTAGTCGAAGTTTCTTTTAAACTAACACGTGAACAGCAAACCAAGAAATTCAAATTCCGCGCTGAAGAAGCCGCCGAAGAGCGTATTTTAGATGCACTTTTGCCACCAGCAAAAGACGCTTGGGGTGAGTCTCAGCCAAATGAAAATTCGTCAACACGTCAAGTATTTCGTAAGAAACTACGTGAAGGTCAGTTAGACGACAAAGAAATTGAGATCGACATCGCAGAAACGGCGCCTCATGTTGAGATCATGTCACCTCCTGGTATGGAAGAAATGACCAGCCAGCTACAGAGCATGTTCCAAAACATGTCGGGTGACAAGAAAAAGAACCGTAAGCTGAAAATTAAAGAAGCACTTAAGCTATTGATTGAAGAAGAAGCTGCAAAGCTTGTTAATCCAGAAGAGCTTAAAGAGCAAGCTATTGAGTCAGTTGAACAAAACGGTATCGTGTTTATTGATGAAATCGATAAAATTTGTAAGCGCGGAGAATCTTCTGGCCCAGATGTTAGCCGTGAAGGTGTACAACGCGACTTACTACCACTTATCGAAGGTTCAACCGTTAATACTAAACACGGCATGGTAAAAACCGACCACATTTTATTTATCGCGTCAGGTGCGTTCCAAATGGCCAAGCCGTCGGATTTAATCCCTGAACTACAAGGTCGTTTACCTATTCGCGTTGAACTAGAAGCACTAACTGCGGGTGATTTCAAACGTATTCTAACTGAGCCAAATGCATCTCTTACAGAGCAGCAACAAGCGCTACTGAAAACAGAAGACGTCACTATCGACTTTACCGATGACGCTATCACTAAACTGGCTGAAGCTGCATATCAGGTCAACGAGAAAACTGAAAACATCGGTGCGCGCCGCCTTCACACTGTGATGGAAAAGCTGATGGAAGAGATTTCATTCGATGCCAGTGAAAAGGCCGGTGATACCTTGACGATTGATGCCGCCTACGTTGAACAGCATTTAGACATGCTTGTTCAGGATGAAGATTTAAGCCGCTTCATTCTGTAAATTAAAATCAAAAGCGGAGCCTTGCTCCGCTTTTTGAGTTATACCAATTATGTATCAAGTCACCAAACTTCATTATCATACGCTCAGTAAAGTACTCGATGTTTATTTTGAGGACGGCCGCTGTTTTACGCTAAGTGCCGAATTCTTACGAACACATTCACCATCCGCCGAAGTGCAAGGGCATAGTCCGGCGCAAAAGCAACTCGTGCTAAACAAACAGAATGTCGCCATAAAGAAAATTGAACCCGTTGGTCACTATGCTGCACGCTTTGTTTTTGATGATGGCCACGACTCAGGGCTCTACAGCTGGCAATACTTATACACTATAGCTACACAACACGATGTGCTATGGCAGGAATATGTAAACGCGGTAGAAGAGTATAAAACCCAAAAGGACAGCGTACCTATCAAGTTTGTGCCTTAAATTTACTGTTGATAAGCAGCCTGATACGAAGATTTGACATTATCGACCAAGCTATCTAAAACCTTTAAATTCATCTTATTAGGGAAGAAATCAGCTTGTGCCGCTAGCTTGTTACGCATCTTCATTAGTGTCACTCGATCTTCTTTTAAAAACGCAACACTCGCGGCTATATACTCTACCCAAAGGAACTCGGCAGGATTATTCTTCGCAGAGAGCAGAAGTGCCTCTCCAACCTCTATCGCCTGTTCTCGCTTTCCCGCCATAGCGTAATTCTGAAATAAATGCCATTGCAAACTTGCTTGCTGCTCTCCAGTCATGGTTTTATATTGCTCAATGAGCATTGCAGCTTCTAAATAACAACCCTGATTATACAGTACTCGCCACCCAGAGTTAGGTGTTTGATCAAAGCTTTTATAATTCATATTAGTCATGTTATTGCGTACAGTATCGAAGCTATCTCGACACAACATCGAAGCTTGAACAGAAAAGTTTCCCATAGCCAAAAGTAAAAATAGCCCCCGGATACAAGAATTACGTGTGGAGAGTTTCATTTAAATATTCCTTTTCAACATGTGATTTTCTCTTTATAAAACATACCTTTTAAAGATGCAAACCCCTACCTAAGACGATCCGGAAAATTTCTACAACAGTACATATTACTCACGATGTTGAATAGAGTCACCTTAAATGCAATACGCTTCTCAATATTCAAAATGACAATCAACCTGAACCTTAAAAATAATAAGCAAGCTCATTTCTTATCCGAGCCTCAGGTTTAATAAAAAACCCCACTATAAATTAAGTGGGGCTTTGACATTAAGAACCTCAGGTTGAATTGGTGTTTATACCTGATACTTAGCCACGGCTTCGTGTAATACGCGCGCTTGCTCTGCGACTTCTTCACTACTTTGCGCATTAGAGCGAGCATGCTCTGAGGCACCTTGCGCAATGTCTCTGATCTTAACCACGTTCTTATTCACTTCTGAAGCAACTTGGTTTTGTTCATCAATTGCCGTCGCGATATGCGTGCTCATTTCCATAATCGTTTGCACATCTTGGGTGATCATGCTGAGCAACTCCCCAGCCTTCTCGGCTTGCGACACACTTTCATTGCCTTGTTCACGACATTGTTCCATGATGTTCACCACTTCTCGTGTACGCTGTTGCAGTGTAGAAATGATACTTTCGATTTCTTGCGTGGAGTCTTGAGTACGCTGCGCAAGTGACCTAACTTCATCCGCTACAACAGCAAAACCTCGACCTTGCTCTCCCGCACGTGCAGCTTCAATAGCAGCGTTTAGCGCAAGTAAGTTTGTTTGCTCTGCAATACCACGGATCACATCCAATACCGAGCCAATAGTTTCACCGTCACGCTCTAACTGAGCAACAACACTTGAAGCACCACCTAACGATTCCGATAACTGCATGATGTGCTCAATTGTTGCTGTGACCTCACGGCGACCTTGTTGCGCATTTTCATTCGTTGTCTCGGCTTTATGCGCAGCTTCACCCGTATTATGAGAAATGTCTTGGATGGTCGCTTGCATCTCGGTCGCAGCGGTTGCAACCATATCCGCTTCGTGCAACTGCTCAGCCATACCAGTACTCGTTTGGGCTGTTGTCTCCGTTAAATGATCCGTGGCTTCATTAATAGTTGCCAACGCTCCATTCACATCAGCAATGAGATCTCTGAAGTCAGAAATTAAGCTATTAAAATCACGGGTCATAATCGTGATTTCGTCATTACCGCTTTGTTCAATTTGTAGACTTAAATTATTTTCACGACGAATGCGCTCAATGGTTTGATAAACGCGCTCTACGGGCTGAATAATTGAGCGACTAGTCGATAACACCAAAGTCATCACGATAATACCAGCCACAACAAATACACCGATGGCAAGCATCTGAGTTTTATCAACGTTTTCTTTGATCTCTGCCTTTGCCTGCTCCACGACTTCAGAGACCACCGCATCACTTTTCTCAACACTCACTTTCATCTTGCCAAGCGCACCGCTCGTTAAATCTAAGCCAAGTGCTTCTTGTGCTCGAACTAAACCCGCAAATTTGGATTGATAGGTGCTCAATAAACTAAGTAGCTTAGATTGATATTGAGCGTTAAACCCAGCACTACGAATTTCCTGAGAAAACTGTGCAACTAGCTCGTCAAAACGCTTAAGATATTTGGTATCAAAACGTAACATAAAGTCTTTTTCGGCTCGACGAAGCTGCAGCATGGTTGAAAGGAGTTGATAATTCTGCTGCTCTTTTAGTAGTGTTTCTACCTCGTGTACCGCACCACGAAGCTCACCGTAAAGAGCATCCTTTGGATGCAAGCCAATTGTTTTTTGTAATTGCACCACTTTTTGAAAGTCATCGTAATAACTTTTTGCTAAGCGTTCAAATTCGTTGATCCGACCTAAATCGATATCAAAATCAGAAAAAGTACCTTGCAACAAAGCGAGCTTAGTTTGCAGCTCACGATACTCGTTTTCAAACTCATCGAGTGAATCTACCTGCTTGTAAAAAAGGAAATTTTTCTCGTGTTTGCGCATTGCTAATTCATGAATGTCGAGCTCTTCTGCATATTGAATGGTTTCATTCAATTTCAGCATAGTACGAGCTTCGTACATGATCATAATTAACATAACAACCAAGGCAATCCCTACCACTAATGCATTCACTTGCAAACGACGTCTGATAGTCAGATTTTCTAATACCGCCATCGGCTTACCTACAATGTTAATAGACTGGCTAAAGTATAGCTGAAGCCTTTCAGCCTTGCCTCATAATAGGTAATTATTCTGGGTTCATATTACAAATTAATATATTTACGCCGCTTTTACATACAAATTATTAACACCGTTCCAAAGTTGATTGTGCAATAAATCAATATTGTGCCATTGACCTCCTATCAACCACTCCACTAGCAAGCTAGGATCGGATGGAAAATAAAACGATGCCTTCGCGTCTGTTCGCAGCCATTCTTCCAGCGCCCCAGCATTGAGATAATTCATCACTTGGGCATGACCGAGTTCGGCTAGCGTCTGTGCATTATTCTGCTGTTCAAATTGACCATCTAATGGTTTAAGTAGCAGTTTTTTACCGAGTTTTAATGCTTCACTAGAAAGCTCAAACCCGGCATTTGCAATCACACCACTGGTATTTCTTAAGTCCTGAATAAACCCAGAACGACTCGGTTTTCTTAGGTGAATATGTTGCAAAGAAGCATTGTCAGCATCCGGGTGATAGCAGTAAAACTCCTTATCAGGGAAATCTTTTAACAACTCAATAATGCTATCCAAAGCTTCAAACGGCAGATAAACCAAAACTTTGTTAATTATCGATGCACATTGCTCCTGCTCAGCCTCGTAAGGAATAAAAGGCGGAATAATATGCTTATCAAACGGTTGCCAGTGCACCCCAAGATGAATATCAGCTGGTGCAAAATACCGGATCAGGGCTTTGTGCCAAGGCTGTACGGCAAATTGTGGAACAGCATCATATAAATATGACGCTTGATGACTCATTGCTATCACCGGAACCTTTGCCAGCTTTCCTGCCCACGCACTGACAGGCTCAAAGTCGTTAAAGATCAAGTCATAACCTGATACATCTAATTTTCTAACGTCGCGAATAAACTCACCAAACTTGAGCGACTGAAAAGTTTTTAAACGATTTAACTGGCCACGCTCGGTAACGAATGACAACCCTCGGCAACTGCGATAATCACCAAAATCATGCATATCGAAATAGTTTTCCGAAGGACGTCCAGAAAAAAAGTAGTCAACAGAAATTCCCATGTTGCGAAAGCAATTTGCCATTACCCGAGCTCGAGTCGTATGGCCATTTCCCGTTCCTTGAACACCATATAGTATTTTCATACGCTTCCTAATATCACTATCGCTAAACTTGCACAGGCAACACCCATTGCCGCACCAAGCACCACATCAAGTGGATAATGTACCCCTACAATTACGCGTGACAATGACACTCCTGAAGCCCAAATCATCAACGGAAACGCAGCTAGTGGAATTTGCTCCATCAAGCAAGTCGCATATAGCCAAGCGCCAGCACTATGCCCCGAGGGCAGACTAAACTTATCACTCGGCGTCAACAAGGCTTTCACTGCGTAGCAGTCACATGGTCGTAATCGTGCAAAACGATTTTTTAGATAGAAGTAAAGCGGCCTTTCAATTGCAAAGGCCAAAATCACGGTGAGTGCAAATTGCTGACCTAGCTGCTCCAAAAACAGAGCGCACGCAATTGCGACCAACACATAGAGTCCACCGTTGCCACTTTTGGATAGACCTAATGCTATCAATCTAAACCAGTTTCTTGGTTTAGGGCAAAACACCACAAAGTATAATGCAGCGTCCAGCTCGGCTAGTTTTGCTTTCATCATTCGAGTCACGCCTAATTGCTCACAATATCAGCATAGAAGAGCAAAATAACAAATAGGTGACACTTTTAAGACACAAATATGTAAGTTGAATCAAAGCATTGCTAAGCACAAGTATGAGAGTATACTGGTTATCGACAATCAATATTCGAGGATTCAATATGGAATACAGCACTTCTGATCTTTGCGACCACTTTGCTGATGTGGTTGATGTGCTAGAGCCTATGTTCATCAATTTTGGCGGCCAGACGTCATTTAGTGGTCGTATCACTACCGTCAAATGTTTTGAAAACAATGAGCAGATCCAAGATGTACTACAACAAGACGGTACTGGTCGTGTGCTGCTCGTTGATGGTGGTGGTTCAACTCGTCGTGCACTGGTTGATATTGATTTAGCTGAGCTGGCGGTCGAGAACAACTGGCAAGGCATCATCGTTTACGGCGCGGTGCGCCATGTTGATGAATTAGAAGAAAGCGATATTGGCATTCAAGCAATCGCTTCTATCCCAGTAGCAGCAGATAGTAGTGGCAGCGGCGAAGTCGGCATTCCCGTTAATTTCGCAGGTGTCTCTTTTTACGAAGATGATTTTGTTTACGCCGACTCCACGGGTATTATCATCTCTGCGGAAGAGTTAATTTTAGAAGATGATAACGAAGACAATTAAGCGCTAGAAGTAACAGTCATGAGTACAGCAGTCCGTATATATGATGAAAGTAATATTGCCACTTTTGTCAGTGCAAGAGCCGGTGAAACCAGAATTTGGCAAAGCATAAGCTTTTTACAATGTGATCATGACTACGCGGCTTCGCTTAGAGACGCGGCCCAATTTGGGATCCGTTACGTGTTGTTGGGGATCCCCGAGGATATAGGTCCACGCGCCAATTGCGGGCAAGGCGGTGCCGAGCTCGGTTGGCAAGCCTTCTTAAAACGCTTTTTGAATCAGCCCGATAACCAGTTTTTGTCAGGCGATAAGGTTTTGTTGCTAGGCGAGGTGGATACCCTCGCTATTCAAACGCGTGCACTATCGCTCGATAACGCTAATAGCGAACAGCTAGCGCAGCTACGCACTCTCTGTGCTGACCTCGACAACCAAGTTATTGCAACCCTAGCACCTATCTTTGCTGCAGGCTTGGAGCCAATTATCATTGGTGGTGGTCACAATAATGCTTTTGGTATTTTGCAGGCACATTTTGAGGCCAGCAAGCATGCCGCTGGTGCCATCAACTTTGACCCTCATGCTGACTTTCGAGCTTGTGAAGGGCGACATAGCGGTAATGGCTTCAGTTACGCGCATCAAGCTGGTAGTTTGTCGCATTATCATGTCATCGGCTTGCACGAGCACAAAAACAACCAAACAATCCTTACTCAATTGCAAAACGCTGGATTCGGATTTTCAAGTTATCAAGCGATAAAAACCAGGCAAACTCAGAGTTTATCCGCATCACTCGACAAAGCGTTGGCAACGATGCCAAGCGACATTCCATTAGGCGTAGAGTTAGACGTTGATGCCATCGTCGGTATGCCTGCAAGTGCCCTGACCTATCAAGGCTTCACAAGTAGCGATGCCGAATATTTTGTGTACCGTATGGCTCAGGCTCGACATGCTAAATATTTGCACTTATGTGAAGCAGCCCCGGCTAGACACCCACTTGGTGAGCAGGCGGGTATCGAACATTGTGGCCAAATACTAACGAACCTTGCGAACGCTTATTTAAGTACCCGTCAACAGAGGCGCTAAACACTGTCACAGCCAAACCAATGTAAAGGTAAGGCGCTCCTAGTTATTGAGGTAGCCTTTGTTTCAGCCAACTGATCAAAATATTGCTGTTCTGTGGTCGAGAAAAGTAAAACCCTTGCGCTGCCACCGTGCCAATGCTTTTTACAAACTCGAGTTGCCCGAGAGATTCAATACCCTCGCCAATCACGCGACAGTGCTTTTCTTGATGCATCTCTACAATGCCTTTTACCAAGGATTTGGTATGCCCCATATGCTCTGGTTCTTGCGTCATATTGCGCGACAGTTTCACGTACTCAAAACGCAGTGCGGGTAATTTAGCAAGTACCAGCGGCGCATCACCAAAGCTATCGACACACATTTTTACACCCAAGTTCTTCAAACGACTGATCATCGCAATTTCTTGCTCATCTAGTTCGGCAAGCATACTAGCTGGACACTCGATAATGATAGCGCCAGGGCTTAACTGATGGTTGAGCATAGTGTAGTCAATAAACTCGATAAAGCTTTCGCTCAAGAGCTCAGCACCAAAGACATTAATACTGATGGGAACGCTGATCCCTTCCATTTTCAGTGCCAATGCAATTTCGCATGCACGCTCTAATACATATTCAGCAACGGGAATGGCAAGTCCAACTAAACGAATATCATCAATAAACTCATTGGCACTTAAAATCCCTTGCTTTGGATGCTGCCAACGCAACAGTAATTCAACAAACTCAATGCTGTTATCTTCATGACGAACGACTGGATGAAAATAGAGCTCAAATTCAGATCTAAAGTTGATTTTAGCTAACTCCGACAACCTAACCTGTTGCTCCAGCCGATGAATTTGCATGCGTTGTTGATACGGCACGACCTGTTGATGGCTATGCTGATGCGCTTCTGATTGTGTATCTAGCGCTAAAAACACGCAAGAAATCAGGTTCTCAAGCTGCCCCATTTCTTCATCGCAATTTACATAACTCGCACGCATCATGATCTCTAACGTACAGCTACCAACATTGAATGGCTTTAAAGTGCTGTTTGATATTTCCTCTATCAGCTGCTCATGAAAGTGCTTACCATGCTTTAACGAACATACAAACGCAAAGTTAAGACCACCTAGATGCGCCATTTTCGCAGTTTCATTGCCATGAGTGATGGCCATAACATCGCCTGATTGCAAACATTGTGCAATACGATTAGCCGACTGAGCTAGCAGCAAGTCACCAAACTCACGCCCTAAATGAAAATTTACCTGCTCGAAACCCATGAGACGGACTAGCACGAGCATACAAGGGCTCCCTTCCGTTTGGCGATATTCATTAAAAGCACGTTTAAAACTTTGCCGACCAGGTAACCCCAAACTTTCATGCTCGGTGTGGTCATCATTGTGTTCTTTCAATTCAAATTCATTTGCGCTGCTATACGCTTGATAGGCAAGGAAAAGAATATACATAAACACAATGACAATTGCGCCATGCTGGGCAGGAAATGTCCATAGATATTCAGACACAGTCCACATTACTAAAGTGATTATCGCAGCAGCACTTATCAACAATAAGCCACTTTTGTGCTCCTGTAAGCCATGGAATAGATACAGGAGTATCGTCAGAGTAAGTAAATGTAATGTAGTGATATTGCCCGTAAAGGCGAGCAGTATTGCAAGTGTTGCACTGCTAAGGTGAGCCAGCTTGAGCATACCAGAGGGGCGCTGCAACATTAATGCTAACGCCCCCATTACAATGGCTCCGGCCATGCCAGCCATCATTGGCGTAATTAGTATCGCTATTCCTTCAGACAGCAATAATTCCGTGGCTCCGCCACTAGCTGTTGAAATTGAAAGCATAATTTGTTGCTTATAAAAGGATCATTACTGATTAAGTTTACCTAAGATCCACAAATTTGACAGGTCCGCTACACCAAATTGATAACTTAACTGTGCAGGATGGGTAATGTCCCATAACGCTAAGTCCGCGCGCGTTCCAACTTTCAATACTCCACGGTCGCTCAACCCCAAGGCTTTCGCAGCATTAACCGTAACACCGCTAAGCGCTTCTTCCGGTGTCATTCTAAATAATGTGCATGCCATATTTAGCATTAATCGCAGTGAGCACAAAGGCGCAGTACCTGGATTGAAGTCGCTCGCGAGTGCCATTGCTACTTTATGCTTTCTGAGCAAGTCAATTGGTGGTAATTGCGTTTCTCGTAAGAAATAAAAAGCGCCGGGTAAAAGTACCGCAGTCACATCCCCTCTCGCCATCGCTTCCACACCAGCTTCATCAAGATATTCAATATGATCCGCTGAAAGCCCTTTAAACTTTGCCACCAGCTCGCTGCCATGTTGATTAGATAGCTGCTCAGCATGACATTTAACCTGTAATCCCAACTGTTGTGCTCGAGTAAATACTTGCTCAGTTTGCTGATAGGTAAATCCGACGTTCTCACAAAATACATCAACAGCCGTTGCTAATTGGCGCGAAGCAACTTGTGGCAGCATCTCATCACAGACTAAATCAATGTAGGCTTGGCTATTATCTTTGTATTCTGGGGGTAATGCATGTGCGCCCAAGAACGTGCTATGCACATCAATCGGGTGATGCTCATTAAGTAGTTGATTAATTTCTAGCAGCTTTAGCTCATTTTCAACGTCTAGGCCGTAACCCGATTTACTTTCAACCGTGGTAACCCCTTCTTTGAGTAAACTATTCAAGCGGTTCTTACCGTTAACATATAGCGTTTCTCTGTCTGCCAATCGTATCGCCTTAACGGTACTTGCGATACCACCACCTTGCGCGGCAATCTGTTGATATGACGCCCCCAGTAATCGTTGCTCAAATTCGTTGGCCCGAGAACCTGCAAATAAAATATGCGTGTGGCAGTCGATTAACCCTGGGGTCAACCATTGGCCATTGGCTTTATGAATAGGGGTTGCTATGGCGTCAACCTCAGGTAGTTCACTACGAGGGCCTAACCAATTAATTTTGCCATCTTTAATAGCGATCGCTGCGTTTTCTATCGCACCATAAGGGGTATCCAAATTGGGATCCATAGTTGCAATATTGACATCGATAATAAGCAAATCGGCTTCTAACATCATACTTGTCCTAATCTAAATCAAATCCATATGCCAACACATTAAAAGAAACTCGCTCACTGCGAGATTTATCCATTGAGTCTATCAGGGATACTTGTATATACAAGAGAAGTGTGCCATCTTTATTTACATAAATATGAACTCGAGACAACAATTGTGCCTGAGCTTCCTAAATTTGCGCTGATAAAACAATATATTATCGATAATATTCGCGCCGCGCGCTGGCTCGAAAACGAGCGCGTGCCGTCGGAGAATGAGTTAGCTGACCAATTTAATGTTAGCCGAATGACCGCAAGACGAGCACTAAGCGAGCTAACTGAAGCCGGAATTTTAACTCGTAGCCAAGGCCTAGGTACTTTTGTTGCCAGTTTTAAATCTCAGTCTTCGTTACTTGAGATCCGAAATATTGCCGACGAGGTCAACGCACGCAATGGCAAATACTCATGCACCGTACTAACGCTTGAACTTATTGCAGCAGTAGCACCTATCGCTATTGCACTCGGTGTAGAAGCGGACGCGCCAGTCTACAGAAGCGTAATTGTACATAATGAAAATGAACAACCACTGCAAGTCGAAGAGCGCTTTGTCAATCCACAGTTGGCACCGGAGTATTTAGACCAAAACTTTGAACTGACTACCCCTCATGAATATTTATCTCAAGTCGCGCCACTCACTGAGGCTAGACACACCGTTGAAGCAGTTATGCCATCACCAGAGGTTTGCCAGTGGCTTGGGCTTTATAATGAAGAACCATGCTTACAAATGATCCGCCGAACTTGGTCTGCAAAGGGCATTGTTAGCTTCGCGAGATTAATTTCGCCAGGCAGTAAATATCGCTTAGGTGGTCATCTCACCTTTAAGCAAAGGTCGTAACACATAAAGTGTCGCCAAATATCGCGGCAGATAAATCAAAACGACATGGCAGCCTCGGTTGTCATGCAATACAAATAGACTAACAACCTAGTGAAACTAAGCAATCGCAGCAACTAGACGTTTCACTTAGGTTGTATATACAACAGGAGAGAGCAGAATGAGTGATAACCCAAGATTAGATCCTAGCCGCGAGATCCGCGCGCCACGAGGTGCAGACATTACCGCAAAGAACTGGCTGACTGAAGCGGCAAAGCGAATGTTGATGAATAACCTTGACCCTGAAGTTGCGGAGCACCCAAATGCACTAGTCGTTTATGGCGGTATTGGCCGTGCCGCTCGCGACTGGGCATGCTTCGATAAAATCGTTGAAACGTTAGACCGCTTAGAAGAAGACGAAACCTTACTGGTGCAATCAGGTAAACCTGTCGGGGTATTCAAAACTCATAGCAACGCTCCTCGTGTATTAATTGCTAACTCAAATTTAGTACCACATTGGGCTAACTGGGATCACTTCAACGAACTCGATAAAAAAGGCCTGATGATGTACGGCCAGATGACCGCTGGTTCTTGGATCTATATTGGCTCACAAGGCATAGTACAAGGCACATACGAGACCTTTGTAGCAATGGCAAAGCAACACTTTAATGGTGAGGCAAAAGGCAAGTGGATCTTAACCGGTGGCCTTGGCGGCATGGGTGGCGCGCAGCCACTCGCGGCAACTATGGCAGGCTTTAGCGCCCTCGTTGTTGAGTGTGATGAGTCACGAATCGATTTTCGTCTTAACACACGCTATGTTGACCGAAAGGCAACCACACTTGATGATGCGTTAGCTATCATTGATGAAGCGAATGCTGCAGGGCAACCGGTATCAGTTGGCCTGTTGGGCAATGCCGCGGATGTGTATGCTGAATTGGTTGAGCGCAATATCACGCCTGACGTAGTGACCGATCAAACTTCTGCGCACGATCCACTAAACGGCTACTTGCCGCAAACGTGGACTATGGCTCAGGCTGCCGCGCTTCGCGAAAGCGATCCACAAGCAGTTGTAAAAGCCGCAAAACAATCTATGGCAGTGCAAGTACAAGCCATGCTAACGCTGCAATCGCGCGGGGCCGCGACAACTGACTACGGGAATAACATTCGCCAAATGGCCCTAGAAGAAGGGGTTGATAACGCCTTTGATTTCCCGGGCTTTGTTCCTGCCTATATTCGTCCACTGTTTTGCCAAGGCATAGGTCCATTTCGTTGGGTTGCGCTGTCTGGCGATCCTGAAGATATTTATAAAACAGACGCGAAAGTTAAAGAGCTTATCCCAGACGACCCACACCTTCACAATTGGTTAGACATGGCGCGCGAGCGCATTCAATTCCAAGGCCTGCCTGCTCGTATTTGCTGGGTTGGACTGAAGGACAGAGCGCGTTTAGCACGAGCATTCAACGAAATGGTCAAAAATGGAGAACTCAAAGCACCGATTGTGATTGGTCGTGATCACTTAGATTCTGGCTCTGTAGCCAGTCCAAACCGTGAAACGGAATCGATGATGGATGGTTCAGATGCAGTATCGGACTGGCCGTTACTCAATGCCTTGTTAAACACGGCTGGCGGTGCAACTTGGGTCTCACTGCATCACGGCGGTGGTGTTGGTATGGGCTTCAGTCAACATTCGGGAGTCGTTATTGTGGCAGATGGCACAGACGAAGCAGACGCCCGTTTATCTCGCGTACTATGGAATGACCCAGGTACCGGTGTAATGCGTCATGCCGATGCCGGTTATGACATAGCCAAAGACTGTGCAAAAGAACAAAAACTAGATTTACCTATGCTGGAAGGAAGGTAAGTATGTACTCACTAAATTTAATCCCAGGCCAACTGACTTTAAACACGTTACGACAAATCAATCAACAGCCTGTTCATCTCAGCTTAGACGAATCAGCGAAAGCCGCTATTGCTAACAGTGCAGACACAGTTCAGCAAGTAATCAAAGAAGGGCGCACCGTTTACGGCATTAATACGGGTTTTGGCTTGCTGGCCAACACCAAAATTGCAAAAGACGAATTAGAGTTGCTACAACGCTCTATTGTACTGTCGCACGCAGCCGGTATTGGCGAGTTAATGGACGATAGCACCGTTCGACTCATGATGGTACTAAAAATCAACTCACTCTCTCGTGGTTTCTCTGGGATCCGCTTGGATGTAATTGAATTCTTAGCGGCCTTGGTTAATGCCGAAGTCTATCCTTGTGTGCCCAAGAAAGGCTCAGTCGGGGCATCAGGCGATCTTGCACCACTATCGCATATGTGTTTACCGATCCTTGGCGAAGGTCAGGTTCGCTATCGTGGTGAACTTATCGATGCCATCGATGGGTTAAAAATAGCAGGACTTGAACCACTTACTTTAGCTGCAAAAGAAGGTCTTGCACTACTTAACGGTACACAAGCATCTACAGCCTTTGCACTGCAAGGTCTTTTCAGAGCTGAAGATCTTTATGCGCAAAGCTGTGTCGTTGGTTCAATGAGCATTGAAGCGGCTATGGGCAGCCGCTCGCCGTTTGATGCGCGTATTCATGAAGTTCGTGGTCAGCAAGGCCAAATCGACACTGCACTGGCATTTAGAGATATCTTACAAACTCGCTCAGAAATAAGTGATGCTCATGTTGATTGTGAAAAAGTACAAGATCCTTATTGCTTGCGTTGTCAACCACAGGTGCTTGGTGCCTGTTTAACTCAGATCCGGCAAGCCGCTGAGGTGATCCTTGTAGAATCCAATGGGGTAACAGATAACCCGCTGGTATTTGCTGATGCTGGAGATATTATTTCTGGCGGCAACTTCCATGCAGAACCTATCGCGATGGCGGCTGATAACCTAGCGCTTGCCATTGCTGAAATTGGTGCATTGGCTGAGCGTCGTATCGCGCTGCTTATTGATTCGAGCTTATCAAAACTGCCTCCCTTCTTAGTTAACAATGGCGGTGTAAACTCGGGCTTTATGATTGCGCAAGTCACTGCTGCGGCACTGGCCTCTGAAAACAAAACACTCGCACATCCTGGCAGTGTTGACAGCCTCCCAACCTCGGCAAACCAAGAAGACCATGTTTCCATGGCAACCTTTGCGGCAAGACGCTTACAGGAAATGGCTGACAACACCCAAGGTGTACTCGCAGTTGAATATCTTGCTGCAGCGCAGGGGTTAGATTTTAGAGCGCCACTTAAGCCATCTGACAAAGTGGCTACTGCTCAGCAAATATTACGAGCAGTCGTGAGCTTTTATGACAAAGATAGGTATTTTGCACCCGATATTGAAAGTGCTAATGCGTTATTGGGTCAAGCTGCACTGGCGCACTTGCTACCAGCACAACTCTTACCTTCAGCCTAACTCAGATTCATTAACAATCGGATGATGATAGGCAAAGCCGAGTTCGGTAATACGCTCGGCTTTGATAATGCGCGCTTCTTCTTTTGACGAAGCGAAACTTGGCATCTCAGTCCCTAACTTTTCACAGTGATATTGATAAAACGCCTGTCTCGTGGGGTGTGCTGGATAACAAACATTATAAATGTCTGCAGCATCCTGCCACCGCGCGATCACGGTATTGATTGCAGCAACAACATCACCGCGATGAACCATATTCACTCTACCATTCGCTGAGCTAGACAAGGCTTTTCCTGCTACAAATCGCCCAGGCTCCCTACCGGGACCTTGAAGACCTGCTAAGCGCACCACTTTACCGCCTGCGTTAAGCACCATCTCTTCAGCAGTTCTTAGTATATCAACACGCTGGTTGGCTTTATCCGCTAACTTACCTTGTTCATCATATTCACCATTTTCGGTGCTATAAACGCCAGTGGTCGAACACAATAAGAAACCTGCTGCTGACATCTTCTTTGCAAGTAACAATGCCTGTTCTAACGTTTCTAAATAGTTACTATCGACATGCCTAGCTCTTGGTGGGATCGCACACACCCAATACGCGTTGTGTAAAGAAATTGAGTGCGCTAAGGTGCCATTTTCAGTTAAGACCAGCTGCCTTGACCAGCTATGCATCTCGCTAGCTTGGGTTCTGGTGCCTTCTATTTGCCACCCTTGCAACTCAGCTTCGCGACACAACGCTTCACCGAGCCAACCCGCGCCCAGTACCACCAGACTGCGATTTAATACTTTCATATGAATATTACCTTAACTAGGAAGTTACCTTGTATTATCTATGTAAAAGAAGTTAACGCAAACGGTGGCGTTCTCCTGTTATCTATGGTTTGATTACCGTTTGCATAAGCTAAAAATAAGAAGTGTCATGCTTGAGAATTTATCCCTTAGAAAGAAAATATTGCTGCTAATTGGCGGCACCATTTCCGTATTATTAATTATTGCATCAAGCTTTTTCGTCAGCCATATTGCAACGCTCTCTCGAGATGGAATTGAACGAGAAACGCAAAGCTATATTCAAGCCGAAAAATTGGCGATGGAAGCATTCTTTGGCCAATACGGTAAAGTAGTTGAAACCTTTGTTTCTACGCCTCACAACATTCATTGGTTTGAAAATTATAATACCCGTGGCGCCGATCTGACTAAAGATAAAGACTATCAAGAGGTCAATGAAGACTTAGTTAGAATCGCCAAAGGTGATGAAAATATTCTCTCAGCCTTTATTGCCTCAGCAAACACCGGTGAATATTTTAAAGAAAATGATCGTACATCAGCATATTCGGATGGTCGACCTTACTACGCCTATCAGCGCCCATGGTGGCAGGATACGCTGGATGTAGGTAAATTGTATGTTGGTCCAATTGCAACCGATATCAATACCGGTGCAGTGTCTGCTGTGATCCGTCAACCTATCTACAATAACGGCGGCAAACTCGTCGCCATGGGTGGCGTCGACTTACAGATCAATAAATTGAACGATATGGTTGAACGTATCAAGTTTCAAGATAAAGGTTTTGGCTTTTTGCTCGATGGTGATTTAAATGTTGTGCATTTATCCAAGCGTACTGGTCATTCACTCTCTACCACAGATGAAGGCGAGAAAGGCAAAGAAGGTTTAGATGGCCTTGAATCCCAGTTTTCCAATACATCAGGCTTTGACGCTCTAAATGCCGCTATCAAGCGTAACCCCGTTGGCAATAGTACAGTCACGTTCAAAGGGGAAGCGTATTATGTTGTTTATGACA
This sequence comes from Pseudoalteromonas sp. XMcav11-Q, assembly GCF_040104525.1. Lineage (NCBI taxonomy): Bacteria > Pseudomonadati > Pseudomonadota > Gammaproteobacteria > Alteromonadales > Pseudoalteromonadaceae > Pseudoalteromonas > Pseudoalteromonas sp. XMcav11-Q. Next base: position 70,164 of record NZ_JBECOX010000018.1, read on the forward strand.
ATGTGAAATTAGACAACCCCCTATTGGATTGGCACGTTGGCCTACTTATTCCGGTGTCGCTGATCGAAGCGCCTGTAAATGACGCCGTAATGAGCACAATCACAGCCTTGATTATTATCTTAGCCATTATCGTGGCAATGATCTTGCTCGCCACGCAAATGATCACCAAACCGATTGTAGCGCTTACCGAAACCATGCGAGACATCGCATCAGGTGAAGGCGACCTAACTAGACGTATCGATATCACCAGTAAAGATGAAGTTGGTCAACTCGCGCTGCATATGAATACCTTCATCGATAAACTTAGAGCAATGATGCTCGATACCGCAGCACAAGCTGAGCAATTAAGTAATGCTTCCGCCCAATTGCGTGAAGTATCAAACAATACTAACAGCGAAATTCAGCGCGAAAAAGAACAGGTAGATAGCGTAAGCGCGGCAGTGACCGAGATGGCAGCCACTGTGACTGAAATCTCACGTAATGCACAAGAGACCAACCAAGCCGCTGATGTCGTACAACGTATTACCAATGAAGGTGCAGGACGTTCATCACAAGCCCAAGAAGTCATGACTGAACTAGCACTCCATATTGGTGAGGCCGCAAAAGTGGTTGCCGGACTTGAACAAGAAACCAGTAACATAGGTGCTGTTATCGATGTGATTAACGGTATTGCTGAACAAACGAACTTACTGGCACTCAATGCCGCCATAGAAGCCGCCAGAGCGGGCGAGCAAGGTCGAGGCTTTGCGGTGGTTGCTGATGAAGTCAGATCGCTTGCAAGCCGCACGCAAGAGTCTACCGATGACATTCGTAATATGATCTCTCGTTTACAGCAAATTGCACAACAAGCTTCAGTGATGATGCAGCAAGGTCAAGACCGCGCAGAGGGGACCGTAGAGGAAACGCAAGCCGTGCTTGATGCCTTAAAAGAAATCACAGAGTCGGTCACGACAGTACAAGACCAGAGCCATCAAATTGCGACATCAACAGAGCAGCAAACCGTTGTTGCAGAAGATATTAACAATAGTCTTAACCAAATTAATGAGCTCGTTAATAGCACGGCCAACCACGCCAATGTACTGGCAGATGAAGCCCGCGACTTGAACGACTTAGCCAAGGCGCTTAACTCAACAGTAAACCAATTTAAGCTTTAATCAAACACTAAAACACGTCGCAATCGCGGCGTGTTTTGATCTAAGGCAAGTCTAGCCCAGACGGTAAAAAGTACACTGACACTCTTAATAAAACTCGAGAGTGCGTATCGTGATTAATTTACCTATTTGGAATGATTCCCTTATCAACAAGTACAATATATCTGGTCCTAGATATACCTCATATCCAACGGCCTTATCGCTTGAGTCTGGTTATAGCCAAAAAGAGTTACAAGCGGCTATTACGGGCTCTAAATCTCGTTCACTCTCGCTGTATATTCATATCCCTTTTTGTCATCAACTATGTTACTACTGTGGCTGTAATAAAATCATTACTCGTCATCAATCCAAAGCTGACGTTTACCTAGATTACTTAGCACAAGAAATCGCAGCAAAAGCGCCGCTATTTTCTGAGTATCGTGTAGAACAACTTCATTTAGGCGGTGGTACACCAACTTTCTTAACTACAGAGCAAATGACACGTCTAATCGAAATGCTCAATAGTGCATTTAACTTCTCTCAAAGTGCACAGCGTGGTATTGAAATAGACCCAAGATCACTTGCACCAAATATGATGCGTCACCTACACGAGCTCGGATTTAATCGTGTGTCTTTTGGCGTACAAGATTTTAATGATGAAGTACAAGCTGCGGTAAACCGCCCACAGCATCTAGATGAAGTGCTGGCTACCTTAACTGAAGCGAGAACGCTCGGTTTTAAATCTATTAATATGGATATGATCTATGGGTTACCATTTCAAACAGTAGAGAGCTACAAGCAAACGATTGAGCAACTTATTGCGCTTTCTCCCGATAGAGTCTCTGTATTTAACTATGCCCATCTTCCGGATAGATTTGCAGCACAGCGAAAGCTAAAAGAAGCCGACATGCCAAGTGCGGGAGAAAAACTTGAGATCTTTAAGCAAACACTGGAACAGATGACCACTGCTGGATATCAATTCATCGGTATGGATCACTTCGCCAAAAAAGACGATGAGCTGGCTGTGGCGCAAAATGAAGGGCATCTACACCGTAATTTTCAAGGCTATACCACTCATGGCGAGTGCGACCTGTTAGGTCTTGGTGTGTCATCCATTTCTCAAATTGGTCATATGATCTTGCAAAATGAGAAAGAGTTAAAACCTTATTATCATGCTTTAAGTGATAAAAGATGTGCGATCACTAAAGGGATAACCTTAAGTGGTGATGATGAAATACGCGCGGCTGTGATCAAACAGCTTATTTGTCATTTTGAGTTAGATAAAAAGGTGTTCGAGCAACGTTATGATATAAATTTTGACGAATATTTCGTTCAAGCACTTAACGCTCTAGAGCCGCTAGCAGCAGATGGACTGGTAGAGCTGAATGAACACACCATAAAAGTCACAAGTAACGGCAATTTGTTTATTCGCATCATCTGCATGTGCTTTGATGCTTACTTACAAAACCAAGTCAAAAACACCCGCTTCTCTCGCGTTATTTAACCACCTAACTCTCTCAAACCTCCCACAATACTGTGTTTATAGTGGGAGTGAGTGTACCTCGCGAAGTTTTTTTAATTTCAAATCTCTATAAGCAAAAAAACCTGTCGCATTACTGCAATGGGTTTTGATGTACATGGTTTTTTGCCGGAACTTCATTACAACTCATAGGCGGGTAAACCACCTCGCACCATGTTGCACTGTGCTGATACTGTGGTAGGAGCGAGTTTACCTCGCGAGGTTTTAATTGGCTTGCGAGGTTTTCTATACCCCAAATAGCAAAAAACCCGTCGCATTGCTGCAACGGGTTTCTCTTATTTGGCCCTGACGATGTTCTACTTTCACATGGGAAGCCCACACTATCATCGACGCTGTTTTGTTTCACTTCTGAGTTCGGCATGGGGTCAGGTGGGTCCAAAACGCTATGTTCATCAGGAAATTCTGTTCATTAATGAAGTATCCTTCATTAATATAAATCCGGAAAAAGCGATTAAATTCTTTTGTCTACTTTAGTCTATTAACTTCTGTTAGCTAAGGCCTCCATGGATGGAGGTCATGCTAGGAATTGTCTGGAACAATTCTAGTAAACCACTTTGGCGTTGTATGGTTAAGCCTCTCGGGTAATTAGTACGAGTTAGCTTAATGCCTCACAGCACTTCCACATCTCGCCTATCAACGTTGTAGTCTTCAACGGCCCTTCAGTTGACTCTA